>CACGLS010000001.1 GCA_902573985.1 uncultured Pelagibacteraceae bacterium
GTTCCTTTTTAGGTTCTTCTTTTTTAGCCTCAGCTTTTTGATCAGGCTTTTTACCGTCAGCTGCTGGAGCGTCTTTTTTAGTTTCCTCTTTTTTATCTCCTTCAGCTTTTTTTCTATCTTTTTTTGGTATTGCCTTTTGAGGATTATTCCCTGGTTTTGGCATTGGCATTAACTGCACTTCACCTAATAATCTAGAAACTCTCATCGTTGGCTGAGCTCCTTTACTCATCCAATATTTTACTCTTTCTACTTCTACTTTTATTCTTTCTTTTTTATCTTTAGGAAGTAAAGGATTGTAAGAGCCAATTTTTTCAATAAATTTTCCATCTCTTGGGTATCTACTGTCAGCAATTACAATTTTATAAATGGGTCTTTTTCTAACTCCGCCCATTGATAGTCTTATTCTTAACATTTTATACCTTTCATTTTAGTTGATTGAGCATTTCATCTGGGATCATTCCAGATGGAATTTTTTTTCCTTGAGACATTTTTTTCATCATATCTGACATCATTTTAAATTGTTTTAACAGTTTATTAATTTTTGAAACATCTACACCTGCTCCTTTAGAAATTCTTTTACGTCTTGATCCACTAATAATTTTTGGATTTTCTCTTTCATTTTTAGTCATTGATAAAATAATTGCTTCATTTTCCACTAACATTTTTTCATCTATATTTGCTTGATCCATTTTTGCTTTCATTTTATTCACTCCTGGCAACATAGACATAACCCCTTCCATTCCACCCATTTTTTTCATTTGCCTTAACTGTGAAAGATATGAGTCCATTGTGAATATTCCTTTTTTTAATTCATCTTCTGTCTCTTTAATTTTTTCCTCACTTAAATCTTGTTGAGCTTTTTCTACTAAAGTTACTACGTCGCCCATTCCCAAGATTCTGTTAGCTAATCGGTCAGGATGAAAAAGTTCAAGATCGGTGATTTTTTCTCCAACACCAATATACTTAATTGGTTTGCCGGTTACATGTTTCATGCTTAATGCTGCGCCACCACGCACATCACCATCAACCCTCGTAAGAATAATTCCAGAAAGATTAACAGTGGTGTCAAATTCCTTTGCTAAATTTACAGCTATTTGTCCTGTTAATGCATCAGCTACTAAAATTGTTTCAGCTGGTTTTGTAATGTCTTTAATTTGCTTAATCTCAGACATCATTGGTAGATCTATCTGAGTTCTTCCTGCAGTATCAAATATAATTACATCTGAGCCATTGAGGTTGGCTGCATTTAATGCTCTCTTAGTAATGTCTATTGGTTGTTGCTTTTCAACTATAGGCAAACATTGAATTTCGTTTGCTTCAGCAAGTAATTTAAGTTGTTCTTGAGCAGCTGGTCTGTAAACGTCTAAACTAACTACCATTACTTTTTTTTTATAATTCTTTTCTATATTTTTTGCTAACTTTACTGCAGAAGTTGTTTTACCTGAACCCTGTAATCCAACCAATAACAGTGAAACTGGTGGAACAGCTTTGAAGTTCAACTCTTCATTTTTAGAACCTAAAATATTAACCAGTTCATCATAAACAATTTTAACTATCATCTGTCCAGCAGATGTTGATTTTATAATTTCTTTGCCAATTGCTTTTGGTTTAACGTTGGCTATAAATTCTTTAGTGACAGGAAGAGCCACATCAGCCTCTAATAAAGCTAATCGTATCTCTTTTAAACCAGAGTCAACTTGCTCCTCAGTCAATGAGGGAGCGCTTTTTAATTTAGAAAAAATACTTTCTAATTTATTTGTTAAATTTTCAAACATTTTTATAACGTCCAACACCTATCGCACTAGTGGGCGAACCTTCGCTGACTAGTGTCGACACTCTTGTTTTCAAGAGCACCGCAAAAACATGTGTATTTGCGGAAAGTTTGTGGAAACTACAATTTGGGGTTTTAAAAGTCAATGAATAATTATACTAATCAATTATGGCAACGATTAACGCATATAAAATGGATGGATTGGGTAATGATTTCATTATTATCGATAGAAGATCAAATCCTATCAACTTAACCAAAGATAAAATTATTGAGTTAGGAAAAAGAAGCAATATTGGTTTTGATCAAATAATTTTTATAGAAAAAGAGAAAGAGAATTCTTTTCCAATAACAATTTTTAATTCTGACGGGGGTGAAGTAAGTGCTTGTGGAAATGGTTCAAGATGTGTTGCGTATCTTTTGAGCAAAAATTTAAATGTTAACCAAATTAAACTAAAAACAAGTAATCGTAGTCTTAATGCTAAAATTGTTGGAAATTTAATGGTAGAGCTTGAAATGGGAAAGCCTTTATTTAATTTTGAAGATATTCCGTTATCAAAAACAGTAAATCCTGCTGACGTCTCGCTAAATGTACAAGGCGAAAAATTTACTGGTGGATTTTGTCTAAACGTAGGAAACCCCCACATAGTTTTTTTCGTAGATGATTGCTTTAAACACGATTTGAAAGAAATAGGACCTTTAATTGAAAATCATGAATTATTTCCCGAAAAAACAAATGTAACATTTGCACAAATTTTAGATAAAAGAAATATTTTAGTTAATGTTTGGGAAAGAGGTGCTGGGCTTACTAAGGCATGTGGAACAGCAGCTTGTGCAACGGCCGTTGCTGGAAAAAATAACAAATTAGTAGAAAACAAAGTTGCTATTAAATTTAAAGAGGGGGTCTTAAATATAGTTTTAGATGAAAAAAATAATATATTTATGACTGGTCCAGTGTCAGAAATAAAGAATATAAAAGTAGAAATATAAAATGGGAATTTTTGATAAGTTTAAATCAGGACTTGGAAAAAGTTCATCGAGCTTTTCAGAAGGCTTTAAAAATATTTTTTCTAAAAAAAAGGTTGACTCCACCATTCTCGAAGAGTTTGAGGAATTAATCATTTCTTCTGATGCTGGTGTTGATGTAGCAAAAGAGCTTAGAAAAGATTTCGAAAACTTTAAGGTTGATAAAAAATTAGACGATCACAAAGAAATTTTAAAACTCTTAGCTGATAAGTTAGCGATAAATCTCCAAAAGTATGAAAAAGATTTAAGCCTAATGGGGAATGCAAAATCTGCAGTAATTGTTGTATCTGGTGTGAACGGCGTTGGAAAAACAACAAGTATCGGAAAACTAGGAAAGTATTTTAAAGATAATAATAGATCCGTTGTCTTTGGTGCCGCAGATACTTTTAGAGCAGCAGCTATAGATCAGCTTCAAGTTTGGGCTGCAAAAGTAAAAGTAGATATAATTAAGTCAGAAATAAATAGTGACCCGGCTTCTGTTGCTTTTAAAACTGCAGAATTTGCAAAAAAAAATGAAATTGATATCGCCTTAATAGACACTGCAGGAAGACTGCAAAATAAAAAAAATCTAATGGAAGAATACAAAAAAATTATTAATGTCCTGAAAAAAATTGATGATTCATTTCCTAACGAAGTAATTCTAGTTCTTGATGCAACTACTGGTCAAAATGCACTGAGTCAAGTTGAAGAATTTAGTAAAATACATAATCTTACAGGCCTTATAATTACAAAACTTGATAGCACTGCAAAAGGCGGGGTGGTCCTTGCTATTTGTAAGAAATATAATTTACCTATAGTTGCAATTGGAATGGGTGAAAAAGAAGATGACTTGCAACCCTTTAATGCTGAATATTTTTCAAAGGCTTTGTTAGGTATTGAAGCCTAAAAACTTTCTTAAAGAATTCATTAATTGATCGTTAAATTCCATCATATGGTCGTCGTTTTCGGAAAAGTAACTAAATTTTGGTTGATTAGCCCTGTCAAATAATTCTAAGCCCATTTTGAAAGGAACAACATCATCTTTCTTGCCATGCATGATTAAAATAGGAGTATTAATATTTTTAATCTTTTTTGAAGAATCGTATCTATCTTTTATTAATAAATCGATTGGTAAATAAGGATAATAAATTTTTGCTGCATCAGCAATCGAAGTAAAAGGTGACTCTAAAACAATTCCTGCAAAAGAGTTATCCTGTCCCAACTCTGTGGCTACACCCGTTCCGAGTGACTCGCCATATAAAATTATGACTTTATTTTTAACTCCAGCCTCGTTGAGCCACACGACTGATTTTCTAGCGTCATTATATAAATTTTCCTCTGTTGGTTTTCCTGGATTACCACTAAATCCTCTCCACGAAATAATAAGAATATTTACATTAAATTTATTTAATTCATTAAGCTTATGAACCCTATTAGTTAGATCGCCTGCATTGCCATGGAAATATAAAATTGTTTTATATTTTTTTAAGTCTTTTTCCAAAAACCATGATTTAAGTTTTATATCTTTATCAACTTCAATAAAAACTTCTTTATATTCAAATTGTATCTCATCTCCCGTATAATTATTTTCACTTGGGTGATAAAGTAATTTTCTTTGGTAAAAATAAGTGAAAAGTACAATTATAATGTAAGCTAATATAATTGATGATAAAGCTAAATAAAGATACTTCATGCTTTTTTCCTAGCGAAATAAACTCCAGTGAAGACCAATAAACCACCTAAGTAATGAAAACTAAGAAGCGGTTCTTCAAAAATTATAATTCCAAATATAGATCCATAAACTGCAAATAAATATAAAGTAAACCCAGCAAATGATGCGCCAACATATTTTTGTAACCGTGTATATAATGAGAAAGCAATAATACTAGGAGAAATAGCAGCAAATATAATCCAGAACAAAAATGTCTGATTGTAGTTAGTCTTGGCAAAGTAAATATTTTCTAAAACAAAAAATGGGAAAAGTGAAATAAATCCAAACATTGCGATTAAAGTAAATCGAGCCATTAAACTAAATTTTGATTTCCAATTTAATAAATAAATTGAGTAAAGAGCCCAACCTAAAGCTGCTCCCAAAACCCATAGATCACCTGTTGTAAAATTTAGATTTATTAAAAAATCTAAATTACCTTTAGATATAATTATAAAAACACCTGAAATACAAATTAAAAGTCCCATTATCCTAAAAAAATTAATTTTTTCTTTAAAAAATAAAATTGATAAAAAAATTATTATAACTGGTGAAGAAGTATAGATTATTCCAATATTTGCCATTGTTGTTGTCATTCCTGCAAGATTTGGAAAAGACCCGCATATACCACAACCCATTGAGCCTAAGAAAAAAAGCTTAAAAAACTCTTTATTTAAGTCTTTTTTATTTTTTAAAATTTCGTTAAAAAAAAATGGAAATAATATAATGAATACAGTAAGCCATCGCCAAAATGCTAGAGAAATAGGAGGCACTGACTCAACGCCACCTCTTGCAACAATAGTGTTTGTAGCCATAAAAATTGGCTGAATTAACAAAAGTAAATAAGGAGCGTAAGGATTATTTTTTGTCAATGAAGGCTTCATAGAACATCATTACAATTACCATACCCATTAAAATATAAACAGGAAGCACGTCAAAAAAACCAATCATCATTGATCTAGTTAGTGTTGTAGCTAACCCAATTAAAAACAGGGTACAAAGCGCAACGCCAATTATTATTGTAACTTTATCCTTCATCTTTACAATTTTTCTCAAGCCAGTTAGCTGTTCCTAAAAATCTTAAATCATCAAGTTTATCACCAACTAACTGAACGCCTAATGGTAAGTCATTTTCTCCTGTAAGTAAAGGTAATGAAATAGTGGGCAAACCAAGATAAGTCCAAATTTTTTGAAAGTCTGCACTTCCAGTAGATTTTAATCCTTTGTCAGCAACTCCGCTTGATGACGGAGTAATAATTCCGTGGTAATCTTCAAAAACTTCTTTATAGGACTCATAACTTTGTTTCATGAAATCTGAAGCATCGCCATATTCTTTTGCTGAATATTTTAATCCTCTAGAGATAGCTTCTCTCATTTCTTTTGAAAGTTTAGTTTTATCTTTTTTATAGTAAACTTGAAAATTATTTGCCATATCAACTTCATGAATGATTTGATGATACTTTGGTATATCGTCAAAGTATGACGGTGTATCAAAAACCTCTATGTTTTTTTTGAAGTTCTTTATTAGAAATTCAAAAGCTTGCTGTGATTTTTTATTTATATTTTTCCAATTTTTCGTTTTATAAAAAATAAACTTTGGATCAAAAACTGGTCCTTTCTCACATTCCTGAATCATGTTATCAGCAGCGAAATAAATTGTTGAGGGGTCATGTAAATCTTTTCTAATTAGTGATTTAGCTAATAATGCAACATCTTTCACATTTTTACCAAACACGCCCATTGTATCTAGTTTATCCGAAACTTTTAAAACACCGTTTCTAGAGATTAATCCATACGAAGGTTTATATCCAACTACACCACAATATGATGCTGGCCTGATTACTGATCCTCCAGTTTGAGAACCCACAGATAAAGGTGCCATATGAGCTGCAACTGCTGCTGCTGATCCACTTGATGATCCTCCTGGTGTTCTTGAATAATCATGAGGATTTTTCGTTTTTGATGGATGTATATAAGCAAGTTCACAAGTAACGGTTTTGCCCATAATGATTGCGCCTGAATTTTTTAATAAGTTTACAATTTCCGAGTCTTGTGAATTAGACATTTTTTTTCTAAAAACTGTTCCACATTCAGTTGGCATGTCGTATGTACCTATAATATCTTTAATCGCAACTGGCATCCCGTGTAGTGGTCCTAAAGGTTTTCCAGATTTTCTATAAGTGTCAGCTTCTTCAGCTTTTTCTAATAAAAGTTTTTTGTCTAAAAATTGCCAAGCCTGAACATCTTTTTCAAATTTTTTAATTCTATCTAGATAAGCTTTGCAAAGATCTAAAGAAGAAATTTCACCAGAATGAAGTTTTTGTGATAAATCGTATGCACTTAAAGATGTAACGTCTATCATTTAAATTGTTAATTAGCGAATAATGTGTCTGGTAACCAAAGAGCTATTCCTGGAAATAGATACATTAAGAACATGGCAAATATGACAATGCCTAGAAAAGGCATAATGCCTCTAAATATTTCCATTAACTCTACATTTTTAGATTGAACACCTTTTAAATAGTACGCGGACATTGCCATTGGCGGTGTTAAAAATGAAGTTTGTAAATTCAAAGCGATAAGCATTGCGAAAAAATAAGGATTTACCTCGAAGAAAGCTACTAAAGGTAAAAATATTGGAACAAATATAATTAAAATTTCTGTCCACTCTAATGGCCATCCTAATAAGAAAATAATTATTTGCGTAATTACTAAGAATTGCCAAGGTTGTAAATTCATTGATTTAAAGAAATGCTCAAAAACCTCATGGCCACCTAAGTAAGAAAAAACAGATGCGAAAGTCCAAGAGCCAATGAATAACCACATTATCATTGCAGTTGTCTTTGCTGTTAGAAATACAGATTCTTTAAAATTTTTCCATTTTAAAGTCTTGTAAAAATAAGAAAGCACTAATGCACCAAAGGCTCCTACTGCTGCAGCCTCTGCAGGAGTAGCAAGTCCTCCTAAGATAGTTCCTAATACTAATATTATTAATGAGAAAAGTGGTAAGAACGAAACCATAACCTCTTTTAAAATTTCAGATCTTGGCGGAATATCCTCTTTTGGAGGTTTCGGCGCTATTGATGGATTAAAATAAGCAAGTGTAACTGCGTACATTATATAAAGACCGGCTAATAATAATCCTGGGAAAATTGCTGCTGCAAACAATCTTAAAGGTGAAAGCTGAGCAATAACTGAGTAAACAATTAACATAATACTTGGGGGAATCAAAATTCCTAAACATCCACCAGAACAAATTACTCCTGAAGCAAATTTTTTATCATATCCTGCCCTTATCATTGCAGGCCATGCAAGTAATCCCATTAGTGTAACAACAGCACCAATAATTCCTGTCGCTGTTGAAAATAAAGCGCAAGTTACAAGCGCGGCAACAGCCATAGAAGCTGGTAATCTATGAGATGCTAGTCTGATCGCAAAAAACAATCTAGAAACTATTCCGGCTCTCTCAACTAAGTAGCCCATAAATAAAAAGAGTGGGACGGCGGTTAAAACAGTATTATCCATCACTGTATAAGTGTTCTGAACAAATAATTGGAAAATCCTATTATCAAAAATATGTTCCATTCTAGTGGGATCAAAATAAGCGTAGTAGCCAAAACCAACTCCCATTGCCATTAATGTAAATGCAATTGGAAAACCAAGAAGAACTGCAAACAGGAATATGCTCATCATTAGAATTGCAATTTCAGGATTGGTTAAACTAAATAACATCTTTTTGATCCTCGTCTTGTGAAGTTCGCATTAACATTTTTTCTGTCTCCTCTGCTACTACCATTCGAGCAGGCCAGTGACCGGTTTGAATACAAATAATTGATCTACAAACTTCGCTGATACCCTGGATAATTAATAATACTCCTGCTGCAGGTATCAAAGATTTAGCCATATAAATTTGGATTTGTGCTGGACTGTTCCAGCTTGTTTCTTTTATCTTCCAAGCAAGCGAAGCATATTCATAACCATAAAACGCAAGCGCGAGTACACCAGGGAAGAAAAATATAAAATATAAAACTAAATCGATATAACCTTGTGTTCTTGGTTTAAAAAGTCTGTAAATTACATCACCTCTTACATGAGCTTCTGTAGATAGAGTGTATGCGCCTGCCATCATAAAAATTGCGCCATACATTTGTAAACTAAAATCGAAATTCCACAAAGTAGGAGCATTGAAAGCATATGCCATAACGACTTCATAACAAGTTCCTCCCATTAAAATTACGATACACCATGAAAACGCCTTCCCTACGGAAGTACTTAAAGTATCTGCAAAGTGAATAAATCCTCTCATGAAATTTTAAACTATTCTAATTTTTTTATAATTTCCATAAAAAAAGGGGGCGCAAATACACCCCCTTTTATGTTTAAAATATAATTAAATTTTAACTTTTGCTATTGAACCGAACTCATTCTCGTAAGCCAACTTGTAATTAGGTTGGTTCATGAGTAAGTATTTCATAACTCTCTTAGCATAAGCTTTTTGTGAGTCTACAATCTTTTTAAAGAATGGATCTTTCTTATTGAAATCACCGATTACTTTATCCCAACCTTTTAATTGTTGAGCTAAGATCGCATCTGACGTTTGATACACATTTACTTTGTGCTGGTTCATCAATTTAGATAAGTCAGCAGAGTATCTTACTAATGCTTTAAAGTAGTTATCACTGTTCGCAGCATAAGCAGCATTTTTTAGAATAGCCTGATGTTTAGGCGATAATCCATTAAATGTCTTCTTATTAACCGGGATTTCAAACATCTCTTGTGATTGGTGGAAGCTTCCTAAGTGATAATGCTTAGAAACGTCTTGCATACCAAATTGAGAGTCTGATGTTGGGTTGTTAAACTCAGCAGCTTCAATCAAACCTGTCTTCATTGCAGGCTGAATTTCACCACCTGGTAATTGTCTTACAACCATTCCCATTGCTGTTAATACGTTAGTAGCTAGTCCTACTGTTCTGTACTTCATACCTTTTACATCAGATACTTTTGTTACGTTCTTTTTGAACCATCCAAAAGGCTGTGCAGGCATTGGCATATGGAAGAAACCAATATAATCGAAACCAACTTTTGCAAGTGTTTCATCATAAAGTTTTCTACCTCCACCATACTCTATCCATCCCATAATTTCTTGAGATGACATTCCGTATGACGGACCAGTACCGAATAGAGAAGCTGCTGGATTTTTTCCATACCAGTAAGCTGTTACCCAGTGTCCCATATCAAGTACACCTGAACTTACTGCTTGTCCAATTTCCGAAGTCTTAACTACAGCTCCAACTGGCTGAAGATCAATTTTTAATTCACCTCCAGACATGTCGCCTACCATTTTTGCGTAGTCGCCAGCCATTTCAAAGAAAATGTTAGCGCCTGACGGCCAAGCCGCTTGCATCTTTAAAGTTTGAGGAGCACCAAATGCAACGTTAGGCATTGCAACTGTTGCTGCCGCTGCAGCACCCGTAGCTGCTGCTGCTTTAAAGAACTTACGTCTTGATGGAGTTTTTACTCCTTTTTTTATTTTTGACATATGTCCTCCGTTAGTTAATTAACGGAAATATTTAAGCACAATCTCAAATCAGAGTCTCGATATATTTTAGAATAATTTTAAAGTAAAATAATAGATTCAATCTATAGGTGTACTAATTAACTTGATCTTGTGGTTTCTTTCCAGAGAAGAAGTCTTCTAAATTTTTCGTAGCTCTAAACGCCATGTCCCACCTAGTCCTTTTTGTTGCGCTTCCTAAATGTGGAAGTAAAAAAATATTTTTTAATTTTAAATACTCTGGATGAATTTTAGGCTCACCATTATAAACGTCCAGACCGTAAGCAAAAACTTTTCCGTTTTTTAATGCTTCAATCATCGCATCATCATCAACTATATCTCCTCTGGCTGCGTTACCTACAACAGTATTTTCTTCTAAATAACTTAGTGTTTCTTTATTTACAAGTTTTGTTGTTTCAGGAGTTGCGGGACAATTGATAGATAAAAATTCACTTTGCTTAAAAAGATTTTTTAGATCTTTATGATAAATTGCTCCATCTTCCAATTCTGGTGAAAGTTTAGATCTGTTATGATAATGAATTTCCATATTAAATGCTTTCGCTCTTTTAGCGACCGCTCTTCCTATTCTACCCATTCCAAGTATCCCAAGTTTTTTATTAGACATTTGTTTTCCCAACAAGAAATCCCATGACCATTTCCAATTTTGAGTTTCGGCCGCTAAACGTCCCTCATAAGCTTTTCTTGAAGCACCTAATAAAAGTAAAATCTGAATATCTGCTGTAGCATCTGTAAGTACATCAGGTGTGTTCGTCACGGTAATTCCTTTTTCTTTTGCAGCTTTTATATCTATATTTCCAAAGCCAACTGCGCCGTTAGCAATAATTTTTATAGAACTAGAAAGTTTAGAGATAGTATCAGCATTAATAGGATCGGAAACAGAGCTTAATATCCCGTCAAAATTTTTTGAGCCATCTATTATTTCTTGAGGTTTATAAATCTTATCGTCTTTATTTAAAGTAACTTCAAATAATTCTTTAAGTTTCTCCTCGTTTTCTTTGAGAAGTCTTCTAGTAACAAAAATCTTTTTTTTCATTTTAAAAATTATTTAACTTGTATGGTTTTGGTCCTCCGGTAAACCAATCAAGTAACTCTACAGTATGAATAATTGGTATTCTAGTGCCAGCTGATATTTGTGTCATGCAGCCTATATTACCTGTTGAAATAAAATCAGGTGAAATTTTTTCTATATTATTTACTTTATTCTTTAAAAGTGATTTTGCCATCTTTTGATGTAAAATATTATAAGTACCAGCAGATCCGCAGCACAAATGTCCCTCAGGAATATCCAATACTTCATTACCAGTTTTTGAAATTAAATCTTTTGGTTGATCATGAACTTTCTGTCCATGTTGCATTGAACATGCTGAATGGTACGCTATCCTGTATTTTTTTTCAGAATTTAAATTTATATTTAGCTTTAGATTTTCATCAAGATACTCAGTAATATCTTTAGTTAGTTCTGAGATTTTTTTGGCTTTCTTTTTTAGATTTTTATCATTTTTAAAAATATGACCATAATCTTTTAAAGTTGTCCCGCATCCAGACGTATTACTTATTATCGCATCCAATCCGTTTTTAAGATACTCTTCGTGCCAACTCTCAATATTATTTTTAAATGAATCGTGTGCTAGTTTTTGTTTTCCTAAATGATGATTTAAAGACCCACAACAATTAATGTCTGGCATTACTACCACCTCAACATTGTGCCTATTTAAAAGTCTTATAGTAGCCTCATTTATTTCAGGAGAAATAACTCTTTGAACACATCCAGTTAATAAAGCCACTCTTGAAACCTTCTTTCCTTCTTTAACTTCGTAAACCTTCTGTTCTTTCAATTTTTTTCCTGGAATCTTATCTGGCATTAAATTTAATGCGTTTCTAATAAATTTTGGAAATAAAAAACTAAATGGTTTTATTAATTTAGAAGATAAAGCCATTAACAAAAATACTTTTGGTTTTGGTAATACAAACGAAAGTATATTTCTAAATACTCTATCCAAAAAAGGCCTTTTGTAAGTTTCTTCAACGTAATTTCTACCATGGTCAATTAAATGCATATAGTTCACTCCTGAAGGACAAGTCGTCATACATGAGTAGCAAGATAAACAGCTATCTATATGTTTTGCTATTTCTTTTGTGGCTGGTTTCTTGTTCTCTAACATATCTTTTATAAGATATATTCTTCCTCTTGGACCTTCTAATTCCTCTCCATTTATTTGATAGGTAGGGCAAGTAGCATTGCACATTCCACAATGAACACATTTCCTTATAATTGTTTCACTCGTTTTATTATCTTTGTTTTGAAGTTGTTTATCTGTAAATGATGTTTGCATTTAAATTCCTGTGTACATTTTTCCTGGATTAAAAATTCTTTTTGGATCAAAACTCCTTTTAATTTTTTCACTTATTTTATACTTAATTGGATCTATTGTAAAAATATCAGCAGAGGCCTTTAGATCATCCTCAATTTTAATTAAAGTGATATATCCTTGGTGTTTTTTTATAATATCCTTAATATCACTTAGTATTTTAGGGTTTAATGTCTCAAATACTGCCCAGATCAGACTCCCTCCCCAGTCAACAAAATATTTTATATCATAACTTTTAAGTTTTTGAATAACAAGTAAGGTTTCACTTATTGGAAGAACTAGCCTTAATAGATTGCTTTCTAATTTTTTAAAGACCTCCAAATTTTTTGTCCTACTCCAAAAAATATTACTTTGCTCATTATCTAAAATGGAAAGCTCTTGATCTAATAAACTTAATTCTTTTGATAATCTTTTTAATCTTTGGTCAACAGAATTTATTGGGCCTTCAATCCTGATAGCTGTTAGGCCTCCCTCGTGTGTAAGATCATTTAAAACAAAATTTTTTCCAAAATAGTCCGGATAAAATACACCTCCTGATGGATCTGTAGAAGATGACAATGCTTTTCCAAGAAAATCTAATGCTTTTTTAAGATGAGGGTTTTTTATAATTAAAGTTTTACTTGTTTCTGGTTTTGGTAAAACTTTTATTGAAAGCTCAGTTAATATCGTGAGTGTTCCAAATGATCCAGATACTAGTTTACTTAAATCATAACCGGTAACATTCTTAACTACTGTTCCCCCAGATTTAATAGTTTCACCTTTTCCATTAATCCCTTGAAAACCAAGAATGTGATCTCGAACACTGCCAACTTTAAATCTTCGTGATCCAGCAAAATTACATGAAACGACTCCACCGATCGAACCGCTGTTACTTTCTCCAGAAAATAAGAAACCAAAATCGTTCGGTTCAAAAGCTAATTGCTGATTATTTTTATCTAGCTCTTCTATTATTTCTTTCAAAGGTGTACCAGCTTTAACTTTGATATAGAGCTCTTCTGGTTTGTAATCAATTATACCCTTAAATTCAGAGAGGTCTAAGGTTTTTTCAGATTGAAAATTCCTTCCAATTTTATTTTTGGATTTTAATCCATTAATTTCTAGAGGTATATTTTTTTTAAAACAATTCTTAACTATCTCAACTATTTCCTCTCTTGAAGTCGGTTTAAAAATATTTTGATTAAAATCTAGGGATGTCTGGGAATTTTGTTTTTCCTCCATGGACATGAACTCTTCCTTCCTCAGCACATTTTCTAAGTATTGGATAAACTTTTCCAGGATTTAATAAAGAATTAGGATCTAACGCTACTTTAATAGTTAATTGTTGCTGTATATCTCTATCATTGAAAGCTTCACACATTAACTCTCTTTTCTCAATACCAACTCCATGTTCGCCGGTAAGCGCACCGCCAACTTTTACACAATACTTGAGAATATCCGCACCAAATTCTTCACATTTTCTTAGTGACTCTTTATCGTTTGCATCAAACATTATTAAAGGATGAAGATTTCCATCTCCTGCATGAAATGCATTAGCTACTGGCAAATTATATTTTTTAGACAGTCTTGAGATTTCATTTAAAACCTCAGCAAGCTTTCCTCTAGGAATTGAACCATCCATACACATATAATCAGGCGCTAAAACTCCGCAAGCTGGGAAAGCTGCTTTCCTCCCAGCCCAAAATTTCAATCTTTCTTCGTTTGATTTACTTATTTTTAAACTTGATGAATTATTTTTTTCAGCAATTTCTTTTGCCTTCTGAATGTAAGCTTCAACTTCATGTTCTGTTCCATCGAATTCTATTATCATCATTGCTTCGGCATCGGTTGGATAGCCTGCTTTTGAGTAATCATTAGTAGCTTTTGTTAATGCTTTATCCATTATTTCCATACCAGCTGGTATACATCCCTCTGCGATTATTTTTGCAACACAGTTTCCTGCATCTTCAATTGAAGGAAAGCCCACTAAAGCTGCTTTGACAACTTCAGGAGATTTTAAAATTTTCACGGTAACCTCTGTAATAACACCAAGTAAGCCTTCTGAGCCTGTCATCAAACCCAAGAAATCGTATCCTTCAGCATCCATCACTTTACCACCAAACCTTGTTATGGTTCCGTCCATTAGGACTACTTCAATACCTAAAAGATTATTAGTAGTAGCACCGTACTTGAGAGAGTGAACCCCACCAGAATTTTCTGCAACATTTCCACCGATAGAGCATGCAATCTGACTTGATGGGTCTGGAGCATAATAAAAACCTTTGTTTTGAACAGCATGAGTAATTGCTAAATTTGTTACACAAGGTTGTGTGACTACACATCTGTTTTCGTAGTCAATCTCAATAATCTTATTAAATTTTCCCATTGCAATTAAAACACAATCTTCTAACGGCATCGAACCACCAGATAGACCTGTCCCAGCTCCTCTTGGAACCACTTTAATTTTATTCTCGTTACAATATTTTAAAATTTGACTGACTTCTTCTACTGTCTCAGGCATAACTACAAGAAGAGGCATTTGTCTATACGCTGTCAAACCATCGGTTTCAAAAGGTCTTAACTCATTAGGATTCGAGAGAACATTCTTTGAATTTATAATCCCACGAAGATCTAAAGCAATTTTGTCTTTTTTAGACATAATTGAATTATCAACTTTTGGCATTTGTAAACTGCTCATAATCAATCCTACTTAAGCATTTTTGATATTTTATCTAGTGCTTTTTGAATGTTATCCCTCGATGCGGCGAAGCTAAAACGTACATAATCTACTGATGTTTTGCCAAATGCTGTTCCTGGAACAATTGCCACACCTGCCTCATGCATACATTTCTTTGAAAATTCACTTCCGCTCATACCTGTTCCCTTTACATTTGGAAAAGCGTAAAACGCTCCACCAGGCATACTGCATTCAACACCGGGTAAATCGTTTAAACCTTTATGAATTAATTTTCTTCTTTGATCAAACTTTTCCATCATATGATGAATAGAATCGTCAGGCCCATCTAGTGCTGCTATTCCAGCAAACTGTGAAGGCGCATTTACACAAGAAAAACTATTTATTGCTAATTTAGTTACATGAGGAATTAAATTTTCTGGCCACACGCTCCATCCCATTCTCCAGCCAGTCATAGAGTAAGCTTTGCTCCATCCATCTAAAACTATCAACCTGTCTTGTAAATCTGGATAATTGAAAAAAGTCGGCATCTCTTTTCCATCAAAAATTTGTCTGCTATAAATTTCATCACTAAGAATTGTAACGTGTGGATGTTTCTTTAAACCTTCAGCAAGAAAATCAATTGCAGGTTTTTCAACAAAACTTCCTGTTGGATTATTTGGATTAATCAGAATCACAAGACGAGTTTTGTCTGTTATCAAAGATAAAATTTTTTCAGGATCAAATTTTAAATCTTTTTCTTTTGTTAAATCATATGGAACTGCTTTGGCGCCAGTATAATTGATCATAGACTCATAAATTGGAAAACCAGGTGTTGGATGAACTATTTCTGCACCAGGCTCACCGATCATTTGAATAGCAAAATACATTGTAGGTTTTCCACCAGGCATAATCATAATCCGTTCAGGACTTACTTCTTTTTTATATAAACTTTTTATTTTTCTTGAAACTGCTTGCCGACATTCAGCAATCCCGTTAGCCAAAACATATCCATGATGTCCGTCATCAATAGCTTTTTTTGCTGCATCCATAATATGTTTGGGTGTCATAAAGTCCGGCTGGCCCAAACCTAAATGGATCATTTCTTTACCTTGAGCTTCAAGTTTCTTAGCTTCAGCTAATACACTGAAAGCTGTTTCTGTACCAAGTCTATCTAGATTTTTGGCTAATTTCATATTCTTAACCTAGTATTTATTATCACTTTTGCAAACTAGTTTTTTTGCATCACCTATAAGCAATTTTTGTTTTATTTAGCTCTTTTATGCTTTTACATCCCAATAAAATCATGTCTCTTCTTATTTCATCTCTCATTCTCGTCAAAATCTGTTCAACACCTTTCTGACCACCTGCCCCTAATGCGAATAGAAATCCTTTTCCAAAACTGCATGCCGTTGCTCCTAAAGAAAGTGCTTTAAGAACATGTGTCCCTCTTCTAATTCCTCCATCTAAGATGATTTCTATTTTTCCTCCAACTGCATCAGCAATAGAGGGTAATTGATCAAATGGAGATCTTGATCCATCGAGTTGTCTTCCTCCATGATTTGAAAGCATAATAGCGGAGGCTCCAATATCTACTGCTCTTTTTGCATCTTCAACTGACATAACGCCTTTAAGTGCAAATGGTCCTCCCCATTTTTTTACGACGTATTCTGCATCTTTCCAGCTCATGGCTGGATCATATTGCTCATTAATATAATCCATAACTCCTTTTGCAATGCTCGATCCTTTTTTTGTCCAATGAGAAACATTTGCTAGCTCAAATTTTTTATTGGTCAAATAATTAAAAGCCCACGCAGGATGCATAGCGAAACTCATTAGACTTTTTAAAGTAAGTTTTGGTGGTGTAGTAAAACCCCATCTGTGGTCTCTTTCTCTGTTCCCAGCGACAACAGTGTCAACTGTTAAACACATTGCTTTAAAACCAGAACTTTTACATCTATCAATAAGATTATCGGTTAGACCTTGGTCTTTATGAATATAAAGTTGAAATAATTTAGGTCCACCAGATATATTCGCTATTTCTTCAATAGAAGATGTAGCCATAGTAGACATACTATAAAAAGTTCCAAATTTTTCAGCAGCTCGTGCTGATGCTTTATCTCCGTCATGATGATAAAGTCTTTGCATCGCTGTAGGAGATAAAAATATTGGTAAATCTATTTTTTGTCCAAAAACAGTTGTGCTTAGATCTGGTTCTCCTACGCTGGCTAATATATTTGGTACTAAGTCACATTTCAAAAATGCTTCTGTATTTCTTTTTAGTGTGGTTTCGTCATCAGCTCCACCGTCAATGTAATGAAATATTGGGGCCGGTAGATTTTTTTTTGCTAATTTTCTAAAATCATCAAAGTTATAACAATCGTTTAAATTCATTGTTATTAAAAATTTTTAGAAAATGTTATTTGCTGATTATCTGTTCCAGGGTTAGTATCACCCCAATCGTTATTTGAAATATGACTATAACTATAACTCAGTTTTGAGTTTTCAAAAATATCAAACCCAATCTTGATTTCACTTTTAAACTCCAAAACACTACCCAGATCTTTTCCATCTCCTTTTTCGTAATATCCTGGAGAAAAACTTGGTAAAATTTTTATAGGTCCAATCTCATATTGTCCCTCTATACCTGTATAAAGATAAATTGAGCTGTTACCAGTAATAAACCCGCCGGTAATTGGTTTGAATTGACCTAAAAAAGTATCTCTAAATAAATCAGGATTTTTGTGTTCTATACCAAACAATGAAGTTTTATCATCTCCCTCTTTATCAATAACATCAAAGGTCCCTGTATAAAATGATATATCATTTTTTACCTCTTCAGCAAAAAGAGATTGGGACAAAGAGAGGCAAGTTAAAAAAACTATTAAAAATTTAAATTTCATTTTATAAAAAATACAACTAAATAGTTAGTATGTACAGTTTGCAATTCAGGCTTTTTTTGAGGATTTTCTGATTAAAAAAACAATAATTACGCCGCCTATAATAAGAGCCAAGTATGGTAAGCCCCAAAGTAAAAAGTTTCCTTGATTAATTTTAGGCTTATATAAAATCCAGTCTCCATATTTATCTGATAAAAAACTATAAATTTCCTCCTCTGCTTTTCCTTGATCAATCAAATCTTTGACTACCATTTTTAAAGTCAAAGCAAAATCTGAATTAGAGTCTGCAATTGATTGGCCTTGGCAAACTAAACACCTCAAGTTTTTGTGTATCTTGCTTTCCTCTACTAGTTCATTTGCATGGAGATTAATGTTTAAATTAAGAAAAAAAATTATAAGCAAAATTTTGAACCTCATAAGGAATTTATTATCTCCTTTATATCATTAAAATTTTGTTCGTTAAGTGGTCCTACAAATTTTTTTAAAACTATTGTTTCATTATCGATCAAAATACTTTCTGGTATTCCGTAAATTCCAAAATTGACTGATTGCTTTCCTGTAGTGTCTTTTGCCATATAATAATATGGATTCCCTAACTCATTCAAAAATTTTGATGCATTTATTTTTTTATCTTTAAAATTAACTCCTATAATCTTTAAATTTTTTTCCTTTGACAATTGCATTAAATAGGGATGTTCAATTCTACACGGAGCGCACCAAGATGCCCAAAAATTTATAAGTGTATAACGACTTTTTTGAAAATCTTCACTAGTATAGATTTTATTATCATCAAAGCTTTTTAAGTTTATATTTGTTAATTTATTTCCTACTAGATAGTCAGTGCTGTAATTAGTTTCTCTATTTAGTGAATTGTAAAATACTAAAAGAACAAAAATGAACAGAAAAACTATTATAGATTTAATTATTTTTTGCATTTTTAAATAAACTTAAAAACCCACCAAAAGAAAGCAGGAGTACAGATATCCAGATCCAGATCATAAGTGGTTTGTGCTGAAATTTAATATTATAATATTCTGAACGATCAATATTACTCATTGTCAAATAATGGTCTCCTAAAAAGCTTGTTTGAATTGAGGCTTCGTATGTAAGAGTTTGAGGATTATCATAAATTCTTATTTCGGGATATAAAATTTTTCTTTTCATAGTATTGGAATTATTTACCTCTAATTTACCTACTACAGCTTTATAATTATTTTCCTGACTTAATTTAAGATCTAAAAGAGCAAATTCATAATCATCTATTTTTTTAGCTTCACCGAGTTTTAAATTAAAATCTTTTTCAACAGAGAAATTATGATTCAATCCAATAAATAAAATCAAAAAACCAAAAGATAAGTGAGAAATTATTCTTGGAAAACTCAATCTACTTTTTTTGAAAAAATCAAAAATAGACGACATAATTAAAAATAAAGAAGATATTAGTATTAAATTTGAAATTAAGCTGTAGCTTTTTAAGAAGTAAACAATTGCAAAATTTATTATAATTGCTCCACCAAGAATTAATAGTGTGCTTCTTAAGTTTGAAAATTTATTTTTAATCCATTTGGCTTGCGGTCCAATCGCCATAAAAATTAAAAAAACTATTACAACTGGTATGATCACAGAATTGTAAAAGGGAGGACCAACTGAAATCTTATTATTCGAAATTGCATCTGTAAATATTGGGTACAAAGTACCTAATAACACTGTGATTAAATAAAACATCATGAACCAATTATTTATCAAAACAAAAGTTTCTTTACTGTTTGAATTAATCAAATCATTTGTTGGCTTATATTTACTAAATAAAAAATAAATTGATGCAAAAATCATTAAGCTTAAAAATATTAAAATATATATACCTCTCGATGGATCGTTAGCAAAAGTATGAACTGAGTTAAGTATTCCAGACCTAACCAAAAAAGTACCTGTTACACTTAAAGTAAATGTCATTAAACAAAGTATTATTGTCCAAAAATAAAGCGTATTTCTTTTTTCTAAAACTAATAGACTGTGTAACAGAGCTGTCATTGCAAACCATGGAAGTAAAGATGCATTTTCAACTGGGTCCCAAAACCAAAAACCTCCCCAACCTAACTCATAGTATGCCCAGATAGATCCTACCAGGATACCTAAGGTTTGAAAAATCCAAGAGATTAAAACCCAACTTTTGATTGATTGCGCAAATAAACTACCAGAGTAATTTGAAATCATTGAAGCCATAGCCGCAGAAAAATATATAGAGGATCCTACAAAACCAATATAAAGTAGAGGAGGGTGAATTGCTAAAGCTGGATCCTGCAATATTGGATTCAAACCTAGCCCTTCTTTAGGGATAGGGATTATAGAGCTAAAAGGGTTAGAATTAAAAATTATAAAAAGTAAAAAACCCAAAATTAATAAGTTTTGAATTATTAAAGTATAAAGTCTGTAATTCTTTGGGTGATTTTTATTTAAAATCAAAAATAAAAATGAGAAAATGGTAAGTATTATAACCCAAAGTAATAAACTGCCCTCATGATTTCCCCAAGTTCCAGAAATTTTATAAAAGAGAGGCTTTAATGAATGAGAGTTTTGATAAACGGTGATTAAAGAAAAGTCAGAGACTATGAAAGCAGCGGTAAGTGTAAAAAAACAAATTAAAACTAAAGTGCTTTGCAATAAGCTTATCTGGTAAATATTTTTGAAAATATAATTATTTTTTATTTTTAAACATTTTAAAGAACTATAAATAGTTAAAGAGCTTAAAAAAATATTTATAAATAAAAGAAAATTTCCAGTATTACTTAGCATTTTCTTTCATTATGTTTTTTAGTTCTGGAGGCATGTAATTCTCATCATGTTTGGCTAAAATTCTGTCAGCTACAAAAAACTTTTTGTCCTGTAGCTTACCCTCTGCCACAACCCCTTTGCCCTCTGCAAATAAATTTGGTATTGTTCCTTTAAAACTTACATTGATCTCATTTTTAAAATCTGTAATTATAAACCTAATTTCCTGATCTTTTATTTTAAGTGTATTCTTTTTAACCATTCCACCAACTCTAATTTTTTTATCAAAATTTATATCCTGGTTTATCTTAATATCAGTAGGAGAATTAAAATATAAAATATTTTTGTTAAGAGCATTTAGTATCAAAAAAATTCCAATTACTGATGTAAATAGAATTATTGCTAAAAGAGAGGCCCTTTTTTTTACTTTTTTTGGAAGCATTAAATGCTTTAAATCGTTTTATTGTATGATGCTAATATTTTCGAAGCGATTTTAGAATTTCTTAAAACTGTTTTTTTTTGTTGAATAGAAAGTTCTCCAATTTCTTTGGCAAATTCCTTCTCGTATTTTTTTAGTGTTTTTCTTGTCTTGTAGTAGACGACGCCACAAACTAAAAAAGTTATCACAAAAGATGACCATACGAAAATTCCGTATCCGTTCATAGTTATAAAATTACTGATCATATCTTTTTAAATTTTTTTTCTTGATTTTAATGATTTCTGTCTTGTATTTCATTAGAAAAATTAGCGCACAATACAAAATTAATACAAAAAACATAAGTAATAAAGGTGTTAGCATTGAGGAATGTATTGTGCTTGATCCAGTAATCTTAATACTTGCAGGTTGATGTAGCGTACTCCACCATTCTACAGAGTATTTGATAATTGGGATGTTTATTAGACCTATAACTGCAACGATGCTTGAGATTTTGTTTGCTTTATCATCTTCATCAAAAAATTTATGTATAACAATTATAATTAAATAAAAGAGTGCCATTATTACCATAGAGGTTATCCTTGCATCCCAAGCCCAAAAAGTTCCCCATGTAGGTTGACCCCAAATAGATCCAGTTACTATTGCAATACAAGTAAACATCAAACCTATAGGCGCAATACTCTTTGTAATTAATTTCAAGTTTTTAATTTTGAAAATAAAATTTAAAATAGAAACAATTGCAATACAGCTAAAGGAAGTAAGACTTATCCATGCCGCAGGTACATGCACATACATTATTCTTACACTTTCGCCTTGCAGATAATCAGGGGGAGAAAAAATTAATGCAAACGACAGAGCAATTAACAGCAAAACAAAAAATATTGAATTGATAAAATTTATTAATTTTTCTATTAAAAAAAAAATATAACTATTATGAAAAAAATTTAACATTTAGTTTAACTACTATAATATTTTTTTTTTGTGAAGTTAAATTATAAGCCCAATTGAGAATGGGAGGGAGTAATACAATAAGATTATTCTCAATTAGGCTGAACATGCTTTAATTACCTTGTCTGTGTGTCGCAGATTTGAATAAATTTTGTTTAATTTTAGGCGATTAGAAATTAATTAGATATTTTGAAATAACTTGACCCTTTTTTGCCTGAAAAAATTTCCTCAATTAGAGGGTGCTTCACAGGCTCTTTAGAACTATCTAAAAGTAAATTTTGCTCGGAAACGTAAGCCTCGTAAGTTACGTCATTACTTTCAGCAAGAAGATGATAAAAAGGTTGGTCTTTTCTTGGTCTAACTTCTTTTGGGATCGATTGGTACCACTCCTCTGAGTTATTAAATTTAAAGTCAACATCATAAATTACTCCTCTGAAATCGAAGTGACGGTGTTTAACTACTTCACCAATTGAAAATTTAGCTCTATTACTTATTGCCATTCCTAATAGTTAGTAATTTTTTTGCTAAAATCAATATCTAATTTGTTATAGTTGAATTATATGTTAGTCTTATATTTGTGAATAAGTCACTTTTAAAATTTATTACTGACTTTGGACCTTTATTAATCTTTTTTACGATCTATTATAAAAGCGGAAATAATCTCATTGTTGCTATTCCTCCTTTAATTATCGCCACCATTGTGGCTGTTGCAATCATGTACCTTGTTGAAAAAAAAATACCATATGTGCCATTAATAGGTGGTGTAGTTATTACTCTATTCGGTGGCCTTACACTTTATTTTAATAACCCAATTTTTATTTATATGAAACCAACCATTGTAAATTTAATTTTTGCTGGAATATTAATTATAAGCAAAGTCTTTTTTCAAAGAAACTTTTTAAAATTTTTTTTACAAACGGCTTTTCAGTTAAACGACACTGGTTGGGATAAATTAAATTTTAGATGGGCGTATTTTTTTATATTTTTAGCAATATTGAATGAAATTGTTTGGAGAACACAACCTGAAACCACTTGGGTAAACTTTAAGGTGTGGGGCATTCTACCAATAACTTTTATTTTTACGGTTTTTCAGGTACCATTGATTAATAAGTATAAATTATGAATAAAATAAGATTAATTATAAATAATAATATTAAGAAAAATGAAAAGCAGAAATTTTTTATCAAGAAAGAACTTCAATGTATTTTAAATCTTTATGCAAGAATGGTATCAAATGGGTCTTGGAAAGATTACTCTTTTTCAACTGGCACAAAAGAAGTTTCATTTGATGTTTATCAAAGAGCATCTGAAAAACCCGTATTGAGAATTACAAAAAACTTAAAGCCAAATTATTTTAACGAAAAATATTTAATTAAAGATAAGGACGGAAAAGTAATTAAAAAGTCGGAAAGTCTAAATTTTCTAATAGATAGAACTAGCTGGAATAGATTAAAACTTATTAAATAATTATCTTCTTTGACCAAAAAGTCTTAAAAGCATGATGAAAAGATTTATGAAGTCAAGATAAAGTGTTAAAGCGCCCATAACAGCTTTTTTTCCCATCAGTTCACCACTATCGCTTACTAAATACATATTTTTAATTTTTTGAGTGTCATAAGCTGTTAAGCCCACAAACACTAGTACACCTATAATTGAAATTACAAAATACATCATGGAAGATTTCATAAAAATATTTACTAATGAAGCAATAATAATTCCAAATAGGCCCATCATTAAAAATGAACCGAGTTTAGTAAGATCTCGTTTTGTCGTGTAACCGTAAATACTCATTGCTCCAAAAGTACCAGCCGTAATAAAGAATACTCTTGTAATACTTGCGCCAGTATAAATTAAAAAAATTGATGAAAGCGATGCACCCATTAAAGCTGCAAACACCCAGAAGGTAGTTTGCGCTTTAGCTGCTGACATTTTCGCTATTCCAAAGCTCATGTAAAAAACAATTGCAAGCGGAGCTAGCATTATTACCCATTTTAAACCTGAGGCATATATTGAATTACCGAAATTAGTTAATCCAATTATTTGACCTTCTGCTGAAGTAACAACTGCCATTTTGAAAAATAATAAAGCAACGAACCCGGTTAAAAGAACACCAGAAGCCATATAATTATAGACCTTAAGCATGTAGGATCTTAAGCCTTGATCTATAATAGCTTCGGTTGCTGATGAACGAACATTTGATCTTTGTTTATTAACTTCCATAAATAGATATATAAGTTTTTTTAAATACTTTTCAATAGGCAAAAATTGACCTAAAAACTACTATAATTATTACAGTTTTATGAAATTTAAAAAATTAGGCACTACAGACTTAGACGTGAGTTTAATATGTCTTGGAACTATGACGTGGGGTACACAAAATACTGAGAAAGATGCTTTTGAACAAATGGATTACTCCTTAAGTGAAGGGGTTAACTTTTTTGACACTGCAGAACTTTACTCAGTGCCACCTAACTCAGATTCTTACGGCAAAACCGAAGTTATGATTGGAAATTGGTTTGAAAAAAGAAAAAATAGAGAAAAAATAATTTTAGCTTCAAAAGTTGCAGGTCCAGGATGTAGTTGGATTAGAGGTGGAGGAAATAATTTTGATGAAAAAACAATTGGAAAAGCAATCGATGGGAGTTTAAAAAGATTAAAAACAGATTATATAGACTTATACCAATTGCATTGGCCCGAGAGATCAACCAATTACTTCGGCAAAAGAGATTATACTGTTGATAGTGATGAAGGAGAGTGGAATAGCTTTGAAAGCGTTCTCGAGGCCCTAGAAAAATTTATTCAGAGCGGAAAGATTAGATACATTGGCATGTCAAATGAAACTCCATTCGGTCTGTCAAAATATATTGAATTATCTAAAAATAAAAAATTACCTCGGATGATGTCAGTTCAAAATCCTTACAATTTAGTTAATAGAACTTATGAAATCGGAATGGCTGAAATTTCAATTAGAGAAAGATGTGGACTTCTAGTTTATTACCCTCTTGCTACAGGTGCGCTATCTGGAAAATATAGAAATGGTCAAATGCCAAAGAATTCTAGACAAGCTTTGTTCAAAGGTTGGGAAAGACATCTAAATCCTTTAGCTGTGAAAGCATACGAAGAATATTATAAATTAGCTAAAGAAAGTAATATGACAATGGCTCAGTTAGCACAGGCTTTTGTAAACACCAGACCTTTTGTTACGAGTAATATAATCGGGGCAACAACAATGGAGCAATTAAAGGAAAATATAGATAGTGTAAATATTGAACTTTCCGATGAAATTTTAAATAAAATTGATGTTATCCATAATAATAACCCAAATCCATCTCCTTAATACAAGGCATTGAAATAGACAATTTTTAGTATAAAAATAAAATATGCCAGTTAAAAAAATTTTTATAATACTAATTCTATGTTTACTTTCTGTTAATGTTTTTGCCGTTACGCCAAGATCAACTGGAAAATATAAAAATTGGGAAAGCTTTATTGCGGAAACTGACAAGGGAAAAATTTGCTTTGCTCAAACTGTTCCGACTAAAAGAGCGCCAGCTGCTGTAAAAAGAAATAAATCAAAGTTATTTGTAACTTTTAGGCCTTCTGAAGAAATCAAAGATGAAGTGAGTTTAACAAGTGGCCATGATTATAAGACATCAAGTGTAACCGCTAGCTCTGGGAAAAGAAGATATTCCTTTTTTTCACAAAAAGATTTTGCTTGGTTGTTAGATGATCAGGAAGAGAAAAAGTTTATTCAATTAATGAAAAAGGCAACTGATATAATTGTAAAAGCAAGAACCACAAAAGGGGCTGAGACAACTGATCACTATTCTATGATGGGATTTACAAAGGCTTATAACACAGCAAAAAAAACTTGCAGCTAAATGAAAAAAATTGTTTTAGCCTACTCAGGCGGTTTGGATACATCTATAATTTTGAGATGGTTGCAAGAAAATTATAATGCTGAAGTAATTGCTTACACCTCTGATATTGGACAAGTTTTAGATAAAAAAAAAATTATTAAGAATGCTAAAAGACTAGGTGTTAAAAAAATAATTATTGAAAATCTTAAAAATATCTTTGTGAAAGATTATGTTTTTCCAATGGTAAGAGCTCATGCAGTTTATGAGGGATTATATTTATTAGGCACATCTATTGCCAGGCCGTTAATTGCAAAAAGACAAGTTGAAATTGCAAAAAAATTTAAGGCTTTTGCAGTTTCGCATGGCGCAACTGGAAAAGGCAATGATCAAGTAAGATTCGAGCTTGGTTACTCATATTTTGGTAAAAATAAGATTAAAACAATTGCGCCTTGGAGAGAATGGAAATTACAATCAAGAGCAGATTTAATTAGATATGCAAAAAAAAACAATATACCAATTCCTAAAGATAAAAAAGGTGCTCCGCCATTTTCTGTAGACGACAATATTTTTCATACCTCAACAGAGGGTAAAGTTTTAGAGGACCCAAAAAACTCAGCTCCTGAATTTATTTATCAGAGAACAGTTTCACCACAAAAAGCTCCTAACAAACCCACAAAAGTAAAAATTACTTTTAAAAACAGTGACCCAATTGCTGTAAATGGAAAAAAATTAAATCCAGAAAAGCTTTTAAGTAAATTGAATAATTTGGCTGGAAAAAATGGAATAGGGAGAGTTGATCTAGTTGAAAATAGATTTATTGGAATTAAATCTAGAGGTGTTTACGAAACTCCAGGTGGAACTTTGTTGTATACTGCACATAGAGCTATAGAGTCTGTAACTCTTGATAAAGAAACCGCTCATAAAAAAGAGAGAATAATGCCAGAGTATGCTGAGCTAGTATATAACGGCTATTGGTTTTCAAAAAAAAGACTTAAATTACAAAAATTAATTGATAAAAAAAGAAGTAAAGTATCTGGTGATATTGTTTTAAGTTTGTGCAAGGGGAACATAACTATTCTTTCAAGAAGAACGAAAAATAAAGCTTATTCAATGAAAAAAGTTTCTTTTGAGGAGAATAAAACCTTTAATAAAAGAAAAGTTGAAAATTTCATAAAATTTCACTCTAAACAGTTAAATAAAGACTAAATTTTTGATAGATTAAAAATGATGAACAGTTCGATTCGAAATATTCAGTTAGTTGCGGTTATAGTTGTTCTTGTATCAACTATTATTGCCTTCTTTTTAGAAATGAAAGAAATGTACGAAAACAAAGATATCACATTGGCTGATTTGCTTTTAATGTTCATCTATATCGAGGTAATTGGTTTAGTGAGATCTTATTGGGAAACCCAATCTGTAAGAATAACATATCCTTTAATCATAGCTATTACAGCGCTAGCTCGGTTCATAATATTACAAGATAAAGAGAGTGACCCTGCAAACTTAATTTATATTTCTTTAGCTATTTTAATAGTTGCGATTGCTACAGTTATTATAAGATTTAGAAATAGTAGGTACTTAAAAATTGAAAAGTCTAAGTCAAACGAGCTTTAAAACACGTTAAAGTATTCTTTAATAAACATGCAATTGTCATTGGTCCTACGCCTCCCGGAACTGGAGTTATTGCTTTAACATTATCTTTTAATTCATCAAAATTAACATCTCCTACTATTTTTTGTCCTACTTTATTAATGCCAACATCTATAACAATTGCATTTTTTTTTACCCAATCTTTTTTGATTAAATTTGGAACTCCGACAGCTGCTACTAAAATATCTGCTTTAAGGCACTCATTTTGTAAATTATTTGTTTTTGAATGAACTATAGTTACTGTGCAATTTTCCTTTAATAATAGTTGAGCCATTGGTTTACCATTTAAATTAGATCTTCCTATTATAACAGCATGTTTGCCTACTAAATTTGATTCTATTTTTTTAATCAATAAAAGACATCCTAAAGGGGTGCAAGGAATGATTGAGTCATAACCTGATGAAAGATTGCCAACATTTACTGGATTAAAACCGTCTACATCTTTGGACGGATTAATTGCATTAATAATTTTCTCCTTACTTATCTGGCTGGGCAAAGGAAGCTGAACTAAGATGCCAGAAATTTCATCGTTTTTATTCAATTCTTCAATTTTTTCTAAAATATCTTTTTCACTCACATTTTTTGGATATCTAATTATTTCAGAGTTAATGCCAACTTCTCTAGCGCTTTTTTCTTTATTCTTTACGTATATTAAACTGGGTGCAAAATCTCCGATCAAGATAACTGTTAGACTGGGTGTTTTACCGCTCTTTTTCTTTAAATCTGAAATTTCTTTTTTAATTTCATTTCTAATAATCTCTGCTTGTTTTTTTCCATCAATAATCATCTTAAAAATAATCCTGGTGCAAACATTTCAAAAACTAAATTCCTAAAAAACATCAATCCTAAGATCAGTATCACTGGAGAGATATCAATAGAACCTAAGTTAGGTAAAAATCTTCTTATAAAATTTAAAGGTGGAGCTGTAAGTTTGTAAGAAACATCTAAAACTGAATATACAAACCTATTACTTGTATTCAAAACATTAAAAGCAACCAGCCAACTAAATATTACGTGAATAATTAATATCCAAATGTAAAGGCTAACTATATTGTCGAATAAAATTAATATCGACTTCATTAATTTTTCTCCACATAAACTGATGTACTTGGAAAAGCAAAAGACGCATTATTTTTTTCTACTATGTTTTTTATTTCAAGGGCCAAAAGATCTTTTACCTTCATCCACTCTAAGTATTTTGTAGTTTTAGTAAAACATATTAGTTTAATATCTATTGAGCTTGCAGCAAATTGATCGATTTTGACTGATAGCATTGTATTTTCTGATTTTGAAAATAATTCACTATTTTTTATATAATTTTCTATCTGTTGTTTAATATCAATTAATTGTTGGCTTGTTGTTCTATACTCTAGGCCAATAATCCAATTAATCCTCCTATTGGTAATTAAAGAATTATTTATCACTGCTTTTTCTGCAAACTGAAAATTAGGGATTGTTGCAAGAGATTTGTCAAATCTTCTAACAACTGTAGATCTAAAACCTATTGATTCAACAGTGCCTTCAATAACATCTTCAACATATATCCAATCTCCAACTTTAAATCTTTTCTCGACTAAAACTAATATACCTGAAATTAAATTTTTAAATAAATCTTGTGCTCCGAGTGCAACGGCAACACCAAATAGTCCTAGTCCGGCTATAATTGGTCCAATTTTAATTCCCCAAAGTTCTAAAACAGCCGCTAATCCTAGAATTATTATTAAGACCTTTAGAGCTTTGATAATCCAATTAACTAAATCCCTTGAGAGTAAGTCACTGACTGATTTTACAACAGTTGAAAAGGGTCCTATGATTTGGTGAAAGGTCCAGAATATAAGAATTGTAATTAAAGAACGATTAATAGTTTCTAAAAAATCTGCAGCTTGAGTTTCAATAGTTAGATAACTAGTGGCTACAAAAAAACCTAATACAATCGGAAAAAACTTAGCTGGGCCCTCCATGGACTTTACAAGAGTATTATCAAAGTTATTTGAGGTTTTTGATACGTAATTCTCCAATCTTTTAATAACGAATTTTGAAAAAATTCCTCTTAAAAAAAGAAAAAATAAAAAAATTATTAAAGCAATAATAATTTCGGAAATATTAACACCAGAAATACCTTTATTCCAAACATCTAAAAATAATATCTTAAAATTTTGCAATACTTCCATCTAATTACCAATTTTTATAAGTTCATCTCCAGCTTCGAAGGTTTCTAAATTTTTCCATCCAGCTTCTTTGAAAACATTTATAACTTTTTCACTTATACACATAACTCTTGAGCCTGTCATCAGTCCATTGAGTGAGTACTTTTTTGCTAAATCAATAAAGCTTTCTGCGCTCCTTTTTGAGTAAACAAAAATTATGTCAGGAGGATGATCGTTGATTAAATTATTAGTATCTTCATTTAATTCTTTAATTTTTTCTGAAGTATAATTGATAATTTTATCTATTTGAAAACCTTCCTTTTGTAGCTCTAAATCCAAGTCTGATGTAATATTATCTCCACATATATACGCCAAAACTTTTTTTTTATCTAAGTCACCCGAATTAACAATAATATTCTTTAAGGCATTTATCGTCCCTCCAGCTGAAATAGTATTATTATAACCTTGCTGCCTTACAATCTTTTCGGTAATTGCCCCAACACAGAAACAAAGTTTATTTCTATCTGGTTTTAATAGTTTAAGACTCCTAATTGCATTTGCACTTGTAAATATAAATGCATTGTATTTCTCGGAGTCAATAGGATCAAGTTCAGCTTTAGAGATCTTTAAAGTAGGTACATGAATAATTTTATGGCCTAAAGAAAGTAATTTGCCCATTAAATCTTCAGAGTCAATTAAGGGTCTTGTTATTATAATATTCATTTTTTTTTAAATTTTTCTCCAGCTAGATTTAATAATTTTTCCCCAACACTTTTTCCTATAAAAGAAGCGTCAACCTCTCTGCCTGTAAGTTCATATTCAAAACTCTCTTGACCGCTATCTGAAAAAAGCTGAGCTTTAAGTTTTAAATTATGGTTTTCAATTTCGGCTAAACCACCTATTGCAGTATCGCAATCACCTCCAATGGTTTGAAGCATTTTTCTTTCAGCGATTGCGCAAAGATTAGTTGTATTATCGTTAATTCTTTTTATTAAATTTTTAATTTCATCTTCCTTTCTACATTGCACTGCAATTATTCCTTGTCCCACCGCTGGTAAAATGTGATCACAATTAAAAGTTAAGCTAATTTTTTTATCGAGTTTAAGTGATTTAACTCCAGCAGCTGCAAGAATGACTCCATCTAATTTGTTCTCATTAATTTTATTAATTCTAGTATCAATATTACCCCGAATATTGATTACAGAAATATTACTATTTATTTTTTTTAATTGAAGTTCTCTCCTTTTTGAACTTGAGCCAATTTTTACGCCATTTCTTAAATCAGAAATATTTTTAATTTTTTCACTAATTATTACATCTCGGTAATCGTTTCTTTTTAAGTATGCTCCTATTAGTAGACTCTCGTTTTCATTAGCCTCCATATCTTTTAAAGAATGAACAGCAATGTCTATTTCTTTCTTTAATAAACTTTCTTCTATTTCTTTACAAAATAAATTTTTTCCACCTATTTCTGAGATGTTCTTATTTAGATTTAAATCACCTGATGTTTTTATAGCTTTAAAATTAATATTTTCCTCTTTAAGATCATTATTGTTTTTCAGTAATAGCTCTTTAACTTTAGCTACATAGGCTAATGAAAGTTTACTGTTTCGAGCTCCAATTGTAATTTTTGTCATTAATTGATTATATATTTGATAGAAGTATTTTATACTATTTTAATTTTTTAAAGAGATGACAAAAAAGATTACATTTTTAGGAATTGAAACCAGCTGTGATGAAACTGCTGCATCTGTAATTAGGGAAAATGATAAAGGCACAGCAGACGTTTTATCAAATATCGTTTCAAGTCAGATTTCAGAGCATAAAAAATTTGGAGGAGTTGTACCTGAATTGGCTGCTAGAGCACATATAGAAAATATTGAATATGTAATCAAAGCTGCTTTAGGGGAGAGTAAAGTTTCTTTAAATGAAATAGATGGCATTGCAGCTACTGCGGGTCCAGGTTTAATTGTATGTTTAACAGTTGGCTTAAACATAGGTAAATCAATTGCTGCATTTACAAATAAACCGTTCGTTGCAGTTAATCATTTAGAAGGTCATGCCTTAAGTCCAGGAATAGAAAATAATATTCAATTCCCTTATTTACTTTTATTAATTTCTGGAGGTCACTCTCAATTTTTAATTGTTAAAGATGTAAATGAATACGAACAATTGGGTACCACAATTGATGATGCTTTAGGTGAAGCTTTTGATAAAACTGCAAAAATGCTTGACCTAGGTTATCCAGGTGGGCCAAGTGTTGAAAAAGCTTCAAAACTGGGAGATAAAAATTTTTTCGCGCTTCCTGAACCAATAATTAATAAAGCAGGATGTAATTTATCATTTGCTGGTCTTAAAACTGCAGTTTTAAGAGAGTCAAAAAAAATAAATGGAAATGATAAATTAAGATTTAATCTTGCAGCATCTTTTCAAAATACCATTAATAAAATTCTTTATAAAAAAACAAAAATTGCAGTCGAAATGTTTAAAAAAAAAATTAATACCCCAAATATTAATTTAGTTGTAGCTGGAGGTGTGGCTGCTAATATTTCGATAAGAGAAAATTTAAAAAAACTTTCAAGAGAAATAGGATTTAAAACTGTTTATCCTGATTTAAAATTTTGTGGTGATAATGCTGCTATGATTGCCTGGGCAGGTATAAAAAGATTTAAAAAAAATTTATTAAATAAAATTGATGTCGAAGCTAAATCTAGATGGCCTTTGGATGAAAATGCTCCCTACATGAAGGGTCCAGGTTTAAAGTTGTAATGAAATATTGGTTACTTAAGTCTGAGCCTGATGTTTGGTCAATTGAGCAGCAAATTAAAGCTGGCATAAAAGGTGCTGCCTGGGATGGAGTTAGAAATTACCAAGCTGCAAACAATTTAAGAAAAATGAAAAATGGTGACTTATGTTTTTTTTACCATTCAAATATTGGAAAAGAAATTGTTGGTATAGTTAAAGTAATTAAATCCGCATTTATCGATAAAACTGATAAGAAAAAGAGGTTTGTAGCCGTTCAAGTTAGGTTTGTAAGTAAATTTAAAAGGGCAATTTCTTTGGAAAAAATTAAAAAAAACACGAAAATTTCTCATTTACCGTTGATAAAACAAAGCAGGTTGTCAGTAATGCCAATAGATTATAAAAGCTGGAAAATTATTTGTAACATGGGTAAAGTATAAAAAATTTAGGGGTATTTGTGGCTAGAAAGAAAAAAAAGAAAAAACCAAAAGTAAAAAAGTCTAGGAAAAAATCTAGAAAAGTAAAAAAGTCTAGAAAAATTAGCAGACGTAGAAAGAAAAGTAAAAAATCCAAAAAAAGAAAAAAAACAAGAATAAAAGCAAGAAAAGCAAGACGAATTAATTTTAAAGCTCCTACTTACTCAAAAGATAGTGACGGCAATTCAGTTATAAAGGTCTCAGACAGTTGGGCAAATCATGCATATGTAAATGAATCTAAATATAAAAAGAAATACAAACTCTCAATAAAAGAAAATGATAAGTTTTGGGCAAAAGAAGGTAAAAGAATTACTTGGATGAAAAAGTATACCAAAATCAAAGATGTTAAGTACAGCAAAGATGAAGTTAAAATAAAGTGGTATTATGATGGAACTTTAAATGCTTCAGCGAATTGTATAGATAGACATTTAAAGAAAAATCCAAGCAAAACAGCAATAATCTGGGTCGGTGATGATCCCGCTGATACAAAGAAAATTTCTTACAAAGAATTGCACCAAAACGTATGTAAAGCTGCTAATGGTTTAAAAAGTTTAGGTATTCAAAAAGGAGATAGAGTTACAATTTATCTGACTATGATACCAGAACTTGCTTATATTATGTTAGCTTGTGCTAGGATTGGTGCTGTGCATTCAATCATCTTTGGTGGTTTTTCACCTGACTCCATAGCTACTAGGATAACTGATTGCGAGTCTGAATATTTAATAACTGCAGATGAAGGAGTGAGAGGTGGAAAAATAATTCCGTTAAAAAAAATTGCTGATGAGGCTTTAGATCAATGTCCCGGAGTAAAAAAATGCGTAGTTGTTGAAAGAACTGGAAATCAAGTTGACTGGAACAATGAAAGAGATGTCTCTTACAAAGAGCTAATTTCTTCAGTTCCATCAAAATGTGATCCGGAAGAAATGAATGCTGAGGACCCGTTATTTATTTTATATACTTCCGGTTCTACTGGAAAACCTAAAGGTGTTCTACACACTACGGGTGGATATATGGTTTATGCTTCGATGACCCATCAGTATATTTTTGACTACAAGGCTAATGATATTTATTGGTGTACAGCTGATATAGGTTGGGTAACAGGACATAGTTACATAATTTACGGGCCCCTTTCAAATGGAGCCACAACTATAATGTTCGAAGGAGTCCCAAATTATCCAGATAGTTCTAGATGGTGGCAAATAGTAGATAAATATAAAGTAAATATTTTTTATACCGCACCAACGGCAATTAGAGCTTTAATGCGAGAGGGAGATAAACCTGTAAAAAAAACAAGTAGAAAAACACTTAAGTTATTAGGAACTGTTGGAGAGCCCATAAATCCAGAGGCTTGGATGTGGTATTACAAAACAGTTGGGGACTCTAGATGTCCGATTGTTGATACTTGGTGGCAAACAGAAACTGGAGGAATTTTAATTGCACCTCAACCTGGCGCCATAGATTTAAAACCAGGCTCAGCTACTAAACCTTTTTACGGTATTAAACCAGTTTTAGTTGATAAAGATGGTAAAACTGTAAAAGGTGAAGGTAAAGGAAGACTTTGTATGGCTGCTTCTTGGCCAGGTCAAATGCGGACAGTTTATGGAGATCATCAAAGATTTATAGACACATATTTTTCTCAGTTTGACGGAAAATATTTTACTGGTGATGGATGTAGGAGAGATAAAGATGGGTACTATTGGATTACAGGAAGAGTGGATGATGTAATTATTGTATCTGGCCACAACCTTGGAACAGCTGAAATTGAAAGTGCATTTGTTGCGCATCCTAAAGTAGCTGAGGCTGCTGTGGTTGGATTTCCCCATAGCATAAAAGGTAATGGGTTATATTGTTACGTAACTTTAAACGCAGGTGAAAACCCTACTGGAGATTTAGAAAGAGATCTTAAACTTTGGGTAAGAAAACAAATCGGTCCAATAGCTACACCAGATGTTATTCAATTTGCACCTGGTTTGCCAAAAACAAGATCGGGTAAAATTATGAGAAGAATTTTAAGAAAAATTGCTGCTAATGAACCTGATAACCTTGGAGACACTACAACTTTAGCGGATCCTAGCGTTGTTACGTCTCTTGTAGAGAATAGACAAAATAAAGGTTAATTAAATTTTAAATCTTTTGTTAGTTTTTTAAACTCGTCTTTCATCAGTCCCCATTTTAAATGAATAGAGTTTAAGACTATCTTTTTATCGAGTGATTTTAATTCATCTGCAATAGGAGACCAATAGTATAATGCTTGACCGCTATTTTTAAAAGGATCATTTAAGTGGTAGTTTGAAAAATTCACTTTATCTAATCTTTCTAAAAAGTTTTTTTTACCTCTATCAAAAATTTCTTCACTTAATCCATTTTTTTTTTCATTTTCTAAAATATTTAGAAAAATTTCTTTGCAATCATTTTCTTTCAAGTTTTTTTCTGAAATGAGATAAGAGAAAACATAAAAAGCACAATCTGCTAAAGCAACCACATAGATATTCCACTTTGCTATATTGATAGATTTTAAAAAAACCTCATCCTCCATCATAGCGATATACTTAACTCCAATTCTTGTTTTAAGATAACCGTATAGAGTTGTTTGGCTAACATGAGCAGATCTCTCTTGAATAAAATTTTGCAAATCTTTTTTGGATTTAATGCTTTTAAATAGTCCTGAAATTTTCCAAATAGGTATTACATACTCCCAAATGTCAATTAGAGTGGTTCTAAGAGTGTTTCGCAATTTATCTAGATTCAATTTCACGTTGTATTTAAAAAACCCCTTATTTACTTGTCTTATAGCATTTCAAATTAGTTTTGGGGTCCTTTTTTCTCTTTTAATTCAACTCATAATCAGTATGCTCCCCAGCAATAAGAGTACTTTTTACGTAAAAAGTTAAAAAATAAATAGGGGGAAATATGTCAAATAAAGACGCATATTGGAACAAGACCAAAAACCATATGATCGTAACATTGGTTCTTTGGGCTTTCTTCTCATTAGTGATCTTCATGTTTGGTTCAGAACTGAACACGATGTCTTTTCTTGGCTATCCACTAGCATATTACATGACTGCGCAAGGATCACTTCTTGCCTTTGTGATAATTTTGTTTTGGACTGCAAATAAACAAGAAAAAATCGACGAAGAACATGGTTTCTCAGAAAGAGAGGATGACTAATGTTTAAAGGAGATTTTATACAAAACCTTCCTAAAATATACGGTACCTACACTGGTGGCTTTTTAGTGTTCATCATTTTGATGGCATTAGCAGAGCAAGCAGGTGTGTCAGCTAAAAACATCGGAGTGATGTTCGTAGCCTTCACGGTATTGATTTATGCCTTAATCGGTTATTTATCAAGAACCATACAAGTAGATGCCTACTATGTTGCAGGAAGACAAGTGCCAACCGTATTTAACGGAATGGCAACAGCAGCTGACTGGATGTCAGGTGCATCATTCGTAGCTTTAGCGGGTGGAGTTTACTTTGGTGGCTATACTTATATGGCCTTCTTAGTAGGTTGGACAGGTGGATACGTACTTGTTGCAACACTAATGGCTCCGTACCTAAGAAAGTTTGGATGTTACACAGTTCCTGATTTTATCGGAACACGATACGGTGGTAACCTCGTAAGAGCTTGCGCAGTGTTCGTGCTTTTCATAGCATCATTTACTTACGTAACAGCACAAATTAATGCTACGGGAACAATTGCTTCTAGAGCTCTTGGAATTCCGTTTGAAGCAGGTGTATGGGTAGGATTAATAAGTATCCTTATCTGTTCAATGCTTGGTGGAATGAGAGCCGTAACTTGGACACAAGTTGCTCAGTACATTGTATTAATCATCGCGTACTTAATACCAGTATTCTGGATTAGTTCTAACGTAGGTGGAGGAATTTTCCCTCACTTAATGTTAGGTGATGAGGTTGCAAGACTTGGTGAACTTGAACAACAATTTGGACTAGTTAAAAACAGCGCCGCAGATATGAAAGCAGCTGGGGTACCAGGAGGATTGAAATATATCTCTGGAACTCACTCTGGAGTACCTGAGGGTGGAATGGCTGTATGGAAATACTTATCGTTAGCGATTTGTATGATGGTGGGAACTGCATCGTTACCTCATATCTTAATGAGATACTTTACAACTCCTACTGTAAGAGCAGCAAGAAAATCAGTAGCTTGGTCGCTATTCTTTATTTTCTTACTTTACTCTTCAGCGCCTATGTTAGCGACATTGTCTAAATTAGCATTGATGGATCCTAATCTACCAACTGGAATTATCGGAAAATCTATTTCTGAAGTTCAGTCAATAGAGTGGGTTCAAAGATGGTCTGAAGTTAAGCAAGTATTTATTGCAGACTTTAATGGTGACGGAATACTTCAGTTGAACGAGTGGTTCATGAGAGGTGACGTTGTAGTATTAGCTACTCCAGAAGTAGCGGGTCTACCGTTCGTAATCTCAGGACTTGTGTTTGCTGGTGGTATGGCTGCTGCCATGTCTACTGCTGATGGTTTAGTTCTTGCGATATCAAATGCGTTATCACACGACATTTATTACAAGATCATAAATCCAAAAGCGGAGACATCTAAAAGACTATTAGTTGCTCGTGTACTTCTAGTAATAATCGGAGCTGCAGGTGCTTACATAGCCTCTTTCAGGCTAACAAGTATCTTAGGTTCGGTTGCTTGGGCATTCGACTTTGCAATGTCAGGCTTATTCTTCCCACTTGTACTTGGTGTATGGTGGAAGAGAGCTACTAGAGAAGGTGCAATCGCCGGTATTATAGCAGGAATTGTGTCAGGAACAGTTTACTTGACGTGGGTGTTCCCTAAATTCTCAGTTCCAATATGGGGCGGTGTAAATACTCCTTTCTTAGGTATCGACCACTTAAGATTTGGTTTAATCGGAGCACCAATTTGTTTAGTTGTAATGGTGGTAGTCAGTTTAATGACTAAAGAACCAAGCCCAGCTACACAAAAATTAGTAGACGATACGAGAATACCAACAGGTAAGGCTATTCTTGGTAAGCAACACTAATTAACAATTATTTAAAATTAAAAGGGGCGATTTTTTCGCCCCTTTTTTTTTACCTAAATCATGGTAATTTAGAAATATGATACCAACTTGGGCGATAGTTTTAGATTACACTTTAGGAACCATCATGTGGACCTTGATAGGTCGAGCATTTATGAATATTTTTCAAAAAGAAGACTCCACCTTTTTTTTCATGAGAATATTTGTAAAAACAACTAATCCCATAATCAATTTATTTAAGTTTATTACCCCAAGCTTTTTATTTGGTCCTTTCATAGCTTTATATGTTGCGTGGTTCTTTTATTTATTTAGATTCTACGCAATGCCATACATTTTAGGGTATGATGTATGGGGAATGCTTGCTTTTCCTTTAGAAAGTGATTTTTCAAGACAATTATATCAACTGTTTAATTAAGCTAATTTTTTGACAAAGTTTTGGATTAAAATATAAATAACAGTATGAACAATTCTATTAAAATTTCTCCTTCTATTTTATCAGCCGATTTTAGTAAATTAGGAAGTGAAGTTGTTGCTCTTGAAAAAGCTGGGGCTGATTACATTCATATAGATGTAATGGATGGACACTTTGTTCCAAACTTAACTATCGGTCCTGAAGTAATTAAAAAGTTAAGACCATTAACTAAAAAGACTTTTGATGTTCATTTAATGATTTCTCCTGTAGATAATTTTATTAAAGATTTTGCAAAAGCTGGGGCCGATATAATAACTTTTCATCCTGAGGCAACAAAAAATACATCTAAAACAATTAATCTTATTAAAAAGGAGAACAAAAAGGTCGGGATTTCTTTAAAACCAAATTCCAAAATTAATCTTATAGAAAATTATCTTAGCGAAATCGATTTGGTACTTATCATGAGTGTTGAACCGGGCTTTGGAGGGCAAAAGTTTATACCTGAAGTATTGGAAAAGACTAAATTATTAAAAGACTTAATTAGGCAAAAAAAACTTAAAGTAGATATTGAAATTGACGGTGGAATTAACTTTGAAAATTGTAATTTGGCAAAAAAAGCTGGTGCAAATATCCTTGTTTCGGGATCTACTATTTTCAAAGAAAATAACGGTGATCTAAAAAGAAATATAGAAATTTTAAGAAAAAATTAATTGGATGTTTGGCTTAAAAAGTGCCTACTTTTATTTGATTGCTATTCAGGTTACTTTTGTAAAATTTTTTAAAAAATTATATTTTACAACAAATCATTATAATAATTCTTTAAAATCAAAAACACCTATTCAGGTTTTTTTTAATCCGAATCCATTTTTATTATCTTTAATTTCACCTTACACAAAAAAATCATTTAAGTTTAATGAAATAAGTCCAAACGATTTTTGGCTTGATAAAAAAGGTAAAAGAATTGACCTACAACACAATTTTTTATGGCTTAGTCTTATAGACAGAAAAACAGATGAAAAAAATATACAAAAAATTATTTATCTATGGATAATCAAGTATTCAAGTTTTAGAAATAAAATATGGGAAACTTCTACATTAAGTTCAAGAGTAATTAGTTGGATGATGAATATAGATATCATTATTAGTAAAGGGACTTTTGAATTTAAAAAAAATTTTTTCCAAAACATTGTTATCCAGTGTAACCATTTAAGGAAAAATTTAAAATTTGAAAAAGATCCAAAAAAAAAATTAGAAATTCTAACTGTATTGATATTATCAGGTATGATCTTTAAAGAGTGCGAAGATAATTTTAATATTGGCATTAAAGAGTTAGAAAAATTTGTTAAATTGCATTTTGATGAAGATGGTTTCACATTATCTAGGAGTATTAATGATTTAATTTTTTTTACAAAATATCTCTTATTATGTTACGAAAATATAAGGGATGCTCAAAAATATTTACCTGATTTTTTAGATGATATAACTAAAAAAAATTTAGAATGTATTAAGTTTCTACAAACTCCTAATAAGCAAGCTCCTCTTTTTAATGGAACATCTGAAAATGACTTGAGCATTTTTGAAAAATATTTGGAAATTATCAAAATCAGTAAAAAAGAGAAAAAGAATGTTGTTGGAAGTATTTTTTATGCAAAATCAAAAAATCAGATTTTTTATTTAGATATTGGAGGTCCACCAACCAAAAACTTTTCTAGGAATTACCAATCTGGTCCGCTTTCCTTTGAATATTTTGTAGATGGTGTAAAAATAATTACAAATTGCGGTTTTGGAAATAATATTTCGGCTAAAGCAGAGCTTATTAGTAGATTAACAGCTAATCAATCCACACTTACAATAAATGATACAAGCATAACAAAATTTGAGAGAAATAAATTAATTAATAGAGTTTTTGGAAATTCTATTAAAAATACTTTTAAAACTAAACAGCTAAGTTTGAAAGATGACAAGCATTTAATTGGCTGTACTATTTCTCATAATGGGTATGAAAAAAATTTTGGTTGTATTCATAAGAGAGAAATATATCTGGAACGTGTAGAAAATAAATTGATAGGTTTTGATCATATTCTTAAAAAGAAAGATGGTGTTCCTATTAGGTATGTGTTTAGGTTTCATTTAAATCCAGAATTAACAGCTATAAAAACTATGAGTGGTAGCAGTGCTTTAATACAAATTTCTAAGAGCAAATCCCTTATTTTTTCAATTGAAGATGAAAATCTTGAAATTGAAAAAGGCATATATCTTGGAGGGAGAAAGATTTTAGATAATACTTGTATAACTATTTCAGGTAATCTAGTTAATAAAGATAAATCTTTTAAATGGGAGATTAAGAAAAAAATATAATTATGAATTTAAAAATTAAAAATGCTTTAGTGTCAGTATCAGATAAAGAAAACATTATTTCTTTATTAAAGATTTTTAAGAAACATAATATAAAGATAATTAGTTCTGGAGGAACATATAGGGCTATTAAAGAACTTGGGTATTCTTGTACTGAATTATCAAAATACACTGGATTTGAAGAAATGTTAGATGGTAGAGTAAAAACTCTTCATCCTAAAATACATGCAGGAATTTTACATGACAGAAAAAACAAATATCACAAAAATCAAATGTCTAAACACAATTTTCCTCCAATAGATTTAATTGTTGTAAATTTCTACCCTTTCCAAAAAGTTGTATTGAAGTCAAGGAGTCCAAAAAATATCGTTGAAAATATAGATATCGGAGGTCCAACAATGGTTCGTGCAGCAGCTAAAAATTTTAAAAATGTTACTATTATTACTAACAAGGATGACTATAGACCACTAATAAAAGAAATTGAAAAAAACAAAGGAAAAACGAGTATTAAGTTTAGAGAATTTATGTCATCAAAAGCTTTTGGGTTAACAGCTTACTACGATGCTATGATAGCTAATTGGTTTAACAGTAAACTTAATATTCAATTTCCTGAAAGAAAAACAATTTTTGGAAGAAGGTTATCAAATCTTAGATATGGAGAAAATCCTCACCAAGAAAGCTCGATTTATGTGAGCGATTATAATGATAAAAATCTTGGTTTTAAAAAACTGCACGGAAAAGAATTAAGCTATAATAACTACAACGATCTATTTGCTGGTTTAAAAATTTTGCAATCCCTAAAAGGGAAAATAGCTACTGTAGTAATAAAACATGCTAACCCATGTGGCATATCAGTAAAAGATAAACCTCTAAATAGTTTTAAAAGTGCTTATGCTTGCGATCCACTTAGCGCATATGGTGGTGTAATAGCTTGCAATTACAAAATGAATAAAAAAATTGCCAGTGAAATTACTAAAAATTTTCTTGAAGTGATTGTATCAAATGGCTTTGATAAAGAATCTTTAAAAATTTTAAAAAGAAAGAAAAATTTAAGAATCATTGACACATCTAATTTCAAATATAAAAATCAAATATCAATTAAATCTTTTGACGGTTCTTTTTTAGTTCAAAATAAAAATAGTAGGATTGTAAAAAGAAAAGACTTTAAATGTGTAACAAAGCTAAAACCAAATAAAAGGGAACTTGCTGAAATAGAATTCGCGTTTAATGTAAGTAAATACGTAAAATCTAACGCAATTGTATTATGCAATAATTTTTCTACAATTGGAATAGGGGGTGGACAACCGAGCAGAGTAGATAGTTGTAAGATTGCGATTCAGAAAGCTAAAAAGTTTCAACCAAAAAAAATTATTAATTCAATTGCAGCCTCGGATGCTTTTTTTCCTTTTGCAGATGGATTGAAATTGTTAGTAAAGGCAGGAATAAAGATTGTAGTGCAACCTGGAGGCTCTATAAGAGATAAAGAAATCATTCGTTTTGCCGACAAAGCAAAAATAAAAATGTTGTTTACTAGTATAAGGCATTTCTATCACTAATTAAATTTGGTCAATTTTTGCTGCTAATATAAAATCACTTTCAGCTAAACCTTTTATTGCATGTGTAAAAATTTTTATACTGCAGTATCCCCAGCCAAAAGCAATATCAGGATGATGATTTTCTTTCTCGGCGATATTGCCTACTTTGTTTACAAAAGCTTGACTATCACAAAAATTTTTAAATTGAAAATATTTAGTTAAGTAATAGTTTTTATCACTATCACTTTTGACATCCCATCCATCAACTTTTTTTAAATACTTGTGTATTTCGCTCTTATCAAAAGGCGGAATATCTCCCTCACAGGGAATACATCTTTTACTTGCTAAATCACTCATTTTTTTCTTGGAGCGGGCAAAGGGACTTGAACCCTCGACCTTCTCGTTGGCAACGAGACGCTCTACCACTGAGCTATGCCCGCAAACAATTGAATTATAGTCTAACAACTCTAGAACGGTCAACCTAAATAAAATGTCGCTACCGATATGATGAAATTTTTACTATAATGAATTATGAAAAGCTTTCCTGAAACAATTCCAATTTTTCCTTTAAGCGGGGTCATTTATTTTCCTAAGACTAACCTTCCATTAAATATTTTTGAGCATCGATACCTAGCTTTAGTAAATGATACTTATAAAAAAGATAAACTTATGGGTATGGTTCAATCCTTTAAAAATGGAAACGATATTTACAAAGTTGGATGTTTAGGAAAAATCAGCGACTACAAAGAAGTTGGGGACGGCAGAGTATTAATTAATCTTACTGGGATTATTAGGTTTAAGATACTTAAAGAGATAAAAAGTAAAAAATTGTATAGAGAGTTTGAAGTTGATTATAAAAATTTTGAAATAGATTTAAAAAATTCACTAGATAATATTAGTATGAATGAATTAATCAATAAGGCAAAGATATTTTTTAAAAGGAATGGATTATTGCTAAATTGGAAAGAGTTTGAAAAGTTAGATACAATTCAAAAAGTAAATACCTTGTCAATGATTTCCCCAATTACAAATGAAGAGAAACAAAAATTATTAGAGTCTTTAACAATTAAAGATAAAATTAATACCTTGGAGAATATAATTGATTTCTATCTACATGAGGTAAATTTTAATAATCAGACTATTCAATAAACTTTAATTTACAGATTTGTTCATTGAGTCGAAGAAATCTGAATTGTTTTTAGTATTCTTTAATTTAGAGATGAGAAACTCAATGCCATCCATTGTTCCCATAGGGCTAATTATTCTTCTCAAAACATTCATTTTAGATAACTCATCTTTAGCAAATAATAGTTCTTCTCTTCTCGTCCCAGATCTGGTTATATCCAAGGCTGGATAAATTCTTTTGTCCGCAACTTTTCTATCAAGTATTAACTCGGAATTACCCGTTCCTTTAAATTCCTCAAAAATTACTTCATCCATCCTGCTGCCTGTATCAATTAAAGCAGTTGAAATAATTGTTAATGATCCCCCCTCTTCTACATTTCTCGCTGCACCGAAGAATCTTTTTGGTCTTTGCAATGCGTTAGCATCTACTCCTCCAGTAAGTACTTTGCCTGAGCTTGGTATGACTGCATTATATGCTCTACCCAATCTTGTAATCGAGTCCAATAAAATAACAACATCTTTTTTGTGTTCAACAAGCCTTTTGGCTTTTTCAATAACCATCTCAGCTACAGCAACGTGTCGAGATGCTGGCTCATCAAAAGTTGAGGCAACAACTTCGCCTTTGACGGATCTTTGCATATCAGTAACTTCTTCAGGCCTTTCGTCTATTAACAAGACCATAAGGTAACACTCTGGATGATTGGCTGTAATGGATTGAGCAATGTTTTGAAGTATTATTGTCTTGCCTGCTCTAGGTGGTGAAACTATTAAAGATCTTTGACCTTTTCCTATAGGACTAACAAGATCAATGAGCCTTGCTGTATTATCTGGTTTTTTTTCAACCTTTGTTGTCTCTACCTCTAACTTAATTCTTTCATTTGGGTAAAGTGGTGTTAAATTATCAAAAGCTATTTTATTCTTTCCTTTATCTGGGTCATCAAAATTAATTTTATTCACTTTCAATAAAGCAAAATATCTCTCTGCATCCTTTGGCCCTCTTATTTCCCCTTCCACTGAATCTCCTGTTCTTAAACCGAACCTTCTGATCTGGCTTGGACTTACATAGATATCATCTGGGCCTGGAAGGTAGTTGGATTCTATTGCGCGTAGAAAACCAAATCCATCCTGTAATACTTCAAGTACACCTATCGCCGTGATTTGTTCATTTTTTTCTGCTAACTTCTTGAGTATTGCGAAAAGTATTTCCTGTTTTCTTAAGGTGCTTGGATTTTCTATACCTAACTTTTCAGCTTCACTAATAAGTTCCGCAGGGTTTTTTTGCTTTAATTCTTGTAAGTTCATGTGATTATTGTTGTATTAAGGAAAGTATAAAAAATATATGTATTTTTTTAAAAAATTCAACCCCTAATTATATTGGTTTGAATATTACAACAAATATGACCACAATTAGTATAATTGTTGGTATTTCATTGTAGATTCTAAAAAATTTAGACGATTTCTGGTTATTATCTACAGCAAAATCATTTAGGTATTTTCCTAAAGTAAAGTGATAATAAGTTAAGAGTATAACTGCAATGGTCTTAATTTGCATCCAAAGCTCAGTAAATACTTGGAAGCCTTGACCATGTAGCAACAGTACACCAAAAAGCCAGGATAGCAACATTGCGGGCATCATTATAAAATTATACAGTTTTCTTTCCATAATTTTAAAAACTTTTTTTTGGGAGTCATGATCGGCTTGGCTGTGATAAACAAATATTCTAGGTAAATATAATAAACCGGCCATCCAAGAAATTACAGCTATTAAATGAAGAGATTTGTAGAGTAAGTAAAAGTTCATTCTAAAGATATTTTCCAATTAATTTTTCGAATAGTTTAATGTGATCAGAATTATCATTTAAGCAAGGAACTAAATCAAAGTTTACACCTCCTTGCTCGATAAAACTCTCTCTTCCTTGAATATTAATTTCTTCTAGAGTTTCAACGCAGTCTGAAGCGAACCCAGGACAAATCACCAATAAATTTTTTATACCTTTTTCTGGTAAAGTTTCTAATGTTTTGTCTGTATATGGAGTGAGCCATTCTTGAGGTCCAAATCTTGATTGAAAAGTTGTTTGAATTTCTATTTTATTAAATTTTTCCTTAATTAATCTGGTAGTTTTATGACAATAACAATGGTAAGGATCGCCTTTATCAAAATAAGATTTAGGAATTCCATGATAGGATGAAACAATAAGATCTGGCTTCCAATTAATTTCTTTAATTTTTTTCTCAATACTCTTTACTAGTGCATCAATATATAATGGCTCACTTTCGTAATGAGGGATAATTTGTAAGCTTGGTTGCCACCTCATTTTCATTAAAGATCTATAAACTTCATCACAAACTGTTGCGGTCGTTGCTGCCGCATATTGAGGATATAATGGTAAAATAATTATATTTTCACATCCACTTTCCTTAAGAATATTTAATCGTGAGCTGATGCTTGGATTTCCATACCTCATGGCGTAATCTACAATTATTTTATCACCTCTTAATTTATTTTTAAGTTCCTCTGCTTGGCGCTTTGTAAAATATAATAATGGTGATTCATTACTCTCTTTTCTCCAAATTTGCTTATATGCATGAGCTGTTTTTGAGGGCCTAAAAGTTAGAATGAAAAAGTTAAGTATTATTTGCCATATTATTGGATTAACTTCTATAACTCTTCTGTCAGATAAGAATTCTTTTAAATATCTTCTGATATCCCACCAACTTGTTGAGTCTGGAGTGCCAAGATTGATAATTAATACACCAGTTTTTCCGAATTTTACTTCTGGGTGATCTTTATTCATTATGATTCCTATAAAAATTTACTAACATTTCTACTTTAACAGGATCTGTTTCTGGAAGTAAACCATGGCCAAGGTTGAAAATGTATGGAATATCTTTAAAAGTTTTCAAGTATTTCCTTGCTAATTCTAAAATATCTTCATTTTTTTTTAATAATATTTTTGGATTTAGACCTCCTTGAAAAACAACGTTTTTAAGTTTTTTTTTAGCCCACAAAGGGTCTAATATAGAGTCCAAATTTATTCCATCTGGTTTTACAAAATTATTAAACGCTTCATAATTTTCTTTTAATCCCTTAGGAAAGCAAATGGTTGGTATTTTTTTTCTTTTACAAAAATCAACAATTCTTTTATTAGGAGTATAGCAAAAATTCTTAACATCGTTACTTGGTATTAAACCAGCCCAAGAGTCGAATATTTGAACTACGTCTGCTCCTGCATTAATTTGGTTTTCTATATGAGCACACAAAAACATGTTTAGTTCTTCAATAATTTTATTAATTTGTCTTTTATTACTATTATATTTATCCAAATCTAAGTTGTTATCATCTTTCTTTAATCCAAGCATATAAATTGCAAGCGTCCACGGTGCTCCAATAAAACAGATTAAGGATTTATTTTTCTCTAATTTGTCCCTTGTTATTTCAATAGCTCTATAGACTGGGCTCAGCTTTTGAGAAAAATTCTCTTTTTTGTTGTTTATAAGTGTATCTGATTTAAATTCACTGAGTTTAGGTCCTTTATTTTTTTCAAAAGTTATATTTTGTCCTAAAGCGTAAGGGACCATTAAAATATCTGAAAAGATAATCGCTGAGTCTAGGTTAAATCTTTTTATCGGTTGTAAGGTAATTTCTGAACTTAACTCACTGTTTAAACAAAGTTTGATAAAATCTTTATTTTCTTTTCTAATTTTTCTAAATTCAGGTAGGTATCGTCCTGCTTGTCTCATAAACCAAACTGATTTACAAGAAATTTTATTAACCAAAATATTTTTGAGATTTGTCATTATAAAATAATAGTTTATTTAAAACGTTGTTTTTGCACTAGTCCCTGTTTATTATCCATATAACTTTTTATACATATTTTATACATGCGAATGTTAGCAATTTTTCGCAAAAATTCATTGTTTGATGACTTTATTAATCTTATAAACACTAGTAAAACAACATTATCAACATCGAACAAATTGTTAAAATTGTGTGAATTAGTGTTAACATTTTAATCAGCATTTTTGTAAGAACTGTAAAAGGGTTATTTATTATTAATTAATTAACAGCTTTATGAACGAAAAATACAATGTATATCTTGTGTCTGACTCAACAGGTGAAACTCTTGATAGAATATTCTTGTCTCTTAAATCACAATTTGAAAATTTTGAATACGAAAAAAAAGAATTTGCCTTCGTTAGAACAGAACAACAAATTGATAAAATTATCAATGAATGCAATGAAGTAGAAAATTCATTAATCCTATATACCATCGTTGAGACAAAGCTGGCTAAATATATCTCAAATCAAAGTCAAAAATTTAACGTACCTTGTTTCGGTATTCTGGGAAATCTAATTTTGAGCTTCTCAAAATTATTGAACCAGAAAGCTATTCACAAGCCAAGCGCTCAGCATGTTTTAGATGCTGACTATTATAAAAGAATAGAAGCAATTCAGTTTACAATGTCACACGACGATGGAAAAAAAGTTGACGATATTAGTAGCGCAGATATTATCTTGTTAGGTGTAAGCAGAACCAGCAAGACACCCACATCAATTTACTTAGCAAATAGAGGTTATAAAACAATTAATATTCCGCTAGTTATGGAATGGAAAATGCCAGACGGTCTTTTAAAAAATAAATCAGCATGTATTATAGGATTAGTTGCGGACCCGGAGAGATTGGCTGACATCAGGCGGAACAGAGTGGCAATAATGAAAGATCCTAAATTGAAAGATTACACAAATTTAGATTTTATTAGAAAAGAGGTAGATGCATCAAAAAGCCTATTTAAAAAAAATAATTGGCCAACTATAGACGTTACAAGAAGATCAGTGGAAGAAACAGCAGCTTCAATTTTAAAAATAATAGAAATTAAAAAACATAAATGAAAATTATATTAGCCTCCAAAAGTGGAGTTAGAAAAAAAATATTAGATAGCTATAAAATAGATTGTGAAGTAATAATTTCAAATGTAGATGAAGACGAGGTAAAAAATTCTCTGCTTCACGAAGGAGCGAACCCTTTATTAATATCTAAAAATCTAGCTGAAATAAAATCAATCAAAGTAAGCAGCAAGAATCCGGACAGACTAGTTTTAGGAGCTGACAGCGTTATATCACTAAATAATGAACTAATTAATAAACCAAGATCAAGAGATGAAGCTCTTAAAATTTTGAGTAAACTAAATAATTCCAAGCATTTGTTGATAAGCTCAGTTTGTATATCCAAAAATGGTGCGATGGTCTGGAATCATTCTGATTCTTCCGAATTAAAAATGAAAAACTTTACTGAAAAGTATCTTAAAGAATATCTAAGCAAAATAAGCACAGAAACCTTACTTGCTTATGGTGTCTATCAAATAGAGGCAAATGGATTAGAATTATTTGAATATATCAAGGGAGACCGGGACTCAATTATGGGTTTGCCTATGAAAGATATTATGAACTATATTAAACAGTATAAAAAATGACAAAAAAATTTGGAATTATTGGAAACCCTATTAAACACTCATTATCACCAGTTCTTCATAATTATTGGTTTAAAAAATATAAAATTAATGCAAATTATTCTATTATCGATGTCAAAGATGAAAATGAACTATCGAGAATAATTTATCAAATAAGAAATAAGGAGATAAACGGTATCAACGTAACTTTACCTTTTAAACAAAAAATAGTGTCACATGTTGACACTATCGTTAATGACGCAGAAATAACTAGTTCAGTAAATACAATTTATCTCGACAGTAAGCAAAGTGTTATTGGTGAAAACACTGATGTTTTTGGTTTACAAGCAGCATATTTAAAAGAAATAGATAACATACCTAAAAAGAAAGCTCTAATCATTGGCGCTGGAGGTGTTTCACCCTCTGTAATTTTATCTCTGCAGAAAACAGGTGTTCAAGAAATATCAATTACAAATAGAACTAGGGAAAAATGTATTTTTCTAAAAAATAAATTCAACACTTTAAAAATTATTGATTGGATAAAATTGCAAGAAGAAATAAAGAATTTTGATATCATTATCAATGCAACAAGCTTAGGTTTAAAAGATGGTAAAGATTTTGATTTTAACTTTGATCAACCTAAGAGCAATTTGATTTACATAGATACTATATACAATCCTTTAGAAACTAAAACTCTTAAGTATCTTAAAAAAATGGATATAAAAGTTTTCAACGGCCTTAATATGTTTGTTTATCAAGGGCAAAAAGCATTTTATTTGTGGAACAAAATTAACCCTGAAATTGATGAAAAATTAATTGAATTATTGGTCACAAACTTAAAATGAAAAAAATAGGAATAACTGGATCTCTAGCTTCCGGCAAATCTACAGCTAGTAAGATTTTTAAAAAAAAAGGTCCAATTTTTAGTGCTGACAACATAGTTAAGAAACTTTATTCACAAAAAAAATTTAGAAAGTATATTTCAAAAAAACTCAAAATTGAACATAGCTCTAATTTAAAAAGTTTAATCAAGAAGAAAATTCTAAAAGATAAATCTTTTTTTAGAAAGCTTGAGAAAATTATTCATCCATTAGTAAGAAAGGAAATGACGAACTTCACCAATAAATATAAGAATAAAAGATTTATTTTTTTTGAAATACCCTTGTTAGTAGAAAGTCGATTAATGAAGTATTTTGATATAATAATGTTCATTAAAGCAAAACGAAATTTGAGATTGAAAAGGTTTAAAAAAAAGGGTGGCAATAAAATTCTTTTTAATACTCTAAACAGAAAACAATTTAGTGATAAAAAAAAAGCTAAGCATTGTGACTATGTAATTGTTAATGAAAAAAATTTAAATATTTTAAAAAAGAATTTATTAGCTATAATTAAAAATTATGAATGAAATCTTTTTAGATACTGAAACTACAGGACTATCTTTCAAAGAAGGGCATAAAATTGTTGAAATTGCTTGTATTGAAACGAAAGATCTTGTTGCTACGGGAAAAGTATTTCACAAATTGTTGAATCCCAAAAGATCGGTTCCACAAGATGCAGTAAAGATCCATGGTTATACACAAGAATTTTTGAGTGATAAAGATACATTTGATAAAATAGCAGATGATTTTATAAACTTTATCAAAAATAAAAAAATAATAATCCATAACGCCTCTTTTGACACAGAATTTTTAAATGGAGAATTAAGTTTTGTAAAAAAAGAACTTATCGACAAAGAATTAGTGATAGATTCACTTGAAGTTGCAAGAAATAAATTTCCTGGAACTTCTAATTCTCTAGATGCGTTATGTAAGAGATTTAATATAGACCTTTCTAGAAGAACTAAACACAATGCTTTATTAGACTGCGAGTTATTGAGAGAGGTTTATATAAATCTTATGGATGTTAAAGAGCCGAAATTTAATTTATCAGCTGACAACATTGAACAAAACATTATTAATAAAAAGAGTTATAATAAAAATGTAGTAAAGATTTCGGAGGAAGAAATCGTAAATCATAAAAATTTTTTAAAAAAAGAGCTAAAAAAAAATTTTTACTGAATTTTTCTCATTTGATAAAGTTTTTCAAAATCAATACTTTTACTTATCTTTACATCCTTGAATCCTGAATTTTCAAATAAATAAACAAATATGTTTCTAAGCTCATGATATATTTGAGTCGGTACATCTATAAGTATAATTTTCTCCATCTCTTTTTTTTCCAAATCGTTACTTGATAATTCTACAATAGTTGCGTGAACAATCTTAGTATCTATTTTGTCGAAATCATCTTTAGTAGGTGATAAATTTAAGGAAGTCAGTACTTCGATAATGTTTTGCTTAACTTGGCTACTTTTTATTTCAATATTTATTTTATAATTTGCAATGTCTTTTGAAAGTAAAAAAAAAGTTTTAGGGTTTGGAATGTTAAAGTTTATATATTTGATGTATTTTCCAATAATTTTATAGCTCATCTTTTTCCTTTTTCACTATTTCCCCATCTATAGTATCAATTTTTTCTTTTTGGTTATCTCCAGTTTTTTTATTTTTAAGCACCATTTTAAACAAAATTTTTCTAGTGAAAGGGACTAAAAGAATAAATCCAATCATATCAGTTAAAAATCCTGGGATGATTAAAAGCACAGCTGCAAAAGCAATGGACGCACCTGATATAAGTTCATAAATAGGAACCTTATTTTGATATAAATTTACAATTCCAGATTTTAAAGTTTGAATGCCTTGAACTCTTGCAAAAAACACACCTAAAATAGCGGTGAGAAAAATTAGAGCTAACGTGTTCAAAGCTCCTATTTCTGAACCAATTTCAATCATAAAAAATATCTCTAAAGCTGGTAAAACTATAAATATCAAGAAAAATGTGTTCATTTGTCTGATACAAAAATATATTATTCATGTATATTTATCAAATTATGAGTAACAGTTTTGGTTATTTAGACATAATTTTACTAGGCATGATCGCAGGATTTATAATCCTTAGGTTAAGAAGTATTTTGGGAAGAAAAACTGGTCATGAAACAAAAATTTATCCAGGCTTTGACGAGAAAAAATTTAGTATGCCCAAAAAAGATGTTGCGCCGCAAAAACAAAATTTAGAAATACTAGAGGGAAAAGATAAAAAAGAGTTTCTTAAAGGGGCTGAAATAGCTTACGAAACTATATTAACCTCTTTCGCTAACGGAGATTTAATTAAGTTAAAATCACTACTTTCACCAAACATGTTTTCGAACTTCTCTGATGCAATTAAAGCTAGAAATAAAGAAAATATAAAATCTGAATTTACATTTATAGGTGTAAAAGAGTCCTCAGTTGAAAAATATGAAAAGGTTAAAGACAACTTGTTTGCCACTGTAAAAATTGTTGCAGAAGTTATTTCTGTAAAAAGAGACAAAGAGAATAAAATTATTGAGGGAAATCCGGATAAAATTAAATTTGTTTCAGATAACTGGAAATTTACAAAAAATGTAAATCAAAATAGTCCAAATTGGTATTTGTCTGAAATTATAAGCTAGTGATCAAGAAAAAAGATCTAGACCAAGATAATATAAAAGCTTGGAAAGAATATATTAAAAATCCGTCTGACATTTACGATAAAGATAAAAATTATTCTAGAAAAAATGATAAAAAAGGGAGATTTAAATACGATCTTCACGGATATACTTTAGATGATGCTAACAATAAGGTTAAAGAGATTATACTTTTGTGTAAAGAAAAAAATTATAAAGAAATATTATTAATTACTGGCAAAGGTTTACACTCAAAAATTGATAATGATATATATGCATCAAAAGATCTTGGAACACTTAGGTATTCAGTTCCTGCATTTATTAAATCAGACCGAGAATTAAATAATTTTATTATCTCTATCAATGAAGCTGAAATTAAAGATGGTGGTGCAGGTGCTATTTTAATTAAATTAAAAAATTTATAGTATAAATTTTGATAGATCAGTATCTTTTACTAAATCACCCAAATTTTCTTGAACAAATTTTTTATCAACTGTAATTGTTTCGCCAGCTTTATCAGTAGCATTAAAACTTATATCATCTAAAACTTTCTCAATGATTGTGTGAAGTCTTCTTGCACCAATGTTTTCTACTGATGAATTTACTTCTGCAGAAATTTTAGCTAGCATGTCAATACCGTCTTCTGAAAATTCAAGATTTACATCTTCCGTTTTTAATAAAGCCTTATATTGTTTTATCAAGCTATTATCTGGCTCCTTAAGAATTCTTTTGAAATCCTCCTCATTAAGCGCGTTTAATTCCACTCTTATAGGCAATCTTCCTTGTAGCTCAGGCAATAAGTCTGAAGGCTTTGCCAATTGAAAAGCTCCTGAAGCAATAAATAAAATATGATCAGTTTTAATTGGTCCATGTTTAGTGCTTACTGTTGTCCCCTCAATTAAAGGCAATAAATCCCTTTGAACACCTTCTCTAGAAACGTCTCCTCCAACTCTATCACTCCTTGCAGAAACTTTATCAATTTCATCTAGAAATACTATTCCATTTTCTTCAGTTGCCTTTTTTGCTTCTTTAACAATCTTATCTTCCTCAATCATTTTGTCTGACTCTTGAGCGACTAGAATTCCGTGAGACTCTTTAACAGTCATTTTTTTCTTTTTACCTTTTTTATTTCCCATAGATTTTCCGAGAATATCTCCAAGATTTACCATACCAACGTTTCCTCCGGGCATACCAGGTATTTCAAAACTCTGCAATCCAGAGGATGTATCCTGAACTTCTATCTCTATTTCGTTACTGTCTAAGTCGCCATTTCTTAATCTTTTTCTAAAACTTTCTCTTGTAGCAACACTCGCTTTATTTCCAACCAAAGCATCTAAAACCTTTTCCTCTGCCTTTAATTCAGCTTTAGCTTTTACCTCTTTTCTTTTTCTCTCTCTTTCCATCGCTATAGCAATTTCAATCAAATCTCTGACGATCTGTTCAACATCTCTGCCTACGTACCCGACTTCAGTAAATCTTGTTGCTTCAACTTTTATGAAAGGTGCCTCAGCTAATCTGGAAAGTCTTCTAGATATTTCAGTTTTACCTACTCCTGTTGGACCTATCATAAGTATATTTTTCGGTAAAACTTCATCTCTCATCTCATCTGTAAGAGCCTGCCTTCTCCATCTATTTCTTAATGCAACAGCAACAGCTTTTTTTGCTTCCCTTTGACCAATCACATATCTATCAAGCTCTGAAACTATTTCTCTTGGAGAAAGAGCGCTGACCTTCGAGCTGTCAGTTTTAGATCCTTTGACTAGTTTTAAATTAGTTTCTTTTTTCGATTTAGACATTAAACTTTTTCCATTGTTATGTTATTGTTAGTAAATACACAGATGTCTGATGCAACCTTTAAAGCTTTTCTGGCTATCTCTTCCGCTTTCATATCAGTTTCAATTAATACCTTTGCTGCTGCAAGAGCATAGTTACCTCCTGATCCGATACCAATTATTCCATCCTCTGGTTCTAAAACATCGCCAGTTCCAGAAATTATAAAGCTGTGATTTTTATCTGCTACTGCCATTAACGCTTCTAATCTCCTTAAAAATTTGTCACTCCTCCAATCTTTGGCTAATTCAACAGCTGCTCTTTGTAAGTTACCAGCATGCTTTTCTAATTTTGCTTCAAGTCTTTCAAACAAAGTTAAAGCGTCTGCAGTTGACCCAGCAAATCCTGCGATTACTCCCCTGTTCTCAATTTTTCTAACTTTCCTGGCCTTGCTTTTTAAAACTGTATTACCAAGACTAACTTGACCGTCACCTGCAACAATAGTCTCTCCACCCTTTCTAAGAAGCACAATTGTAGTACCGTGCCATTTTTCAGCTGTATTCATGGAGTTATATGTGGAGATTATTTTGAGATCTTCAATAGTGATTTATTGATAAAATGACCATTTAAATATATATCAAAGGTAAATCAGGCATAGTTTATGAGTAGAAAAGCAAAAATTACTAGGAAAACAAAAGAGACCAGTATTTCTGTCGCGGTCAATCTTGACGGAAAAGGAAAGTATAAAATTAAAACTGGAATAGGTTTTTTAGATCATATGCTAGAGCAATTGTCAAAGCACTCTCTTATTGATTTAGACGTTAAAGCTAAGGGCGACACACATATAGATTTACACCACACTACTGAGGATACTGGTATAGCAATTGGAGAAGCTATTAAAAAAGCGGCGGGTAATCGAAAAGGAATAACACGTTATGCATCAACAATGATACCTATGGATGAAACTTTAAGCCGAGTTTCAATTGATGTATCAAATAGACCTTATTTAATCTGGAAAGTAAATCTACCGGTTGAGAAACTTGGTGAGATGGATACAGAGCTATTTAAAGAGTGGTTCCAAGCTTTTTCACAATCAGCTGGAGTTACTTTGCACATAGAAAATATTTACGGTGAAAATAGCCACCACAAAATTGAGTCATGTTACAAAGGTTTAGCTAGATCATTAAAAGATGCTTTAGCGATAGATAAAAGAATAAAAAACTCTATACCTTCGACAAAAGGCTCTATTTAAAATTGATGAACGTCACTATTGTTGACTACCAATCGGGCAATATTAGCTCTGTCATAAATTCTTTTACAGAGATAGCTAAAGGTAAAGTTAATCTAGAAGTAACTTCAGACATCAAAAAAATAAAGTTTAGTGACAAGATTGTTCTACCAGGACAAGGTTCATTTAAAAGCTGCCTAGACTCTCTTAATAATATTAACGGGTTAGTTGATACGCTTAAAGAATTCGCAATAACAAATAAGAAACCGTTATTAGGAATCTGTGTAGGCTTACAAATGTTCGCAGACATTGGCTATGAAGAAGCAGAAACAAAGGGATTAGGTTGGATTTCTGGCAAAGTTTCTAAAATTGATAATCAAAAAGGGAAATTCAAACTTCCGCACATCGGTTGGAATGAAATCGAAATTCAAAAGAAAAGTAAAATATTTAAAGATATAAAAAATAAATCTCACATGTATTTCGTACATAGTTATGAATTTATTCCTGAGGATAAATCAATCATTTCAGCAACAACAGACTATTCTTCAAAAATCGTATGCGCAGTTGAGAAAGATAATTTGTTTGGAACACAGTTTCACCCTGAGAAGAGTGATAAAATCGGATTAAAAGTAATTGATAACTTTTTAAAATTATAATGAAAATATTTCCTGCAATAGATATAAAAGATAAGAAATGCGTAAGATTAATTAAAGGTGACTTCGAAAATAAAACTGAATACGAAACTTCACCTATTGAGCAAGCAGCAAAATATAGAGATCATGGTTTCAAAAACTTGCACATTGTTGATTTAGACGGAGCTTTAACTGGTAAAACAGTCAATTTAGATATTATAAAAAAAATAGTAAGAAAATACGATTTGAAGATTGAAGTAGGAGGCGGTGTTAGATCTTTCGATAGCATTAAACAATATGTAGATACTGGTGTTGAAAAAGTAATTTTAGGAAGTGGCGCTATTAAAGATAAAGAATTTTTAAAAGAGTCTTGCGTAAAATTTAAAGGTAAAATTGCTTTAGGATTAGATGCAAAAGATGGAAATCTTTCAGTTTCAGGCTGGAAAGAAAATCTAGAAATTAAAACCACAGATTTTTTAAAAGAAGTAAATGATTTTGGAGTAAGCCGAATAATTTACACAGATATCAATAGAGATGGGATGAAAACAAGCCCAAACTTAGATGAGAGCGTGAAAATTGCAGTGCTTTCTAATTGTCCTGTTGTTATTTCTGGAGGTGTTTCTTCAATAAATGACATTAAGAAGGTTAAAGAGTTAAATAATAAAAAAATTGAGGGTATTATTGTTGGTAAAGCTATTTACGATGGTGATATTAAGCTTGACGAGTTAGCAAAGGAGATTAATGCTTAAAAATAGAATTATACCTTGCCTTGATGTTAAAGATGGAAGAGTTGTTAAAGGTATTAACTTTGTTGAATTAAAAGACGCTGGAGATCCAGTAGAACAAGCTAAACTATATAGCGACAGTGGTGCTGACGAGATTTGTTTTTTAGATATTACTGCATCAAATGAAAACAGAGAAACGATTATTGAAATTATTAGAAAAACAGCTAAAAAATGTTTTGTTCCTTTAACAGTCGGTGGTGGTGTTAGAACCATTCAAAATATAACTGATTTATTGTTAGCAGGTGCTGATAAAGTTTCTATTAATACTGCTGCAGTTAAGAATATTGATTTTGTAAAGGAAGCATCAAAAAAATTCGGATCTCAATGCATTGTTGTTGCGATTGATGCAAAAAAAGTTTCAGAAAATAAATGGGTAGTTTTTACACACGGTGGAAGAAATAAAACTGGTATCGATGCAGTGGAGTTTGCTAAAAAAGTAGAAGAAAATGGAGCCGGAGAAATCTTATTAACATCAATGGATAAAGATGGAACTAAATCCGGTTACGATATTGATTTATTAAAAACAATTACAAATAGTACCAATATTCCTGTGATAGCTTCCGGTGGAGTTGGAACTCTAGATCACTTATATGATGGCATAGTTAAAGGTGGAGCAAGCGCAGTTTTAGCAGCTTCTATTTTTCACTATGGCGAATATAAAATCAAAGATGCTAAAGAATATTTGAATTCTAAAAATGTATCGGTAAGGTTATAAAATGTTTGAAAACTTAGAACAATTAATTAAAACAATCAGAGAGAGAAAAAATTCTTCTCCAGATAAGTCTTATACTTTCAAACTTTTGAACGATAAAAACCTAACTGTTTCAAAAGTAAAAGAGGAAATAGGGGAATTAATAGAATCTGTGGAAAAAAATTCAAATAAGATACACGAAGCTGCTGATGTAGTTTATCATTTGATGGTTTACTTAGAGGCTAACAACATAAAAATTGAAGATGTGATGAGCGAACTTAAGAAAAGACAGAAATGAGTTACGACAAAAATAATATATTTGCTAAAATTCTAAGGGGAGAAATTCCGTGTAAAAAAGTTTATGAAAATGATCATGTATTAGCTTTTCACGATATTAATCCTCAAAAGAAAGTTCATGTTTTAGTTATTCCTAAAGGTGAGTACGTAGATCTTAATGATTTCAATAGGAAAGCTTCAGATAAAGAGATTGTAGAGTTAAATAAAGCCGTGACACATGTTGCAAATTTAGTGGGTGCAAAAGATAAAGGTTACCGGGCTCTGACTAACATTGGCAGTGATGGCGGGCAGGAAGTTCCTCACTTACACTTTCATATATTTGCAGGCGAAAAGATTGGAAAAATGGTTAGCTGATGGTTTCAAGAGTAAAAAGGTATTTTTTAGAAATTAAAGATTTTTCAAAAACAATTGATTTAAATTTGCCAATAAAATTTCAAATTATTTTGGATGATAAATATAATTTCCACTTAAACAGATTTTTCTACAAACAAATAGGTGTAGATCACTATTGGAGAGATAGATTACTTTGGTCTGATAGTGACTGGGTTAAGTATGTTACGAATAAAAATTTAGAAACACACATTCTTAAAAAAGGTGAAGATCTTGTAGGATATTACGAACAAGAATATCATCCTGGATCAAATGAAGTAGAGCTCATCAATCTAGGAGTACTAAAAGAATTCAGAGGATTGAAGCTCGGTTCAACACTTGTTAGTCATGCTATTGCAAGTGCATCAAGAAAAAATCCTGAAAGAATGTGGGTTCATACTTGTAGTTTAGACCATAAGCATGCATTACAAAATTATAAATCTAAAGGTTTTGAAATTTTTAAAGAAGAAGAAATTGATTTTGTAGCTTAGTTTATTTCAGGCACTTTAAAGGTGCCTTTTTTAAAAACGTCATTTTTAGCAACAATGTTTAGGGAGAAATTTATATTATTGTTGTATTGATCTTTAATCTCCCATCCTTTCAAATCTAGATTTTTTTTGTCAAAAAAAACTGTAATTTCGTTGTCACCAAAATAAATAAGCTTAATTATTTGATCACTTACTTTTAATTCTCCTGATTGTATAATTTCTAGAAGTTTATCTTTATATAAAATATTTAAGAATGGAGATTTTGAAATAGGATAATGATAAGTTTTATTATACCTTTTTTGTGTTATTGCTAACTTCTTATCATTAATAACTAGTTCTTTTTTCTTGTCATCAAAGTAATTGCATTTTAATTTTCCAGGAAATTCTAAAAGACAACTACCTTTTTCTGTTTTTTCATTAATTAATTGATCAAATGTAAATTCTAAAGAGTTTAAGCTATTTAACCGAGCAACTATTTGATCTTTTTCATTAGCTAATAAACTCGTTGTTATTAATAGGAAAAACGAGATTAAAAATGTTTTTTTAAAGAACTTCACGTTTACCAACATGATTTGCCTTACTAACAATACCTTTTTCTTCCATCATATCAATAATTCTAGCAGCTCTATTGTATCCGATCTGTAATTTTCTTTGTAAGAAGCTTGTAGAGGCCTTTCCTTCGGTTTTTATAATTTCTACAGCCTGGTTAAATAATTCATCCTCATCACCTTCATTTTCAGGTGTTAATGAGCTTTCAGTTGTTTCTTGAGAAGTAATTTCTTCCATATAATCTGGCTCTCCTTGTGCTCTTAACGAATTTGTAATTTTCTCAATTTCTTGTTCAGAAACGTAAGGGCCATGAATTCTAACTATTCTGTTTGCTGATGACATAAATAACATATCTCCTTTTCCAAGTAATTGTTCAGCACCCTGCTCCCCTAAAATTGTTCTACTATCAATTTTCGAACTTACTTGAAAAGATATTCTTGTTGGGAAATTCGCTTTTATTGTACCTGTTATTACATCAACACTTGGTCTTTGCGTGGCCATGATGATATGAATACCGGCAGCTCTTGCCATTTGAGATAATTTTTGAATGTAGTTTTCAATTTCTTTTCCAGCTACAAGCATTAAGTCTGACATCTCGTCAACCACTACAACGATGTAAGGCATTTTAAGTTTGTGCTTAGCGTTATAGCCGTCAATATTTCTTACTCCCAACTTGCTCATTAATTTATATCTGCTATTCATTTCTTTGACCGTCCAAGATAAAGCTGATGTTGCTTTTTTTGCATCAGTAATAACTGGAGTTAATAAATGAGGTATTCCCTCGTAAGTAGATAGCTCTAACATTTTTGGATCAATTAAAATAAATTTACAAAGATCCGGACTTAGTTTGTAAAGCAGTGAAACGATTATAGTGTTAATACAAACAGACTTTCCTGAGCCCGTTGTACCAGCGATTAAAAGATGAGGCATCGAAGTTAAATCACCAACAATTGGCATTCCTGAAATACTTTTACCTAACGCTATTGGAAGTCTCACGTCTTTCTTTTGAAATTTATCATAAGAAATAATTTCTCTTAGTGATACGCCTTCTCTTTCCTCGTTTGGAATTTCTATTCCAACAGTGTTTTTTCCTGGAATTACAGAAACTCTTGTAGAAGTTGAACTCGTATTCCTTGCTAGATCCTCAGATAAATTAATAATTTTGGAAACCTTTACACCAGGCGCTGGCTCAAATTCATAAAGGCTTACTACAGGACCATTATTAATTGTTTTAATTTTTCCATCAATACCAAAGTCTAATAATATTTTTTCCATAAACTCTGCATCAGGACGATTTTTATTTCCATCAGAACTTAGTTTAGATAAATTTTTTTCTAAATAATTTATATCCGGTAATTTATACTTGGTCTTACCAACAATTGGATCTGATTTAGATAACGCATCTGTTTCAAATGAAAATGATTGTTGCGGTTTTTCTAAGGTTTGAGGCTGATCTTCAATATTAATTTTACTAAAATCTGGTTCAACATTTTTCGCAGGCTTTCTTTTAAAAAGTGAAATAATTACTGTGAATACCTTTTTATAATTTATATCAGCTGAAAATGAAAAAAAAATTATCGTTAATAAAAGTAGTCCATAAATTGAATATGTATTATTTATCCATGGAGCCCAAGTATTAATAAAGTTATAAGTTATTTTTCCAACAAAACCTGAATTACCATTGTCAATTAACCAAAAAGAATTATCGAATGTTAAAAAGATAAAAACTGTACATACAATCAAATAAGCTACAACTAAAAATAATTTTAAAATTATTCTTTTTAACTCTTTTTTTATTATTAAATCTAAACCCCAGAATAAAAAGTTAAGTAATAGTAAAAAAGAAGCTAAACCGAAACTTTGTAATAAAAAATCTGCAATGCTACTTCCATAAATGCCAAAAAAATTCTGTATCTCGAAACTCCTGTCTCCATAAATAAACGAAGGATCTTCGGGAGAATAAGTTGTAAAGGCGATTGCGAGTGCGACACTTGATAAAACTAAGATTAAACCTAGCAATTCAAAGGTTCGCTTTTTCAAAAAATTTGTTACACTATCAAAAAAGTTTGTATTCATTTCGAATCGATTACGTACTTTTACCATTTTTATCAAAGTGTTAAAAATTGTTATATGATTAAACAAAAAATATGCATTGTCGGAGACGGTCTTTCAGGCTTAATGACAGCTGTAGTTTTATCAAAATTATCAGGTATAGAGGTAAATCTTATAGCTAAAAAGACTATAAAAAACAGTGATAAAAGAACTACCGCTATTTCAGATACAAATTATAAGTTTATTAATCAAAATATTACAAGTTTGGGACAAAAGTTGTTCTGGCCATCAAAAAAAATTGAGCTTTTTTACGAAACTTCCAAAGAAAATATAAATTTTTTAAATCTAAACGAAGCGAACTCTAATCTTATGTATGTTTTTGAAAATGATAAAATTAAAAGTGTATTATTGAAAGAAATTTCAAAAAATAAAATAAAATTAATAAGAAAAGATTTAACAAACTTAGATGAATTAAAAAATTATGATCTAATTATCCTCTGTATAGGTGGACAATCTAACATTTACAATAACATAACAAAAATTAGATCTATTAAGAAAGATTACAAAGAAGTAGCTATTACAGGATATGTTAAACACAATTTTAAAACACTCAACACAAGCCAATTCTTTTTAAAAGAAGGTCCGTTAGCTATACTTCCCTTTTCAAAAAATTATTTCTCTTTTGTTTGGAGTGTAAAAAAATATTTTTTCGAAAAAAATTCCAAAAAAATTACAACTTTAGTTAAAAATAAGATAGCAGAAATGTTGAAGAATAAACAAGACATCACTATTAGTAATATTCAATCGTATCCTATTTCTCTAAGTTTAAGAAGACAGTATCATCAAAAAAATATATTAATTCTGGGTGAGGGTTTGCACACCATTCATCCTGTAGCTGGTCAAGGTTTTAATCTAGTTCTAAGAGATATAAAAAAACTAAAAGCAATTATTAAATATTATGTGGGTTTAGGTATTTCTATTAAAAATAGCTATGCATTAAATGATTTTTATAATAGCAGAAAACCCGAAAATACTATCATGAGTTTAGGCGTTGATGCTACTCATAGTTTTTTTAAGCAAAATAAATACTTAGATCCATTTAAAGAAATAATTATAAAAAATATTAAGAACAACGAGATATTAAAAAAATTCAGTAAAATAATCTCTAATCGAGGTTTATCATTATAATTAAATGAACATTTATGCTTTATCTTCGGGTAGAGGACCCTCTGGAATAGCTATCGTTAGAATATCAGGAAGTGAAACACTTAAGATCTGTCAAAATTTGACTAAGTCTAAAGATATAAACCCGAACGAAGTTAATTTCTGCAAGTTCTATGACCCCAACAACGGTGATGTAATAGATCCGGAGGCTCTATTATTATGGTTTCCCGGGCCAAATAGCTATACTGGAGAAGATCTAGCAGAGTTACAAATCCATGGCAGTAATGCAGTTATAAACGCCTTATTGAGAGTTCTGTCGGAGCAAAAAAATTGCAGATTAGCTGAACCAGGTGAGTTCACTAAAATTGCATTTCAGAATGAAAAAATTGATTTGTTAAAAGCAGAAAGTATAGGAGATCTTATCCATTCCGAAACAGAACTACAAAGACAGCAAGCAATAAAATTAGTTCAGGGAAACGTATCAAATTATTATAATGATCTGAGAGATAGAATAATAAAATCACTTGCTTTCATAGAAGCTAAGATTGATTTTGCAGAAGAAGATCTTCCAGAAAAAGTATTAAAAGATGCCTATAAATCAATTAAGGAAATTCATTCAGAAATTACAAAAATTGTTGAAGATAATAAAGTTGGAGAAAAAATTAGAGACGGTTTCAGAGTTTCAATTACAGGAGAAGTTAATGCAGGTAAATCATCATTATTAAATTTACTTTCAAAAAGAGAAGTAGCTATTGTTTCGGATGAAGCTGGAACAACAAGAGATGTTATAGAAACTTACCTAAATTTAGATGGTTACCCTGTAATTTTAGCAGACACCGCTGGTATAAGAGAAGCTAAAAACGAAGTTGAAAAAAAAGGTATTTCTTTAGCTTTAGGTAAATCAAAAGAAGCAGATTTAAATATAGTAGTCATCGATAATTCATCTAAAAAAATTAACAAGGAAATACAGAATATGATTAATAAAGATACTATAATTCTTTTGAATAAATCAGATATTTCAGATAATCAAAATCATAAATTCGATGTTGATACTGTTTTAGCTTCAGTAAAAAGTAACAAAAATATAGATAAATTAATTAATTTGGTTAAAGCTAAATTAAGTAAAAAATTTTCATCAAATAATAGTGTTTTAATTACTAGAGAGAGGCATAGAGTTAAGCTCAATGATTGTTTGAAAGAAATTGATAAGTTTCTTAAAAAGGATCAAAATAAAGACCTCGAATTAGCAGCAGAAGACCTGAGAATGGCTACACGACATCTTGGTAGCATCGTCGGTAAGGTAGATGTGGAAGAAATACTTGGATCTATATTCAAAGACTTCTGTATCGGTAAATAAAATACTACTTGTTTTCTTAATCTAGACGTTTACATTCATAACATGACAAAACAAAGCTATGATGTAGTAGTTATAGGTGGAGGACATGCCGGATGTGAAGCAGCAGCAGCTTCCGCTAGAATGGGCGTAAACACTGCTCTTTTTACTCATAAAATTCAGACTATTGGTGAAATGTCGTGTAATCCCGCTATAGGAGGACTTGGAAAAGGGCATCTTGTAAGAGAAATCGATGCTTTAGATGGTGTGATGGGTGTAGTAGCTGATAAATCAGGCATTCAATTTAGATTATTAAATAGAAGTCGTGGCCCAGCAGTGCAAGGGCCAAGGACTCAATCAGACAGAGCTCTTTATAAAGAGCATATGCAAAAAATTTTATTAAATTATGAAAATTTAGAGGTCGTAGCCGATCCAGTAGTAAAATTCTTATTTGATAATAACAGAGTTATAGGATTCGCTTGCCAGAGCGGTAAAGAAATAAGAACTAAAGAACTAATACTTACCACGGGAACTTTTTTGAACGGTTTAATACATATAGGTGAAACACAGATACCAGCTGGTCGTTATGATGAAAAACCATCTACCGGTTTAAGTGAACAATTAGCAAAATTCAAAATGCAAATTGGAAGATTAAAAACCGGAACACCTCCTAGACTAGACGGTGATACAATTAATTATGATGACTTAGAAATGCAGCCTGCTGATGATGATTATTATTATTTCTCCTTCTTGACGCGCAAGATCAATAATAAGCAGATTAAATGTGGGATGACTTACACAAATAATGATGTTCACAAAATTATTAGTGAAAACATTTCAAGAAGCGCCATGTATTCAGGAAACATAAAAGGAGTAGGACCAAGGTATTGTCCATCTATAGAGGATAAAATTGTTAAGTTTAAGGAAAAAGAAAGACATCAAATATTCCTAGAACCAGAGGGATTAAAGGACAATACTATTTACCCAAACGGTATATCAACATCTCTTCCAGAGGAGATACAGCTTAAAATATTGAGCAAAATCAAGGGTTTAGAGCATGTTAAGATGAAGAGGGCTGGATACGCAATTGAGTATGATTATGTTGATCCAAGGGAGTTAAAAGCAACTCTAGAAACAAAAAAAATTAATTCTTTATTTCTTGCTGGACAAATCAATGGAACTACAGGGTATGAAGAAGCTGCAGCTCAAGGTTTGATAGCAGGCATTAATGCGGCTTTAAAAATTCGAAATCAAGAGGAGTTCATCTTAGATCGATCAACTTCTTATATTGGTGTTATGATTGATGATCTTATTACAAAAGGAGTTACAGAACCTTATAGAATGTTTACATCTAGAGCCGAATATAGACTAATTTTAAGAGCCGATAATGCAGATCAAAGATTAACTGATTTTGGAATCAATTTAAATTTAGTGAAGTCTGAAAGAAAAAAAATATTTAATGAAAAGAAAAAAAATATTTTTGCTCTCAACAAAATTTTAAAAAATAATTACTTATCACCTAATCAAGCTAAGAAATATGATATTAAAATTGCTATGGATGGAGTAAAAAGATCTTGCCTAGAAATTATGGGTCAGAGAAAAGTAAATATGGCAAAAATAAGGCAAGTATTTCAAGACATTCCTAGTTTTCCAAGTCATATAGAAAACCAAGTTGTAACAGATGCCCATTACATGGGTTACCTGGACAGACAAGATAGAGATATAGAGTCTTTTAAGAAAGACGAGTCCGTTATCATACCTGAGGGTATAGATTATGAAAAATTGAGCGGTCTATCTAATGAGATTAAGAGTAAGCTGCTTCAGGTGAAGCCTAAAACGTTAGGTCAGGCTATTCGTATTGATGGCGTTACGCCAGCAGCTATAATTATTCTTCTTTCACACATTAAAAAACTTAGATATAAAGCCACTGCTTGATGCAGAAGCTTGAAGTCATAAATATTCTCAAAACGACTCTTAATTTTAGCGATCATTCAATTGAAAAGCTCAAAAAGTTCACAAATCTAGTTTTAAAAGAAAATCAAAATCATAATTTAATTGCTAAAAGCACAGAGAATCAAATTTGGCATAGACATATACTTGACTCAGCTCAATTAGTAAAATTTATTAATTTTAAGGCCAACTCTATGGCTGATCTTGGCACTGGTGCAGGATTCCCGGGTCTAGTAATAGAAATATTCAATAAAAATAAGGCTTTTCACGTGAAATTATATGAAAAATCACCAGTAAAAAGAAGGTTCTTAATAACTGTAATTAAGAAATTGAGTTTAAATGCAGAGGTTTTAGGAGATGTCAGAGATGAAGTTTTAGAATCGGAGATTATAATTTGCAGGGCTTTTAAAAAATTAGACCAAATAATACAAGTTTCACGTGAAATCGCTAAAAAGCCACATAAATTAATGATTCTAAAAGGTCAAAATGCACAGGAAGAAATAAAAAATTCTTTTCAAACAAAAAAATACGCTTATAAATTAGAAAACAGTATGACAAATAAAGATTCAAAAATAATTTTAATGGAGATAAGTAAGTAAATGTCGTCACCTACGATATTAGCAATCATTAACCAGAAAGGCGGCGTAGGTAAAACAACTACAGTAATAAACTTAGCTGCTTCACTGTCCATTATGGGTCAAAATAATTTAGTTATTGATTTAGATCCACAAGGAAATGCAACAACGGGATTAGGTAAAAATAATAATGATGAAGAGAAGAATATTTACAATCTTTTAATAAAAAAAATTAATATTGAAAATACAATTCAGAAGACTGACATTGAAAATCTAGATTTAGTAGGTTCGCATGTAAATCTTTCTGGGCTCGAAGTTGAAACTGCTAATGACTCTAATAGGGCATTTGTATTGAAAGAAATTTTAAATTCAAAAAAAGACAGTGTTTTAAAAAAATACGATAATATTTTTATAGACTGTCCCCCATCTCTAAGCTTACTTACTATAATGGCTTTAGTAGCTTCGGACGAATTGTTAGTGCCTCTACAAACTGAATTTTTTGCATTAGAAGGCATTACTCAACTTGTAAAAACAATTGATCGGATTAAAGAAAATTTAAATCCTAGATTAAAACTGAAGGGTATTCTTTTAACCATGTTTGACAAGCGAAACAAGTTATCTTCTGAAGTTGATAAAGAGGCACGAAATTACTTTAAAGAAAAAGTTTATCAAACTGTAATTCAAAGAAATGTTCGTTTATCAGAGGCTCCATCTCATGGATTGCCCTGTGTTGTATATGACAAAAATTGTGTTGGTAGTAAATCTTACTTTAAGCTCGCTGAAGAATTCTTGAAAAAAAATCGAATAGAAAGTGCTGCATGAGCTCAGGAAAAAAAAAAGGATTAGGTAGAGGTCTTTCAGCATTATTTGGAGATGATAAACCTAAGCAAAAGGCCTTAGATACAAATCAGACAAATACTGTTTCAATTAGTGATTTAAGTAGAAATCCTTATCAACCAAGACAAAATTTTAGTGAGGAAAAGCTTGAGGAATTAGCCAATTCAATAAGAAAAAATGGCATAATTCAACCCATAGCAGTTCGGCCTAGTAAGTCAGATCCAGGAAGATATGAGATTGTAGCGGGAGAGAGGAGATGGCTTGCTTCACAAAGAGCTGGATTACATGAAATACCAGTAACAATTTTAGACTTAAGTGACGTTGAATCTCTAGAGGTTGCGATTGTTGAAAATATTCAACGAGATGATCTTAATCCAATAGAGGAGGCTAGAGGTTACAAGAGGTTAAATGAAGAATTCAAATATGATCATGAAAGTATTTCAAAATTAATGTCGAAAAGTAGAAGTCATATAAGTAATACTTTAAGACTTTTAACATTGCCTAATGATGTAATTGCTATGCTTGAGGAGGGAACACTTTCCTCAGGCCAAGCTAGACCCTTAATTGGAATGTCTAATGCATCAAGTATTGCAGAAGAAATAGTTGCAAAAAATTATAGTGCTAGAAAAGTGGAATACCTCATAAGGTCTAAAAAAACAAAAAAAGAAATTCCTATCGATACAAATATTCTTAAAGCGCAAGAAAGAATTCAAAAAATATTAGGATTAAAGGTTAACATTATAAATAAAAAAAATAATGCTGGTAAAATTGTTATAGAGTATAAAGATTTAGATCAATTCCAATTAGTTTCGGATCTGCTTTCTAAGCATTAGCCATTCGGCAAATATCAACAATTAATTCTTTTATTAGAGTGTTTTTATTTACTATTGAATTTGATTTGATCATTAATTCTAAGTTGTAAGTTTTTTCTTGTAATTTTTTTATTTTATTTATGTTCCACATTTCCGATTGTTTTAAGAAATTACTTTTATCTTTCCAAAATATTGGCGGTTTTAATGAATTAATTTTATCTTCAATATTTACCCCGCTTAATTTGTGTAAATCTTTTAGATTAATTAGTCTCTGATTAATCAAATTTAAATAATAAATTGATTTCTCGTCCTCTATAATTGTATCGCTTAATAATTTATTTGTTTTAGCTTTATTTCCAACTAATGCCTGGTCTTTTAGTAGTCTGAAATTATCATTAACTTCAATATTAAGTAATAATTCTAATTTTTCAGTTTCAATAATAGATTTTTCAAAGAAAATTTTTATTTTATCAATTTCGTTATTTAGTTTTGCTCTATCAAATCCTGTTTTTTCTATTATAAGATTTAAATTTGATGGAGTAAGACCTGCAAATCCTTTTAATTGATTATTAATTATCTTTCTTAAACTTATTTCGTTATCTTGGTAGCAAGGTATAACTGCAAACTCTTTAGATTTTTCAAAAAAATTTCTAATTTTAGATTTTTTTTCTAAAGCCTCGGAGAATAAACAAATTTTGTGCTCACCTATGCTAACTTCAATCTGATTAATTATTGGTAGAAGTTTATCGTTAACTTGCTCTAAAATGAATAACTTTTTTTTTTTAAATAAAGAAATGTTACTTATTTCATTAAATAAAAAATTGCCATTTTTTAGAATATCTTCTTGATATAATTTTATAGTTTCATAACTTGAATAAAACTCAGAAATTTTTTTTTTAAAATCATTTTTAAGACCTAAATTTTCTCCGTAAAATAAATTTATTTTTTTTAATGTGCCTAAATTTTCCTCGATTATAAAACTTTTAAAAATCATCAGGTCTAAAATTTATTTCATCTAGTATTCTATCTGCTATTTTATCTGATAACAAATTTAAAACTTTTTTTTCATTATTCAAAGTTTGTGAGTATTGGTCTGCTATATTAAATTCTCCGATTTCAGTAATTTTAAAATTATTAATTTTTTTTGTGGTTATATTTTTCACTTCTACTTGAGTTGTTATTTCTAATTTATGTTTTGTAATCTCATTCTTAATATTTTTTTCTTTAATACTTTTAATTTTTTTCGTATTAAGATTAAGTGAAATAAGTGTGGAGTTATTTTTCTTCGAATTAAAAACTAGTTTATTTTTTATTCTAAAATTTATCTTTTTATCTCCTGATGTAATTATTTCTGCGATATCAAAATTATTTAAATTTGATTGATTTACTATTTTGAAGCCGCAATTACTCAATAAAAGATAAATAAGTGATGATATAAGAACTTTTTTAAGCATTATTCTGAAATTATATAGTTAATAATCTTATTTTTTACAAAAATAGTTTTAGTTATTTTTTTGTCTTGAATAAATTTTTTCGCTTTCGATTGTTCTAAAATAATTTTATTAATTTCATTTTCTGTAGCATTTTTGTTTGTTTTAATTATATCTCTCGTTTTTCCGTTTATTTGAATAGCCATACTGATTTCTTCAGGCAAATTCCCCTTAACCTCGGGCCAATTGTCTAATTCACTACACTTTAAGAGTTCAAGACATTCATAAGAAAGATGTGGTGTAAAAGGCAACATTAACTTCATCATAGTCGTAATTTTTGATTTAATCACTTTATTACTAATCTTTTGACCAACACTATCTGTGAATAGATTATATAACTCATAAAAATGGGCTATTGAAACATTAAATCTAAAATTTTTAATTGAGGAGTCTATTTTGATTACATAACTATTTATTAATTTTATAAACTTTTCTTCTAAATTCTTATCTACTTGACAATCTTTTCTTGATAAAATTGTTGAATTGAGATTCCAAATTTTTTGAAGAAATTTGTTTGAGGAGACAACACCTCTGTCCGACCATTGGATATCTTTTTCAGGCGGACTGTCAGATAAAATAAACCATCTTACGGCATCAGCCCCGTATTGTAGAATCATTGTTTCTGGATCAATCGTATTTTTTTTTGATTTAGACATAGACTCCGGGGGTCCGATAACTACCTTGCTTTTATCAGATTTTTTCAAAATAGAGTTTGTGTCAACCTTCTCGATTTCATCTGGGTATAGCCAATTACCATTTTTATCCTTATATGTTTCATGACATACCATTCCTTGTGTAAAAAGATTTTTAAATGGTTCAGAAAAATTTAGATTCTTATTGTTTTGCTTCAATCCTTTAGTAAAAAAACGTGAGTAAAGTAGATGCAATATAGCGTGCTCAATTCCACCAATATATTGATCTACAGGCATCCAATAATTTACTTTTTGTAAATCAAATGGTGAGTTTTTTAAATTTGGCGAGCAAAATCGCAAAAAATACCAAGATGAATCTACGAAAGTATCTAATGTATCAGTTTCTCTAATCGCTTTTTTTCCAGTTGATTTTTGTTTAGTTTCACGCCATTTTTTGTGGGATTCTAAAGGATTACCTTTTGCATTAAGATTTATGTCTTCTGGAAGTACGATAGGCAACTCACTTTTGTCAACCGGAACAACACTTCCATCTTCAAGATAAATCATAGGGATAGGGCAACCCCAATATCGTTGTCTAGATATTCCCCAGTCTTTTAAACGAAATAAAGTTTTTTTTACTCCAAGTTTCTTTTTCTCTATTTCGTCAATAATCTTCTTTTTTGCAAGATCAATATTTAAATCATTAAGAAATCCTGAATTTATTATTTTTCCTTCACCTAAATAAGCTTCTTTAAGCTCAATATCTTTATTACCATCAGAGACAACTTTTATAATCTTCAAGTTATATTTTTTTGCAAAATCAAAATCTCTTTGATCATGAGCAGGGCAACCAAATATTGCCCCAGTTCCGTAATCCATCAAAACAAAATTAGCAAAGTAAATTGGTATTTCTTTATTTTTTAAAAATGGATGCTTGACAAATAACTCAGTTTTGTAGCCAAGCTTTTCTGCATTTGCTAAAGCTTCTTCAGTAGTACCTGTTTTGTTACATTCATCTTTAAATTTTTTAAAATTTTTATCGTGAATAAAATATTTACTTAGTGGATGATCTGGCGAGACCGCAATGAAACTTGCACCAAATATTGTATCTGGTCTTGTTGTGAATACTGTAATCTTTTCTTTTTTATTTACTACCTCAAAGTTAATTTCGCATCCAAATGACTTTCCTATCCAATTTTTTTGCATCAACTTTACTTTTGCAGGCCACCCATCTAAACCATTGAGATCATCTAAAAGGTTGTCAGCAAATTTCGTAATATTAAAAAACCATTGTGATAATTTTTTTCTTTCTACCAAAGCATTAGATCTCCATCCCCTTCCGTTGATAACCTGCTCATTTGCCAAAACTGTTTTTTCAATTGGATCCCAGTTTACGTAAGTTTCTTTTCGAGAAACCAACCCAAGATTATAAAAGTCAATAAATATTTCTTGTTGGTGTTTATAATATTCTTTATCACATGTAGAGATCTCCAAATTCCAGTTAATTGAGAGCCCAAGTAACTTTAATTGTTTTTTCATTGTATCGATATTCTTTTCTGTCCACTTCTTTGGATGAAGATTATTTAATCTAGAAGCGTTTTCTGCAGGTAGGCCAAATGCATCCCAACCCATTGGATGTAATACATTAAACCCGTTCATAAACTTATATCGAGCTATTACGTCACCAATTGTATAGTTTCTGACGTGCCCCATGTGAATCTTACCAGAGGGATAAGGAAACATTTCTAAACAATAAAATTTCTTTCCTTTTTCTCTATAAAGTGAAAAATCTTTAAATTTTTTTTGCCATTTTTTTTCAATAGCTTGGAAATTAAGCCTTTCCATTTAATTCTTTTTTGTTTGATCTTCTTTTTTTATCAAAGCTGCTTTTCTAAGTATTGTAGAATTAAGCTCTTGCTTTATTTTTGATTTTTCGAGCAATAAGACAGAGCATGCATTGCTTGTATTACAAACTTTTTTATGCACTGTAATTTTAAGACTATCAGATCTTATTTCATTAGATAAAAATCTTATCGTAATTTTGATTGAATTCTCTCTATCAGCACCATCAGAATACCAATCCGTGATTACAACTCCTCCTGAATAATCAACTGTAGTTAGTGGCAAAAAATCAAGAGTATCAAGGGTAGCACGCCACATTGGATTAGCCGAACTAAACTCAAAATCTCCTCCCCGCCTTTTTAAAATATTACCTATACTTGCGCCTCTACCTTCCTCTATATTTTTTCTTGCTTTTGCTTTCGCACCATCAGGCCTTTGTCTTTGATCAACTTTTTCGTAGGCACAAGAAACAGTTATAATTAGCAAAATTAAAAGGTTTAAAAAAATCTTGAATATTTTCATTTTAGATGGTTTCTCTTAAATATAGATACTTTTAACATGGATTTAAATTATTTAATAAAAATAGAGAAAATTAGTGTGATAAAAATGCCACAATAGCGAATTTTCCTCTATTATAGGCTAAAACTGGAGTTAATAAGCCACTAAAAATGTTAAATAGCACTATTGTTTTATTAAAACAATTTAAGAATAACAAAAACAATAAGGATATATAATGAATAAAATAACTAAATTGTTTGTTGTAGTTGCTTCATCTTTACTTATGTCTGTAGCTGCTGTAGCTGGTGAATTATCAGTAACTGGTTCTGCAAAAGCTTCTTACTTAGTAAACGGTGGTTCAGGTAACAACGACGACAAAGGAATTGGTATATCTAATGAGTTAAAATTCGCTGCTTCTGGTGAATTAGACAACGGATACTCATGGAGCTACCACATGGAATTGGATCCAAATGGCGGTGGAACAACTGACGCTGACGATTCATCTCTAGTGATTAATACAAATGGTTTAGGTACTATTGGTATTTTTGACTCAGAAGGTGGTTTATCTACAGAATTAGGTTGGGGTATCGGTGCATTAGGAACTGGTATTGACTATGCAAACACAATGGGAGCTTCTGGAACTAACGCTGCTCTTAACTGGGGTTATGACGTGTCAAGCTATCCAAACTTACAATATCACTTACCAGCTGATGTATTACCATTAGGTCTTGGCGTAAAAGTAGGTTACGCACCAAATACAGGTGATGGTGATTCAAATGACTTTAAAAACAGCGGTGGAGCAAACACTGCAGGTGTTGATGGTGACTCTTTAATTCAGTATCAAGTAACTGCTGCTCCTATTGATGGATTAAAAGTTGGTGCTGACTATGCTGGTTTCGAAGGAGAAACAGGTAACGCAGACCAAGAGCAATCTGGCGGTAACGTGTACGCACAATATGCTATGGGTAACTTCAAAGTTGGTTATATGCAAGGTTTCACAGAAAAAGGTAAATCTACATATGCTAATGGTGATGGTTCATCATTCGACTCTTACGAGTATGATGCTATAGGTATTGAGTTTGCATTAAACGATGCAGTAACTCTTTCATACTCTACAGAAGAGCATGAAGCAAAAGATAAAGGTCAAATCGCTGACACAGAAACAACTAGAACTACTGTAACAAGAACTATGGAAGCAGATGTATTCCAAATTTCTTACAATATCGGTGGTGCTACAGTTGGTTTATTCCACGTAGATACAGATAATTCTGATTTTACAGCTGGAAAAAACGAGACAAAAACTATAGCTTCAATCGCTATGGAGTTTTAATTAATAATTTAATTTAAACTTAAAAAAGCCGGCTAAATATTTTAGCCGGCTTTTTTTTTACTTCTGAAAATAATGCGAAGCCAGAAGAATTCACGACTTTAAGTTTATTTAAATTTGATGATTTAATACCACCTAGCGGAATTAATTTATTTGATATTTGCATTAATAATTTATTAAACTTTACAATCCCAAGTGTTTGATCAGTAATTTTGTAATCAACAATAAATAATTTTGATAATAAAATTTGATTACACCCTTGTTTTTGTTTTAAGTAAATTTCTTTCAAATTATGTGCAGAACCAATTATTTCGAATTTATTTTTCAAGTGTAAAGGTTTTAAACTCTTATTGTACGCTGATAAATATAAACCATCTGCATTTAACAGGCTTGCTAGTTTAATATCGTTAGCTACAAAAAATTTAACAAACTTTGCTCTACATTCTGTCCTGAAATTTTGTAATTCAGCAATATTCTGCTTTTTATCAAAATTTCTGTAAATAATTACAAACTTATTGTGCTTTTTAATTTTAATTAAATTAATATCTTTAATATTCTGAATTATTAAATAATATCTCTTTTTAATTATAAACATATGAACAACATTATCGAAAGATTTAATAAAATAAAATCTAATATTGAAAAGCTAAAACCTGTGTCAAACACAAAAATTATTGCAGTAAGTAAAACTTTTCCATTAGATCACATTAAACCACTTATAAATTACGGTCATTTACATTACGGTGAAAATAAAGTTCAAGAGGCATTGGTAAAATGGAAAGATATTAAATATGAAAAAAAAAACCTTCAATTACATATGATTGGTAAATTACAAAGCAACAAGGCTAAAAGCGCTGTCCAATTGTTTGATTTTATTCACTCATTAGATAATCCAAAACTCGCAGATATTTTATCAAATTCAGAAAAAAATCTTGGAAGAAATTTGAAATATTTTATTCAAGTTAATGTTGGTAATGAATTACAAAAATCTGGAATTTCGATAGGTGAATTAGAGAGTTTTTATAATTACTGTTCTAAAGAGAAGAATTTAAATGTTATAGGTTTGATGGTAATTCCTCCAAATGATAATAATTCAAAAAAATATTTCAAGACTCTTAAAGATTTAAATTTAACACTAGGTTTACAAGATCTCAGTATGGGAATGTCTGCTGATTATCATGATGCTGTATTATTCAATTCTACTTACGTTCGAATTGGGAGTTCAATATTTGGAAAAAGAAATTAGCATATCTTAATCTTTGTTTTTTTCGTAATAAATCTAATTATTTTTCTTAAATCTGTTTTTTTTACAGCTACACACCCTTTTGTTGGTGAAAACTTTCTATTAGCTACATGAATAAAAATAGCACTACCTTTATTTTTTTTAATTGGCCTCATATTAAAATTAAGTACAAGAACAATGTCATAGATATTATCTGAGCGATAAAGTTTTTCTGATTTAAAAGAAAAAGGGTATTTTATGAGTTTATTATACTTTATCGATCTTGGATCGTCGCACCAACCCATATTTTTCTTAATTGGAATCATTTTAAAATTTGTCAATATGTTTTTAACCTTATCTTTTCTGTAATAAATGTTCGTTATCTTAAATATTCCTCTAGGAGTAATTAAATCTCCCTCCTTTTTTTTGATATTAATTCCTCTTTTACCAATAGAGCATTTTACTTTATAGTCATCATATAAAAGGTATTTATCTTTAATTAATATATGCATAAAACTAATATTTTAATTCTTGGGCCAAAAAGTTTCATATCAACCTTAGTTGAACTTGAAACTCATTTTAACTTTTCTCTTACTGTTAATCAAAACAATTTATCTAATGAGACTTTAAAAAACTTTGAGGGTATAATCTGTCATGAAGATAATCGTAATAATCCTGAAATAATAAATGTATTATCAAATTCAGAGTATTTTAAAATATTAGCAACAAAGAAAGATAAATATAACAAAAAAAACTTTGATTGCATTTTACAATTACCAACAACTATCACAGAAATAAATACATTAGTAGAAAGTAGTTTAGCCAAAAAAAAATTTAGTAAAAATTCGTCAATTAAGATTAAATCTTACCTTTTAGACAAAAATGAAAAAAAATTAATTAAATCAAATAGTTTTGTTGTACTTACTGAAAAAGAAATTCAACTTCTCGAATTGCTTTTAATGAAAAAAAAAACAATTTCAAAGAATGAGATACTATCCTTAGTTTGGAAGTATGCTATGGATGTTGATACCCATACAGTTGAGACACATATTTACAGACTAAGAAAAAAGATCCACGATAAATTTATGGATAACAAATTTATCTTTAACAATAAGGATGGCTATTATTTATGAAAAAAAGAAATAAATTTGCTAAAGATTTATTTTCAACAAAATATAGAAAAAGAGTAATTAAGCCTAAAAAAGGAAAAGGTAGTTTTAAAAGAAGAAAGAAATGAATTAATTACTTAGTCTAGCGCCGATTATCTGGATTACTTTAGAGGACATTTCTGTTCCAATTTCTAAACTTTCTTTAGACGATTTATTATGAATAAAACCATGCAAAAAACCACTTGCAAATAAATCTCCCGCACCAGTCAAATCTTTAACTTTAAGATTTTTTTTGGCTGAGCACTCTATAATTTCATTTTTCTGTATCACTAATGCTCCTTTTTCTCCTCGAGTAATAACAATTAACTTATTCAATTCTCTAGCATAATTGATTACTTCATCAATTTTTTTTACATCAATTAGTGCCATAATTTCCTGTTCATTTGCAAAAGTTATATCTAATTTATTTTTAACTAATTCGAGAAAATGAGTTTTGTGCCTTTCTACACAAAACAGGTCAGACAACGACATTGCAACTTTGTTGGCACTATTTATAGCTTTTTCAAATGCTTTTTTTGGTTCTCCTTCATCCCAAAGGTAACCTTCTAAAAATAAGATTTCACTATTTTTTATAGCCTGAGTGTCAATATCATTTTCATTTATTTTTCCAGCTGTACCAAGAAATGTAACCATTGTTCTTTCAGAGTCAGGTGTAATTAATATTAAACAAGTTCCAGTCGGAACGGCTTCTTTTTTCTTTTGATAGAAGAGCTGTACATTTTCTTTTTTCAATCCTTCTTCATATTTATTACCTAATTTATCGTCATTTACTTTACCGATAAAGCCTACTTTGTTTCCTAGTTGTGAAAGACCAACTATTGAGTTTGCAACTGACCCGCCAGAAACAGTTTCTTCAATTTTAAGTGTAGATAAAAGTTTTTTAAATTCAGTTTCATCAACAAGTTTCATTGTGCTTTTTGTTAAATTATTCTGAGTAATGAATTTATCATTTACTTTACAAATTACATCAACGATAGCGTTGCCAATTCCTAATATTTTCATTTAAGCTTTTTTTGTTTTAATAGGTTTTTTTCTATTTGGATAACAGCTTTTGCAAATTTTACAAGTTATTCCATAACAATCTCTAGCCTTACAATGTTCCCTTCCGTACCAAATTATTTGGAGATGAAGTCTGTTCCAGTATTTTTTTGGAAAGGCTGCTTTTAAATCTTTTTCTGTTTGCACAACATTTTTGCCATTCGTTAAACCCCATCTTTGAGCTAATCTATGAATATGAGTATCTACTGGGAAAGCAGGAAAACCAAAACCTTGAGACATAACAACACTTGCAGTCTTGTGACCAACACCAGGTAACTGCTCTAATTCTTCATAGGTACTTGGTACTTTGCCTTTATATTTTTCAACTAAAGTTTTAGATAAATAAAAAATACTTTTAGCTTTTATCCTAAATATTCCTATTCTTTTAATTAACCGCTCAATTTTTTTTCTACCAAGTTTTACAAAATGAATTGGTTTATTATACTTTGGGTAAATGACTTTTGTAACATTATTCACATTTACATCCGTACATTGGGCTGAAAGCAATACAGAAACTAAAAGAGTAAAAGTATTTTTGTAATTTAATGGTATAGGAACTTTAGGATACGTTTTATTCAATATCCTTAAAATAATTTTAGCTTTTTGTTTATTGTTCACCTAAAGTTAAGAAGGTCCCTCATAGAATAAAGACCCGCTTTTTTAGACATTAACCAAGCTGCAGCAGTCAAAGCACCTTCAGAATATAATGCTCTGTCAAAAGATTCGTGGTTAAGTTTTATAATTTCTTTTCCACTAGAAAATCTTACCTCATGCTCACCAATCACTTCACCTTTACGAATAGAATTGAAATTAATTTTTTTTGCATAAGGAAATGATTTTTTATTTAAATATTTTTTACCAATTAAATTGTAAAAATTTTTATTTTTCCCATCGGCTATTCCTCTACCTAACATTAAGGCTGTGCCTGACGGATAATCAACTTTATGTTTATGATGTACTTCATAGACTTTACTTAAAAAATTATTTCCAAGAGATTTCGAAGCAATTTCAGTTAAATACATAAGCAAATTTACTCCTAAACTCATATTACCTGCTTTAAGTATAGGAATTTTTCTAGAATACTTTTTTATTAAATTTTCTTCTTTTTTTGAAAACCCCGTGGTTCCAATGACAACTCTTTTTTTTAATTTGGATGCGATCCTCAATATTTCTAATGTGCATTTAGGAACAGTAAAGTCTATTATCACATTTGATTTTTTAAATGCATCAACGCTATTTTTAAGAGGTTTAATTCCTTCAATTTTTCTATTTACAAATCTATTTTCTGTTAAAGAAACTAATCTAAAATTACTATTTTTTTTTGAGGATTTAATGAGCTGTTGACCCATTCTTCCCATAAATCCAGAAATAGATAAATTTATTTTTCTCATAAACTAATAAAATAAATGATTACAATAATAACTAGTGTAATTATAGCCCAAATAGATAAATTTCTTAAAAATTCTTTTAATTTGTAATTTGTAGAGAGAAAACTGGGCAAAATTAAAATTAGAACCGCAATAAGAAAAATTGCGGACATTATTTGATCAGTGCTCATTTATTTTACGAATTTCTCCAAAATTTTTTAGCCTTTTCAAAAAAACTTTTTATTACTGGATCTGGCTTATTAGACTCAATTTTATTAAATTCTTCTAAAATCTCTTTTTGTCTTTTGGAAAGTGACGTAGGAACTTGTGTAACTACTCTAATATAAAGATCACCAAAAACACTTCTTCTCAAAACAGGCATGCCTTTACCTTTTAATCTAAACTGTTTTCCATGCTGCGTACCTGCTGGTATCTTAATTTTAGATTTTCCCCCATCAATAGAGGGGACTTCTACCGAAGTTCCTAAAGCTGCATCTGAAAAAGAAATCGGTAATTCATAATATAAATTTTCATCTGACCTTTTAAAAATATTATGATTGTCTATTGAAATAAATAAATATAAGTCTCCACTAGAGCCACCCTTAGATCCAGCCTCGCCTTTGCCAGACAATCTTATTCTCGTTCCGTCGTCAACTCCCTTTGGAATTTTTACTGTTACATTTTCGTTTGCTTGCGTTTTTCCATTTCCACTACAGATACTACAAGGTGTTCCTATCATTTCTCCATAGCCACTACACTGCGGACAAGTTTGTTGAACTGTAAAAAAACCTTGGTTTGTTCTTACTTTTCCTCTGCCAGAGCAATAATCGCATCTTATTGGTTTAGATCCTTTTGCTGCACCACTACCTGAACAAGATTTACATGATTTATAAGTAGTATATCTTACATTTTTTTCAGTTCCTTTATAAGCATCTTCTAAACTAATACTTACATCGTATCTTAAATCATTACCTCTATTGCTAGTTCTTCTCGAAGAGCTGCTACCAAAGTCACTAAAAAAATCCTCAAATATATCTGAGAAAGAAGAGGTATCAAATCCTCCAAAACCTTGAAATCCGCTTCCACTACCTCCCTCAAAAGCAGCATGACCGAACTGATCATAGTTAGACTTTCTTTTTTCATCTGAAAGTATGTGGTAAGCTTCGCTGGCCTCTTTAAACTTTTCTTCAGAAGCTTTGTCACCTTTAGTTTTATCTGGATGGTACTTGAGAGCTAGTTTTCTGTAAGCTTTTTTTATATCGTCTTTTGAAGCTCCTTTTGGGATACCTAAGACATCATAACAATCTCTTTTAGCCACAGGACGTCTCCTTTTTTATCTTAGGCGCTTTTTTCTTTATCTTCTTTTACGTCTTCAAAATCTGCATCAACTACATTATCTTTTTCACTAGGTTTAGACTCTTTTGGACCTCCACTAGAACCTTTATCATTGTCATCCGGTTTTTGTTGGCTTTTATAAACAGCTTCACCTAATTTCATAGAAACTTGAATTAAACTTTGTGTTTTTTTCTTCAAATCTTCAACATCTGTACCTTCTAAAGATTTTTTTAGGTCGGATATTCCATTTTCAATAGCTTTTTTTTCTTCTGCAGAAACTTTATCGCCATGTTCTTTCAAACTTTTTTCCGTAGAAAAAATTAAACTATCAGCTTGGTTTCTTACATCTACAGACTCTCTTTTCTTTTTATCAGCCTCTTTATTTGCTTCAGCATCTTTTACCATTTTCTGAATTTCATCATCAGACAAACCACCAGAAGCTTGTATTTGTATTTTTTGCTCCTTACCTGTTCCCTTATCTTTAGCTGAAACACTAACAATTCCATTGGCATCTATATCAAATGTGACTTCAATCTGTGGAGTCCCTCTAGGAGCTGGCGGTATTCCAACCAATTCAAAATTTCCTAAGATTTTATTATCTGCAGCCATTTCTCTTTCGCCCTGAAGCACTCTTATTGAAACCGCAGGCTGATTATCCTCTGCAGTTGAGAATACCTGACTTTTTTTTGTTGGAATAGTGGTATTTTTCTCGATTAGTTTAGTCGATACGCCCCCAAGAGTTTCAATACCCAATGAAAGCGGAGTCACATCTAAAAGCAATACATCTTTAACATCACCTTGTAAAACACCACCTTGAATAGCTGCGCCCATTGCGACTACTTCATCAGGATTAACGCTTTTATTTGGTTCTTTTCCAAAAAAGTTTTTTACAGTCTCAATTATTTTTGGCATTCTCGTCATCCCACCCACAAGAACGACTTCATTAATTTCTGCTGCAGAAAAACCAGAGTCTTTCAAAGCCGTCTTACAAGGTTCTAAAGTTCTATCAACTAAGCTTTGAACTAATGCTTCTAATTTTGCTCTAGTAAATTTTAAATTTAAATGTTTAGGTCCGCTTTTGTCAGCAGTTATAAAGGGTAAATTAATTTCAGTTTGAGCTGCTGAGGATAATTCAATTTTAGCTTTTTCAGCAGCTTCTTTTAATCTTTGAAGGGCAAGTTTATCTGTCTTTAAATCAATCCCATTATCTTTCTTAAATTCTGACGCAAGGTACTCAACTATTGAGTCATCAAAATCTTCACCACCTAAAAAAGTGTCTCCGTTTGTAGATTTAACTTCAAATACTCCATCACCAATTTCTAAAATTGAAATATCAAAAGTACCTCCACCTAAATCGTAAACAGCTATTTTCTTACCACCTTTTTTATCTAATCCGTATGCAAGAGAGGCAGCGGTTGGTTCATTTATAATTCTCAATACTTCTAATCCAGCAATCTTTCCTGCGTCTTTTGTGGCTTGTCTCTGAGAGTCGTTAAAGTAAGCTGGCACGGTTATAACAGCTTTTGTAACCGTTTGACCTAAATATTTTTCTGCTGTCTCCTTCATTTTTTGTAAAACAAATGCGGAAATTTGAGCTGGAGAGTATTTCTTTGATTTCCCTTCTACCCAAGCATCTCCATTTTCTGACTTGACTATTTTGTAAGGGACTTTTGAAATATCTTTTTGAACAGATGTTCCGTCAAATTTTCTTCCAATAAGCCTTTTAACTGCAAAAATAGTATCACCAGCATTAGTTACCGCCTGCCTTTTAGCTGGCTGCCCTACTAATTTTTCGTTATTTTCTAAAAAAGCAACTACAGAAGGCGTAGTCCTAGCTCCTTCAACATTTTCCAAAACTTTAGCTTGTGAGCCATCCATTATAGCTACACAAGAATTAGTTGTCCCTAAATCTATTCCAATTACTTTACTCATTTTAATTTTATCCTTTTGTACAGTTTTATATGGGTGTTTTTTTCTTTTCTACAAGGTTATTTTTTCTCTTTTTTTTCCTCTTTTTCACCGTTTTTTGTATTATTTTTCTTGGATATACCTACTAATACTGGCCTTAATAATCTTTCTCCAAACATATAGCCTGATTGAATTTCTTGAATTATCGTTCCAACTTCAGATTTTTCATCTTCAATTTCTGCCATTGCTTGATGAAGGTTAGGATCAAATTTTTTACCTACAGCATCAATTTTCCTTATTTTATTTTTTTCGAATATTGTAATTAAGTCTTTTTCAATTATAGAGATGTTTTCAAGAAATTTATCTAAATCTTTATTAGATTTTAAAAGCTGATCATTTTTAACTGCTATTTTAGCTCTTTGTAGGTTGTCCAATATTGCTAAACTTTCTTTTGCAAAATTAAAGGAACCAAATTCAAACGCATCTTTCACATCTTTTTCAAATCTTCTTCGTTGGTTTTCAATTTCTGCTAATGACCTTAGTAACTTGTCTTCAGTATTTTTAAGCTTTTCTTCAATTGAAAGCTCTTTTTTCTCAGTTTCAGATTTATTTTGATTTGAACTTACTTCACTTGATTTATCTTCATTAGTTTTTTTATTATTTTCTGACATCAGTTTGCTATATAATAAATTTTTATAAAATTACTAGGGCTATATGAAAAAAATTTTAATAGGCACTCATAACAAGGGTAAATTTACAGAAATTGCTTATTTAATATCAAAAAAATACAAAAAAATCTCACCTATCGCATTAAAAATTAGGAGCCCAAAAGAAACAGGCAAAACCTTTATATCAAATTCTAAACTAAAAGCCCGTTATTTCTCTAGGTTTGTCAATTATCCAGTAATTTCCGACGACTCTGGATTGTGCATTAAATCATTAAAAAATAAACCTGGTATCTATTCAGCTAGACTTGCTAAAAAAAAAGGAAGTTTCTTTAATGCTATGATATTTATTTTGAAAAAACTAAAAAATAAAAGAGATAGAGCTGCTACTTTTAACTGTAGCTTATCATTTAAATTTCCTAATAAAAAAATTGTGAGTGTAGAAGGAAAAATAAAAGGACAAATCTCAAAAAAAATAATCGGAAAAAATGGGTTTGGTTATGACCCAATATTTATTCCTAATAACTATTCAAAAACTTTTGGACAGATGACAAAATATAAAAAAATCAAAATGGACCATAGGTTTATCGCATTTCAAAAATTAAACAAAAAAATTAAAATTTTGTAAATTTTTTATTTTCTGTCTTGTAAATATCTAAATCTTGAGATACTTTTTTATCTTTAATACTAAACGTTCCAATTTTACCTTTAATTTTATTTTTGAATGAAAAGTCATTTATGGAATTAATATCGCCATTATTCTTCCATGCATAGTAAACAAGCCCCAAAGCATCGTAGGTTAAGATGGTTATCTCACTCGGGTACAATTTAAATTTTTTAAAGTATTTCTCTCTGTATTTTTGAAATTCTTTGTAATTAACTGAAGGATAATAAAGAGTTTTTATTGTATTTTCATAGAAAATACTTTCATCAAACCATTGATTAACAGTAGTAAATAAAACTTCATTTTGGTCAACGTCTGTGTAAACAAGCGATGTTAAAACACTTTTTAAATTATTTCCAAAATCTATGATAATAACGGAGTCGAAATTTACTTTACCTAAAGTGTATAATTGCTCTAATCTTTCTAATTGTTTTATAGATTGTTCATCCTCTTTATCTTCGAATAATTTCTTTCTTAACTCAAGATTTCTTTTTCTTTGAGAATAATTGGTTAAGATTTCTATTTCACCAGTAAGGACTTCAGGATCTGGATTATACTTAAATCTTTTCATATCGTTCAGATTAAGTTTATTTAATTTTTCTTCAATTAAATCAGTATAATGATTTTTAGGGTACATAATTACAGTTTTATTTTTTTTTTGTTTTTTGAGAAAACTGACTAATGATTTTAATTGAGACTCTAAACTTATACCTACACTGATAATGTTTGTTTTGAATTCTGGTGATATATTTGAGGGTGATATGAAAATTGTATCAGTATATTTTTTTACTTCATTGAAATCATTATTATTTATTGGCCCAATTATAATATTTGCACCTTGCGCTCTAATATCTTGAATTGCTGAATTGAGTTTTTCTTTATTATTAAAACCTGTGTCTCTTGGTATTATAAAAATTTTACTGTCGTTAATCTCGTCCAGAGCAAGTTGAAGAGAATATAAAAGTGAATTTCCTAAATCTGCGTACTCACCATTGAGCGGTGCTATTAAACCTATTTTTAGAATATCTTTCTTACTTTCACTAAAAACATTAGAATTAACGAATAAAATTATATAAGATAATATTATTAATAGTTTTTTCATCAAATGAATTTGTCCTCAAACAATTTATATATCGTATCGACACCCATTGGCAACCTTGAGGACATTACCTTAAGAGCAATTGAGATTTTAAAAAAATCTGACATTGTTCTTTGTGAGGATACAAGAAGATCATTGAAATTATTAAATTATTTAAATGTAAAAAAACGTTTAATGTCATATCACAAGTTTAATGAGAAAAAACAGATCAATAAAGTAATAGAGCACATTAATAAGGGCGAAATTTTGTCTTTAATCTGTGACGCAGGCACGCCTTCTCTATCTGATCCAGGTAAATTGCTAATAAATGAATGTATAAAAAGAAAAATAAAAATAGTCCCTATTCCCGGAGTTTCCTCAATAACGACAGCTATAAGTGTTTCTGGCTTTGACGATAAATTTATATTTTATGGTTTTTTGCCAAAAAAAGAGAATGAAGTTGAAAAAGTTTTAAGCAGATTATCAAATAATAATTATTCTCAAATTTTTTTTGTACCATCAATAAAGATTAATTTTTATATTAAAAAACTTAAAAAATATTTTGCAGGAAGGAAACTTTTGATTGCTAAAGAATTAACTAAAATTCACGAAGAGCTTTTTAGAGGTGATATAAATAATATAAAAACATTTAAGAGTTCTTTAAAGGGCGAAGTCACTCTTGTTGTTTCAAGTGGAAAAATTAAAGAAAAATTGATAAAAAAAACAGAAATTGTCAACAAAATCAAAAAATATTTAAAAAAGTATAGTTTAAAAGATACTGTTGATTTAATTATTGAGTCTGAAAAAGTTAATAAAAAAGAAATTTATAAGCTTTGCTTAAAAATAAAAAATGAAAAAAATTTTTAGTATTTTTATAATATTTTTTATTTCTTCTTGCTCTTCAATAGGGCAGTTTGGAGCTGGTGTAGATATAACTTTTGACCCTAGAACTATTGGAATGCAGATTGATGATACAATCATGCAAAAAAATCTCAGTGCAAGATTAGCATTATTCGATAAAAAATATTTTCTACAAATAAAGTCTGAAGTTCGCGATGGCAATATTTTTTTATCCGGAAAAGTTGATGAACCTGAAGAAAAAATCAAAATTACTAAAATGGCCTGGGAAACAAAGGGTGTGAGATCTGTTAAAAATGCAATTACAATTAAAGGTCAAACTAGTTTTAAGCAAACTGCAAAAGACATATTAATCACTAGCCAACTAAGGTCAGCTTTAATTTTTAACAAGAAAACAAAATCAAGAAATTACACTTTAGAGACGATAAATAAAAGTATTTATATATTCGGTATAGCTATGAATGAAGAAGAAAAAAAAGAGGTAATAAATGAGGCAAATAAAATATATGATGTTGAGAAAGTTTATCCATCAATTTATTTGGCAACGGAATTAAGTAGGTCTAAGTTTTAATTTGAGTAATCAATTACATCAGATGAGAATGCCGCAATTGATGCTAGATTGAGTATCTCAGAGGTGCTAGCTCTAAGAGGCGCAACTTCAATAGGAGATCCTAAACCTATTAAAAGAGGACCAATCAATTTACCTCCTCCAAAAACCTTCATCAACTTTGTAGATATAGCGGCACTGTGCAAAGCAGGCATAATCAAGATGTTTGCGTTTCCAACTATTTTTGAAAAAGGATAAATATCTTGATAAACAGGATTTAATGCTACATCTGGCTGCATTTCACCATCAAAATCAAAATCAACTTTTTCCTTTTTTAATAACTCGATAGCTTCTCTTACATGTTTTGTATTTTTCGAAATAGGCTTGCCAAAAGTCGAATGAGATAAAAAAGCAACTTTAGGATCAAAACCAAAAAGTCTTGCAACACGAACACACGACTTTGATACTTTGACCAATCTTTGTGGTGAAGGAAAATCTTGCACATTTGTATCTGCAACTAATATTGTTTTTCCCTTAAGTGTAATCATGGTCATGCCAAATATTTCTTCACCAGGCCTAGGGTCAGTAACTTTTTTTAATTTTTCAATTGAGGCCGCATAATGCCTAATATTTCCTGTAACCATTGCATCTGCATCTTTACAAGCAATCATTGATGCGCCCCAAGCTATTCTTTCATTACGAACTAAACGATCAACATCCCTTTCTAATTGACCTTCTCTTTGTAGCCTTTTATACAAATGCTTCACATATTTCTGTCTTTTTTCTTTATCAGTGGAGTTTACAATTTCAATTTTATAATTTTCATCTAAACCTATATTTTTTAATTGCTCTCTAATTCTTTTTTCTGCACCAATTAAAATCGGTGTTCCCAATTTATTACGACCAAATTCAATTGCAGCTTTCAACATATTTTCATCTTCCCCTTCAGCAAATATAACTCTCTTTGGATTTTTTCTTACTTTTGCATTAATTCCCTGCATTAATGACATTGTTGGATCAAGACGATTTGATAGCTGATCTTTGTACAATTCGAGGTCTTGAATTTTTTTTCTTGCTACACCGCTTCTCATAGCAGCGTCTGCCACCGCAGAAGGAATAACACTTATTAATCTTGGATCAAAAGTTGATGGAATTATATAATCTTTTCCATATCTTGGCCTGTCGCCTCCATAAGCTGAGACTACTTCATCAGGAACATTTTCTCGAGCAAGAAGAGCAATAGCATTAGCTGCAGCTACTTTCATTTCCTCATTAATTTCTCTAGCTCTTACATCAAGGGCGCCTCTAAAAATATAAGGGAATCCAATTAAATTGTTAACTTGGTTTGGATAATCTGATCTTCCAGTAGCAACTATTGCATCAGTTCTAACTTCTTGTATCAATTCTGGCTTTATCTCTGGATCTGGATTTGCGCAAGCAAAAATAATTGGATTTTTAGCCATTGATTTTACCATCTCTTTTGAAACAACATCTTTAGCTGATAAACCTAGGAATACATCAGCACCCTTAATAGCTTCACTAAGAGTTCTTAATTTTGTATTAATTGCAAATGCTGATTTAAATTGATCAATATTTTTTCGTCCTTTGTATATAACTCCTTTGCTATCACACATAATTATATTCTCATTTTTTACCCCTGAACTTTTAAATAAATTTGCACATGCCTGTGCTGATGCGCCTGCACCATTAACTACAACTTTTACATTACCGATTTTTTTTTTTGAAATATCTAAAGCATTTATTAGTGCTGCAGTAGTAATAATTGCAGTACCATGTTGATCATCATGAAAAATAGGAATATCTAAAAGCTCTTTTAATTTTTGCTCTATTAAAAAACAATCTGGAGCTGCAATATCTTCGAGATTAATTCCTCCAAATGTTCCGGCTATATTCTTTATTGTTTCGACAATTAAGTCTGGGTCATTATTATCAATCTCTATATCAATAGAGTCTATATCAGCAAATCTTTTGAATAAAACTGACTTACCCTCCATTACTGGTTTGGAGGCTAGAGATCCAAGATTACCAAGTCCTAAAATTGCGGATCCATTACTAATAACTGCTACTAGATTTCCTTTACTTGTATAATCATAGGCGAGATTAGGATTTTTCGCTATTTCTTTTACGGGCGCTGCTACCCCTGGGGAGTATGCTAATGATAGATCTCTTTTTGTAGTTAAAGGCTTGCTTGAATTTATCTCAATTTTGCCCGACTTTCCTTTTAAATGAAAATCAAGTGCTTCTTTATCTGAATAATGATCTATTTCTGTTTTTTTTGGCATTTTAATTTACGAGTATGTAATATAAAGAAATTTAATTCACTATAAATTTATGGCTTAATTTAGATTTTTATGAACTTACTTTCTTCTGCATCTATATTTAGTTTTTTTACTATAATCAGCAGGATTTTAGGGTATTTAAGAGACATATTAATAGCAATCTTTTTAGGAGCATCAATATTTGCTGATGCCTTTTTTGTTGCTTTTAGACTCCCAAATACTTTTAGACGTCTATTTGCCGAAGGAACTTTTAATGCTGCTTTCATACCTAGTTACACCTCGGCTCAACTGAAAAGTCAAAATGAGGGAAAAAAATTTGCTGATGATGTTTTAAGTCTCCTTTTATTAATTTTAATTTTTATTGTTACACTTGTTGAAATATTTACTCCATATTTGATTTATTTAATCGCTCCAGGATTTGTAGATGAAAATATAAAGTTTAATCTAGCGGTAGAATTTACTAGAATCACTTTCCCTTTTTTATTATTTGTAAGCTTATCTTCATTTTTTTCAGGTATTTTAAATTCACATAATAAATTTGCAGCAGCTGCAGCTGCCCCAATAATTTTGAATATAATTTTAATAATTAGTATTTTAATTTCATATTTTCAGAGCTTGAATATTGCCAAACATCTTTCCTACGGTGTTACACTTGCAGGAGTTTTACAATTGATATTCTTAATTTTTTTTACCCTTAGGTTCTACAAACCAAATATTAAATTAAGATTTAAAATAACAAATAAAGTAAAATTTTTCTTTAAAAAACTATTACCGAGTATTTTTTCATCTGGTGTTACACAAATTAATATTTTAGTGGGTACAATAATTGCTTCGTTTCAGTCTGGTGCAGTATCTTACTTATACTATGCGGATAGAGTATATCAAATCAATCTAGCTATTGCAGGAATAGCTGTAGGAACTGTTTCATTACCTGTTCTTTCCAAAGCATTTCAGTCGAAAAATTATTCTAAAGTTGCAAACATACAAAATAAGTCTTTACAATTATCTTTACTATTATCAGTTCCTGCCAGTCTCGGTTTAATAATTGCTTCAAAAGAAATAGTTAGTGGACTGTTTGGATATGGATCTTTTACAAATAAAGATGTTGAAATGACCTCAGATGCTTTAATGTTTTTTGGTTATGGAGTTATTGCATTTGCTTTGGTGAAAATATTAGCTAATTTTTTCTTTGCAAGAGATAACACTAAAACACCATTTTATATTTCTTCATTTATTGTCTTTTTAAATGTAATAATAAGTGTTAGTTTTTTTAGTAAAATAGGATTTTTAATTATTCCTATCGCAACTTCTATTTCAACCTGGATAGGCGTATTGATATCTTTATATTTATTAGTGAAAAACAAACATTTACTCCTTCAAAAAAAATTGTTTGATAGTATTTCAAAAATTATTATTTCATCCTCAATTATGGCTTTAGTACTTTTTTACGTTTTAAATAAATTTCCTAGTTACCTTGAATATTCATACTCATTAAAATCAGTCTATTTATTAATTATTGTAGGTTTCGCGGGAACTGTTTATTTGTTATCTTGTTATTTATTTGGGTTATTAAAAATAAAAAACTATAAAACAAATTAAATGAGCAAAAAAAAATTAGTATTTTCTGGAGTACAACCAACTGGTAATTTACATTTGGGTAATTACCTTGGAGCTTTGAAAAATTTTGTTTCACTTCAAAAAGAAATGGAATGTATTTACTGTGTTGTAGATTTACATGCTATTACCACTTTCCAAAAACCTAATGATTTACAAAATAATGTTTTAGAAACTGTTGCTAGTTTCATATCTACAGGATTAGATCCAAATAAAAGTATAATATTTAATCAATCATCGGTACCAGGACATACTGAATTAGCTTGGATTTTAAATTGTGTTTCAAGAATTGGTTGGTTAAATAGGATGACACAATTTAAGGATAAAGCTGGCTCTGATAAAGAAAAAGCAAGTGTTGGATTATATATTTATCCTAATCTCATGGCAGCTGACATTTTACTTTATAAATCAACTCATGTTCCAGTCGGAGCAGACCAAAAACAACATTTAGAACTCTCAAGGGATATTGCTCAAAAATTTAATAACGATTTTAATTGTAAAGATTTTTTTCCAATTCCTGAACCTTTAATTCCAAAGAACGTGTCAAGGGTAATGAGTTTAAGAGATGGTACAAAAAAGATGAGCAAGTCAGAAGAGTCAGATTTTTCAAGAATCAACTTAAAAGATAATGCAGATGAAATAATAAAAAAAATTAAAAAAGCTAAATCTGACTCAGAGCCTATTCCTGAAAATTTAAGTAATTTAGAAAAAAAACCTGAAGCTTTAAATTTAATAAATATTTATGCTGAAATGACTAAAAAAAATTTAGAAACAGTGCTTAATGAAGTAGCTGGCAAGGAGTATTCATTTTTAAAAACAAAGCTGTCAGAGGTCCTTATCAGTGAGATAGTGCCAATAGGCAAAGAAATTAAAAAACTTTTAGATGATAAGGCTCACTTGATGCTAATTTTGAAAAAAGGCAAAGAAAAAGCCAATATTATTGCTGAGGAAAACCTTAAAAATATACGTGAAAAAGTGGGATTGATATAATATAAATTTCTCATGATACAAACTGAATCTACACCGAACCCTAATGCACTTAAATTTCTCTCAGAGAAAGTCATTTCAGCTATCGGGACTGAGGAGTTCCAAAAAGAGAGGTCAAAAGATCTAAATAATAAATTTGTTAAAGAGCTTCTAGAATTTAAAGGTGTTGAATTGGTCCTTTTATCTAAGAATTTCTTATCAGTTAAAAAAACTGACGATGTTACATGGAATGAATTAAAACCCATGGTTATTTCTCATTTAAATCACTATTTTGAAAAAAATGATGAACCAATTTTAAAAAAAAACACAAAATCTAATATCACCAAAGATGAAAATGACGAAACAGTAAAAAGAATAATTGATGTTTTGGATACTAAAATTAGACCAGCGGTAGCTAGAGACGGCGGTGATATAAAGTTTAAATCTTTTGAAAATGGAGTTGTAAATGTTGAATTACAAGGAAGTTGCTCTGGCTGTCCAAGTTCCCTTATGACTTTGAAACAAGGAGTTCAAAATCTTTTGAAGCATTATGTTAAAGAGGTAAACTCTGTAGAGGCAAATTAAATTATGAAAAAAAAATTAAGTTATAGAGACAAGTTATTAGAGTTAGCTTATATTTATAACGTAAAAGAGATACAAGACTATACTAAAAATAGAAAAAATTTAACAACAGGTCAAATAGAGTTAATTTTAAAAAAAAATAAGATTATTATTCCAAAAGAGTTTAAAACAAGTTTTTTTAAAGAAAATTTTATTAAACCTGTTACAAAACTCAAATCAAATATTATTAATTACAAAGAAGAAAAAATTAAAGATAAAAATAGATTTTTTAGAAGAGTTGAAAACTATAAGTATGATACATCCAGAAAACTTAATCACGGTGCAAACAATTTGTGGAAGGGCGTTGGATCTGCTGGAATAAACTTTTTAAATGTTTTGCCTAAATTAGGAGTCACGGTTAAAAATTTTTTTGGTGATCTTTTCACTGATGTATTTAATTCAATTTATAATCAACAAATTGATAAAAAAAGTGCAAGAAATGTAATTGTAAGCTTTTTCGTAATTGTTGGAGTCACGACTGCTATTTACTCTGGTTATAACGCTTACAAAAATTACGATTTTTCAAGTAAAAAAATAGAAACAAAAAAACCGGAACCTAAAATAAAAAAGGAAACTAAAAAACCAGAACCTAAAATAAAAAAGGAAACTAAAAAACCGGAACCTAAAATAAAAAAGGAAACAAAAAAACCTGAGCTTAAAGTAAAAAGAAATAATGTTGCGGAAGTAATTTTACCTGATTTAAATCTAAAAACAGAAACAGTTATTCAATTATTTAAAGATGTAGATTATGATCTTAGAACTGTAAGAAATGAAAAACTAGTAAAACCTATATACTTTACGCAGTTTCCAAGAGATCTAGACAATTTACAAAGCGTGCAACTAAAGAAAGAAACATTTATTAAAATTGTCCTGCCTCTAGTAGTTGCTGAAAATGAAAAAATACTCGACGACAGAGATAAACTTAAAACATTAATAGAGAAAAAATTTACTACTGATACTGAAAAACAGTGGTTAAGACAAAAACTTTTGGAGTACAAAGTTAAGAGAAGCGATCTAAAAGAATTACTATTTAGGATGGATATGATACCTGTTTCTATTGCACTCGCACAAGCGGCCAAAGAAAGTGGTTGGGGAACATCAAGATTTGCTTTAGAAGGTAATGCTATTTTTGGTCAATGGACTTGGGATGGACAAGGAATAGCTCCATTGAAGAGAGATGGAGACAAAAATCATAAGATTTTAAAATTTCCAATCTTACGTGCATCAGTTAAAGCTTATAAAAATAACTTAAATACACATAAAAGTTATTTAAAATTTAGAGAAAAAAGAAATGAATTAAGAGAAAAAAATAAAAACATAACCGGTTTAGCGTTAACGAGTACACTCAAAAATTATGCTCAAACAGGATCTGAATATACAAAGATATTAAATCAAATAATTACTCAAAATAGATTGTCAGATTTTGAATTAGTAAGATTAGTTAACTCTGTTAAGCAGATTGAATTAAACTCCTAATTTATCTATCACTAATTACGTATTGAACACCTAGCCATCGCCAATAACCATTATTTTCTTTAAGTGAACAATTGATCCTTCCTCTTTCACCTAAAAATTTTTCAGCTATTTCAATTTCTAAAGTATTTTTTTCAATGAAAAGTATTTTAGAATTTCTCCATTTATTTCCTTCATTTGAGAAACAATTAATATTTTGAAGATTTTTTATATTGTCATAAAATTTTATGATTACTTTTGGAGGATTTTTTACTTGTATTAAATATTTATCTTCTGGAGATATATTTCTATATTTAAATGGTAATGTTTTCATTAAAGTTTTAAATCTACTTATTTCTCCATATTTCTCGTTTATAGGAAATCTTGGTAACTCCCATAAGTCTTTAGTTTCATCAATAACTCCAGAATGTTGACCAAATGCGAATACGAAGCCTAAGTCTTTTATTATTTTCTTAAATTCCGAACTATATTCTCCAAAAGGATATGAAAAAAAATCTGAATTTTTTCCTAATTTTTTTTTAAAGATTTCTATTGATGTTAAAATGTCTTTCTTGATTAAATCGGAACTCTCGTCAACAAGATATTCATGCGAATGACTATGATTTCCTATTTCGACAAGATCTGATTTGCTCAATTCAATAATTTGATCCCAACTCATGTAATTAAAAGACCCGACTTCCCTAGTATTCACAAAAAGAATAAATGGGATTTTTTGAGCTTTTAAAATAGGCCATGCATTTTCATAAAATGATAACAATCCATCATCAATTGTTAGTAAAATTTTTCTTTGATTTTTATTTTTTGAAAGACTTTTGTGAAAGTTTCTTGGATGTACAAAACTTATTCCTTCTGAATTGATAATATCAAGCTGTTTCTTGAAAACGTCTAATTGTATATTTGTTGAAGGGTACTTGTTTTCGTTAAATCGATGATACATAATAGATATTAAACCATAATCATCAAAATTATTATCCATTGTAAATAATTTTGATTGATTTATGTCAAAAGTTATAGTGAGAATAAAAATGATAAAAAATTTTTTAATAATTAATTGCATTGGGAAAGATGATAAATTAGCTTTAAGAATAAATAAAGATTTTTTTTTTCATAAATTAAAAAATAAAGATAACAACGATAAGCTTGTATTAGAAATATTAAAATTTTTGAAAACCCATAAGGTATTTTTAGATAATAAATTCACAGTAATAGTAAATCAGGGCCCTGGCAGTTTTTCCGGGGTTAGATTATCTATAGCAATAGCAAAAGGGCTTATGATTTCAAAGAATATTAAATTATATGGATTTAACAGCGCAGATTTAAAGAAATTTGACCAAAAAAACATAGAAATTATGCTAAATAAACATTTGATAGAAAAAAATTTGATTAAGCCAATATATTTAAGTTAAATTGAGTTATGAGTATAATAGAGGAAAAATGTAAGCAGAAAGGCGTTAGACTTACCGATCAAAGAAAGATTATAGCTAAAGTTCTTTCTGAGTCCAAAGAAGTCTACGGATCTAAAGATCATCCAGACGTTGATGAACTTCATAAAAGAGTTTCAAACATTGACGATAAAATAAGTATAGCTACGGTTTATAGAACTGTAAAATTATTTGAAGAGGCTGGAATATTAGTTAAACATGATTTTAAAGCTGGCAAAGCACGATATGAACTCAATGACGATCATAATCATTTAATAGATATAAATAGCGGAGAAATAGTTGAATTTGTTGACAGAGATATAGAAGAATTACAAAAAAAAATTGCGAAGAAGCTGGGTTACAATTTGGTAGATCACAAATTAGAACTCTATGGATCAAAAATTAAAAAGTAAATTGGAAAAAAAAATATTTATAAAAACATTTGGCTGTCAAATGAATGAATACGATAGCAATCGAATGTATGATATTGCTAATAAAATAGATTATAAAAAAACGAATAATTTTGATGAAGCTACTTGTTATTTAATTAACACTTGCCACATCAGAGAGAAGGCAACAGATAAAGTTTATCATGATGTTGGTCGCATCAAAAAAAGGTTTAGGAACAAAAAAAAACCGATAGTAATTATAGCTGGTTGCGTAGCTCAAGCAGAAGGTGAAATTTTACTGAAAAAAGAAAAGTATATTGATGCTGTAATCGGCCCACAGTCATATCACAAATTAAATGAAACAATATTAAGAATTGAGAAAAAATCCGAAAAAGTAAATTCAACAGAATTCAACGTTATTGAAAAATTTGATAATTTAAATAATATTAAAATGTCAAAAAATAATATCTCCTCTTTTTTAACAATACAGGAGGGATGTGATAAATTCTGCAAATTTTGTGTTGTTCCATACACTAGAGGTCCAGAATACTCAAGATCTGTTGAAGAAATACTAAACGAAGCCGAAGGGTTAGTAGCTAATGGCACTGTAGAACTTACTTTGTTAGGTCAAAACGTCAATGCTTATAATTTCAAAGGAAAGAAACTCTCGGATTTAATATTTGAAATTTCTAAAATAAAAAATCTTGAAAGAATTAGATATACCACATCTCATCCATTAGATTTTTCAGATGATCTTATAAAAATTCACAGAGATGTAAAAAAATTGATGCCTTTAATTCATCTGCCTGTTCAAAGCGGCTCAAACAAAATTTTAGATAAGATGAATAGAAAACATACCGTAGAGGAATATCTTTCAATAATTAAAAATTTAAGAGAGGCAAATCCTCTTATTAAGTTTTCAAGTGATTTTATAATTGGATATCCAGGTGAGAATGAAAATGACTTTAACGATACCCTTAAACTAATTAAAGAGGTACAATTTATTAATTTTTATTCTTTTATTTATAGCCCAAGACCTGGAACACCTGCTGCTAAACTTAAACAAATTAAAGAAAACATATCTAAAAAAAGATTAATCATTTTTCAAAGAAAAGCCTCAGAATTAAAAATGATTTATAGAAAAAAACTTTTTAATTCTTTATCAAAAGTGTTATTTGACAACAAATTGAGTGGTAATAATTTTTTTGGAAGAGATGAATATTTAAATTCAGTTATAGTAAAATCAAACAAAAATTTATTAGGAAAAATCAAAGATGTTAAGATAATAAAAGGAAACCAAAATACTTTATTTGGTGAGATTGTCGATGTGAACAATAAAAAAGATTTTGCAGCTTAAATATGTCAGAAATTACTAAGCTTGACCAAAACTTAATTATCAAAAAAATTGATAGTGAAACTATTAATGCTCAAATAACTAATAATGAGGTATTAATGTCTATAGTTGGTCAATTCGATCAAAACTTAAAAGATTTATCAAAATTAACATCTACTAATCTATTTTTTAGGGGCAATTCGATAACATGTAAGGGCAAAAAAGAGAATACCAATGCTTTTTGCGAAGCTTTGAAATTTTTAACAAATAAGTATTTACTCACAGGAATTATTGAGAAAGAGGATATAATATTATCAGTGAAAAAAAATATAGATATAGAAGGCACAAATGTAAAATCTTTTAAACAATTGATAAAAACACCAAAAAAATCGGTAATAGCCAGATCTGAAAGGCAATCAGAATATATTAAAGCTCTAAAAGAAAATGATATTATCATTTCATTAGGGCCAGCAGGAACTGGTAAAAGTTTTTTAGCTGTCTCTGTAGCTGTAACAATGTTAATGGAAAAAAAAATTGATAGAGTTATTTTATCTAGACCTGCTGTTGAGGCAGGTGAAAAACTTGGTTTTTTACCTGGTGATATGAAAGAAAAAGTCGACCCTTATTTAAGGCCCCTTTATGACGCTTTATACGAACTTTTTGGAGCAGAAAAAATTGACAAAAAAATCGAAACAGGCGAAATCGAAATTGCACCGCTAGCATTTATGAGAGGAAGAACTTTAAAAAATTGTTTTGCAATATTAGATGAAGCACAAAATGCAACTGAAACACAAATAAAAATGTTTTTAACGAGAATAGGCGAAAATTCAAAGCTAGTAGTTAATGGAGATCCTTCCCAAATAGATTTGATAAATAAATCTTTGTCAGGATTGATAAAATCAAAAAACATTTTGAAACATCTAAATGAGATTAAAATTATTGAATTTAATCATAACGATGTTGTTAGGCATCCATTAGTTTCAAAAATTATAAAAGCTTATCAAAACAAGGATATAAATGATAAAGATTAATATAATTGAAGAAGATAAATCTTGGCGTAATTTTATTAAAGATCCAGAAAGATATATTAAACGGAAAAATATAAAATTAAATAAAAACTATAAAAAGTATACTAAAAAAAATATCTTTTTTACACTTTTATTATCTGGTGATAGAAAAATTAAAAAACTTAATAAAAAATTTAGGAATAGAAACAAAACTACAGATATTTTATCATTTCCTTTTTATAAAAAGCAGGAGTTAAAAAGTAAACTTAAAAAAGATAAAAAAATCTACTTAGGAGACATAATCATAAATTTAAACAAGGTTAAAAGCAAAAGTAAAAAATTTTATTTTGAAGCAGAATTTAATAAACTTTGGATACATGGATTGGCACACTTATTAGGTTATGATCACAAAAAAGATGGTGATTTTAACAAAATGCAAAAAGTAGAAAAAAAATTTCTCTCATTTATTAATTAAATGATTGAAAAATATTTAAGTAATCGTCTACTGACTTTATATATTTTCCCTTTTTTAGCAGGGATACTTACTGTTTTCTCTTTTCAGCCATTTAATATAACTCTTCTTAATTTCGTATTATTACCCTCAGTATTTTATATGATTGTTTTCATAAATAAAAAATCTAAAAATATTTACAGAAAAAAACCATTTAAAAAAAATTTTTTTATTTTCGGAACGGCTTTTGGTTTTGGGTATTACTTAAGTGGAATTCATTGGATTGTAAACTCATTAACTTTTGATGAAAATTTTAGAATTTTTATTCCTTTTGGATTAATATTGATCCCTTTATTTTTAAGTCTTTTTTTCTCAATTATAATTTTATTAATTGGCCCGAGATTAAAATTAAACTTCAAATCAATATTTTTATTTTCTGCAAGTTTTGCTTTCTCGGACTATTTAAGATCAAAAATTCTAACTGGATTTCCCTGGAATCTATGGGCTTACAGTTTTTCTTGGTCAATTGAAATTATTCAGCTGTTAGAAGTTATAGGATTATTTGCTTTTAATTTAGTTGTGATATCTATTTTTTTGATACCTGCTACTTTTTTTTTTAAAATAAATTTATTCCAAAAATTTTCTATATTTTTTACGTTGATTTTAGTACTTTTGTCTTTTTATATATACGGGAGTTACTCCATCAATAATAATCAAAAAAACCTTAAATCTATTGAAGATAAATTTAGTATCAAAGTAATATCACCTAATTTCGAATTGAAATATGGTCTCTCTAATAATGATATTAAAAAAAGGTTAAAAAATTTGATTAAATATAGTGAACCGAACTTGCATTCTAAAACAATTTTTGTTTGGCCAGAGGGTGTATTCAGTGGCTATAGTTACGACGATATACTTTTTTTAAGAGAAATATTCTTAGAAAACTTTAATAAAAATCATTTGATTTTATTTGGCATAAATAGGTTTAATAAACAAAAAAATGGATTTTTTAATAGTTTGATTATTGTTAATAATAATTTAGATATATTACAAGAATATAAGAAACAAAAACTTGTTCCTTTCGGAGAAGTTTTGCCTTTAGAGAATATACTAAATAAGTTTGGTCTTAAAAAAATTACTGAAGGATATGGATCCTTTTTAAAAGGAGATAATCAAACTAATTTAAAAATTAATGGTTTAAATATTTTGCCATTAATCTGTTATGAGGTAATCTTTACTAAATTAATTCAATCCTCCGATCCAAATACAAACCTGATAGTAAATATTTCTGAGGACGGCTGGTTTGGAAATTCAATTGGTCCACACCAACACTTTGCAAAAAGTATTTATAGAGCTATTGAAAGAAACTCATTTCTAATAAGGTCTGCAAATGGAGGTATTAGCGCGATCATCAATAATAAAGGTGAAGTTGTAAAAAAGTTAAATCCAAAAGAAGTTGGAAATATTGATCTAGAAGTACCTTTAATAAAAAGTAAAAATAAAAATAAAAATGATTTGATATTTTTTATTCTTTTAATTACATATATTTTGATTTTTAACATTAAAAATAAAAAAGATGTCAAATAATAGCTACTTATTTACTAGCGAGTCAGTCTCTGAAGGTCACCCTGACAAAGTCTGTGATAGAATATCAGATATGGTTGTAGACTCTTATTTGAGAAAAGACCCAGAAGCAAGAGTTGCTTGTGAAACCCTAACGACAACTAACAAAGTAGTTTTAGCAGGTGAAGTTCGTGGACCTAAAATATCCAAAAATGAATTAACTACTAAAGTTAAAGATTGCATCAAAGATATAGGTTATGATCAAAAAGGTTTTAGTTGGAAAACAGCAAATATTGAAATATTTCTACACGAACAATCCTCTGATATTGCTATGGGAGTCGACTCAAAAGAAAATAAAGATGAAGGTGCCGGAGATCAGGGAATCATGTTTGGTTATGCATGCAAAGAAACAGAGGAGTTAATGCCAGCGCCAATACACTATTCACATAAAATTCTCAGATTAATGGCCCAAGATAGAAAAAAAGGTATATTAAAAGGCATTGAACCGGACTCTAAAAGTCAAGTAACAATGCATTATGAACAAGGCATACCTGTAAAAGTGACTTCAATAGTTATTTCTACTCAACATTCAAAAGAATTAAATCAAGAGCAAGTCAGAGAATTAATAATTCCATATATAACAAAATCAATACCAGAAAATTTACTTTTAGGATTAGATAAAAAAGAAATTTATATTAACCCAACAGGCCAATTTATTATTGGAGGACCAGATGGGGATACAGGTCTTACAGGTAGAAAAATTATTGTAGACACCTATGGAGGTGCAGCTCCCCATGGAGGCGGAGCTTTCTCTGGCAAAGATCCAACTAAAGTTGATAGATCTGCAGCATACGCTTCAAGATATTTAGCCAAAAATATTGTCTCATCTGGAGCTTCCGATAAATGTTTAATTCAATTAGCATATGCAATAGGCATATCAAAACCATTATCAATATTTGTTAAATTAAATGAGAAAGATCAGTCAAAGGTTGAAAAAATTAAAAAAATTATACAAGAAAACTTTGATTTATCTCCAAGGGGGATACGAGAAATGTTAAAATTAAATAACCCAATTTATGAAGTAACTTCGGCCTACGGTCACTTTGGAAGAAAAGCCACTAATAATGGAGAGTTTTCATGGGAAAAAACAGATAAAGTAGAGCTATTTAAAGTGTAATCTTGAAAAAACCTTAATTTTATCTTAAATAGGCATAATATCGTTGAATTACAAAATGGGCATTAGCCCATTTTTTTTTGGGGGCTTTAGAATGTTGAACAGAGGTTTAGATAAGTTAGAATTATTGAGAATTGTTGAAGCTGTTGCAAACGAAAAATCCATTGATAAAGAATTAGTTATAGGATCCATGGAAAGTGCAATTCAAAAAGCTGCATTAACAAAGTTTGGCAATGATAATAATATAGAAGTAAATATTGATAGAGAGAGTGGTGAAATAAAGATTCACAAAGTTTTGGATATTGTTGAAAATGTTGAGGACTCAGCTAGAGAAATTACATTAGAGGAGGCAAAAAAAATTGAGAAAAAAAATGATCAATTAAAAATAGGTGAAAAAGTTTATGAGGAGTTACCCCAAATTGATTTTGGACGAATAGCTGCTCAAAGTGCAAAACAAGTCATTAGTAGCAGAGTTAGAGAAGCTGAAAAAAATAGACAATATGATGATTTTATAGACAAAGAAAGTCAAATATTAAGCGGTATCATCAAAAGATTGGAATATGGAAATGTAATTGTCGATTTAGGAAAAGCTGAAGGCGTAATTAAGAAAGACGAGCTTATTCCAAGAGAAATTTTAAAAACTGGAGATAGAGTCAAAGCATATTGCTATGAAGTTAAAAAAGAAATTAAAGGCCATCAAATATTTTTATCAAGGGCTCATCCACAATTTCTAGCTAAACTTTTTTTTCAAGAAGTCCCAGAAATATACGAAGGAACTATTGAAATTAAATCAGTAGCTAGAGATCCAGGGAGCAGAGCCAAAATATGTGTTCATTCCAAAGACTCTTCGATCGATCCAGTTGGAGCATGTGTTGGAATGAGAGGAAGCAGGGTTCAAACCATTGTAAATGAGCTTCATGGAGAAAAAATTGATATTATCAAATGGACAGAAGATCTTCCAACTTTAATATCTGAGTCATTATCACCCGCAGAAATCCAAAGAGTTTTAATTGACCAAGAAAATAAGCGGATTGATATTATATTAACCGAAGAAAATTTAAGTAAAGCTATCGGAAGGAGGGGTCAAAATGTGAGGCTTGCATCAAAATTAACGAATTATGAAATTGATATCTTAACTGACAAAGAAGACTCTGAGAGAAGACAAGCCGAATTTAAAGACAGAACAGAAACTTTAATCAAAAATCTTGAGGTGGATGAAACTTTAGGACAACTTTTAGTTTCAGAGGGTTTCTATTCTATTGAGGAAATAGCAAATTCAGAACCCGATGATATCTCAAAAATTGAAGCGATAGACGAAGACACATCTAAAGAATTGATTAATAGATCAAAAGAAACACTAATTAAACAAAAAGAAGCTGTTGCATTAAAATTAAAAGAATTGGGAGTAGAGGAAGAACTAATAAACCTGAAGGGTATGACGCAAGGGATGTTAGTAATATTAGGTCAGAAAAATATAAAGAAGTTAAGCGATTTTGCTGATTTATCCTCCGATGAGTTGATAGGTGGTTATGATGAAATAAGAGGAAAAAAAATTCGAATCGAGGGATATCTCGAAGAATTCTCACTTTCTAGAAAAGAAGCAGATGAATTAATTATGGCTGCAAGAAAAATAATTTATAAATAATATTATGGAAAAAGACAAAAATAAAAAAAAGACACTCACAATTTCGTCTGATTTGAAAAAAAAAATTGATACTAGCTCTATATCATCCTCAGGTAAAAAATCGTTTGCAGTTGAAAAAAAAAAGAATTTTAAATTTGGTAATTTTCATAAAAAAAATAATGCTCTGTCTAAGAACAATTTAAATCTACAACCTAAAAATTTTGCTCGAAAATTTATTGAACAACAAGCCACTAAAGATTTTATTAAAAAAGAGAATAAACCTACTGGAAAAAGTAAATTAAAATTAAAGGGCCCAGTAGATAAAAGAGATTTTAAATTGACAGTTTCTAGAGCTTTAAATGTTGAGGAAATTGAAATTAAACAAAGAAGTTTAGCATCAGTTAAGAGAGCAAGATTAAAAGAAAAAAAAAGTAAACCTGAAACAGATGAAAAAAAGGAATTTAAAAAAGTTATTAGAGAAGTAAAGATACCAGAACAGATAACTATTCAAGAGCTTTCAAACAGAATGGCTGAGAAATCAAGTGAGATAATTAAATTTCTCTTTAATATGAAAGTAGTTGCAACGATTAACCATAATATTGATAAAGATACAGCTGAATATATAGTAAAAGAATTTGGTCACAAAGCAATTCTAGAAGGTAGTCCATCAATAGAGACAAATAAAATTAAAGGACAACTCGCTGGAGAAATAAAATCTAGACCGCCTATTGTTACTATCATGGGCCACGTTGATCATGGCAAAACATCACTCTTAGACTCACTAAGAGAAAGCAATGTTGTATCAGGGGAACATGGTGGAATTACTCAACACATTGGTGCTTATCAAGTTAAAGCAGAGGGTGAAAAATTAATTACTTTTATTGATACTCCAGGCCATGCTGCATTTACTGAAATGCGAGCAAGAGGTTCTAAAATAACTGACATTGTTATTTTAGTGATTGCAGCAGATGATGGAATTAAACCCCAAACAATTGAAGCTATAAAACATGCGAAAGCTGCAAAGGTACCAATAATTGTTGCGATAAATAAGTGTGATCTACCTGAAAAAAATATTAGTAAAATAAAAAATGAGATGATGCAATATGAGTTAATCGCTGAAGACTTAAGTGGAGATACTCTTTTTGTTGAAGTGTCTGCCCTAAAAAAAATTAACTTGGATAAATTAAAGGAGAGCATTTTGCTACAATCAGAAATTTTAGATTTAAAGGCCTCATATTCTGATAGAGCAAGAGGAGTAGTGATTGAGTCAAAAATAGATAAAGGAAAAGGTCCAGTTTCAACAATATTAGTAAGTAACGGTACTTTAAAAAGAGGCGACTATTTTATTTGTGGAGACACATGGGGAAAAGTTAGAGCTATGATTAATCATGAGGGTAAGAATGTTAATGAGGCTCCTCCCTCAATGCCTGTTGAAATTTTAGGTATGAATGGATCAGCCTACGCAGGTGCTGAGTTTTATGTAACTAACGACGAGAATGAAGCTAAAAAAATGTCAGAGTTTAAGAAGGACAAATCTAATAAAAACAAATTTTTACCTAAAGAAAAGGCTGCTTTATTTGAAGCGACTAAAAACAAGAATGAACTAAATATTCTTATTAAGTCTGATGTTCAAGGATCCAGTGAGGCTTTAAACATGGCAATTAATAAAATTAAACATAATGAAGTAGAAGCAAAAATTATTTTGTCTGACATAGGTATGATAAATGAGACAGATGTTTCATTAGCAAAAGCTTCTAATGCAATTTTAATTGGTTTCAATGTAAAACCAAATAGAGAGGCAAAAAAACTTGCTGAAGATCAAAAAATTGAGATCAAATTTTTTAATATAATTTATGAAGCTTTGGATTATGTTGAAAAATCCCTATCAGGACTTCTTGAACCTGATGTTAAGGAAACTTTACTAGGAAGTGCAGAAATTCAAAAGATATTTAAGGTTTCTAAAGCTGGGAAGATAGCTGGCTCGAAAGTAATAAGTGGGGAAATTAAAAGTAAATCTAAAGCAAGGATTGTTAGGGACGGAGTTGTTGTTTATAGTGGTGAAATTTTATCGATCTTCAGAGAAAAAAATCAAGTAAAAGAGGTCGGCACTGGTTTAGAGTGTGGTATCAGTATAAAAGATTTTATAGATTTTAAAGAGAAAGACGTAATTGAGTCCTATCTTTCTGAAAAAATACAAAGGTCAATATAATGTCTAATCAAATATATCAAAAACCATTTAGCCAAAGACAATTACGAGTTGGAGAGTTAGTGAAACAAAATCTTGGGGAGTTGTTTATAAGAAATGAGGCTAAAATACCCTTAATAAATTCAAAATTAATTACTGTTACCGAAGTTAGAATGACCCCAGATCTCAAATCTGCAAGGGTTTTCGTGATTCCTTTAGGTGGAGTAGACACTAAAGAAACAGTAAAAATCTTGACTGAATACTCTCATCTTGTTAGAAAAGCGCTATCTAAAAGGCTAGATATTAAGTTTCTTCCTAAACTCACATTTGTTGAAGATAACTCATTTGAATATGCTGAAAAGATTGAAAGAATTATAAAAAAAAATAAAGAAAATGATAAAGAAAAAAAAAGATACAATTAAATCTCTTGCAATACATGCCAAAGATGTTGGTTCTACGGAAATACAAATAGGTTTATTAACAGATAAAATTATAAAATTATCTGAGCATTTTAAAAAATTTAAAAAAGATAAACATTCAACTTTAGGTCTGACAAAATCAGTTAATAAAAGAAAAAAACTTCTTACATATTTAAAAAAGAAAAACACTGATTCCTACCAAAAAGTTATAAAACAACTTAACTTAAGGAAATAATGTTCAAAATTCATAAGGAAGAATTAGAAGTTAATGGTAAAAAATTAACTTTGGAGACAGGTAAGATTGCTCGCCAAGCTGATGGTGCTATTATTGCTCAATTAGGTGAGACAGTCGTAATTGCAACCGCTGTAGGAGCAAAAAAAGTTGCTGATGGACAAGATTATTTTCCGTTATCAGTAAATTATCAAGAAAAATATTATGCTGCTGGTAAAATACCAGGTGGGTACTTTAAAAGAGAGGCAAGGCCAACAGAGGCTGAAACACTAATTTCAAGATTAATTGATAGACCTATAAGACCACTATTTCCCTCTAGCTTTATGAACGAGGTACAAGTTTTACCTACTGTATTATCTTATGATACTGAAAATCAACCAGACATTTTATCAATTATAGCCTCTTCTGCAGCTCTAGCTATATCCGGATTGCCATTTATGGGACCTATAGCTGCAAGTAGAGTCGGTTACAAAGATGGAAAATATTTATTAAATCCATCTGTGGAAGAGTTAAAAGACTCACAATTAGACTTAGTAGTAGCTGGCACTAAAGATGCAGTATTAATGGTCGAGTCAGAAACATCAGGGCTATCTGAAAAAGTCATGCTTGATGCTGTAAAATTTGGCCATGAAAAATTTGTACCAATAATTGACGCCATCGAAAAGCTAGCTAAAAAAGCTGGTAAACCAAAATGGGAAGTCGGAGAAATTGATCATTCTGAAGTTAAAAAGAAAATTGCAGAAAAATTTGAAAAAGGTTTGAGAAGCGCATTTAAAGAAATCGATAAGAAAAAAAGATCTAACGCTATTTCCGAAATAGAAATCCAATGTAAAGAAATGTTTATTGAAGACGAAAAAGTCACTGAAAATCAAGCGATGTCACAACTGAAATCTTTAGAAAAAGATATAGTGAGAACAGCTATTTTAAAGGAGGGGAAAAGAATAGATGGAAGAGGATTAGCTGATGTAAGACAAATCAAATGCGAAGTTGGAGTTTTACCAAGAACTCACGGATCAGCTCTTTTTACCAGAGGAGAAACCCAAGCTCTTGTAGTTACAACTCTTGGAATGGCAGACGACGAACAAAGATTAGAGAGTTTAGAAGGCATGCAAAGATCTAATTTTATGTTACACTATAATTTTCCTCCCTTTTCAGTTGGAGAATGTGGAAGAATAGGAACTGGACGGAGAGAAATAGGTCATGGTAAACTCGCTTGGAGAGCTATAAATTCTTCTTTACCAAAAAAGGATAATTTCCCTTATACATTAAGAGTAGTTTCAGAAATAACAGAGTCAAATGGATCCTCCTCAATGGCAACTGTTTGTGGAACTTCATTATCATTAATGGATGCAGGTGTTCCAATCAAAGAGCCAGTTGCTGGCATTGCGATGGGATTAATAAAAGAGGGTGATAATTTTTCAGTGCTCTCAGACATTCTAGGCGATGAAGATCATTTAGGAGATATGGATTTCAAAGTAGCTGGAACAAAAAATGGTATCACCTCACTTCAGATGGATATCAAAATTACTGGTATTACATTTGAGATTATGAAAAAAGCATTAGATCAAGCAAAAAGCGGAAGAGAACATATTCTAAATGAAATGAATAAAGCTATCAAAACTTCGAGAAAAGAGTTTTCTAAACACACACCAAAAATGGAAACTATTAAAGTAGATAAGAAAGATATAGCCACTGTGATTGGTAAGGGTGGAGCAACTATTAGAGAAATTGTTGAAACTTCAGGGGCTAAAGTTGATGTAAAGGATACTGGCGAAGTAACAGTTGCTGCTCCAGATGAGTCTTCTAGAAATAAGGCTATTGAATTTATTAAAAATTTAATCGCTAAACCTGAAATGGGTAAAATTTATAAAGGTAAAGTTGTTAAAATTATGGAGTTTGGAGCCTTTGTAAACTTCTTAGGAAAACAAGATGGTCTTGTGCACATTTCTGAGTTAGCTGACAAAAGAGTTGCAAAAGTAGGTGATGTAGTAAAAGAGGGTGATGAAGTCTCCGTAAAAGTTGTTGGATTTGATAGGGGAAAAGTAAAACTTTCAATGAAGCAGGCTTCTGCCTAAATCATATTTTTAGGATCAGGCATTCCAACTTTGTTATAACCTGCGTCTACATAATGAATTTCACCAGTCACACCTGCAGCTAAATGGCTTAGTAAGTAAAGAGCAGAATTTCCAACATCATGAATATCTACATTTCTTTTTAAAAAAGAGTGATCTTCATTCCACTTATACAAAAATTTTGCATCTCCGATCGCTGAAGCAGCTAAAGTCTTGATTGGGCCAGCGCTTATTGCATTTACCCTTATCTTTTTTTTACCAAGATCTCTTGCCAAATACTTTACGCTCGCCTCGAGGGCAGATTTACAAACTCCCATTACATTGTAATTAGGTATGGCTTTAGAAGACTCATAAGTAAGTGTAAGCATACTTCCACCATCTTTCATTATTTTAGATGCTTCTCGTGATACTTCGGTAAAAGAATAGCATGAGATAAGCATACTTTTAAGAAAGTTTTCTCTTGTTGTGTTTAAATATTCTCCAGTTAATTCTGATTTATCTGAAAATGCTACAGCATGAACTACAAAGTCTATTTCTCCCCATTTTGACTTTATATCGTCAAAAAGTTTTATAACTTCCTCTTTTTTTTCGACATCACAACTGAATGTAGCTTTTGAATTTAACTTCTCAGCTAAAGGTATCACTCTTTTTTTTAAGGCATCGCCTAAATAGGTAAATGCTAATTCAGCGCCAGCTTCTGCAAGTTTTTGGGATATCCCCCAGGCTATAGAGCGTTCATTAGCAACGCCCATTATAAGCCCTTTTTTTCCTTTCATTAAACTCATTGTTTTGCCTTTTCGAATACTAAAGTAGCATTAGTTCCTCCGAAGCCAAAACTATTTGACATTATAGCATTTAAATTTACTTCTTTTTCAACTGTTGTAATAATTGGATATTTTTTTGCTTCTTCGTCCATATCATTAATATTCGCAGAAGCAGCAATAAAATTATTTTTCATCATAATTAAACTGTAAATAGCCTCATGAACTGAAGTAGCTCCTAATGAGTGACCTGCAAGAGATTTGGTTGAACTAATTTTTGGTTTGTAGTCACTAAATACTTCTCCAACTGCTTTTAATTCAGTAATGTCTCCAACAGGTGTTGATGTCCCGTGAGTATTAATGTAATCGATTTTATTTTTTGCGGTGCTCAATGCCATCTTCATACATCGGATAGCTCCTTCTCCTGATGGAGCAACCATATCATAACCATCAGAAGTAGCACCGTAGCCGGTTAATTCTGCATATATTTTTGCCCCTCTTGATTTAGCATGTTCATATTCCTCCAAAACTAGGACACCACCACCACCTGAAATAACAAAACCATCTCGAGTTTTATCATACGGTCTTGAGGCTTTTTCAGGGGTATCATTATATTTTGAAGACAAGGCTGTCATCGCATCAAACATCGCAGTCATCGCAAAATGAACTTCATCACTACCACCCGCAAAAATAATTTTTTGTTTTCCTAGTTGAATTAATTCCATAGCATTACCAATGCAATGTCCGCTAGTTGCACATGCTGAACTAATAGTATAGTTAACTCCTTTTATTTTAAAAGGGACTGCTAGAGTAGCTGAAGCTGTACTTGACATTGTTCGTGGAACTACAAAAGGCCCCATTCTTTTTGGACTTTTTTCTCTAGTTTTGTCTGCTGCTAATATTACATTTTCTATTGAAGGACCACCTGAACCCATAATCATTCCAGTTGATATATTACTTACATCTTTTTCTTCAAGTCCAGAATCTTTAACAGCTTCATTCATTGAAACATAATTATAAGCAGACCCTGGCCCCATAAACCTTATAAATTTTCTGTCCACGTGATCTTCCAGTTTTATATTCGGTTTTCCGTGAACATGACTTTTTAAATTGTATTCTTTGTATTCTTCAGCAAATGTAATACCTGATTTTGCATTTAGTAATGACTTATAAACTTCATCTTGATTATTTCCTAAACAAGAAACTACCCCTAGTCCAGTAACTACAACTCTTTTCATGATTTAAATAATCCTACCTTAAGATTTTCTGCAGTGTAAATTATTTTCCCATCTGCACTTAAAATACCATTAGCTAATCCAACAGCTGTACCTTCTTTTTTTAAAATTCTTTTCATATTTATTTCGTAAGTAGCCATTTTAATATTTTTTAAAACTTCACCTGTAAATTTTACAGAATTTACTCCTAAAGCTCTACCCTTTCCTGGCTCGCCTATCCAGCCTAAATAAAATCCAACTAACTGCCACATAGCATCTAAACCTAGACAACCCGGCATAACTGGGTCCTTCTTAAAATGGCAATCAAAAAACCATAGGTTGTCTTTAATATCAAGCTCCGCTTTAATAAAACCTTTTTTAAACTCACCTGTATCTTTTTTTATTTCTGTAATTCTATCAAACATCAACATTGGAGGTAATGGTAGCTTAGCATTTCCCTCACCAAATAATTTTCCCTCTCCACACGAAATTAGCTCATCGTAATTGTAACTATTTTTTTGCATGATTAAGAATTGTTTTACTTGATTTAGCAAAAGTTTCATATATATTTTGTTTTTAGAATGATTATAAAGTAGATTAAAAAGCGAATTAAAACGTGAAAAAAATAGACATTTTAAAAAAATTAAGATCTTCTGGGTTAAGACCGACTAAACAAAGAGTTGAAATAGCTAAATTTTTATTTGAAAGGGAACAAACTTTCCATTTTACAGTTGAAAGTCTAAACAAACTTTTGACCAAAAAATCGGCTTCTAAAATTGCGCTAGCTACAATTTATAATACCGTCCACGCATTTAAAACAGCCGGACATTTAAGTGAAGTAGAAGTGAGAGGAAACAAAACTTATTTTGATACTAATGTTTCAAACCACCACCATTTTTATGATAGCGATACTTCAGAATTAATAGACATCAATGCGAATGATATAATCATTCAAAAAATTCCAAAAGCACCAAATGGTAAGAAAATTAAAAATGTTGAGGTATTTATAAATTTGAAAAACTGACAGTTTGTCGCTTGTTTTTCACTTTAGAATAATTATAAACTAGGGTTATGAGTGTAGATTATAAAAAAAGTAATAATGGTAAATGTCCAGTCATGCACGGGGGCGTTACTAAAGCCGGAGAGTCAAATACTGCCAGACTTTGGCCTAATAGTATAAATTTAGATATTTTACATCAACACGATACAAAAACGAATCCGCTACCAGGATACGATTATAAAAAGGAAGTTAAAAAATTAAATTTTAAAGCTTTAAGAAAAGATTTATTAAAGTTGATGACAGACAGCCAAGAGTGGTGGCCAGCAGATCTTGGAACTTACAGTGGATTAATGGTGAGACTAACTTGGCACCAGGTTGGCACTTATAGAGAATTTGACGGAAGACCTAATGTTGGATCACATAGATTCTCACCTCAAGATTCTTGGCCTGACAACACAAACTTGGATAAGGCTAGACGTCTTTTATGGCCGATTAAAAAAAAATACGGCAATAGATTAAGTTGGTCAGATTTAATGGTGCTAGCTGGTACCATGGCTTATGAGCATGCTGGATTTAAAACTTTCGGTTTTTCATTTGGTAGAGAGGATATTTGGGAGCCAGAAAAAGATGTTTACTGGGGAAAAGAAACAGTTCCATTAGCAGTTAACAGATACGGAGATCCACAAGATAGATCTTCTTTAGAAGCACCTCTTGCAGCTTCTCATTTTCAATTAGTTTACGTGAACCCCCAAGGTGTTGAGGGGAAACCTGATCCAGTAAGAACTGCGATGGATGTTCGGGAAACTTTTGGAAGAATGGGAATGAATGATGTTGAGACTGCGGCACTTACAGTCGGAGGTCACTCTATTGGAAGAGCGCATGGTAATGGTAATCCTGACAATTTAGGGCCAGAACCTGCTGGAGCTGATATTCATGAACAAGGTTTTGGCTGGAACCAGGAAAATGGTACCGGTGCAAATCAAATTACATCAGGCCTCGAAGGGGCCTGGACAACAAATCCTGATAAGTGGGATCATCAATATTTAGATCTTTTACTTAATTATGAGTGGGAAAGTAAAAAAAGCCCTGCAGGTGCCTGGCAGTGGGAACCAATTAATCTTGAAGAGGAAAAAAAACCAAGAGACTTGGGAGATCCAAATAAAAAAGCCAGATTAATGTTTACTGATGCAGACATGGCAATGGCAATGGATCCAGAATACAGAAAAATTTCAGAAAGATTTTATAAAGATCCGAAATTCTTTGAGGATTCGTTCGCAAGAGCGTGGTTTAAGTTAACTCATAGAACGATGGGAAATAAAGAAAACTATATTGGACCTTGGGCGCCTAAAGAGGATTTATATTGGCAAGGTAATGTTCCAAAACCTAAAAAGAAATATAACGTGGAGAAAGTTAAGAAAATGATTTCCTCTTCAAAATTAAATTCTAGTGATTTAATTACAACTGCTTGGGATAGCGCAAGAACATACAGAAGAACAGACAAAAGAGGTGGAGCTAATGGAGCAAGAATTCGTTTAGAACCAATGAACCAATGGGAAGCAAATGAGCCAAAAAAACTCTCTAAGGTTTTAAAAGTGCTTGAAGGAATTGCTAAGAAATCCGGAGCAACAATTGCTGATACAATAGTATTAGCAGGAAATGTAGGCCTTGAAAAAGCTATTAAAAAAGCGGGTTCTAAAGCAAAAGTCCCATTTAATCCTGGAAGGGGTGACGCGTCACAAAACCAAACCGAAATCAAAAGCTTTAAATGGTTAGAACCTCATCATGATGGTTTTAGAAACTATTTTAAAGCCGATTATTCAGTAATGCCTGAGGAACTTCTATTAGAGAGAGCTTCTCTTATGGGGTTAACTGCACAGGAAATGACTTGTTTAGTAGGGGGAATGAGAGTGCTAGGAACAAATCATTCAACTGCGAAAGAAAAAGGTGTTATGACTGATAAAGTTGGAGCACTTACAAATGACTTTTTTGTAAATTTAGTTGATATGAAATATTCTTGGAAACCGACTGGAAAAAACTCATACGATGTTATTGACCGCAAAACTAACAAAGTTAAATTTACAGCCTCTAGAGCTGATTTAGTCCTAGGATCCAATTCTATTCTTAGATCTTACTCAGAAGTTTATGCACAAGACGACAATAAAGAAAAATTTATTAAAGATTTTATTAAAGTTTGGACAAAAATCATGAACGCAGATAGGATTAACCTTAAGAAGCTAAATTAATATGGAAATTGTAAAAACACAAAACTTAGAAAAGTTAAATCAAAATATAAAAGATGATTTTTTTAAAGTTCCAAATTTGAAATTTGATATTGATAAATTAAAAGCAGATTTAAATATTGTGTTAAAAAAAAAGAAATTTAACACTCTTGGTATTAAAAATTTTGGAGCCATTTCTATAAATCAAATTCCAGGTGATAAAAATTCTACAGAGGGTCACAATGTAAGAGGCACGTACTGGACTATACCTGATGAAAAAGGTAAAGAGGTCGAGAGGGACAAGGCAATAGATGAAACGAAGTATACAGAAATAGTTCCTGAGTTTAAAAACACATATTTTGAGGAAGTTTATAATACTTTAAAGAAACACTTTAAGCTTGGAAGAGTAAGAATATTATTAAAAGAACCTAGATCTACTTTAAGTTGGCATAGAGATCCAGAGCCAAGACTCCATATTCCAATCATAACGAATAAAGGCTGCAGGATGGTCATCGAAGATGTTTGTAAGCATATGCCGGCAGATGGATCAGCAACTATTACAAACAACACTAAATATCACAACTTCTTTAATGGCGGTGAGCAAGATAGGATACATCTTGTAGCTTGTGTTTTAGAAAATCCGTTTAAAAATGGCAGAGTTCAATAAAGGAATCTATCTTACTGTAAGAGATATTTATCAAAGTAACAAAGGATCTCTTTTACGAACATTAATTTATACTATTGGACATTTTTTAATTGCCATAACAGTTTTAATGTTAATATCTAATGTTTCGTTTATGATCGCTTTAACTGATGCAATAGTTGAACCGATTGCCAACGCGGTTTGGTATTTCGTTCTAGATAAACTCTGGACATCTAAGTATAAGAAATAGTTTATAATAGACCCCACAAAATATCTTTTTTAACCCAACCTTTATATTTCTCTACACTTATCTTACACCATTCATCTTTACATTTATGAATCTTACATAATCTACCTTTTTTAAGAATTGCAAAAGGTTTAGAATAAATAGAAGGTTTATTAAAAATTAATTGATCATCATCTATTGTGATAGCTGATTTTTTTTTTGATAATTGTGAAATATGTATCCAGCCAGTATTATTCTCATGATCTCTTATTTTTCTAAAATTTTCAAATTTATCTAGAATTAAAACAGGTAAAAATTTCTTTTTGTAAAATAATTTGATAGGATATTCGAAAGACGGCCCTTGTCTAAGATTTACTTTATCATTCCTTAAAGTCAAAAAATATTCACTAGCAAAAAGATTCTGTGATGAAAAATAAAAAATAAAAACAATGTAGAAAATTTTTAACATTTGTTTTTACATTGAGGATTGAAAGATAATTTTACTTTTCTTAAATTCATTTTAATTGAATCAAAAATCATCATCTGGCTATCTAAACCATTCTTTAATCCTATAATTGTTTTCAAAACTTCATTTGCTTGCAGTGATCCTAAAATTCCAGCAACTGGAGAAAAAATTCCCTCTGTCTCACAGTTTCTATCTAGAATAGGCATGTCTGGCATAAAGCATCTGTAACATGATGCCTTTTTTTTAAAATTAAACTTGTATAAATGACCGTCAAATTTACTGATTGCTGCTGAGATGAGAATTTTTTTCATTTTTTTGCACTCATCATTAATTAAATATCTTGTCTCAAAGTTGTCAGTACCATCACAAATTATATTAAAATCCTTAATTATTGATTTTATATTCTTAGAAGTTATTCTTTTTTTGAATATTTTAATTCTTATTCTATTATTTATTCTATTAACACTACATTTAGCCTGATCGACTTTGTACTTTCCTATATCACTAGTGGCAAATAATGTTTGTCTATTTAAATTACTTATTTCAACTTTATCTGGATCTGCAATTCCTATCGTTCCAACCCCTGATGCTGCTAAATACGTTAAAAGCGGGCAACCCAAACCTCCAATACCGATTATTAATACTTTAGCTTTAAGTATTTTTTTTTGTCCGGCTACACCAATATTTTTTAGAATTATTTGTTTTTCAAACCTTTTGAAATCTTTCAATCCTAATTGCATATATTATTTCAACCCAGTAGATCCAAAGCCACTAGCACCTCTGTCAGTATCGTCCAGGCTTTCTACTTCTTTAAACCTAGCTTTAACTATTGGGCATAATACCATTTGAGCGATACGTGCGCCTCTTTCAACAATAAAAGTTTTATTACCCAAATTTATTAATATCACTTTTAATTCACCTCTATAGTCAGCGTCTATTGTTCCGGGTGAATTAAGAACTGATATTTGACTTTTAGCAGCCAATCCGGATCTTGATCTAATTTGTATTTCAAAATTTTTGGGTATAGATACTAATATACCAGTTGGAATTATTGATGTTTTTCCCGGCTCAATTTTTATCTGTTTTTCAATATTAGCTGAAAGGTCCATTCCCGATGAACCATTTGTCTCGTACTTAGGTAGCTCGATATTTTTTGATAGTCTTTTAATTAAAACTTCTGTCATCAATTAAGAGTTTATCTAAGACTATTTCTGCTATTACATTAGCTATAAAACTTTTTTTATTTTTTTTTATAACTTTTATTTTTCCTGAATTATCAATTATCGAAACTCTATTATAATCTGAATTAAGTCCGCTATCTTTTTTGGATACATCATTAACCACTACAAGATCACAATTTTTTTGTTTTAATTTAGAAAATGCATTTCTATTCATATTTTCAGTTTCAGCTGCAAAACCGATTACTAAGCTTGGCCTGTGTTTATTGTTTTTGCCAAGAAATTCAACAATATCCCTATTTCTCTCTAATTCAATTGATTTTAATTTTATATTGTCTTTTTTAATTTTAATCTTGTTTTTTTTTATAGGCTTAAAATCTGCAACAGCAGCTGCACATATTGCAATATCAACTGGCAAACATTTTTTTACCGCCTCAAACATCTCATTTGCTGTAATTATTTTTTTTGTTCTGATATCTTTTTTGGAAGAAAGATGTGAGGGTCCCGTAATTAGAGTCGTCTTTATGCCTAACCTACTTAATGCTTCTGCTATTTCAAATCCTTGTTTACCACTTGACTCGTTTGAAATATACCTTACTGGATCCAAATACTCCCTTGTTGGTCCAGCAGTTACTAAGGCTTTTAGATTTTTTTTTTTGATAATATTTTTTTTATTAAAGTATTTTTCAATAAAGGAGTATATTTGTCTAGGACTCGACATTTTTCCTTCACCATATTCTCCACAGGCCATTTCGCCTTTTTCTGGTCCTATAAAAAGATATCCATAATCCTTTAAAATTTTCACATTTTGTTGTGTTGCTTTGTGTGTCCACATTCTTACATTCATAGCAGGAACTAATAAAATATCTTTGTTTGACGCTAAAATTACTGTTGTAGCTAAATCTTCAGCTTTTCCAAGACTTAATTTTGTCATAAAGTTTGCAGTTGTAGGCAATACAATTACTAAGTCGGCCCATCTAGATAATGAAATATGATCTATTTCCGCCTCAGAGTCCTTGTCAAAAATATTCTCAAGAGTCTTACTTTTCGTTAGAGTAGAAACAGATAGAGGAGTGACAAATTCTTTACCACTTTTTGTTAGTATAGTTTTAACTTCATTATTATTTTTTTTTAGCAATCTTATCAAATCTAAAGACTTATAGGCCGCAATACCACCACCAATGATTATTAAGATTTTTTTGTTTTTTACAGTCATAAGTAATTAGAATACTAATAAAAAGACAATTACAACACCAAAAAAACTAATAACTATATTATTTCTAAAGTTTTTAATCTTCATTTGTTCTAATTCTAAATTTTTATTTGTTCCAATAGCTAAATTTAAATTTCCATCGGCCATTAACTTAAGGGCATAATCAGCTCTGTCCATTAGTTCTGGAAGATCCGGTATTCTTTTTAAAATTTCAGATGAAGTATTAATTGCTGTATCTATGGTAGATTTTGGACTTTTAACATTTTTAAGCCAATCTTCTAAAACCGGCCTCGATACCTCCCAAATATTCGTTTCGGGATAAAGTCTTCTCGCAACCCCTTCAACTACAACCATTGTTTTTTGTAATAAAAGAAGAGGGGGTTGAGTCGGCATATTAAACTTCTCTGTAATCTCAAATAACTGAGCCAATAAATTTCCACCCGAAATATCTTTGATAGATTGTCCAAAAATAGGTTCTCCCACAGATCTTAAGGCTTGAGCAAATTCTTCTTTCGAGGCATCTTTAGGAACAAGGCCGGCCTGAAAATGGACTTCAGCAACTTTGACGTAATCTCTTTTAATAAAACCATATAAAATTTCAGCTAAAAATTTTCTATTATTTTTATCTAAGCGTCCCATGATACCAAAGTCTACTGGGATTATGTTTCCTTTCGAATCTACAAATAAATTGCCTTGATGCATATCACCATGAAAAAAGCCATCTCTCACAGCCTGAGTTAAAAATAATTGTATTACGTTTTTCGCAAGTTTCTTAAGATCTATTCCTAAATCATTAATTTTTTGTATTTCACGTATGGAAACACCTTCGACTTTATCTAAAGTTAATATTTTTTTAGTTGTATAATTCCAATAAATTTTTGGTACGATAAACCCTTGGTCATTTTTAGTATTTTCGTAAAGCTCATTAGCTGCAGCAGCTTCAAATCTTAAATCCATTTCTATATTTGTTATTTCTCTCAACAAATGGACAACTTCAATTAATTTTAATCTCTTTGCTTTTGTAATAGTATTTTCAACTATGTAAGCAAATAACATCAAAGCATCTAATTCTTCATTGAATAACCTTTCTATATCAGGTCTTAATATTTTTATTGCTACTTGTTTTTCTTGTTCTTCATGTTTAATTTTTGCAAGATGTACTTGAGCTATAGATGCTGCTGCTATAGGCTCACTTAATTCTTTAATATCTTTAAAATAGTTTTCTCCAATTTCTCTTTTAATAATTTTTTTTGCATCGTGCAGATCAAAAGCAGGGACTTTATCCTGTAATTTTTCAAGAGATTTTGCAAGTTCCTCGCCAATGATGTCTGGCCTTGTAGCTAAAAATTGACCTAATTTAATAAAAGTTGTTCCCATTCCTTGAAGCGCGATACAAAGCTTCTCTCCCGAGGATTTGTTATAATTTTGAATATTCGAACTTGCACCGATCGAAATAAAATTAAAAAATAAATTAATAATTGTAGGTAGTTGATGCATCTCATTTATTGTAGCTACTGCGCCAGAGGTAGAAAATTTTCTAGCTATTTGGAACAATTTAAAAACTCTTTTTAACATCTAAATTTTCCAACCCGAGTGAATTGCCGATATTCCATTTGAAACATTTCTATATTCTACATTGGAAAAACCGTTATCTAAAATTAATTCGACTAATTGTTCTTGATTATAAAACTTCTCAATACTTTCAATCAAATATTTGTAAGGTTTATCTGATCCAACTATCAATTTACCAACTAAAGGTATAGTTTTTGAATACTGCTTGTAAAGATAATTTAATAACTCATTATCGATTTTGGAAAATTCTAAGCACATAAAACGACCCCCTGGCTTCAACACTCTAAAAGCTTCTTTTAAAACGACATTAATATTTGTAACATTTCTTATTCCGTAACTTATAGAGTAATAGTCGAAAGTATTATCTTTGGTAGGAATTTTTTCAGCTGGAGCGTTTATCCATTTGATATTTTTATATTTTTTTAATTTTTTTTTACCTTGATCTAACATTTTGGTATTAGGCTCAACACATGTGACTTGTCCAGAATTTTTAGATTTATCTAAGAAAATTTTTGCAATATCTCCAGTTCCTGAAGCAACATCTATTAATTTTGTTTCTGGCTGAGGATTCATCCAATCAATAAATTTTTCTTTCCAAACTCTATGTATCCCAAGTGACATTATATCATTCATTAAATCATATTTTTTATGAACATCTGAAAATACAGAATTGACTAATATATTTTTATCTTGAATAGTGCTTTTCATATAAGAATTATATGCCAGAATTACCAGAAGTTGAAGTTGTTAAAAGGTCCTTAGAAAGGAAAATTCGAAATAAGATAATCAAAAATGTAAAAATTATTGATGGGAATCTGCGTTATAAGGTTAACAAAAAAAAAGCATTTAAACTTATTGGAAAAAAAATAATCAAAATTACTAGACGGTCAAAGTTTTTAATATTTAGGACTAATAGTAAACTTTTTATGTTGGTTCATCTTGGAATGACTGGAAAATTCTTTTTTCAAAATAAAAGTCATAAAAAATTCAAGACTAGCTTTTATTATCAAATTGATAAAAAGGATCATAATTATGATAAAATAATATTTAACTTTCAAAATAAAAAAAAATTAATTTATAATGATGTTAGAAAATTTGGTTTTGTAAAATTTTTTATAAAGAAAAATTACTCTAATATCTCTCATATAAAAAAACTTGGTCCAGAACCATTAGAAAAACAATTTAATTATACATATTTTAAAAAAAATATTTCAGGCAGAAATAAAAATATAAAAAACATTTTAATGGATCAGAAGTTTGTTTCAGGTTTAGGAAATATATATGTAAATGAAGTTCTTTTTGCTAGTGGAGTTAAACCTACTCGGGCAGTTGTAAAGCTGAATGATTTTGAAATTAGAGACATTATTAAAAATATAAAAAAAATACTTAAAAAAGCTATTACTTTTGGAGGTTCCACAATAAAAGATTTTTCTAGTGAAAATGGAAAAAAAGGGGTTTTTCAACAACATTTTAAAGTTTATGATAGAAAAGGTGAAAAGTGTTCTAACATAGATTGCAACGATACTGTATTAAGAACATTTATTTCAAATCGATCATCATTTTTTTGTAAAAATTGCCAAAAATAATAAAGTTGACCCAAATATTCTCGCAATATATATAATTCTGAAAATGCCAAACACAAAATCAGCAATTAGAAGAGTAAGACGAGTAAAAAAACAAACTCAAATTAACAAAATTAGAAAAAGCAGATACAAAAATGCGGTAAAGAAAATGGAAACTTATTTAAAGTCTAAAGAGAAGGACAAAGCTAAAAAATTTTTTCCAGATTTCCAATCAATTCTAATGCAGGTTGCTAAAACTGGCATTATTAATAAAAAGACTGCAGCAAGAAAAATTTCAAAAATTTCAAAAAAGATTTGAAAATCCAATATCAATTTTTGGTTGATTAATTTTTTTTTTACTAACTATATTTAGTTTTACAAAAACAAAATATTGATTTTAATATAAGTTGCATTTCAGACAAAGATTCAAATTCTATCTTTACGATAAACACACAACCAAAACAAATATTTTTTTTTAATTACAACCTATAAATAGTTGCACAACTTTTACAAAAAGAGTTTAAAAGAAGTTTCTTAAGAAATAAACCACATGGATAATATTAAAAAACAAAACACTTATGTCTCTGAGGAGGAAAAAACCTTAGATTGGTCAGAGATCCAGACTTCTTTTAAAAAAACTTTCGGTGATGAAATTTATAATAGTTGGCTTCAAAAAATTTCACTTATTAAGGAGTTCAATGATTATCTAGTACTGGGCGTACCAACAAGATTTTTTAGAGACTGGATTGTATCTAGATACCTAGATAAAATTTTAGAGCAAGTTAAAAATTATAAGCTAAGTTTAAATAGAATAGAATTTAAAATAATAGAGGAAAATAAACAAAATCAGGAACTATTAAAATTAAATGAGATTAATAAAGTATCTGAAATTAAAGATTCAATTTTAAATTACAACAGACTAAATTCAAATTTAAACTTTGAAAATTTTATCAGAGGTAAAAGCAATGACATTGCTTTATCTTACTCTAAAAAAGTATGTGATCAATTATCGAGATATAATCCACTCTACGTGTGTGGTGGCGTTGGTTTAGGAAAAACACATCTCCTAAATGCCATTGGGCTCGCTTTGCAAAATGAGAATAATGTTATGTACATCTCTGCAGAGCGATTTATGTACCATTTCATAAAATCCATCAAAAAAAATGATATGGTTAACTTTAAAGATTTTTTTAGAAAGTCATCAGTTTTTATAATAGATGACATTCAATTCATTAGTGGAAAAGAGAGTTTACAAGAAGAGTTTTTTCATACTTTTAATAGCCTTATGGAAAAGGGCTCGCAAATAATCATTTCATCTGATCGAACCCCAATGAAATTAGATAGAGTCCAAGATAGAATAAAATCAAGATTATCCGGTGGCTTAGTAGTTGACATTGATCCTCCAGATTTTGACTTGAAAGTCAAAATTATTAATAAAAAAATTGAGGAAATACAAAATCAATTTAAAGAAAATATTATTTTGAGCCAAGAAGTAGTAAATTATATTGCAAGCGAGAGTAAAACTAACATTAGAGAATTAATAGGAGTTCTAAATAGAGTAGTTGCTTTTAGCAGAGTTAATAACAAGTCATTAAATATAAACGATTGTAAAAATATTTTAAAAGATGTTTTTAATCAAATAAGAGTCATCACTGTAGATAAAATACAAAATGTAGTGTCAAATTATTTTAATATTGCCTTAAGTGAAATGTTATCGCAAAGGAGATCAAGACCTTTAGCTCGACCAAGACAGATCGCTATGTATCTCGCAAAAAAAATGACCTCAAGATCTTTACCAGAAATAGGAAGAAGATTTGCAAATCGAGACCATACTACAGTCATTCACGCCGTTAAAACTATAACAAGACTTTCAGAACAAGATGATGAAATGAAAAAAAATTTAAGTCAAATCAGAAGTCTTCTATTAGAGCAATAAATGCACTTTGCAGTAAAAAGAGATATCTTATTAAAATCATTACATTTCGTTCAAGGAGTCATCGAAAAAAGAAATACTTTACCAATTTTGTCAAATGTTCTTTTACAATTAAAAGACAAAAAACTTTTGATAGTAGCAACCGATCTAGACATCATTTTTTATGATGTCATATCTGACGTAAAAATAATTAACGAGGGAAGCACAACTACTTCTGCAGCTATTTTATATGATATCTTGAGAAAAATTTCGTCTAACTCAGAACTGATTTTTCAATTAAAAACTGAAAATAAACTTAGTCTAAAAAGTGATAATTCCGACTTTAATCTCTTATGCCTACCAACTGATAATTTCCCAACTTTTGATAATAATTTTGATGGGCAACAAATGACTCTTAATTCACAAAAATTTCTCAATCTTTTAAATAAAACGAAAATTTCGATTTCAAATGACGACACAAGACATTATTTAAATGGAATATTTTTACATTTAACTGAGGGTCAAGGAAGAGTTTTTTTAACAGCAGTTGCAACAGACAGTCACAGACTTTCTTCAAGCAGTATTGAACTAGAAAATGAAAATAATATTAATCCTGTAATTTTACCAAAAAAAGCAGTATTTCAACTTTGTACTTTGCTGGCAGATAATAAAGATAAATTGGAATTACAGATAAGTGAGAATAAAATTAAATTTAATATAGGAAATATATCTTTAATCTCCAAAGTAATTGATGGTAAATTTCCAGATTATAAAAAAGTTGTTCCAATTAATAACGATAAAAAACTAACTGTTTCTTCTAAAGATTTCATTAATTCTATAGAAAGAGTCGCAAGTGTTTCTTTAGATCGAAAAGAGGGGGTCAAATTAAACATTAATAAAGACAGCATTCAACTTTCAGTAAACAGCGCAAATTCTGGAGAAGGAAACGAAAAAATCAAGGCAGAATACTCTGGGGAAAGTTTAAACATAAGTTTTAATTCAAAATATTTAATCGATATTGCTTCAGAAGTTGAAGATAAAAATTTATGTATTAGTTTTAAAGACTCTATTTCACCTGTGTTGATTGAAGATAATCTAGATAAAAATAGTTATTTTGTTATAATGCCTATGAAAATCTAAATATTGCTGAATTTAAAATTAAAATTTATTTTAGCCTCAAAACTGTTGCTATTAAATACTTTTAGGTGCCGAATGCTTTCATGCGTTTTATATTATTTTAAAAAAATGTTATATTTTAATTTCAAAAAAAACATTAATGTCAAAAAATTTTAAACAAAATACCGACCAATCGTACGGAGCAGATTCTATAAAAGTTTTAAAAGGCCTAGATGCTGTTAGAAAACGTCCCGGGATGTACATTGGTGATACTGACGATGGATCAGGCCTCCACCATATGGTGTTCGAGGTAATAGATAATTCAATAGATGAAGCGTTAGCCGGTTATTGTAAAAATATCCTCGTTACAATTAATTCCGATAATACTGTTACTGTCGAAGATGATGGGAGAGGCATTCCAATCGATATTCATAAAGGAGAAAAAATATCTGCTGCTGAAGTGATTATGACTCAGTTACATGCAGGAGGTAAATTTGATCATGACTCGTATAAAGTTTCAGGCGGACTTCACGGAGTTGGTGTTTCAGTAGTGAATGCTTTATCAGAAAAACTTCATTTGAATATTTTTAGAGATGGAAAAGAATATGAAATAAATTTTAAAGATGGCAATTCTCTAAAACCGCTAAAAAAAATAGGTAAAACAAAAAAAAAAGGAACAAAAATTACTTTTCTACCTTCAAAAGATATTTTTTCATCTATAAAATTTAATTCTACAATATTAGACAAAAGAATAAGAGAGTTGGCCTTTCTAAATAAAGGGATCTCCATCACTTTAAGAGACGAAAATTCAAAAAAATCACAAGATCAAGTGCATAAATATGACGGTGGAATTATTGAGTTTGTTGAGCATTTAAACAAAAAAAAACCTATATTAGTAAATAAAAGTGAAAAAGAGGTATTTAAAAAACCTATATATATTTCAGCTAATAAAAATAATGTTAGTGTGGAGTGTTCTTTAGAGTGGAATGCTGGTTATACCGAGGATGTTTTACCTTTTACAAATAACATTCCCCAAAAGGATGGCGGAACACATCTTTTGGGATTTAGAAGCGCACTTACCAGAGTGATCAATAAGTATTCAGGAGAAAGGAACAGCAAAAAAAATAAACTAACCCTTTCTGGAGAGGATATTAAAGAAGGTTTGACTGCGGTCCTATCTATCAAAATGCCCGATCCAAAGTTTTCGTCTCAAACAAAAGATAAGCTAGTTTCATCTGAGATCAGAAATATAGTTGAACATATAGTCAGTGAAAAAGTTTCAACATGGTTTGATCAAAATCCATCAGTAGCAAAAGTAGTTATAGAAAAAATTACTCAAGCTGCTATGGCAAGAGATGTTGCAAGAAAAGCAAGAGATAGTGTTAGAAGAAAAGGAACATTTGAACTATCAGGGCTTCCAGGTAAACTCGCAGATTGTCAAATCCAAAAAAGAGAAGGCACTGAATTATTTATAGTCGAAGGAGACTCAGCAGGTGGATCTGCTAAACAGGGAAGGATTCGGGAATATCAAGCTGTGCTTCCATTACGTGGGAAAATTTTAAATACTTTTGTTAACGGAAAAAAAAATGGGGAAGATCAATCTACAAAAGCTCTTTCTAAAATGATGTCGTCAAGTGAGATTGTAACATTGATAAATGCACTTGGTACTGGCTCAAAAGATTTTAATATTGAGAACTTAAGATATGATAAAATTATTATCATGACGGATGCTGATGTTGATGGATCACATATAAGGACTTTATTACTAACTTTTTTTAATAACCATCCTTTTAATCAGTTAATTGAAAATGGACACATATATCTAGCACAGCCACCTTTATTTAAAGTTACTAAAGCAAATAAAAGTGTCTATATAAAAAATGAAAAAGTTTTAGAAGATTATATTTTAAACTCCTCAAAAATAGATAAAAATATTAGAAAGGGATCTTCTGAATATAAAAAATTTCTGCAAGATCAAAAAGATAAACTTTCAATTCAAAGATTTAAAGGATTAGGTGAAATGAACCCAGAAGAGCTTTGGGAAACAACCTTAAATCCTGAAAACAGAACAATGCTACGTGTTCAATATTCTAAAGGTACAAAAGATAAATCTAAAGACGATCAAAAAATGATAGAAATTCTAATGGGTGATGAAGTAGCACCTAGAAAAGATTTTATTACAAGCAATGCTCTAGAAGTTACGAATTTAGACATTTAATTTAAAAATGAACTTATCAACTCTCTTTCGGACAGAAGAGAATCTTAATCTAGATAAAAATACTCTTACAATATTAAGATATATCGCGATTTTTGGTCAGTTTTTAGCCATTAGCGTAGTATATTTTTACCTTAAATTACCATTCCCCTTTGAACTATGTTATTTTGTTATATCTATTGGTTTAACAACAAATCTTTACCTTCAATTTGGAATAAAATTAAATCAGCTTAAAGACTTATATGCATCAGTATTTCTTGTTTACGATCTCATTCAATTAAGTATTTTGTTATATTTAACTGGTGGTATTTTTAATCCATTCTGTTTTTTACTAATAATTCCTGCGATAGTTTCATCTACCTTTTTAAGTATGGGAACAACTATTATATTAGGCATCATAACGTCATTATTGTTACTTACTATATCATTTTATCATTTACCATTACCTGGGCAAGAAATGAATTTACTTCATTTTCCTAATTTTTATAAAACAGGTATTATCATATCAATTTTAATAGGATTAATTTTTTTAAGTTATTTTGGAATTCGTTTTGCTGGAGAGAAAAAAAAAACTTCAGAAGCATTGAGTAAATTACAAGAAGTAATTTACAAAGAGTATGAGTTAGAGTCTTTGGGGGGGCAGGCAGCAGCAGCAGCACACTCACTAGGAACACCACTTGCAACAATTTCTGTAGTTGCAAAAGAACTAAAAAAAGAAATTGGTGACAATAATGAAATATCAAAAGATATAGAATTATTAATTAGTCAGTCAAAAAGATGTAGTGATATTTTAAAAAGAATTTCAAAAAAACAGATAGCAGAAGATAAATTTTTTAGTTCAGTAAAATTAGAGGATCTTTTAGAGGAGATTTTAAATTCTTTTAGAGAAACATCCTCAAAAAATATAAATCTTATTTCTAATGATGATAGAAATAAAATTGATATTCAAAGATCACCAGAAATGATTTATGGATTAAGAAATTTCATAGGAAACGCAATTAAATTTTCAAAAAGTACAGTAAACGTTTTTCTTTATAGCGATGAAAACGAGATTAAAATAATTGTAAACGACGACGGACCAGGTTTTCCTGAAGATATTATTAAAAAAATTGGTGAGCCTTATATTAAATCAAAATCTAAAGAAGTTAATTCTAATTCTGGATTAGGACTTGGAACTTTCTTAGGAAAAACTTTATTAGAAAGACAAAATGCAAAATTAATTTTCAAGGATGATAAAAATTTAGGTGGAGCTTCTGTAGTGATTAGTTGGTCTCCAAAAAATATTTTATTACAATGATAAAACCTATTTTGGTTCTTGTTGAGTTAAACAATGAATGGCTCCGAAACCCCAAATTAATTCTGAGCAATCTATTGGAATGATTTTTCTATTATTAAATTCATTTTTAAAAATTTTGATTACTATTTTGTCCTTTGGATCATTAAAAATAGGCAACAAAACAGATTTATTTAAGATATAAAAGTTAAGATACGATGCTGGAACTCTCACTTTATTTATATACAAAGGTTTAGGCATCGGAATTTTTCTAATTTTTATTTGTGAGGAGTTAACTTTTACCCTTTTCAATATTTTAAAGTTTTCATTTAGATTTTTGTAATTTTTATCTTTTTTATTATTTTCGAAAGCAAGAAAAACTTTATTAGATTTTACAAATCTAGCAATATCATCAACGTGACCATGAGTGTCATCTCCCTCGATTCCCTTATTTAGCCAAATGACCTTTTTTGCTCCAAAAAATTTTTTAAAAATGTGATTATAATCCTTTAATTTTAAGAAAGAATTTCTTTGTTGAATTTTACTTAATAAGCATTCTTTAGTTGTAAGTAATACACCTTTTCCATTAACATCTATCGACCCTCCCTCAAGAACTATAGATTTTTTATTAAATTTAGGACTTAGAAGATTTCCTCTGTAATTATTTTTAATCTTCAAACCGACTTTATTGTCTGCTCTGTAATTTCTATATTTAGCCCAACCGTTAAATTTCCAATTTAATAAAATATTTCTATTTTTTTCATCTTTAATAAATATTGGTCCTGTATCCCTCATCCATACTCTATCTGTTTTACAAATTATAAATTTTACATTACGTATTTTTGCATTATTTTTTTTTAGCAATTTTCTAATCACATTCTTAGATTTGGAGCTTTTTATTAAAAGATTTACTTTTTGAGAATCAGTAATTTTAGAAATGATTTTAGCAAAAACATTAGGAATTCTTTTAAACTTACCCGGCCAATCATTTTTATTATAAGGCCAACCTATTAAGGTAGATTGTTGTTCCTCCCACTCAGCTGGCATTCTGAAAAGAGAATTTATTTTTCTAGGCATCTCTTGGATTTTTAAGTAGTCCTTTATAATAGTCTATTCTTCTATCTCTAAAAAAAGGCCAATGCTGTCGAGAATTTTCGACCTTTTTGAAATCTATTTCACAAATCAAAATATTTTCTTTTAAACTGGCTTTTTTAACAACGTTACCACTTGGATCAAAAATTACACTATGCCCCCAGAACTCTATCTTTTTATTACCTTGTTTTTCAGTTCCAACCCTATTTATTGCAGCAACATAAATACCATTAGCTATCGCGTGAGATCGCTGAATTGAAAGCCACGAGTTGAGTTGTGACTTGCCAAATTTCCTTTTTTCTTTTGGATGCCATCCAATAGCAGTTGGATAAAAAATAATTTCTGCTCCTTTAAGCGCTGTTAATCTTGCTGCCTCAGGAAACCATTGATCCCAGCAAATTAAAGTTCCTAAATTTCCTTTTGAAGTTTTAAAAGATTTGAAACCTAAATCTCCAGGTGCAAAATAAAACTTCTCGTAAAATTGTGGATCATCAGGGATATGCATTTTTCTATATTTTCCTAAAATTTTGCCCTTCTCGTTAATTACAATACTACTATTATGATAAAGCCCAGAAGTTTTCTTCTCAAATAATGAAATTATTAAAATGATTTTCAATTCTCTAGCAAGTGCAGAAAATAAGTTACTGCTAGGCCCTGGTATTTTTTCAGCGAAATTGAAGTTTTTATGACTTTCAACTTGGCAGAAATATTTTGTTAAGAACAACTCTGGTAAGCAAATTACTTTTGCACCTTTTTTTGCCGCAGTATTAATTTTGTTGATAGCATTTTGAATATTTTTTTTTGGGTCAGATGACATTTTCATCTGTACTAATGCTATCTTTATTTTACTCATTATTTTTTAATTGAATAAATTTTGAAAATTCCTTTTATTTCTTGTTTGCCAATGTTTACGATGAAAGGCATCGCTTGCTATTAACGGCAATACACTTGTAGCTTCAGCAAATACCATTTGTTCCTTTGTGATATCCACTTTACCCCATGAACTTGCTTCTTTTAAAGTAGAACTACTACAAGCTCCGTCTCTCGTGTCTGCCACAGTAATTTGAATAGCATATTTGTGCATATCTACCTTTTTACCTAATAACTCCGCACAAACTACTGTATCTTGAATAAAATTTTTGGGAACCCCACCTCCAACCATTAATAATCCTGATTGTTTTGATTTAAGTTTAATCTCAGTTATTTCTCTGAACTCTCTTATAGAGTCTATTGTGATGTGATTTTTGGGATTTTGTTCCTGATGCATTACTAGTCCAAATCCTGCTGAACTATCTGTGAAAGCGGGGCAAAATATAGGAACATTATTATCATAAGCAGTTTCTATTAATGAGTTTTTTTTCTTAGAATTTGTTTTTAGGTATTTTCCAAGTTCTTTAATAAACTCTCTTGAGGTATATGCTTTGGGGTTCAGAGAATTAGCAATATCACATATAGTTTTGTCACATGCTTGTAGCTCCTCTTCATCGATATAAGTGTCATAAATCCTATCAATATAATTGTTTCTCAACTCAGTATCATCTTGAAACTGAGACCCCTGATAGTGTTTAAAACCTAGAGCTTCAAAAAAATCCATATCTATAATCGAGGCCCCCGTAGCCACAATAGCATCGACCATATTATGTTTTACTAAATCAGTGTAAAGATTCATACATCCACCTGCCGAAGTAGAACCCGCTAAGGTTAAAAAAATTGAACAATCTTTATCTGCAAGCATTTCATTATAAATAGCCGCCGCTCTGGCTGTATCTCTAGAGGTGAAAGACATCTTACTCATACCATCAATTATCTTACGAGCATCAAAAGACTTGATATCGATATGTTCAACTGGAGAATTAAGGAGTGATTTTTTGTTATGTCCAATATTTGGACTATTTTTTTTATTCATTAAGCTACTAAAGAACCAACTTTATCTTTTTCATCATCGTACATAGATATAATTGGTTTGTCACTTAATTCATGAATTTCATTTGAATAGAAACCATTAAAGTTGGTTCTGAAAGTAAGACTATATGCGCCTAGCTGACCTAACTCAATGTAATCGCCCTCTTTAATTTTATTAGGAAGTAAAAAAGGTCCTTTCATATAATCTAATCCATCACAAGTTGGTCCAAAAAAACTAAAAGCAGTTAGTTTTTTAGACTGAATTCTTGCGTTTGTAATCATCTTTGATGGTAATACAAAGTTTGGCGCCCCAGCGTCAAATAAAGATCCATATGTTCCGTCATTAATGTACAAGCTATTTTTTTTTCTTAAAATAACTTTAACAATTGTAGATCCACTTTCTGCTACAAGAGCTCTACCTGGCTCACATATGATTTCTGGTAATTTATTTAACTTCAAGTTATTTAGCTCTTTTTTAATTTCTTCCATATAATTAATTAATGGTTCAGGATCGAGATCTGGATATATAGATGGAAATCCTCCACCAACATTAATTGTATTTGGTACTATTTTTGTTTTTTTAATTATATTTCCAATTTCACGAATTCCCTTTGAGTAAGAAATTTTATGCATACATTGAGAGCCAACGTGGAAACTTATTCCAAGTTTTTTTGAATGTTCCTTACATAATCTTACTAATCCTAAAGCTTCAGAAGGAAGTGCTCCAAATTTTCTTGAAAGATCTATTTCTGCATGCTCATTTGAAATTGCAATTCTTACAAACAACTCTAAGTCTTTTGCTTGATTAGTAGCCTCTAGAATTTTCCTTAACTCGTCTTTACTATCTAGAGAAAAACTTCTAACTCCATAATTAAAATATGCTGACGATATACTCTCTTTACTTTTGATAGTATGCATAAAATGTAACTTCACATCGGACTTAATTTTATTAAGAAGTTTTATTTCATTTAGTGAGGCAACATCAAATTCATTAATACCATTAGCAATAATCTGTTTAATAATTTTTTCGTTTGGATTTGTTTTAACAGCGTAGAGTATCTTTCCTGGAAAATTTTCTTTAAAAAATTTAACGGATTTTTTAATCTCGTTAAGCCGTATACAATATACGGGGTAATCTGGTTGTAGTGAGTTAACTAGTTCGTTAACTGATTTAAATTTTCCCATTTCATGTGTCCCTCGCGTTAAATTACACAAAGATTTTTTAAAAAATTTAATAAAAAAAACCTTATTTATTTCGCGTTTAAGGTTTTTTTGACTCTATGTAAAGAAAAAAAGGACCTTTTTGTCGTGTTGAAATTTTGTCAACAGTACCTATATGGAGCTATATGAGATCGCAAAAAAACGTCCCAGAGCAGCTAAAATTAGCTGACTTTGCTGATAAATCGCTATTAATCCTTGATGATGATGACCCCTTAAGGGGTAGGCTAGCAAGAGCCATGGAGAAGAAAGGATTTCAAGTTAAAGAGGCTAAATCAGTAGCTGAGGGTCTTAATATTGCTAAAACAGCTCCTACAGCCTTTGCTGTAATTGATCTTAGGCTTGATGATGGTAATGGATTGGATGTTGTTAGAGAACTCTCAAAAAATAAAAAAGATAGCAGAATTGTAATGTTAACGGGATACGGGAATCTACCCACGGCTGTAGCTGCAGTGAAAGAAGGCGCAATCGATTATATAGCTAAACCAGTTGACGCGGACGATGTCGAGTCTGCTTTATTAGCATCGCCAGAATCAAAAGCAAAGCCACCTGAAAATCCAATGTCAGCAGATAGAGTGAAATGGGAACATATCCATCGAGTTTTTGAGTTATGTAATAGAAATGTTTCCGAAACAGCTCGAAGACTTAAGATGCACAGAAGAACACTGCAAAGAATTCTCTCTAAAAGATCTCCAAGATAACTTAAATAAATTTTCTAAATTTTTTAATTTGATTTATTGCAAGGGTTGCAATTAGAATTTTGAATAACTCTGCTAACAAGAAAGGTTGTGCTCCTAATTTAAATATTGGTTTATCCCAACCAATCAAAGTTCCTAACCATAACATTCCTAACATATAAATAAAGCTTGTAGCAAAAGTTAATTTTAAAAAAGTCTTAATATAATTATTATCATAAATAAATTTTCCTGCTAAAAATCCAGCTACTATGAAACCAATTAAGTAACCCATTGTAGGACCTGTGAAGTAAACTATTCCTATACCTTTTTCCGGAGTTCCTGAAAAAACTGGCAAGCCAATAATTCCTTCAAACAAATATAAAGAAATAGTAGCTACACCTAATCTCCATCCAAAACATGCTCCAATTAATAAGATCACCAAAGTTTGCATAGTCATTGGCACAGGATAGAAAGGAATTTTAATTTTTGAGGAAACAGCTAGTATAATGCTTCCAATTAAAGCAAAGAAAACATACTTTAATAATTTTGATTGTTTCAAACCTTTTACTAATTCCATAGGACTAAATAAACATTTTTTTCATTAAAATCTAGTGCTTTGTTAATTGAACAAAAACATCTTCTAAGTCGCCGTCGTCCGTAGAAATATCCTCAATTTTTAAGTTGTTTTTATTAAAATAATCAATTATTTCACCAAAATTTAATGAATTTTTTTCATATGTTGCGGTGATTTGTTTGTTTGAAACGATCTTAAACTTAATTCCTTCCATATGAAGGGGGAGATTTAAATCAACAAGTTGAACTTTAAAATTAATTTTTTTAGTTTTAATTCTATCTAAGAGTTTTTCTGTTGTATCTAAAGCGACCAAATTACCTTTATCAATAATAGCTATACGATCACACATTTCTTGAGCTTCTAAAAGATAGTGCGTAGTTAAGATTATTGTTACACCTTCCTTATTAAGTTTTTTAACATTATTCCAAAGGTTATTTCTAAGCTCTACGTCTACTCCTGCAGTTGGCTCATCTAAAATTAAAATTGGAGGCTGATGAACCATTGCTTTTGCAATTAAAAGTCTCCTTTTCATACCACCAGACAAACTTCTTGAGTACGCATTAGCCTTACCCTCCAAGGAAACCATTTTAAGTATTAGTTCTGTGATTCTGTCTGTTTTAGCTATACCATAAAGTCCAGCTTGCAGTTCTAATAATTGCTTTGGACTAAAAAAAGCATCTAGATTTACCTCTTGAGGAACTATTCCAATAGAAGCTTTAACTTGTCTCGGGTTTTTATCAAGATCGAAACCCCAAACATTAACAAGCCCAGATGTTTTAGATACCGTTCCACCTAAAATACTTAAAAAAGTAGTTTTGCCAGCACCATTTGGTCCTAGTAGCCCAAATACTTCACCTTCTTTAACTTCAAAAGTTAAATCTGTAATAGCTTTAATTTCCTTTTTTGTTTTGGAGTTCGAATAGATTTTATTAAGATTTTCAACAGTTAATGCATTATTTGACATAATTTTTTAATCTAAGTAAATAATTCAATGTAATATGTATATATGAGTTCAATAAAAAAAACAGATCATTTTTATCTTATTGATGGATCTGGATACATTTTCAGAGCTTATTATGCTTTGCCGCCTCTATCTAGAAAAAGTGATGGGTTACCTACAGGAGCTGTAAGTGGTTTTTGCTCGATGCTTTTTAAACTTTTAGAGGATGCAAGATCCGATGACTCAAAAAATAAACCAACCCATTTTGCTGTTATATTCGACTCAGCTAGAAAAAATTTTAGAAACGAAATTTACAGTGAATATAAAGCGAACAGAGAAGAAGCACCTGACGATTTAGCGCCTCAATTTGAGTACATCAGAAAATCTGTTGAAGCTTTTAACTTACCGTCTATTGAACTTTTAAATTATGAAGCAGATGATCTTATAGCCACTTATGCAAAAAAAATTACTGAAGCTGGTGCAAAGGTTACCGTGATATCGTCAGATAAAGATTTAATGCAGTTAGTATCAAATAAAGTCAGACTATTTGATCCTATGAAAAGTAAAGTTATAGGTGAAAAAGATGTAATTGAAAAATTTGGAGTTAAACCAAGTCAAGTAATCGACGTGCAATCACTTGCTGGAGATAGTTCAGATAATGTGCCTGGAGTTCCTGGTATTGGAGTTAAAACAGCAGCAGAACTTATAAATAAATATAAAACCTTAGAAAATTTATTAAAGAAGGCATCAGAAATACCTCAGAACAAAAGACGGGAAACATTATTGTCTAATAAAGATAAAGCTATGATTAGTAAGCAATTAGTAACTTTAAAAAATGATGTTCCACTTAAAAATGATGCTGCTGACTTTATTATTAAAGATATTAATAAAGATAAACTATACGATTTTTTAAGAGATATGGAATTTAATAGATTGTTGAGCCAGGCAATTAGTTTTTATGGAGAACCTGGTAATAAGGATTTTAATCAGAAAAATCCTGCAAAAAAAAACAATAAGATAAATACTAAGACTTACAAAACTATTTTTAAAGAGAAACAACTGGATGAATTAATAAAAAAATTAAATGAAAAATCAGTTATAGCAGTGGATACTGAAACCTCATCCTTAAATCCCCAAGAAGCAGATCTTGTTGGTATATCGTTATGTTATGCGGCTAATGAAGCTTTCTATATCCCGGTAGGTCATACAGAAAAAACGGAATTAAAAAAGGATATTGTTTTGAAGAAACTTAAACCACTTTTAGAAGATCCAAGCATAAAAAAAGTTGGCCAAAATATAAAATATGATTTTATAATATTTAAAAACCACGGCATCGAACTAAGCTCGGTGGAAGACACGATGTTACTTTCGTATACACTAGACGCGGGAAATAATAGACATAATATGGATACGTTATCTGAATTACATCTTGGTCATAAAACCATATCTTATAAAGAGTTGGTAGGAACTGGAAAAAAGCAGTTAAATTTTTCAGAAGTAGATCTTAAATCAGCCACTGAATATGCTGCTGAGGATGCAGATATAACGTTAAGATTATATGAAGTTTTATCTGAGAGAGTATCCAAGGAAAAGTTAGAAAAAATTTATGAGGAATTTGAAAAACCAATGATAAAAATTCTCTCAAAACTAGAGTCGAGTGGTGTGAAAGTTGATGATGCTTATCTTAAAAAACTTTCTAAAAAATTTGAGGAAAGATTAATAACTATTGAAAAAGAAATTTATAAAATATCGGGTAAAAAATTTAATATCGGATCGCCAAAACAATTAGGAGAAATTATTTATAATGACTTAAAGATAGCAAAATTGAAAAAAACTAAGAAAGGAAGTCTAGCTACGAACGCTAAAATTTTAGAGGACTTAGCATTAACTGGACATAAATTTCCTAATTTAGTTTTAGAATGGCGTCAAGTTTCAAAACTAAAAAGTACTTATACAGATGCTTTGCAAGACCATATAAGTAAAAAAACAAAAAGAGTACATACTTCTTTTTTACTAGCCGCAACCAATACTGGTAGGCTAGCTTCGAGTGATCCTAATTTACAAAATATTCCTATAAAGACTTCAGACGGTAAAGAGATAAGAAAAGCTTTTATAGCAGATAAAAATAATTTATTAATTTCAGCAGATTACAATCAAATAGAAATGAGAATTCTTGCTGATATGGCTGATGTAAAAGAATTAAAGAAAGCTTTTAAAAATAAGCAAGATATACATTCTTTAACAGCGAGCCAAGTTTTTGATGTTCCTATTGCAAAAGTGACAGATGATTTTAGAAGAAAAGCTAAGGCAATTAATTTTGGAATTATTTATGGAATTACACAATATGGATTAGCAAAACAAATATCAGTTTCAAATGAAGAAGCTTTAAGTTTCATTAATTCATATTTTAAAAAATTTCCTGAAATTAAAGATTATATGAACACGACAATCAAAACTTGCAGAAAGCAAGGCTTTGTTACAAATATTTTTGGAAGAAGAATTCATTTAAGAGGAATTAATGATAAAAACTTTAGCGTACGCGCATTCCAAGAAAGAGCAGCAATTAATGCTCCAATACAAGGATCAGCTGCAGATATCATAAGACTAGCAATGATTAAAATTGATAGTATCCTTGAAGAAAAAAAGAAAGCAAAAATGCTTTTACAAATACATGATGAACTTATTTTTGAATGTTTAAAAAAGGATGAAAGTGAAGTAAAAAAAATTGTTAAAGAAGTTATGACTTCAGTTTCAAGTTCAGACCACCACATGTTTTCAATACCTTTAGAAGTAAGTATAAACTCCGGAAACAATTGGGGTGAGGCCCATTAAGCGCCTAAATTTTGACAATATGATAAAGAGAATAAAATTATGACTCAAACTATCGCTTTAGTAGATGATGATAGAAACATACTCACAAGCATAAGCATGGCTTTAGAGAGAGAAGGATTTAAAGTTCAGACTTATATTGATGGAGAATCAGCTTTAATTGGATTAACTAGATATCCACCTGACCTAGCAATTTTAGATATTAAAATGCCTAGAATGGACGGAGAAGAGTTGCTAAAAAAACTCAAAAAAAAAATGTCAATTCCAATTATCTTTTTGACGTCAAAAGATGATGAAGTTGACGAGCTGCTTGGTCTAAAGTTAGGCGCTGATGATTTTGTCAAAAAATCTGGAGGTTTTTCGACTAAAGTTTTAATCGAAAGAATAAGAGTTCAATTAAGAAAAAAAACTAACACTATCGATGACACTAAAAATATAATTAGTCACGGTAAATTAAAATTAGACCCTGCTCAGTTAGAGTGCGAATGGAATGGTAGAGCTTTGCCAGATAAGCTAACTACTACAGAATTTCTAATTGTTAAAGAATTAGCTAAAAGACCAGGAGTTATAAAAGAAAGAGCACATTTAATGGATATAGCATATAAGGAAAATACAGAAATTGAAGATAGAACTATTGATAGCCATGTAAAGAGAATAAGAAAAAAGTTTAAAAAAGTAGATGAGAAGTTTTCAGCAATTGAAACTAGATATGGAAGCGGGTATAGATGGAATGTTAGCTAATGAAACAAAAAAAATCAGCTTCTATTCTAAAGAAGTTTTTAATTATTAACCTTACGGTCTTTTCTGTTTTAGGACTTTTTACAATTATATATCTTGAAGCAATCCAGCCTAATCTAGTAAAAGATAGATCAAATAATCATAAAATAGTAATTAATAATACTAAAGATAATCTTGAAAGACTAAATATAGAATACACTAAAGAGGGAATTAGAGATTTCTTGCTCTCTACAAGATTTTTATTTCAAAGTCTAGACCGTGTCCAATTTTATGATTTATCAGGAAATCTAATTGGAGACACTAACATTTTAGATTTAGATCAAAGTGTTTTTAAAGGATCAGATATAATTATCGAGGAAGCTTTAGGTGGTGAAACACTTAAGCCAAACATCGAAGAGAGACTTGAAGAAGAGGAAATAGACGAAATAAAAGATATTATTACAAATAAATATAATGATGAAATAATGACTGTGACTAACGATAAAAAAAACAATTTTTTTGTAAGCACGCTAAGTAAAATTAAATTTCAAAACGATGAAATCGGTTATATTGTAGTTTCAGAACAAGCGAATGACATCACCACAGCTGTGAAAGAGAGAAAAGCATTTATAATAAGAACTATGATTGCTGTTGCGATTGTGATTTTAATTTTTTCTCTATTTTTAAATAAATATATTCTTAAGCCTATTGGACTTTTAGTTAAATTTAGTGACGGAATTAAAAAAAAATCTAATCAGACAATTGATATAAACAAAGTTTTTATCAGAAATGATGAAATTGGAAAACTAACACAGTCAATTGATGAAATGACTAAAGAATTACAACAACGAACTAATAGAGCAGAAACATTTTCAAATGATTTAGCTCATGAAATAAGAAATCCACTTGCATCTTTAAAAAGTGCGTCAGAACTTTTAGACAAAACTACTGAAAAAAATGAGGGAGAAAAACTTCTTAAAATCATAAATCATGATGTAGAAAGAATAGAAAGATTAATAACGGATTACACTCAAATGTTAAAAGACGAAGCATCTTTATCTCGAGAAAAAATGAGTAAAATTAATTTAGTTGAGATTGTTAATAGTGTAGTGGAAGACTTCAACCAGGATCTTATTAATCAAAATAAAAAAGTTGAGATAAGCGTTATAAATAATATTAAAAGTAAAAATGGTCACTTTATATTCGGTATAAGCAACAGATTAGAGCAAGTAGTCGCAAATTTATTAGATAATTCTATTTCGTTTAGCAAAGATAACCAAAAAATTGAGATTGGTCTTGAAGAAACTTCTAGCAATTTGTTAATTTTAGTAAAAGACGAGGGCCCAGGTTTTGCTGAAACATCGCCTCAGAAAATTTTTAAGCGTTTTTATAGCAATAGACCTAAAAGTTTTGGAAAACACTCCGGCTTAGGTTTGAATATTGTAAAAAATATTGTTCAATTACATAAAGGGACAGTAGCAGCCTCAAATAGGCTTAATGCTAAAGGAGCACAGGTCGAGGTTTTGCTTCCTAAATTGTCCTAACATTATTTCTTGCTAAGATTTATTTATGTTGATAATAACATCTTCAATATGATCCAAGATTATAAAGTAAAAGATATTAACGAAGCAGATTTTGGAAGAAAAGAAATTTCTTTAGCAGAAACAGAAATGCCAGGACTTATGGCTCTCCGAAAGGAGTACAAAGGTAAAAAACCCTTAAAGGGAGCAAAAATTTTAGGCTGTCTTCATATGACTATACAAACAGCGGTGTTAATTGAAACTTTAGTGGAATTGGGAGCAGAGGTTAGATGGTCTTCTTGTAACATTTTTTCAACACAAGATCATGCAGCTGCGGCAATAGCTAAAGCGGGCATTCCTGTATTTGCATGGAAAGGTGAGACAGAAGAAGAATACTGGTGGTGCGTTAAACAAACTATTGAAGGAAAAAAAGACTGGAAACCAAATATGATTTTAGACGACGGTGGCGACCTTACAGCTTTAATGCACAAAGAATATAAAAATTTATTAAAAGATGTTAAAGGCGTTTCAGAAGAAACTACAACAGGTGTTTTAGCACTTAAAAAAATGGAGTCTACTAAAGAGCTTCTAATACCTGCTATAAATGTAAACGACTCAGTGACAAAATCTAAATTCGACAACCTTTATGGCTGTAGAGAAAGTTTAGTAGACGGAATTAAAAGAGCAACTGATATAATGATGTCAGGTAAAGTAGCTATTGTTGCTGGATTTGGTGACGTTGGCAAAGGAAGTGCTGCTTCTTTACGTCAAGCAGGTGCAAGAGTTATGGTAACCGAGACAGACCCAATATGTGCGTTACAAGCTGCTATGGAAGGTTACGAAGTTGTTGTAATGGATGAAGCTATCAAAGATGCTGATATTGTTGTTACTGCTACAGGAAATAAAGACATAGTTACAGCTGATCATATGAGAGATATGAAAGATAGAGCAATACTTTGCAACATAGGTCACTTTGATAATGAAATTCAAGTTGAGGCATTAAAAAATTACAAATGGGATGAAATAAAACCGCAAGTGCACGAAATAGAATTACCTAGTAAAAAAAGGATCATTCTTTTAGCTGAAGGAAGACTGGTAAACTTGGGATGTGCTACAGGGCACCCCAGTTTTGTTATGAGCGCTTCATTTACAAATCAAGTAATTGCTCAAATTGAACTATGGAACAACTCAGATAAGTATGAAAAGAAAGTTTATGTACTTCCAAAACATCTCGACGAAAAAGTTGCCATGCTTCATTTAGAAAAAGTAGGTGCAAAATTAACTAAAATGTCAAAAGAGCAAGCAGATTATATTAGCGTTAAACCATCAGGACCATTTAAACCAGATACTTACCGCTACTAAACAGTAGCAAATGATTGTAAAATCTTTAGAACATCTCAATTCCTTATCTCAAAAAGTTGCAGAAAAGTTATCTAAGAATGATTGTATTTTTTTAATTGGTGAAATCGGGGTAGGAAAAACTACCTTTGCAAGATATTTGGTAAATCATCTGCAAGAAAAAAATGGAGAAAAGATTACCGAAGTACTTAGCCCTACTTTTAACCTTCTTTATGAATATGACTTAAACGGAATTAAGATTATGCATTATGATCTCTACAGAATAAGAGATGAAAAAGAATTAAAGCAACTAGGTATTTTTTTAGATAATCAAGACACTATTAAGATTATCGAATGGCCTCAACTCATAAATATTCCACTATCTGATAAGTTAGAAATACATTTAGATTATGTTAAAAATGAAAAAGAGAGAGAGATAAAATTTATAGGATCAGATAAATGGAAAACTTTAAATGAATTATAAACTTAAAAAAATTTCAGGAGACGCATCATTTAGAGAATTTTACAGATTGCAAAAAGGAAAGAATACATCAATTATAATTCAAGCTAAAAAAGAAAAATTTAAAAATTTGATAACCTATATTGCCGTCAACAAAATTTTAGAAAAATATAAAATATGTGCTCCAAAGTTGATAACTAATCATTATGAGCACAATATTATTGAGATTACTGATTTGGGACAAAAGTCTTTTTACGACTCAATTATAAAAAAAAAAAATAAATTTACTGATTACAAAGATCTTATTAAGATTATTATAAAACTACAAAATATAAAGTTACAACGAAATTATCATTTAGGGAAATTCAAAATTAATTTTCAAAATTATTCAATTAAAAATCTTCATAAAGAATCCGATCTTTTTTTTGATTGGTATTTAAAGTATTGCTTCAAAAGCCCAAATCTGAAAAAGATTAAAAATATTCTTAAAAAAGAATTGACAAAAATATATAAAAAACTTTATTTTCAAAATAATACTTTTGTACATAGAGATTTTCATGCATCAAATATAATGGTCAATAAAAATAAACTTGGTTTGATCGATAGTCAGGATGCGATAATTGGAAATCCATTATATGATGTTGCTTCATTAATTGATGATGTAAGAATAAAACTACCCTCAAATTTACAAGAAAGATTATTAAATTTTTATTATTACAAATCAAAATTAAAAAAAGAGGAATATAAAAATATAAAAAATGATTTTGAAATATTGTCAGTTCAAAGAAATTTAAAAATTCTTGGAATATTTGTAAGGCTTTTTAAAAGAGATGGTAAATCTAATTATCTAAAATATTTACCCTATACTTGGAGTTTAATTGAGAGACGTCTCAAAAATCCTGTTTTCAAGAACCTGAACTTATTATTTAAAAAACATCTAAAAATAAAAAGATTGAAAAAAATAAATAATTTATGAAAATAAAACACGGGATGATATTAACTGCTGGCTTAGGAAAAAGAATGCAACCTCTTACTAATAAGAAGCCAAAACCATTATTAGAGATAGGAGGCAGCACTCTCCTTGAGAGAGCAATTAATCTATTAATTAATCATGGTGTAGAAGAGATTACTGTTAACGTCCATCATCTTGCCAATCAAATTGAAAAATTTATCTCAGATTTTACATCAGAGGTTAAATTTAAAATATCAAATGAAAAAGATTTATTATTAGATACTGGTGGTGGAGTGAAAAAGGGAACAAAAGAATTTAGAGATAATCCCTTTTTTGTAATCAATCCAGATACCCTTTGGAGTAATAAATATTCTAAAGAAGTACAATCTTTAGAAAAAGAGTATTTTACAAATAAAAGACCTTGTTTATTACTCGTTAGAAAAGAATTATCTTTGGATAATTCTTTCAAGGGTGACTTTAATTTAAACAATAATTTAATTTCTAAAGATGATCAGAACCAATATATTTTTACTGGTCTTCAAATAATGAAAAATGATCATTTAGCATTTTTTAATAAAAATATTTTTTCTATGAATGAAGTTTGGACAAAATTAATAAATGAAAACAATCTTGGTGGATTGGAAAGTAATCAAAAATTTTATCATCTAAACACTATAGAAATGTTTGAAAAAATATCTTCTGTAAGTTCTATTGATTAAAAATAATATTTTTTGCCCTAGAATCATCTAGATAATAATATTTTTGAATTTTTAATTGATTATCAAATTCTATTATTAGTGGATTTCCTGTTGGAATTTCTAGTTCGTTAATCTTCGTATCTGAAATCTTAAAAAGATATTTACACAATGCTCTTAATGAATTCCCATGAGCCGATATCAAAATATTTTTTCCATTTTTCAAATTCTTATTTATTTCAATATCATAATAAGGGATTACTCTTTCGTAAGTACTCTTTAAAGACTCAGTGAAAGGAATTTTATTTTGAGGAATTCCACCGTTTAAAGGACTAAAATTTTCAAGGTAATTACTATCTTCAGCCATGAGAGGTGGTGCAACGTCCCAAGATCTTCTATATTTTTTAAATTGTTCTTCACCTATTTTTTTCTTTGTTTCCTCTTTGTTTAAACCAGTTAATGACCCATAATGTCTCTCATTTAATTCCCAGGCAGTATTAAACTTCATAGGTAAATTTAGAATTTTTAAGATAATAGTGAGTGTTTCAATTGCTCTTTTAAGATAAGAGGTATAACTAATATCAATTTTAATATTCAATTTTCTAATTAACTCACCTGACTTTTTAGCTTCCTCTTTACCTTTCTCTGAAAGATCAACATCTACCCAGCCCGTAAATCTATTTTCGGCATTCCAGGTACTCTGGCCATGTCTTGTTAAGATTAGTTTACTCATATAAGTTAATTAAGTTATTATGTACTATATAAAAATCTAAATGAAAAATATTTTCTTCTCTACTACAAAATATTTATTCTTTTTTTCATTTATAATTCTATTAATTCTTTATTTGTTCCCAGGAAGTTTAATTGGTTATTTTTTATACGGTAATTTGGGAAAACAGCCTGATTTTATTTCAAATCCAATAGGCACCTCTATTAATCATTTAGTATTCTTTTTTTATTTAAGTATTCTAGGTTTTATATTTCGAAGCAATCAAAGAAAATTTATTAATAGATTTTCTTTTTTATTTTTAATTTCAATAATTTTAGAATTATTGCATTATTTCATTCCTAATAGAGCATTTGAACTCAATGATTTATACGCAAATAGCTCGGGAGTATTATTGGCTTATTTAATATTTAAATTTTTTAGTAAAACTAGGAACTAAATGCCTTTGTATATTTTAATTTTATTTTTGACTTTTTTCTCTAATACGTTAGCAGAAGAAATATCTGGTGTTCCAAAAATCGTAGATGGAGATACTGTTCATATAAATGATAAAAAATTTAGACTAGAAGGTATAGATGCACCAGAAATGAGACAACAATGTAAAAAAGAGTCTTTAAAAATTTCATCTATAATTGGTTTCACATTTTACAAAGATTATAGCTGTGGAAAAGTTTCCAAAGAAAAATTAATAAGCAAAATTCATGGATCAAAAATAAAATGTATATTTACAACTAAAGACAAGTACAAAAGATATATTGCTACATGTTACAAGGAAAAAATAAACCTAAATCAGTGGATGGTAAGAAATGGATACGCAATAGCATATAGAAGATACTCAAAAAAATATGTTCCAGATGAGGATTTTGCTAAAGAAAACAAATTAGGATTATGGCAAGGTAAGTTTATGAGTCCAGAAAAATGGAGAAAGCTTAACTAATTTTTAGTATAAATCACTAAGTGATTCTTTTTAAAAAAATAATATTTGTTTTAATTTTTTTTATTTTAGGTGCATGTTCGTCAATTCCGAAAAATACTCAAAATAGTTGTGCTATCTTTGAAGAGAGATATTTGTGGTACAAACATTCTAAGGCTTCCTATGAAAAATGGGGAGCACCTATTCATTTACAACTAGCTTTCGTAAAAAAAGAAAGTGATTTTAATTGGCTCGCAAAACCCCCAAGGAAGAAATTATTTAAAGTAATACCATTTAAAAGACCTTCATCTTCATTTGGATACTCTCAAGCCGTGAAGGGAACCTGGGAGCAATACAAGAGGGAAACAAATAATCCACTTGCTACAAGAGCAAGATTCAAAGACTCTGTAGATTTTATAGGGTGGTATATTCATAAAACAAATAAAATATTAAAAATTTCAAAAAAAGATCCTTATCGACAGTATCTAGCCTATTATAAGGGTTGGGGAGATTATAAAAATTATTCAAAAGATAAAAAAGCTATAATATATGCAAAGTCTGTGAAGGATATGGCAAGCAAATATAGAAAACAATTAACGCTTTGCAAAAAAAATCTAGATAAAAACAAATATATTATTTTTTAAGTTGTTTCTGTAACTCAATTTCAATAGCATCAATTCTCTTGGTTCCTCTTCCAACGATTGTATAAACAGTAGGGATTACGTAAAGAGTAAAAAATGTTGAGAATAACATTCCACCAAATATTGTGATACCAACAGTTAATCGACTTGCAGCACCAGGGCCAGTTCCAAGAATTAGTGGTAAAACTCCAATGATTGTGGAGATACTTGTCATGAGAATAGGTCTTAGCCTAATAGCGGCAGCTTCAAATACAGCAACCTCTAAATTCTTACCTTCTTTCCTTAATTGATTTGCAAATTCTACAATTAAGATACCGTTTTTAGCTGAGAGACCAATCAAAATGATTAAAGCTATCTGACTATAAACATTCAATGAAGACCCAACTACTAGTAAACCAATTAATCCACCAAGAATAGCCATAGGCACAGTTAACATAATTGTCAGTGGATGCCTCCAGCTTTCAAATTGAGCGCTCATAGCTAGGTATGCAGTAATTAATGCTAAAGCAAATATTACATAAAGTTCAGTGTTAGTTTTTTTATACTCTTCACTTTCACCTTTGTAAGCAATTTTTGCTTGAGGTGTATTCTGTTCTACAACACCTACTAAAAACTTTAGAGCCTCATCAAGCGAATAGTCTCCAACTAGTCTTGCCGAGATAGTAACTGCTTTTTGCCTATTGTATCTTGCTAAGAATGGAGATTGTCCCTCTTCATCGTATGCAACTAAGTTTGACACAGATACAAGCTTTCCATTATTTTTAGATCTTACAAAAACTTTACTTATACTATCTGGCTCTTGCCTATCTTTGATATCGCCTTGCAAAATTATAGAATATTCTTTTCCATCCCTTGTGAAGTTTGTAACTCTTTTAGAACCAAAAATTGTTTCTATAGTTTTTCCAATATCCTCTGTTGAAACTCCTAGGTCAGCAGCTTTTTTTTGATCTATCTTTACATTTAATTGAGGTTTATTCAGATCAAAGTCATCTTGAATAGAAGTAAGACCAGGATTTTTTCTTGCCTCTTTTTTAATTATCTCCTTCCACTCAATTAATTGTTCATATGTATTACCCAAAACAACAAATTGGACTGGACTTTCTATTCCGCCAGTCCTTATTCCCTGAGGCATTATTGGAAAAGCTAAAACACCCGGCACTCTCGCAATTTTTCCAAAAGACTCCCTCATTATCTCCACTCCGTGACGATCTCTTTTAGCCCAAGGTTCTAAAAGAACAATTATAAAACCACTATTTACTTGTTTAGCTGACTTTCCAAAACCTGGAACTCGCATGATTAATTTTCTATATTCACCTTTACCTACGCTTGGAAGTAACAATTCCTCAATTTCTTCTGCTCTATCTTTGGTAAAATTAAAACCAGATCCTTGTGGAGCTTTTACAATTACAAAAAATGCTCCCCTATCTTCAGGAGCAATTAATTCTTTCTTGGCGAAATTAAAAAAAAATATTGTTAATACGAGAGTACCTAATAAAAAAATAGTTATTGTTTTTCTTTTCTTTATCCAATTCAATAGTGAAACTTTATAAAGATAAGTGAGATCTTTTAAAAATTTCTCAAATTTTAAAACAATTTTTGATTTTTGCATGTCTTTTTGCAAAAATTTACTAGCCAACATTGGACTTAATGATAACGCAACAAAGCTAGAAATAATTACAGCCGATGCAAGAGTAATTGCTGTTTGAGTAAAAAGAACTCCTGTAATTCCTTTAATAAAAATTAGAGGCACAAATACTGCTACTAACACAACAGTTGTAGCTATTATTGCAAACGATACTTGCTTAGCACCCTTGTAAGCTGCAACTAAAGGTGTATCTCCTAACTCTATTCTTCTCACTATATTCTCAAGCATCACGATGGCATCATCAACAACAATACCAATAGCTAGTACTAAGGCCATCAAAGTAAAAAGATTAATTGAAAAATCAAAAATATAAATTGATAAAAAAGTTGAGATTAATGAAACAGGCAAAGCTATTAAAGGGACAACTAAAGCTCTTAGGTTGCCGAGAAATAGATATATTATAATAGTCACTAATATTAATGCAATAATCAGCGTTTTATAAACTTCTTTAATAGCAGATTTTATATAATTACTTCTATCAAATGAAACTTCCAAGGTAGTTCCTGGTGGCAAGCTTGGTTTTAATTCTTTTATTTTTTTTTTAATCCCATTTGCTACCGCAATGGTGTTTGCATCAGATTGTTGATATATCCCTATACCAACAACTTGTTTTCCGTTTCCTTTAAAAAGAGTTCTTGTTGACTCAGCTCCTAATTCGATTCTTGAAACATCTGACAAGGTTATGATCGAACCGTCCTTAGCTCTTTTTAGAGGTAGATTTTTATAATTTTCAACTTCTTTATAAGCTTTATCCAGTTTTATAGTTAGATCGATATCTCTTGACTCAATTCGTCCAGCTGGGAACTCGGTATTTTCTTGTCTGAGAATTGTCTCAACTTCTTGAGTAGTAAGATCTCTTGCAGCTAAAGCTATTGGATCTAACCAAACTCTTAGTGAGAGCTCTCTTTGACCACCAAGGCGAACTCTGCCTACGCCATCAACAGTAGAGAAAGTATCAGTTAAATATCTATCGGCGTAATCAGTTAATTCTAAATCAGTCATCGTTTCAGAGTTGAAAGACAACCACATAGTAGTTCTCATACCAGCACTTTGTTTAAAAATTTCAGGCTGTTCCGCGCCCTCTGGTAAATTATCAAGCACTCTAGAAACAGAGCTTCTTACATCGTTAGCAACATCATCTAAGTCTAAACTTGTCTCAAATGTAAGTGTAATTCTTGAACTTTCATCCTCACTAAACGAGTCTATCGTTTCTAGTCCGGGTGTGCCCCCAACAAAGTCCTCAATTTTTTGAGTTATTTGAGTATCAACAATTTCTGCCGATGCACCCCTATACTCGGTTTGAATAGTTACCACAGGAGGCTGTACGTCAGGTAGTTCATCAGTTGGAATTTCTTGAAAAGTTACAAGACCAAATATCACTAATACCAAGCTCATTACTGAAGCTACGACAGGTCTTTTGATAGATAGGTCTGTTAAAAACATTTAATTTCTTGGATTTATAATTTTGATTTTAGCATTATTTCTTACTTTTGAGACACCTTCTGTAATAACAAGATCGCCTTCATTTATTCCTGATACAACAGAAACTTTTCCAAAATTTCTTTTACCAATTTCAATGTTTTTCTTTTCGGCAGTTTCGTCTTTTACTGTGTAAACAAAAGCTGTACTACCTTGAATCGTGACAGCACTTTCAGGAACACCAATTTGGTTTATTTCATCATATATAACTTTTACTGTCATTAATTGCCCTGGAATAATATCAAAATTAGAATTATCGACTATAACTCTTGATAAAATCGATCTCGTAGAAGGATCTATTCTTGAGCTAATTGTTTGAATTTTCCCCTTAAAAGCTTTCTCAAATGCTGAACTTGTTATTTCTGCTTTTAATCCTGGTTTTAGTATACTTACATAATTCTCTGGAACTTTTATATCTATAACTATTTTTTTTAAATCATCTAAAGTTACTATTAAGCTCTCTGAACCCAAAACTCCTTGAGCAATTTCTCTTTTCCCCAATTTACCCGCAAAATCTGCAATAACTTCTTCTCCACTTTTAAGCCTAAGGATTATTTCACCTTTTTTTACAAATCTATTATCAATATTTAATTTTCCTGCAACTTCACCAGTTTTAATTCTATAAGTTTTTGAATTTTGCGCAATCGCTGTCCCAAAAGTTTCTATACTTTTGTAAAATAATGATTTCTCAACTTGCTCTACGATTACACCTGGCGCAGGCCTCACACTGAATTTTTTTTTAAAGTGTAAGCCAATGAAATGCCTCGCAGCAATAATTGCAAAAATAGCAATAAAAAAAATAATTAAAAATACTTTTAATTTTGATGATGCTTTCATTTTTATTCTAATCCGTACTCCGACCATGAGCCGTCATAGATAGTAGGTTTTTTACCACTTATGATAGAATTAGCTAGTCCTAAAATACATGCCGTGACTCCAGATCCGCATGTAAAAGCAATATCTTTATCTTTATCTATTTCATTCTGATCAAAAATCTTTATTAAATCTTCTTTTTTTTTGAAGGTTCTATCTTCATTTAAAAGTAATTGAAAAGGTATATTTTTAGATCCTTCAATGTGACCTCTTTTTAATCCTTGTCGGGGCTCAGGAACTAAACCCAAATATCTTTCTTTGCTTCTAGCATCTATTAACTGAAATTTTTTATCTAATATGTTTTTTTTGACTTGAGTTTTATTTATTACCAAGGATAAATTTTCATTAGTTTCATAATTAGTTTTGGAGATTTTTATTATTTCTTTTGACACAGCTCTATTTTCCTTCAACCATTTTGTAAAATTCCCGTCTAAAACAGAAACTTGATCAGCGTTATGTCCAAAGTAAATAAAAGTATACCAAACTCTACATGAACTGAAGACATCTGAATTATCATAAATAATTACATGGTCAGAATTATTTATTCCCAAATTTGAAACAATGTTTTCCCACTCTTTATTTGAAGGAAGCATATGGGGTAGTGAAGAATTTTTCTTTGAATTTTTATCAATATCAAAGAATATAGAGTTCTTTATATGATTTTCTTTAAACTCCTCTTCAGCATTTCTACCTGAGTTAGGCAAACACCAAGTAGCATCTAATATTTTCACTTTATTGATATTTTTTTCAAGCCATTCTGTAGTAACAAGCTGTTTCATTATCTATTTTTTTCTATGTACTTTTGGTGATATTCTTCTGCCTTACAATAATTTTTGAGCCGAGAAATGTTAGTTTGAATTTTTCCATTAAGTTCCTTATTAAAAATTTCTAAAATTTCTTTAGCCTCAGCTTTTTGAATGTCATCTTCATAAAATATTTCACTTCGATATTGAGTTCCAACATCAGGGTATTGCATATCTTTTTGAGTAGGGTCGTGCATTTTAAAAAATAAGTCTAAAATTTTTTTGAAGGAAATTAATTTTTCATCAAAGGTAAGTCTTACAACTTCAGCATGACCAGTGTCACCTCTACATACTTCTTCATATGTAACTTTATCGGATAACCCACCAGCATAGCCGACTTCTGTTTCAATTATACCTGGCTTATTTTTGAAGTTTTCCTCAGGTTTCCAAAAACAGCCAAGAGCAAGTGTACATTTCTTCATAAAGTAATTATATAGAGTTGTGAGGATATTAAATTGTTAGCACGAAATCAATTAGGCGTATTGTACGGAGTAGCATCTGTGGCATGTTTTGCCATGATGGATGCTTGTGTTAAATGGTTAGACCAGTTTCCTGTTGGTGAAGTATTATTTGCAAGATTTTTTTTCGGTTTGATACCAATTTTAATGCTTGTACCTAAGAATGAATTTAAAACTTTTTATAAAACTACAAGACCTAAATTACATGCTTTTAGAGCTGTAACAGGGACCTTGGCAATTGTTGCACTTTTTATTGCTCTTAGAGAAATACCTTTGGCAGATGTTGTAAGTTTGACTTTTGGAGGCCCAATTTTCGTTACCTTAGGTTCAATATTTTTTTTATCTGAAAAAGTGGGTATTAGAAGATGGTCTGCAGTTTTAATTGGGTTTATCGGGATGTTAATGATTGTCAAACCCGCTTACGATGAATTAAATATTTATTACTTGTTTCCAATAATTTTTTGTATTTTCTTCGCTTGTGTAGCTTTAAGTATAAGAAGTTTATCATCTACCGAACCTAATTATAGAATTGCCTTATACTTTTCTTTATTAAGCATGATAGTTGGTCTAGCAACACTTCCTTTTGGCTGGATCATGCCATCAAAATTTGAACTCTTTCTTTTAATTTTTACAGGTATAATTGGTTCAGTAGCTAATATTTTACTTACAGTATCACTAAGAATAGCTGAGGCATCACTAGTTACACCAACAAAATATTTAAATTTAGTATTTGCAATATTGTTAGGATATTTCATTTGGGACGAAATACCAAAAGTACTGACTCTTTTGGGTGCTGGCTTAATAATTGTAAGTTCTGCAATTATTTTCATGAGAGAATCTCAACTTAAAAAACAAGTTGTTAGTCCTAGGCCGTGAGCAAGTATCCAAGTTACTGGTTAAAAGCAATAAAAATTTTATCTAAAAGAGATAAAGTTTTAAAAAGACTAATCCTTAAATACAATGATAAATTTTTGACTACAAGAAAAGATATTTTTTATTCTTTATGTAAAAGTATAGTCGGTCAGCAGATAAGTGTATCAGCTGCTAACTCAGTATTTAAAAAATTTCAAAAGAAAACTAAAAGGATTAATCCTTTAAAAGTATCAAAATTATCAATATCACAACTCAAATCCTGTGGTCTGAGTAGACAAAAAGCTTTAGGAATAAAAGAATTATCGATTAAATTTGTAAAGAAAGAATTTGATCCAAAATTAATCAAAAACATGAATGACGAGGAAGCCATTCAATACTTGTCATCTTTGAGACAAATAGGTAGATGGAGCGCAGAAATGATTTTACTATTCACTTACAATCGATCTAATATTTGGCCTTTGCAAGACATTGGTTTATTAAGAGCAATATCAAATAATTATAAGAAAAAATACTTTCCTCCAAAAAGTTTTTTAAATAAACTTTATAAAAAATTCACACCATATTGTTCAGTTGCCACGTGGTATCTCTGGCGCAGTATTGACGATGAACCAATCCAATATTAAGCACCTTCAATCGTTTGATGTTGACGTTCTGCATATCCCTCAAGAATAGAATGTGCATCTTGATACTCTTTTGAATTGTAAAAGTTATTAGCTTCATCATAAGATGGAAACTCAATTACAACTGTTCTTGGAGATTTATCGCCCTCATTAGATGTAGATCTTCCGCCTCTAATTAAAAATTTTCCCTTATATTTTTCAACTGCTGCTCTAGCTTTAACAGCGTATTCTTTTAACTTTTCCTCATTACTTATACTTTTATAAACACAAACTACGTATCCTTTCATTTACAACTCCTTTAAAATAAACTAACTTTTTTCATGGCAGATAAACTTATCATTGATTGGAAAGAGTATAATCTAATCGTTGAAAAATTAGCAATACAAATTCATGAAAGTGGTTTTAAACCTAACTTGCTTATTGGTATTGCGAGAGGTGGCCTTCCAATTACTGATGTCTTAAGCCGAGTTTTTAAATTAAAATGTGCTTATCTTGCTGTAGAGTCATATTCTGGAGAGGGTACAGAGGATCAACAAGGGGATTTAGTTTTCTCAAGAGAAATGAGCTCTACTGTTCAAGACATGAAAGGCAACATTCTTTTATGTGATGACTTATCTGATACAGGGGTAACGCTAAATAAAAGTATTGATTGGTTAAAAAAATATCCACCCCTCAAAGACAAAATAAAAGAGATTAAAACTGCTGTGCTCTGGAAAAAAAAAGACTCAACTTTCGAACCTGATTTTTGCGCGCAAAGATTAGATAGTAACCCATGGATTGTACAACCATTCGAGCATTATGAGGAAATAAAAGTTCAGGATTTAATTAAGAAACATCAAAAGAATTAAGGGCCAGAATTAACTGGCCCTAAAATTTTTAGGCTACGTAAAAACTAATTACGCTAAATACTGCAATTACCCAAATAGCTGGAGAAGTTTTTCCGAATTTTCCTGTAAATATTTGAATTAATGCATATGAAATAAATGCTAGAGCGATACCGTTACTGATACTATACGTTAATGGCATTGTTATCATCGCAACTACTGCAGGGCCTGACTCAGCTATATCATCCCACTCAATATCAGTGATATTTCTTACGAATAATATTGCTACGTACAACAACGCTGCACCATCTATTTCTTTTGGTAAACTTGTAGCGAGCGGCGAAAAGAATAAACAAGCTAGGAATAAAACTCCTATAACAAGTGAAGTCATTCCAGTTCTGCCTCCGGCTTTCACCCCCGCGCCTGACTCAACATAACTAGTTACAGTTGTTGTCCCCATCATTGCTCCAGCTACTGTTCCCACACTATCAGATAACATTGCTTTATTGATGTCTTGCACTTTACCTTTTTTATCAACTTTACCTGCTACGTTAGCAACAGATGTTAATGTTCCTGCTGTATCGAAAAAGTCGATAAACAATAACGTAAAAACTATTGAAGCCATTCCTGCGGTGAGCGCTGCTTTAAGATCAAAATCAAATAAGTAAGTCATTGGGGGGATAGAACCAACAACACCATTAAATTTTGCTAAACCAGTAGCCCAAGCTATTATACTAAATAAAAGGATACCAATTATAATGTTTCCTCTTATCTTCATCTTTTCTAAAACAATCATAAAGACAAAAGTTAAACAACCAAGAAGCACTAAAGGATTCTTAATGTCACCTAAAGTAACTAGCGTGACTGGATGGTCTCCTACTACTCCCATAATTTCTAAACCAATAATAGCTAAAAATAATCCTATCCCAGCACCAATTCCTAGTTTTAAACTTCTTGGAATCGAATTAATCAACCACGCTCTTAAAGGTGTGAGTGATATAGCTAAGAAAATAATTCCAGCAACCAATACAGCACCCAATGCTGCTTGTGGCGTGTACCCCATTCCTGCAACTACTCCGTATGCAACAAACGCATTTATGCCCATCCCTGGTGCCAAACCTATGGGCCAAGTTTTTCCGTAAAATGCCATAATGAAACATGCAAGTGCTGTAGCTAATATTGTTGCAGTAAATACTGCACCAAAATCAAAAAAACCTTTTTCTGTTCCGGCAAATTCACCAGATAAGATAAAGGGATTTAAAAACATGATGTATGCCATTGTAAGAAAAGTAGTTACACCAGCTATTACCTCAGTTTTAAAATTTGTTTTATGTTTTCTATACTCAAAATATTTATCCATCATAAAATAAAACCTCCGTTAAAAGTTTATTACTCTATATAGTCGTTAAAATCTTAACTAAATCCTTCATATCTACCTTGATTCAACCAATAGTAAATATATCTGTTTATAACTTTTCGTTATAAAATAAGGATTAGAATGAAAAGATTTTATTTTACGATTTTATACACATTATTTTTAATTTCATTAATTGGTTGCCAAACTGTCTCAAAGAAAATTGAAGATACGACAACTAAAGAAGAGCAGGAATTAAGCAAATGGTTAAATAAACCTGAAGAAGATCTTAAAAATTTTTATGGCCAACCTGATAAAGTTGAATTTTTAAAAACAAGAAATAGAAATTACGTCTATATAACTGAAAAGTATAAAATTAAGTGTGAGCGTAAGTTTGAGATAAACTCAATGAATATTGTGGTTGGTTTTAGTAGCAAAAATTGCTTTTAATTACCTGCGGAGTAAATACTCCGCAAGTAAGGTAAACTTATTTAATTTCAATAAGTCTTTTTTTCTTAATTTCAGGGATAATTTTTTCACAAGAAACAGTCAGTAAACCATCTTTTAGCTCAGCACCATTCACTTTTACATCATCTGCAATTGTAAATGATCTAGCAAAAGATCTTTGCGATATTCCTCGATGAATAACTTCATCACCTTCTTTTTCTTCAGTTCTTTTAACGTCTTTTGTTTTTACAGTTAAAAGATTATCTTCATATTCAACTTCAACATCATCTTTGCCAAAGCCAGCAACTGCTACTTCGATAGCATACTTATCTTTGCCTGCTTTTCGGATGTTGTATGGCGGATAATTGGTTTGTACACCAAGATTGCCATTCCCTAACATAGACTCGAACTGATCAAACATGTCGTCGAATCCAATGCTAAAAGGTCTAAGTGAATTAAAGATCGATAGATCCTTACTTGTCATATATCCTCCTTTGTTAGCAAGGTTAATGTCAGCCCCATTTGGCAACCGACAATGTAGATATGGGAATTATTTTTATTTTTTCAAGATTATTATTTTAAAATTTTTGCAGATTTTAAAATAAAAGAATATTCTTCTGCTAGTTCTGTGATCGCATTGTCGCGGCCAGACATTCCTCCATGACCTGCTGCTTCCATTTTACATTTTAATAATTGAAAATTATTATCAGTTTTTGTCTCTCTAAGTTTTGCAATATATTTTACTGGCTCAGAGTAAAGGACTCTATTGTCAAACAGAGAAGTTGTAATTAGCATCGGTGGGTAATCTTTTTTACTAAGATTGTTATAAGGCGCATAAGATAAGATATACTCAAAATATTCCTTACTTTTTATCGGGTTTCCCCACATCTCCCATTCGCCTGGTGTTAAGGGTAATTTCTCATTTAACATTGTTGTCATTGTGTCTACAAATGGAACTAATAAAAGCATTCCAAAAAATAAATCTGGTGCCATATTAGCTACAGCTCCGCCAGTAAGACCTCCAGCAGATCCACCATAAAAACAAATTCCACCTTTGTATGTGTATCTTTGCTCTATGAGATGATTTGCGCAAGCTATATAATCTAAAAAAGTATTTTTCTTAAATTTTTTTTTACCCTTTTCATGATGTTTATCTCCTAAATCACCTCCACCTCTTACATGAGCTATCGCAAAGGTAATTCCTCTATCAATTAAACAAAATCTTGAAGCACTAAAAGATGGAGATATACTATGTTTGTATGCTCCGTAGGCATATAAAAGAATTTTTGATTTTCCATCCTGTTTTGCTGTTTTCAATCTAACTAAACTAATAGGTATCATTTGACCGTCATGAGACTCAGCTTTTATTCTTTCAACAACATAATTACTGGAGTCATGCCCAGATGGAACTTCTGTTTGTTTTACTAATTTTTTTTGCTTTGAGACGATGTCATACTCATATACTTGTCCTGGAGTTGCCATACTCTCCCAACCAACTCTTATCATTGTAGTATTTGTGTCTTTTTGCATTAAAGAAACTCCAGGAACGCCTATTGGTTCATCTGAAATCTTGATTTCTTCTTCTTTGTTAGTTTTAATATTTCTTACAAAAAGTTTTGGGATAGCATCAGACTTTTCTGATCTAAGGATATAATCATCTAAAAATTCGAACCCACCAATAACAGTTTCTTTTTTTGCGGGGATAAAAACTTCTAATTTATCTATCTGATTTGTCTTACATCTGAGTACCTTATAATCCCTAGCCTCTTCATTGGTGTGAACATAAAAATAACCTTGCCAAGAGTCTATTGAATAACGAACATCATTTTTTCTTTTTTGAAAAAGCGTGGGTTTAATTTCTTTGGCTCCAGTGGGAAAAAAATATTCTTCAGTTGTGATGTGATCGGAAGTTCCAATTATGAAATATTTTTCATCAGAAGTAATGCTTATACCACAAGTAAAAGTTTCATCTTTTTCCTCAAATATTAGCTGATCTTGATCTGTTGATGTTCCAAGAACATGTTTGAAAATTTGTCTTGGTCTATGATATTTATCTAATTTTGAATAGAAAAAACTTTTGCTATCTAAAGCCCAAGTAACACTGCCACTAGTATTTTCAACTATATCTTTTTCATTTTTTCCAGTTCTAAGATCTCTTAAATAGATCTTATAATATTCTGATCCTTTTAAATCGAGAGAATATGCAATAAAATTATCACAATAAGAAGCGCTAACAGTGCCAACTCCAAAATACTCTGAACCGGATTTCTTCTTCTCTAAATCTCCATCAAAAAAAATTTCTTCGGGTTTAGAACCATCAATCAGTTGCCTCATTCTTTTACCGTAATTACCCTTAGCTTCTGTTTTTGACCAATAATAATATCTTCTATCTTTATATTTTAATCCAGTGTCATCTAATTTAATTTTTCCTTTTATTTCGTTAAATAAATTTTTCTGTAATTCTGCAACGTCTGTGAAGTAGTCTTCAGTTATTTTGTTGTTTGCCTCTATATAATCCTTGACCTCAGTATTTAACTTTTTTGGATCCTTTAAAACTTCAAGGATATTTGGCTGATCAACCCATGAATAATCATCTTCTAGTGGAATCCCGTGATAATTTTTCGTAGTCTTTATTTTTTTAAGTTTTGGTATATTCATACTGGGAAATTATATGAATTTGTTTTTGTTGGGAATTATCATTTTCGTCGTAATCTACCTTTTTCTAAATTGGTTCGCTAGGGCTAGTTCAAAAAAGATAGCGACAACTATAAAAAAAATCGCAATTTATATATCATTGATTTTAGCTGTTTTGTTTACCATTGGAGGAAAATTTATCTTTAGTCTTCCTATGTGGTTGATCCTGCTCTCTGGACTTAAAATCAAAGGATTTACTGCTCTACAAATGTATCAATTATGGAGATTAATTCAGTTTATGAAAAATAATGCTGGAAGATTTTCCAAAGGGGATTTCAGTCAAACACCTGGATCATCAAGTCTTACATCAGAAGAGGCTTATAAATTATTAGGACTAAAAAAGGGCGCCAGTAAAGAACAAGTTTTAAAAGCAGCTAACCAATTACAAAAAAAAATTCATCCTGATATGAACCGTAATGTAGACAGTTCTAGATTGAGTCAATTAGTCAATGAAGCAAAAGAAAAAATAATAAAAACTGATTTTAGTTAGTAAGAAGATAAATTGATTTCGTTAATACTTTTTCAAATGAAATTTTTTTTGCACCTAAAGTATTATGAGTTGTAGTATATTCAGTCTCACCATCAGGAATAATAAGATCAATATTTTTTGAATACCTACCATATGCTTGAACAGGACTGTCCATAAATAAGCCTAAGCATTTTATATTTAATGCTGATGAGATGTGCAACCATCCTGTGTCATTTCCAATATACAAATCACAATTTTTAATTATTGGCAATGTTTCACTTATTTTTAAATCTTGAAAAGAAAAACAACTTTCTTTTATTTTTGAGTTAAATATTTTATTTGTTAATTCTTTATCTTCTTTTCCTGCTGCAATATAAAATTTTGATGGTATCCTTTTATTTATAGCCTCACATAATTTAATATAGTTTTGTACATCCCATCTTTTAGTTGGGCCACTAGCAGATACACCGATACAAATATGTTTATAATTTTTAGAAAATTTATGTTTTGAAGACTCAATTTCATTTTCATCAATATATAGTTCCGGTTGTGTGGATACAATAATACCTAGTTCATCTTCAGTAAAAATTTTTGCTGAAGTTACAATATTATCTTTTTTTCTAAACAACGGATATTGAGCTATATTTTTTATACCAGCAAGTTTTGATATTAATAAATATCTTAAAGAACTGTTGTAAATAAATACCTTATCGAATTTTTTTTCTCTTAATTTTTTGGATAAATTAAAAAAACCTGAAACTCCATCATGAATACCAAGTCCATTATTTTTCCTGTCTAAAATTATTATTTCATCAATATGTTTATCTTTTTTTAAAAGCTCAGATGCTCTTGAATTCTCTTTGGCTAAAATTGAAACTTTTTTTTTAAACTTATTTGAAATTGCATGAATATAAGGTAGATAAATAACCATATCACCCATACCGATTTTTGGTTGTATTACTAAAATTTTCATTCTAAATTTAACTATATATCTTAGATTAAATAATTTAGGTAAGATTATGATTAAAAAAGGAATTTACGCTGCAAGCCTAAGCATTCTAAACCACAATAGAACATTAGACATTCAGGGCACTATTGATCATGCAGTCAATGCAATCAAAAACGGCTTACATGGTGTATTCTTTTTTGGCTCAACAGGACAAAGTCAACTCATTTCAATGAATGAAAAGAAAGAATTTATATCAAAAATATCAAACCATAAAAAGAGAAGACAATTTTTTTTAGGCACAGGTAATAATTCCTTAAATGAAAATATTGATCTAATTAAATACTCCATGGAATTTGATTTTAAAGATTTTTTAATAATGCCTCCTGCATACTACAAAGGTAATACAGATGAAGGAGTATTTGATTTTTATTCAAGAATTATTAAAGCTGCTCCAAAAATAAAAATTATTCTTTATAACTTTGAAAAATTGAGTGGGTATAAATTTTCAGTAAATTCTGTAAATACATTAGTTAAAGCTTTCCCTGAAAATATTGTTGGTTGTAAAGATTCGAGTTATAATTTGTTTGAGACTTTGAAGATAAAAAATTTTTTAATGTTTCCTGGTTCAGAAACTAAATTATTAAAAGGTCTTGAACTCGGATGTGCAGGCTGCATATCGGCTGTGACTAACGTCACACATTATCTTGCTAGACAAGTTTTTGATGATTTCGAGGAAAAAAAAGTTCAAACAAAAAATAGGCAATTAATTGCAGTCAGAGAAGTTTTTGATCAATATAATTTAATTCCAGCTTTGCATAGTTTTCATTCGATTAAAGATGAAAATTATAAGAATATATTACCTCCACTTACTTTATTAAGTGAAGAAAAACAGAGAGAATTAGTTGAAAAATTAAATAAACTTAAATTTTCAAGTAAAAAAAACTTAGCGGCTTAAATTATGATATTAGCTAGAGTCTTATCAAAAATTTATAAAAAAGATGGAGTCATTCTAATTGACTCAAAGGGTCAAAAATATATTTGTGGTAATCCAAGATCAGAAAAACCTATAACTTTAAAACTTTTAAAAGAAAGCCTTGAGACTAAATTAATTTTATTTCCCGAGATAGCCTTTCCGGAAGCATATATGAATGAAGAACTTACAATTGAGAATGCTTCTTTAAGAGAATTTATTTTAAGTTTTGTTGAAAATCTTGGAAGAACCGAGGTTTCACTGCCAAGTTTAATTTCCAAAAAGATATATGGCATTTGGCGGACTTTAACAAATTTTAATTTTCCTGGAAAATCAAAAAAAAATATTGAACATCATTATGATGTAGGTGGCGCTAAAGGAGAAAAGCTTTATGATTTGTTTTTAGATAAAAAATTACGTCAATATTCAATGGCTATGTGGTTTGATGACACTAAAACATTAGAAGAGGCTCAACAAAATAAAGTGGATCATATAATTAAAAAATTAGATATTAAACCTGGTATGAGAGTTTTAGATGTGGGATGCGGTTGGGGCGGTCTAGCTTTTGAAATGGCTAAAACAAAGGGGTGTGAAGTTCTAGGAATTACTTTAAGTAAGAATCAATTAGACTACTGTAAAAAAAAAGCAAAAGAACTAAACTTACATAATCAAGTAAAGTTTGAGATTTTGGATTACAGAAATGTTACAGGTAAATTTGATAGAGTGGCAAGTGTGGGCGCTTTTGAACATTTTGGACGTAAATTCTATAATATTTTCTTTAAAAAAATGAATGAAGTTTTGAAAGATGATGGAATATTTTTGCTTCACACAATTGGTGTAGTAGACAAACCCTCGCCTGCAAATCTTTTCATTCAAAAATATATTTTTCCTGGCGGGGTTTGTCCCTCATTAAGCCAAATCATAACTCCAATAGAAAAGACCGGTTTAATTGTAAATGATGTAGAAACATTAATTAGGCACTACGATAAAACCCTAGAAAGCTGGTTGAAACGATTTTTAGCAAATAAAAGCAAAGTAAAAGATTTATTCGATGAAAAATTTGTAAAGTGTTATGAATATTATATGGCATCGTGCGAAGCGGCTTTTAAATATAGAGACCTTGTAGTTTTTCAATTACAAATTGTGAAAAACTTTAATAACGCCAAAAGAACAAGAAACTACCTTTATTCCTGAAAACTGTTATTAAATAAGATAACAGTATGAAAATAAAGAAAAAGAAGCTTAAGAAAAATAAATCAATTAAATCAGCAAGATTTAAATCTAGAAAATCTGCAAAAAAAAGAAAAAAAGCTTCTAAAAGAAAATCAAAAATTAAAAGATCAGTAAAAAAAAGAAGAAAACAAATTAAGAATCGAAAAAAGAAAATTGTTTTATCAAGATCAAAACATAAAAAAACTCAGAAAACAAGAGCAGTAGTTTCAGGAATTTTAAGCTTAAGTGACAAAATTAAATCAATGCTAAGGTTTAATTTTAATTTAGATAAATCTCTTCAAAATTTTTTTCAAAGCATTTCTAACCGAGTTTCAAATATTAAAAAAGTTATTCAAGAAGAAAGAGTTAAGCAAAAGCAGAGAAAAATTAAAGAAATGGAGAGAGAAAAAATAGAGGCTAAGAAACGCTTCATGCAACAAGAGGAAATAGCATTAAAAGCCAAAACTCGTGAACTTAAAGAGGAGAAAGAGCTAAGTCGCCAATTATCAATCGATCTAAAAAGATTTTTGCGCGAGGATCAAGCTGAACTCAGACGAGAACGCGCAGAGAAACAAAGGAAGTTTTTAGAACAAATACAGCTAGAGAAGAAAATAGAAAGCTTTGTCCGTAGAGAGGAAAAAGAAGTTCAAGCGCTCTCAAAATATGTTTTAAATCAACAGAGAGAGTCTTATGAAGAAGTCAAAATACGAATAGATAAAATTAAAGAGAAATACAAAGCTTTAAGACAACAAAAAGTTGAGGAAGCAATTAGAGAAAGACTAACTCAATTTGGTGTTGAAGTGCAAGACAGTGATACTAAAGAAATTTTATTAGAGAAGGAGAGAGTTTATAATGAGGAGCGAGAGAAGGTAGAGTATGCGCTTGAGTCTTTCTATAGGGCTTCCCACTCACTTTGTTTTATGATTTCAAAAAGATATTTAAGCAAACATCTTCCTATAATGAGGTGTATAGATAAAAGGATAGAGGAGTCAGCTATTTATATTAAATGGGATGATACGCCTGAAGACGAGTTTCTTCTTTGTATCTATTTAAAAGATGATGCTCCCACTGAAGGAATAGTTATTGAGGACAAAACAGATCCAGAAAAAAATATTTCAAAAGACTTTAGGAGAGATCAAATCTTTGATGCTTCAGATTTTATGGTAGACTCACTTACTGCGTTACTTGATAGAGAAAGAAATAAAAGAAAAGCTAGTTGATAAGATCATTTAATTTTTTAATCTCACCAATTTTGAATATAATTGCTTCGTCTTTTTTGTAGCCAAACTTTTCAGCATTTTCTTTAAACCTCACGGGAGGTTCCCAGATCGGCTCCAAACTTAATATTGCTGTACCCCAATGCATTCCTATAACTTTTTTTACTCCTAAGTCTTTCATTAAAGATAAAAGCTCTTCAGGATTTGCGTGAGCTGTAGATTTATCTTTGACTGGAACTATTGGATAGAAATTATAAGCGCCTAAATTTCCAAAACCCAAATCGATAGGACCAAATTTTTTTCCTAATTTCTTATAAAATGGTGCTGGGCCAGTATCACAAGCAAAAAAGATTTTTTTATTTTTGTATTCAATTAAAAAGCTCCCCCAAAGTGATCTATTTGTATTTCCATCTCCCCAGATCCACCGTTTAGACCAATGTTGACTTGGAAGCATTGTAACTGTGATTTCATCATTAATTTTAATTTTATCAAACCAATCCATTTCTTTAACAGTACTTTTTTTATATCCATTTTTTGTAAAATATTTTCCAAGCTTAAGAGGCACAAGAACTTTTGTATTTTTGTAAGGAAAGTTTTTTATCGTACGAATACTCATGTGATCATAATGATTATGCGTTAGTAAAAATAAATCAATTTTAGGAAGTTCTTTAAGAGTTAAAGGGGACTCTATATATTTCTTAGGACCAAATATCATAGGCCCATAATTTTTTTCGAAAACTGGATCAGTAATAATTGTAGTGTCTCCAAGTTTAATTATGAAGCTAGCGTGATCAAGCCACATCACATATGAGTCGAATTTATGTTTTTCAAGATTTTTTAAAACTATTTGTTTATTAATTACATGTTCAGGCGGATAATCAATCTTAATTTTCTTTTTTTCCTCCCTGAAAACTTTCCAATCCCACTTAAAATTAGGATCCCTTTTTGGACCTCCCTCAAGGTTTCTAAAAGCATATAATTTTCCATCTTTATAAATATGATGATAAGGTTTTTCTTCCATAGCATTTAAACTAATACTTAATGAAAATAATGTACATAGAATAAGGGGTATTCGCATACCCCTTATTAGCACAGACAATTAAATTTAAAAGGAAATTAAATATCTGAACAATTAGATTTATTTATTCTCTTATCAAATGATTTAAGTGCTTCTTTTGAAATGACCCAAACATACGAGCTTTCTTTTAAACCATTCTCATCGGCAGCTGTACATCTTTTGCCAAATTTTATTTTGGCCATGTTACTTCCAGCACAATTAGTCAACATAAGCAACAACATTAAAGTAGATAATATTTTCATGATTTAAATTTAAAGTTAAAGTCTGTGCTTTGCTTGGCATAATTTGGACCAAAAAAAGAAATTGAAACTTTATTGAATAAGATAAACTTTAGCTTTATGATTGAAATTATGTCTAAAAGCCACATTTATGAATTGAAAGTTTATGTTGAAGACGTTGACTTTGGTCGAGTATTTTACTCTAGATATCTTCAGTATATCGAGAGAGCTAGAACGGAGCTAATACACGAAAAATTTGGTCTGACTTTAACTCAACTTATGAACGAGCACGATGTAATGTTTGTCGTTAGGGAATGCAACATTAAATATCTAAAATCAGCATTTTTTGAAGATAGTCTAAGTGTTGAAACAGCTGTTTTAAAAAAAACCAACGTTAGACTAAACTTGCTTCAAGAGGTTAAAAGAGGTGGAGAAGTTCTTGTTAGTGCAGAAGTGGAACTAGCAGTGGTAGATCGAAGTGGGTCAATAAAAAAACTTTCTAAAGATTTTTTTGCAAAAATTTAAATTTGGCTAAGAAACGCCTAATATCTGCCTAAATTTACGTTATAAACTATATACAACTCAAGTTTGCAAATTCAGCAATACTTATAGAGTTAAAAATAGATTAAAAGGAACCATGAGAATTAAACAAGTAAAAAAAAACAAGTTAAAGACTAACGTTGATAAGAAATTCAAAAAAATCTCTCTATTCGAACTTCAAAATAGTCCAAAATTTCTAAATTTTAGAGTTCGGGCATAATTTTTCCTCCTAAATAAATCAGTGGCTTAATCTAATTAGGCCATTGTTTTTATACCAATAATTGTTAAACTAATCTGTGAAGCGTAATAAACTGAATAATAAAGTAGCAATTATTATGGGATCTCAATCGGATCATTCCATAATGAGAGAATGCGCGAAAATTTTAAAGACTCTCAAAATTAAATATCAAATTTCAATAGTAAGTGCGCACAGAACACCAAAAAGAATGTTTGAATTTGCAGAGTCAGCATCAAAAAACGGTTTTGGTGTTATTGTGGCTGGAGCAGGAGGTTCAGCACATTTGCCTGGCATGGTGGCATCTTTATCTTCCTTGCCAGTTATTGGAGTTCCTATAGAAACAAAAAAACTTAAGGGTTTAGATAGTTTGTTATCAATAGTACAAATGCCGCGAGGTTGTCCCGTAGCCACAATGGCAATTAATGGATCTATGAATGCAGGGTTACTTGCTGCCTCGATTATTGGAAATTTTGATGAAAAAATTAAATCAAATTTAGAAAAGTGGAAACGTTTACAAACCAAATCCGTTAAAAAAAAACCTTAATTTAATGACAATAAGCACCCTAGGGATCATTGGCTCAGGTCAACTTGGATCATTACTTTGCCAGGCTGCAAAAAAACTTAATATTAAAACTGTAGTAATATCAGATGATGAAAATGGACCTGCCCAAAATTATTCGGGTGAATTTATCTACTCGCAATACGACAACAAAGAAAAGATAAAAGAGTTTATTAGCAAAGTCGATATTATCACTTATGAGTTTGAAAATATTCCAATAAATATTTTAAATGAGATCGCTAAAGAAAAAAAAGTATTACCTAAACCTGAAATAAATAAAATAATTCAAAACAGAAAATTAGAAAAAACTTTCGTCAATGATTTAGGTATTAAAACTACAGACTGGGCCTTTATCAAACAGGCTGAAGATGTCGAAAAGAATAAAAACTTATTACCCGGAATTTTAAAATCAAATACACTTGGTTATGATGGACATGGACAATATGTTATAAACTCTCTTGATGATGTAAAAAAAAATTGGTGTTTCACTGCTGATTATATCTTAGAAAAAAAAGTAAATTTAAAAAAAGAGATATCAGTTGTAATAACAAGATATTTAAATGGTGAAACCTATATTTATGAGCCTATAGAAAATATTCATAAAGACCAAATCTTAAATCATTCAAAAATCCCTGCGGATATAAATAAAGAAATTTTTGTTAAAGCACAGAGTAATGCAAAACTTATTTCAGAAAAATTAAATTATGTCGGCACGATGTGTGTTGAATATTTCATCGATCAAGATGATAATTTATTAGTCAATGAAATTGCTCCAAGAGTCCATAATTCAGGTCACCTAACAATAAATGCGTTCTCCGTAAGTCAATTTTCTGGACATATTGCAGCTGTTTGTAATCTTGGTATAAAAAAAGTTGAAAAAATTTCTAACGCTGAAATGTTTAATGTTTTAGGAAAAGATATCGAGACTTATAGATCCAAAGTTTTTAGTAAAAATGAATTTTTTTATGATTATAGAAAAAAATCTATTAAAGATAAAAGAAAAATGGGACATCTTACAATTTTAAAAAAATAATTATTTAATTGTTATTCTATGCATAACTCTTCTGCAGTTCTTAATTTCACTAGCCATGTGCAGAATACTTAAATTATCCCAAAGACAGATATCACCTTTTGTCCATTCATATGAAAATATAAAATCTTCTTTATTGACGTGATCTACTAAATAATTTTTTAAATATTTAGCTTCGTCTTCCTTTACATTTTTAATCTTCATTAAATGTCCTGGAGATACATAAAGAGTTTTCTTTCCATCTACAGTAATAACTATTGGATGTTCGGCTTCCATACTTTCTGAAGATTTTATTCCCATTTCTTTTTCTCGTTCGAGTCTGGTTATTGCTATCGGACCTGCTGATGAAAAAACTCCAGTAGCGTCTTTAATTTTTTCTTTAATGTCATCTGGTAATTTATCGTAAGCATTAAAGCCAGATGAGAATATAGTATTACCTTGGCCAACTGGTATTTCTATACCCATTAACATTGTATATCTAGGTCTATCATTAGCTAAATAACTTGTATCCTGATGAAGCCAGCTAGAGCCGAAACTTAAATTTTTATCATCAGGCTTTCTCTCGATTACATTTATAAATGGAAATTTTTCATCTAAACCTTTAAGTCTTGGATACACTACTGGTTGACCTATATTCTTTGCGAAATTTTGATAGGTTTCAGGGTCAAGATTTTGTTCTTTTATAAATATAACTCCGTACTTGTTTAATATTTTTTTTATTTCTATTGCCTGATCTTGATCTAGGGATTTTAAATTAATGTCGTTAATGTAAGCTCCAACATTATTTTTTCCTGGTGAGATAGATAAATTCATTTAGTTCAAAGGTTTAATTAAAGCAGGGTCATTATTTACTGGATTATTAACATCTTTTGATATCTCATGAAACTTTAAATTGGGTGGTTTAATAGAGTTTAATATTTCCATAGCATCTTTTTTAATGTTTAAATAATTATTAATCTGGCTTTGATTAATAATCATTGGTTCTCTATGATGGATTGTACTAATTTTTTCAGTTGCTTCTCTTGTAACTATACAAAATTGGTCATTCTGATATATCCCGGCAAAATACATCAATTCATCATTCTCTTTTGAAAAGTAATAGGGAGTTTTTGTTTTATCTTCTCTTTTCCATTCATAATACCCATCAGCTGGAATAATACATCTTGAAGTCTGGATAAGATTCTTAAAAGTAACTTTTTCCATAAGGGTTTCTCTTCTTGCATTGATAAGAGGAGAAAATTTGTCTAATTTTTTAGACCAACTTGGTACTAATCCCCACTCATAAAGCTCAAGAGCCTTACCATTTGAATAGGATTTTATTACAGGTAACTTTTGAGTTGGGTGTGCATTATAATTATCTGTGTCTTCAACCTTTATGTTTGTTTTTACCAAATCAACGGTTTTAGTTACTGGTTTTCGAATACTATATCTTCCACACATTATTTATTCTTTCTATCTCTTTTAAGCTTTCTCTTTTCTTTTAAAGATAACTTTGCTTTTTTCATAAAGCTTCTATCTTTTTGACTTTTACCCGAATATCTTTTTGACATACTTATTCCTCTATTATTTCATGAAATTGTTCACCTAGTCCATCTACTTTTAGGTGAAGTTTGTCACCTGCCTTTAGAAATTCAGGTTTTTCCATTTCCATTGCTGTGCCCGCAGGTGTCCCGGTAGTGATAATTGTCCCAGGATACAAAGTCATAAATTGACTTAAATGAGAAATTAAAAAATTGAAATTGAAAATCATTCTTTCTGTATTTCCAGTTTGTCTTCTGTTGCCATTTACATCTAAAGCTAAATTAATATTGTTTAAATTTTTAATTTCATCTTTGGTTACAAGATAAGGCCCTGTTGGTCCTGCTATAGATTTACCTTTAATCCATTGACCTCCCCTTTCTTTTTGCCAAGATCTTTCAGATATGTCATTAACAATACAGTAGCCAAATACATAATCTTGAGCATTTTCCTCTTTAATATATTTGCCTTCTCGACCAATAATCATGCCAACTTCAACCTCGTAATCCATTTTACTAGCAGACTTAGGTTTTATTATTTTATCATTAGGACCCTGAATACATCCTGAGCTTTTATTAAAAACAATTGGTTCAGTTGGTAATTTTGATTTGGTGCCTTCTGCATGTGCTTTATAGTTCAAACCTATTGCTAAAAAATCTACTGGATTTGAGATGCAAGAGCCAATTCTAATGTTTGAGTTAATTTCCTTTAGTTCAGATAATTTTACTCTTTTTAATTTATTTAATGTTTCTTCATTAATTGTATGTGGATTTAAATCTTTAATATGATCTGATAAATCTCTAATGACATTATTACTATCTAAGACAGCAACAATTTCACTTCCTAATTCACCAACTCTTAATAATTTCATTGATTAATTTTATTCTTGGAATCGCTATTTTACAAATCTTTTGATTCTTTCTTCAGTAGTCGTTTCAGGACCAGAGTAAGGTGTTTCGTAACTATTAGTCCTTGTTAGAACATCAATACCCTTAGTAAAAATAAAGATAAAAAAAACGATAAAAAAGACTGCAAATATTTTTGCAGGATTATAATTCCCAGATTGAAAAACACTGACTGGTTGTTCTTGTTTTTTGTGAAAAAATTTAAAAGTTAAGTAAACTGCTATGATTAATCCAATATGCGCCATAACTACTCCAGCCCAACCAAAAATAAAAGAGGTTACGCTAAATACATAGAGGCTAAATACAGTGGACCAAACAAAAGACAAAACAATTAAAATTTGAAGCCTTACAGACTTTGGTAAGCTTCTTAAGTCGTTTTTACTATCATCAAACATGATGTTTGCTGCTTCAGTCATCCAATTTTTAAAACTTTCCATAACTGCCTTATATACTTTTTAAATTGAAATTTAAATTATTATAAATTTCGCACTAGTTTTCTTACTTTTTCCATATGTGAATTAAATTTTTCTTGTGTCATACCTGGTAAAACCTCATAAAATCTTATGTAGGTTGTTTCCATTCCACCAAGCTTTAAAACTCCTGCTTTAATTCTCCTAAATGGAATATTTTGAAACCAGGTTTGAATTGAAAACCAATTTCCACCGTAAGACATCGACATTATAGCCTTCCTACCTTTCATCGCACCTGCAACAGGATAACCCCAATTGCCAACAAGTCTTTTAAAAGAGAAAAACCATTTAGGAGCTAAAGTTAAATCAATCCAATTTTCTAAAATTGCAGTTGCTCTCAGATTATAACAAGGTGAAATCATAAATAATACATCACTATCTTCTAGCCTTTTTCTATAATCTAAAATTTGATCATTAGGGCCAGAACCATCAAAAAAAGGAATCGGTTTTTCCTCATGTAAATTAATTAAATCAATTTGATAACCTAATTTTTTTGCTTCTTCGATAAAAGTATCTCTTACGGAAGCATTAAAAGATTTTTTTATGTCGTGATGGCCGTAAACAATAAAAATTTTTTTAGACATCTTTATTTGTCTATATCATTTTTTTCATTTTTTCGTATTAGAAATCCCGAACCTATCCCCACTGCAATGGCTGATACAACCCAAGAGTATTCTTGTTCGCTGAAAAGAACTAATAGACCAAAACCTATAATGATTACTCCTAAAAGCTTATTATCCATTGACAAATATAAACCTTATATTAAAGTTTACTTACCCATCTGTCATGGGAAAAAAGACTCGGCATTCGACATGCCGGACCTATAAAGGGTTGCAAAGTCGGTGGAAATGAAAGGAGTTGCTATGAATAGATTTAGCAAACTGTATGGAAATTCTGCCGTTAAAAAAGCTGAGCAGAAACTCTCAATGCAGTTAAGTAAAAACCAAAAAGCCCCCGAGGCTAACGCGAATGGAACGGCTGGTTATTTGGTTAAAAACGGAAAAAATTCCGGAAAAATTTTGAAGCATTTAAAAACTGATAAAAATCAGCTTTAAACTTTTATAGGGTGGGGACTTTAAAATCCCCACTCAAGTCTTTAATATCCTCTTAATGGAAAAACAAAATTTTTATGATCTTAATTTTGATCAACTAAAATCTTTTTTAATTGAAAAAGGAGAAGTTGAGCCAAAAAAAGCAAAGATGAGGTCTCAACAACTTTTTAATGCAGTTTATAAAAAAAATATTAAAAGTTTTGATGAGCTTACAACGTTTGGAGCTGAACTAAGAGGCAAGATCAAAGATTTGATTAGTTTAGAAAAACCAAAAATTATAGATGTTCAAAAATCTAAAGACGGGACTATAAAATTTCTTTTAGAGCTTAAAGATAAACGCAATGTTGAGACAGTCCTTATTCCGGATAAATCTCAAAGTAGATATACAATTTGTTTGTCTGTATCAGTGGGCTGTTATCTCTCTTGCGAATTTTGTGCAACAGCTCAAATTTCAAAAAAATTAGTAAGGAATTTATCACCAGGAGAAATAATTTCGCAAATAATTTTGAGTAAAGACTATATTAATGATTGGTCAACACAGAAAAAAATAACCAATCAAGTATTGATGGGTGAAGGCTCGCCTTTTTTGAATTTAGATAATGTTAAAGTTGCAATTGACAACTCAAAAAATAAAGATGGCTTAGAATACGGAAGAACCAGGATCACTGTCAGTACTGTAGGAGTTGGAATTAAAAAAGATAATTTAGATGCAATAGAGTGGGCTGCAAATGAGTTAGATGTTTATCTTGCATGGAGTTTACATAGCTCAATTCCAAAACACAGATCAGAATTAATGCCAATAAATGAAAAATATTCAATTAATTTATTATTACCCCAACTACAAAAATATTATGAAAAAACAAAATTACCTATTTTTATTGAGTGGATATGTTTAGATGAGAATTTAACAGATGAACATGCTAAAGAATTAATAAAGATTATGAAAAAAGTTCCTTCAAAATTAAATTTGATAGAATTTAACCCCCTATCCAACAAAGATTTCAAACCAGCAACTCAAGAAAATATAAACAAGTTTTCTAAAACTATTCAAAAAGCAGGTTTTCTTTCTCTATTTAGAAGAAGTAGGGGTAGAGACATAAATGCATCTTGTGGATCATTAGCTAATAGTAAATCTGTACTTAATGAATAATTTACACATTTTTTTAGGAGCAACAGTTGCAGACGCAGCAACTAGACCTCTACATTGGGTGTACGATCCAAAAAAGTTAAAAAAATATATTAAGGGAAAAAAAGAAATAGCTTTTTTGAAAAAAAACAGAAGTCCTTTTTACAATATTAAAACTGGAAATGTCTCAGGATATAATGACGTTGGACAGGTAATGTTTAAGACTTTGCTTTGTTCAAAGAAAAAATCGGATGTTCTTAAAAATTTCAAAAAAAACGTAATTAAAAACTTTGGACCAGGTTCAAATTATTGGAAAAATTTAAAATTAAGAAAAAAATATAAAAAAGTGAAATGGAAAAAGCCTATGAATGGACCATGGATCCATCAGAATATCTTAGAGACTATTCAAAATATTAAATCTAAGAAAAATATTACTGGTGGTACAAAAGTAAATGAGTCCGATGGTTTTTGCGCTGCTTTACCTTATTTTCTTTACAATAATAAAGAAAAAGAACTTAAAAAAGTTATTAAATCTGTAGCTAATTCAAGAATAAATGAAAAATATGCTTTATCTAAATTAAAGATTATAGAATTAGCTAATAAAAAAGTTAGAAATCCCATTCAATCTTTTGTTCAAAAATACAAAAAAAACAAATATTTCAAAGATGTAATTAACAATATTAAAAAAGTTTTAAGACTTAAAAACCAAAATCATATAATGACTGTAAGAAAATTTGGGAAAGCTTGTAGTTATCCGGGCACATTTATGGGATCAATTCACGCGATTATAACATCTAACAGCTATAAATCTGCTATTACAAAAACGATTAAAGCTGGTGGTTGCAATTGTTCAAGAGCAAACTTTGTTGGAGCATATTTCGCAGCACTAAAACCAGAAAGTATTCCAAGCCACTGGGTTAGAAGAACTTTACCAGCAAAAAATATTTCGAAATATATTAATTCTTAATGTGGTATATTAATTTATGGATTCGTTAATCATAGTTTTAGTAACATTGTTAGTCATTATTAATCTCGGAGTTATTTTCTTTTTAGTTAGAAATAAGCTTGAAAAACAAATAAATCCAGAACAGGCCTTTAAAGATGAATTTAATTCATTTAAAGAAACCTTCGGTCAATCCTTTGGATCTATGAGCAAAGAAATAGCTAAAGATATGACAGGAGCTTTAACTAAAGTTGATGAAAAAGTCTCAGTTTTTAATCAGCAAGTAAGTGAGCTAAATAAAAGCCAAGATAATTTTAGTAGAATTTTAAGCGGAGTAAAAACATATGGAACACTTGCAGAATTTGGATTAGGCGCTCTTCTTAAAGATTTATTACCAGCGTCTCAATTTATTGCAAATGCAAAAATGAAAGATGATACGTCAGAGACAGTTGAATTTGCTATTAAGCTTCAAGATGTTTTATTACCTATCGACAGTCATTGGCCAGTTGAGAAATATAAAGCAATTGATGATGCGTACAATGCTAATAATAAAGAGGCACAAGCTGAGGCAAGAAAAGATTTAGCTGCTGCATTTAGATTAAAGGCTAAAACAGTAAATTCAAAATATATAGCTCCACCTAAAAGTACAGATTTTGCAATAGTTTACGTTCCAACTGAGGGATTATTTTCAGAACTTTCAAGTTATAGAGATCCAAAGACAAAAGAATTATTATTACAAGAACTTAGAACAAAATATAAAGTAACTGTTTCTGGCCCTAATACTTTATCAGCTTTGTTGCAATCCTATCATTTAGGATTTCAAACACTAAAAGTTCAACAACATGCAACTCAAATCTATAGTGACTTAAGAAGCATTAGCTCTAGGTTTGAAAAACATTTTGATGGGATTAAAGACCTAAGAAAGAAATTAGAGCAAGCCATGGCTGCAACCGATGGTTTTGGTAGGGACGCTAGATCAATAATGAATACGCTTGGGAATATAAAAGATCCAGAGCAAGTAACAGATACCTTGAAAGAAAATCCAGAAAAGATAAAAGTTTTAAAGTAAACACAAATTATGTCTAACTTTGTCTTTTACGATTTTGAGACCAGTTCATCTAATAAATATTGGGGCCAAATAATTCAAATCGGCGCTGTATTAACTAATGATAATTTAGATGAACTAGATCGCTTTGATGCTAGGTGTAGATTAAGTCCCGGAGTCATCCCGGAAGCCATGGCGCTAATTGTAAACAAGACCTCACCCTCAATGCTAAAAAAATCCAACCTTTCTCATTATCAAATGATTAGGCAGTTTGTTGAAACACTTAAAAGATGGGGAAAGGCTACTTATATTGGTTTCAATAGTATTGAGTTTGATGAGGAATTCTTAAGGTGTACTTTATTTCAAACATTAGAATATCCTTACATTACTAGCACCAACGGAAACACTAGAGGAGACATCTTAAGTTTGGCACGAGCCGCTAACTTATATTACCCAAATACACTTAAAAATTCTGTAAACGAAAAAGGGAACGATGTTTACAAATTAGATCAAATGGCACCTTTAAACGGAATTGAACATGGAGATGCACATAGTGCAATTGGCGATGTAATAGCAACTATTGGAATAGCAAAATTAATTTCTAAAAAAGCCCCAAATGTTTGGAAAGCGAGTATGTTGACAATGGATAAAAATCAGTCTTTAGAATTAATAAAAAAAGAATTACTTTTTTGTACGAATGAATATTTTTATGGAAGAAGTAGACCATATGTTCAAACGTTCATTTGTCAGCATCCTCAATATCAATGGCCATTATGTTTTGACTTAAGACATGATCCTTCCCCATATTTGGATATGCCAATTAAAGAGTTAACTGCAGCAATGAAAAAGCAGCCTAAGTTTATTAGAACTGTCAGACACAATAAACATCCAGTTATTATGAATCCATCTTATGGAAATCAATTTGATGAGTACAAACTTATTGGTGCAAAAAAATTAGAGGAAAGAGCTAAAATGATAAAAAATAAAGAAACTTTTGCGGAAAAGGTTTCCTCGATAAAACGATCTGAAATTGATGAAAAAGAGCAAACAAAGTCACAAGAAGATTTATATAATGAGGAAAGTATTTACGCTAAATTTACTTCAACAGAGGATAATAAAATAATGCCAGAGTTTCACAATGTCGATTGGGATAAAAAACTTCAGGTTATCTCTAAATTTAAAGATGAGAGGTTACATTACTTTGGAAAAAAACTTCTTTACATGGAGAAACCTGAGATTTTGAGTAAATCTGACTTTAATTTAATTCATAAGGACATTTCAAAAAAACTATTGAGCACTAATAATGAAAACTGGAATACAATTCCAAGAACTTATTCAGAAATAGATACTTTAAGAGCAAAATTCGAAAAAGAAAACCAACCAGAAAAACTTAAAATATTAGATGATATTAACGCATACGTTGAAGATTTAGAAAAATATTATTCATCTGCGTAGTTGACAAAAAAATAAAAAATACTTAATTACAAGATATGGCATTCAAAGATTCTACAGACGAAAAATTTAGCGAACAAATTGGCGGTAGCAAACTTTCACTGATCCAATTTTCAGCTGCTTGGTGCGGACCATGTCAGCAACTTAAACCGATTGTAGAAAAAATTTCAAATGATATGTCAGATAAAATAGATTGCTATTATCATGATATTGAAAGCCAGCCCAACGAACCAACTAAATACTCTGTGAGAGGCGTCCCAACAATACTTTTATTTAAAGAGGGAAAGCTTTTAGGTACAAAAGTAGGAGCATCAAGTGAAAAAGATATGCTTGAATTTATTAAACCATATATCTAATTTTTATTTAAAATATTTCCACAATTATAAAGGCTCCCAAAACAAACAATAAGTTTCTCCTCTTTACTACTTATTTTCTTTAATGCATCTAAGAAATTTTTACTTTTTTCTGAAATAAAATTATTCTTTATCGCTATTTTGTAAAGCTCATCAGCTGATACTGAATTAAGATCATTTTCAATTGGCATAGTAACAATTTTTTTAAAAATACCTTTTAAGTTTTTAATAAATGCATCTGGTTCTTTATTTTTAGACATAGCCCAAATACCATATATTGGTAACTTCACAGTTTTGAGATATGAATAAAGATTTAGACTATCAGCCGGACTATGAGCCCCGTCAATCATTATAGTTTCTTTTTTAAAAAGTTTATTTTTAATTTTACCTTTATTAAGATAGTGAAATCTACCTTCAAATGAAAGAGAGGGTAAAATATTCTGTATAATTTTTTTTTTAATATTAAGATCTAAAGCTATTTTTATTGCATGACATATGTTTTCTCTCATGCCCTTAGAGTATACATTTTTAGTGTTAAGTTTTAAATAATTGTTTTTGTCTCGATAATAAAATGTGTTACCTTTTTTTACTAACCTCCATGTATTCGGGTATACGACGTTACTCTTATTATTTCTTAAATAATATTTAATTTTTTTAAGAACATGTGGTGTCTGTTTACCTATATAAATTTTTGTAAAATTACTAAGATAAGCAACATCCTCTTTTATTACTTCATCAAGAGTTTTCTTTTTTAAAAAATTTAAGTGCTGTTTATTAATATTCGTACAAATTTGAATTATTGGAAAAGTAATGACATTATTTGAGTCGAGCCTCCATAAAGCTCCAGTCTCCTGTATATTGTAATCAGTATTTTTTCTAGATGCATTTAAAATATAAACTAAAGTTAAACACTCATAAACCGTAAGAGGAATTTTTAACTTTTCTATTTGGTTAATTGTTTTTTTAATTTCTTTATGAGTAAGGAAACGCTTACCCATATAAAATCTTTCCTTAATATCTCTTAGTGAGGGAGAAACATGAGTTGTTGTTGTTTGATTATTTGCCTCAATAAATGATTTTAAAGAATATAAAGTTGTAAATTTTCCAGACTCTCCAATTACATTAATCACATTTTTTAATTTTCTTTCTGGATTACCTAATAATTCAAGAGCTAACTTTATTCTTTTGAGACCAAACTTAACAGATTTGTTAAATAATTTATGATTAGCTAACTGATTGTAGATCAACTTTGACATTAGATGTTGACTCAGCTTTTGTCTCTATCTCAGATTTTTTTAGAAGGACTCTGATTAAGTTAGTTATTTTTTCTCTTATCTCCATTCTTGACTCAAAAGCACCATCAATCATCCCGTGATCAACAATGCTCGATGCTTGACCAAAGTCTTGTGGAAGTTCGTGGCCTTTATTTACAGATGCCGAAACTCTTTTCCCAGCGAATAAAAGATTTTCACTTTTTGGGTTTTCAGCAAATATAAAATCATTTCCATAAACATTACAAAAAGTTCCACCAGTAATTTTAGAACCACAAATTCCAATAGTCACTATCCCAGCTTTTTTTAACATTTTCATTGCCATCATTTGAACTGGCATATTTTTTAAAGAATTTAAATTTCCGGTAACGGCCATCCCTCCGCTTTGATAAAAAGAAACCACTGCATCTACTTTTTCGTCTAAGGCCCTTTGAATCCCTGCTATTAAGTGTTCACCTTCTCTTTGAGTTAATGCCGCTCCACCGTGTTGAAAATTATAACCAAAAGCAATTATATTTAAACCGTTTACCGTTCCTTTAGCTGCAAGAATAGCACTTTGTTGTCCTGTTTTCTTTTTGTAAGCATTGTATTTATCGATAAACTTTTTGTCCCCAATCTTAAAATTAAGTGGATCTGGGTCAGCCCAATCAGGACATTCAATGATTTCAAATTCTCCATCGTCAAAAAACATTTCTGAAAATCTTGTTTTTGGATCTAAATCGAAATGATGAGTGCATTTGCATACATTAAAATTTCTTTTTAAATCCTCTTTTAAAAGCATCTGATTGCAACCAGGGCAATTAATCCACAAACTATTATCCTGATCTTTTCTTGATGGTCTTTCTCGTTTAAAAGTTTGTTTTACTTTTTCTACGAAACTTTTTTTTAAATTTTTGATCCAGTTCATAAAATTTTATTTCTAAGATAGTACACAACTTTATCTAACTTTGTGACAGGATTTTGTCCCATTCTCAAAGAATTACTGATAGTTTTACACAACATACTGCCTACAACCAAGCCGTCAGCTGTTTTTAGTGATTTTATAGTCTTATCGGTTATTCCAAAACCAATAACTAAGTTTTTTTTGGGATTGATTCTTTTAATTTTTTTGTAGTTATCTAAAATTCTTTTTGGCGACAACTTTAGTTTACCTCCAGTGGTTGAAAGCATTGATATGTAATAAACCATATCATGCGAGTCTTTTATAATTTTTTTTATTCTATCTTTTGTTGTTGTAGGAGCCAAGAGTTGGATAAAACTTATAGATTTTTTTTTACATTTTTTTGCAAACTTCTGATTTTCTGGCCAAGGCAAATCAACACAAATAACTCCTGAGACACCTACTTTCTTACAATTTTTTAAAAAATTATTTTCTCCATACTGATAAATCATATTATAATAGCCCATTAATATTACTGGTTTATTTTTGTATATTTTTTTAAATTTGTTTACTATTTGAAATGCATCTCGCATTTTAAAACCATTTTTAATTGCTCTATTCGAGCTTGTTTGAATTTGTCCTCCGTCTCCTACAGGTGTAGAATGTGGAAAGCCTAATTCAATAATGTCAGCATATTTCGCTATTGAAGTTATGATTTGAAGACTTTTTTTTTTATTAGGATCGGAGGCAACCGTATAGGTTAATAAAGCTGGTCTATTCTTTCTTTTACATTCCTCAAAAGTTAATTGAATTTCAGATTTCATTCTGTATAAAAACCAAGTTTTTCTTTTATTATTTCTGAGTCTTTTAGCGAATGCCCACAACTGTCAATACATAAAACAGTATCTTTACTTAGTTTAGGTGCGAGAGAAATTGCTGTTGCAAACGCATGGCTTGGTTCAAGTGAGGGAGATATATTCTCTAATTTTGAAACTAGTTTATAAGCATTTAATGCTTCTTCATCAGTCGCTGAAGTATATTTAGCTCTCCCAGTATCTTTTAAGAAACAATGCAGTGGACTTACAGAAGGGTAATCAAGTCCGCTGCTAAGGCTTTCTGTTTCACCGATTTGACCATCGCTGTCTTGAATACAATATGCTTTAGCTCCATGAAGAATACCAAGTTTAGAATTATTACTTAAAGGAGCAGCGTGTAGTTTGCTATTTTTTGAGCCCCCAGCTTCAACCCCAATCAGTTCCACTTGTTTTTTGTCATAATCTATAAACTCACTCCAGAATCCATAAGCACTAGACCCCCCTCCTACGCAATTAAGTAATTTCAATTTTTTGGGAATCTTGCCAAATTCCTCTTTTAATTGCACTTTTAATTCTCTAGAAATTTGTGAGGTGCTATAACCAGAAATTTTTACAAATATAGTCGGACCAACAGTTGAACCAATTACCATGTGAACGTTTTCACAATTTGCAACCCAGTATCTCATACACTCACTAACTGCATCAACTAGAGTCTGACTTCCTGAACTTACAGGAATGACTTCAGCACCATATTTTTTCATCACTATGACATTTTTTTGTTGGCGCTTTATGTCACGTATACCCATAAATATTTTACACTTTAAACCAAATTTTTTTGCTACCATGGCTAAATTCTTACCTTGCATTCCAGCGCCGGTATCTGTGCAGACATAACGTTTACCTGCTCTTTTTGCGATTAAACAATGCACTATACAAGCATACACCTTGTGTGCGGTACCTGGATTTTCAGAAACTACTTTAGCCCAAAGTTGAGCTCCTCCTAAATGGTCAGTCAAATTATCTAATTTTATCAAAGGTGTAGGAGCTCCTACGTAGTTTTCAAAATAATAGTCTCTTTCTTTAATAAAACTTTTATCTTTTCTAAGTTTTGAAAATAGCTTTTCTAAATCTTCAATTGGTTTTTTTAATGTTTCGGGGACGAAATTGCCCCCAAACTTACCACCCCACATACCGTTTTTATCGTGTTGATCAATTAAGGGAATGCCTTTTCTAATTTTTAAGCTCATTAATTTTTTTAATAAATTTTTTTATTTTCTGATGATCTTTGTACCCTATTTGTTTATCTAATTCTAAGCTACTAGACAAATCACAAAAGTTAACTCCTAAATTCGCAATATTCTCTACATTATCTTGAGAAACTGATCCTGCCAGAGCAAATCTTTCACCTTTTGGCAGCTCTGAGATTAAATTCTTTGGAAATTCTAAAGATTTTTCCATACCTGGTGTATCAAACAAAATAATATCGGCATCATTATATCTTTTATAATTATCAATATCAGATTTTCCGTTTATCTTGACGGCTTTTATTATTTTAAACCCCATTGATTTAATTTGATTAATTCTATCATTTGTTTCAGAGCCATGTAATTGAATATAATCAAAATTTTTCCAGGCAACTTTTTTTAAAAATTCATCAGAAGGGTTCACTGTTACAGCTACGAACAAAGAGTTTTTTTTATTGTAGTTTTTTAATTTTTTAACATCTTCAAGTTTAATGTTTCTTGGAGACTTATAATAAAAGACAAAACCTAAAAAATTTACTTTTAAATCAATACAAATTTGAACATCTCTGACTGGATTCAAGCCACAAATTTTTACTTTCATCTTAGTTTAATTCTTTTATAAGTTTTTGAATATTATTTTTTATTTTTCCTTTAAGAATACTTCTTCCTATTACAATAGCTGTCGCCCCGTTTTGAAATGCTTGTTTAGGAGTCATAACTCTTTTTTGATCTCCTTTGTTATCTCCTGGCAATCTAATTCCAGGAGTAATTATTTCTTTTTTAAAAATTTTTTTAACTATTTTGATTTCTTGAGGGCTACAAACAATAGCGTCTAATTTAGCTTTAGCTGCAAGTTTAGCTTGTTTATAAACTAATTTTTTTACATCTTTTTCAAATCCAATTTCTTTCAAAGATTTATTATCTAATGAAGTAAGAATAGTTACACCTATTAATTTTGTAGAACCAGAAACTTTTTTAGCAGCCTTAATTGCTTTTAATCCAGAACTAATATGGATAGTGATATAATTAAATTTCAAATCTTTAACAGCCTTTATTGTCGAAACACAAGTGTTTGGTATATCTGCTAGTTTGTAGTCTCCAAATGTAATCTTGTTCTTAAGACTTGATACAAATTTTCTACCATTTTTTGAGTTTAAAAATTGTAATCCAAATTTATATCCAAATTTTATATTTGAGTTTTGTGTCTCTTTAATTATTCTTTTTATTTTTATTATACTAGTTGTATCACAAGCTACAAAAATTTTATTTTTTTTCATTTATTTATAAATTGCTTAAGTTTTTTGCTCGGCCTAAACCTTACCTTATTTTTTTCAGGAACATAAATTAATTCTCCAGATTTTGGATTTCTTGCAGAGTATTTTTCTTTTATTTTCTTTATAAAAAATGTTCCGAAACCTCTTAGCTCTATATTCTTATTTTTCTTAAGAGCATCTTCAATATTAATACAAAATATATCTAGTACTTTCTCTAAGTCTGAATGATTTAACGCTGGATATTTTTTTTTAAGCTTTTCTATTATTGACTTTCTTGACAATTATTTTTCTTTTTTCTTTTTTTTTCCTATAGCTTTCTCAAATATTCCCTTTAATGTAGCCCCAGATTTTGTTGCGCCCTCACCAAATTTTTCTATTAAAGATTTCTCCTCATCTATTTGTGCGGCTTTAACACTTAACTTTATCTTTCTATTAACAATGTCTAATTCAATAATTTTTGCATCCAGAGCATTTCCTGGAGAAAAAACTTCAGGTCTTGCATCAGCTGCATCTTTTGCTAAATCAGATTTTCTAATCGTAGTGATAATTTTTTTATCTTTATCGATTGATACTTTAACACCAGTTTTTAGCACTTCATGAATTCTTGTAGTTATTATACTTCCAGATTTTTTGTTGTTCTCTTTAAACCAATCAAATGGGTCTTTATCAAGTGCTCTTTTTGAAAATTTTACTTTTTCATCTTTAATTTCAATTATCTTAACATCTAACAGATCGTTCTTTTTAAATTTTTTTAAATCCTCAACTTTTTCATCATATGAAATTTCTTTATAATGAAGCATACCTGTAACTCCAAAATCAATAAGTTCGGCAAAAATTGCTTTATCTGTTATGTTACCTACTTTTACTTTTACTTTGCTGCCCAGTTTATCTTTTATCTTTTCCCAAGGATTTTCAAGGGTAGCTTTATATGATAATGAAATTCTTTTTGTATCTTTATCTATATTCACAATTTTGAACTTGATCTTTTGAGACGCAGATAGAACTTTACTTGGCTTTATATTCTTATTTGTCCAGTCTAGCTCTGAATTATGTATTAAACCTTCAATTCCGTCCTCTATTTTAACAAAACAACCGTAATCCATTATTTTGGTAACTTCACCCTCGTAAATCTTTCCAATCTCGTATTTTTTTTCAATATTTTCATAAGGATCTTCAGTTAATGCTTTGATAGATGCTGAAACCCTATTTGTTTTTGGATCTATTTTTGTAATTTTTACTTTTAGTTTTTGACCAATTGTAACTAAGTCAGAAGGTTTCTTTACTCTTCCGTGGCTTAAATCAGAAACATGAAGTAAAGCATCAATTCCATTTATATCTAAAAATATACCCCAGTCAGTCGTAGCTTTTACAATGGCGCTTTCTACGATATCTCCTTCTTTTAAGTTTTTAAGAGCTTCAGTTATTTCTGCATTTTTACTTTTTTCCAAAACAGCTCTTCTCGATACGCATACGTTACCTCTGTTCTTATCTATACGAGTAGCAATCACCTTTACAGGAGTATTCATCAAGTGATCTATCTTTTTAAGAGGTCTCACGTCTATTTGAGATGAGGGCATAAAACATGGAAGTCCTTCAACATTAGCAATAAATCCTCCTTTAACTTTTCCAGTTATATAACCTGTCATTTCTTCTTGAGTTTCAAAAACCTTTTCCATTTTCTTCCAGGCTTTCATCTTCCTAGCTTTATCTCTAGAAATAATAATTTCACCTTTAAAGCTCTCTATTCTTTCTAAATAAACATCAATCTTTGAGCCGACCTTAAGCTTTGAAAATTCATTATCGTTTTTAAACTCTTCAACTGGTATCATGCCTTCCATTTTTGCTTTACAATCAACAACTACAAAGTTTTTAGTAATTTCCGTTACTGTAGCCTTAATTATTTCATTTTCTTTCAGTTTTCTGTCTTTGAAATCTTGATCTAGAAGGTTTTGGAATTCTTTTTTTAGGGGATTATCTTTTTTAAGTTCTCGTTCAGTTGACATACTAATCTTTATATTTTTCTACATACTTAGACATTTTTTTTAACATAGCTTTTTTATTTAATTTTCCGGTGTCGATTTCTATCGAATCTATATGTTTAAGTAAAGGGGAGTTTTTTCTACTAGTATCTAAAATATTTCTTATTCTAAGGGCTTTTTTAACATCCTTCAGTTTTATTTTTTTATTCACTTTTTTAAGTTCTCTATACCTTCGAAAAGAGGCAGTATTTAAATTACACTTAAAAAAAAACTTTATGTTTGAATTTGGTAAAATTTTAGTTGAAATATCTCTCCCTTCAATACAGCAATTTTTATATTTTTTTGAAAACTTAATTTGATAATTTTTCAAGACCATTCTTACATTATTATTTTTTGCAATAATGGCACTATGTTCCGAAATTTCTGGAGTATGAAGATTAATTTTTTTTAAAACACTATTATTAAGTTTTTTGAATTTCTTTTTCAGAAATAAAATTTTATTTTTTGGATTATATTTTAAAATCAAGAAAGCAGCATATCGATACAAAAGTCCAGAAGATAAAAATTTTAGTTTATATTTTTTTGAAATTAATTTTGCACCTGTAGATTTACCAGTTGCTGCTCCACCGTCACAAGAAATTTGTAAATATCTATTTTTGTATTTCAAATTTAGCTCCTAGAGTTTTCATAATCTTTAAAAATGAAGGTGATGATGTAAATACTGTTTCAAAATTTTTAATTACAGTGTTCGCTCCTGTTAATAAACTTAAAACAAATGCAGACATACAAATTCTATGATCGCCTAAGCTAGGTACGAATATCTTTTTTTTATGGGCATTTATCATGCCTTTACCAAAAATTTTTACACTATTATTTGTTGAAATACTTTTAATTCCTATTTGTGAAAGTATTTTTTGCATTTCTAGAATTCTATTACTTTCTTTATTTGCTAGATCTTTTATTCCCCTAAATATAGATGTTCCATTAATTAAAGCAGCAACAACAAATAAAATTGGATACTCATCAGTGCTATTCACGTAATAAGATTTATCAGCATTAATAGACCTTAATTTACAACTCTTAACTATAATATCACCTCTAAACTCTCCGTTTATCTTTTTTATTTTGATAAATTTTATTTTAGCTCCAGAATTATTTAAAAGGTGATAAAAACCAGTTCTACGCACATTAAGACAAACATCTTTAATCTTAATAGATGATTTTTCACTAAGAAGAGTCAATGCCGAAAAAAAAGCTGCGGACGATGGATCCCCAGGCACGTTTATATTGATTGGATCCAAGTATTTTTTTCCGTAAACTTTTATTACGTTTTTTTTGGTATTTTTAATTTTTATTGCTCTCTTATTTTTCTTAAGCATATTTTCTGTATGATCACGACTTTTTTCCTGTTCTATGATTTCGGAATTTCCGTTAGAATTGAGGCCGGCAAAAATTACTGCACTCTTAATTTGAGCTGATACACCTGAATTAAATTTGATTCCAATTGGTAAATTTGTCGAAACCAGCCTTAAAGGAAAATGGTATTTATGTTTTGGTAAAAAACTTGCCCCAAATTTAGACATCAAAAAAATTAAATTTTCCATATTCCTTTTGTTTAGCGATGTATCACCTTTAATTTTTACTGAAATATTTGGGGTAGTTGAAAGTATACCTATTAAAAGTCTGGCTAAGGTACCGGAATTACCAAAGTTTAATTCTAGATTTTTTCGAGCAGTTAAAGATCCTAAGCCCTTACCAAAAATTAAATAACTTTGAGCTTTTTTCTTCTTAATCTTAACTCCTAATTTTTTTAAACAATTTATAGTAGAAAAAACATCTTGAGATTCAAGAACATTTTTTACTTTAGAAATATCATGGCTTATTGACCCTATTAAAAAACTTCGTATCGATATTGATTTATCAGAGTCAACTTTAATTACTTTTTTATAGGGAAGAATTTTCTTATTTAAAGTTAAGTTAAATCTTTTTGACGACATTAATTTTATGAAAATTGAGATCCAAAATAATGTTCGATTGCTTTAGTTGACTTGAGTAATTCACGTGAGGTACCCTCGGCTATAACTGAATGCTCCCCAAGTACATAACTTCTATCTGCAATATCGAACAAATTTTTTACTATGTGATCTGTTACTAGAATTGCAGTGCCAGAAGATTGAATTTTTAGTATGTATTTTTGAATATCTTGGATAACCAAAGGATCTAAAGCAGCATACACTTCATCTAATAGCACAATTTTAGGCTTGTTAATCATTACTCTTGCCATCATCAATCTTCTTATTTCTCCTCCAGAGAGCACAGATGCGTTTAAAGTTCTAAGATGCTGTAAATTAAACTCATCTAAAAGTTTTTCAGTAACAGCTTTTTGATCTTTAGTATCTTTTATAGATATTTGAGCTATGCCTAGTAAATTTTCATACACAGATATATTGAAGACACTTCTTTGTTGCGGAAGGTAACCCAACCCTTCTTTAGATCTTAAATGTATCGGCATTTGTTCAATAGATTTATTATTCAAATAAATTTTACCTCCATCTACATTTTGTTCCCCAATACACATTGAAAACAAAGTTGTCTTACCACAACCATTAGGACCTAATACTCCTACGCACTCTCCTGGAAAAACTTTAAGTGAAAGTTGCTTTAAAATTGGCCTACCGTCAAAAGACTTTGAAACATCTTTTACTTCAAATATTGGTTTATCTTTTTTGAATTTTAAAATTCTAAAACCTTTTTTCATTTTAAATTTATATTAGCATTAATTTTTTGATTATTAAATGAAGCAATGTTTAATTTTTTCTCTTTTATATCAAAAAAAAGTTTATCAGCTCTAATAGTTCCTTTGATATCTTGAACTTTTACTTGTTCTGAAATAACAAGAAAACTCTTTGAATTTGAATACTCAGCTTTTTGCGCAAAAAGTTTACTTTCTTCGTATAAAGCTTTTACATCTCCATTAAATAACATGTCCAGAGTTTTATTATTATAAACGCCGTTATTAGAAGAAACTTCTAGCACCGTATCGTCTTTGAAATAAAAAAATGCTCTTACAGATGTCATCTTAATTATTTCTGGAGAGTTTTGGTCACTAAAAGCTTCTTTTGATTTAAGTACATATCTATTTCCTGCTAAATCTAATCCAGAATACTCAATATTAAAAAAAATATCACCTGTTGAGGTTTTATTAGTAAAATCTTTTTTTATTTCTTCTTCCTTTGTAGCTAAATCGATAGTTTCTTTCTGGAAAATCTTTTGATTAAAGTAAGTAAAAAAAAGTATTAAAATTCCAATTATTAATAAACTTATTTGAACGTATTTTAATTTTTTTTTTCTCTCAATCATTCGATACCACTTTTAATTAAAAAATGTATATGTATAATTCCTTTTAAGATTTTATTTTCCCTTTTAAAATCTTTATCAGTTACAACTAACAAGCTAGTAATCTTTTTTTCATTCATTAAAGCAAGAGCTTTTGTCGCTGGCATATTTTCATTTACTATATAAGGGCTATTGGTAATAAATTTTTCGAGCTTACTGCTGTTTGAGTAGTTTTTTAGTTCTCTTCTTAAATCTCCATCAGTTAATATTCCTCGTATATATCTATTTTTTAAAATAACAACTATTCCTAATTTTTTTTGATTCATAATTTTTAAAGCACTTTTGAAATCTTTGTTGATATTAATTACGGGCATTTTTTTTCCTGAAACCATAATATCTTTTGCAAGTAACAAACTTCTTCCTAAATTTCCTCCAGGATGAAAAACTTTAAATTTTTCTTTTGAAAATTGAATTTCTTGCATAACAGTGGTTGCCAAACAATCTCCTAGAAGCAGAGTGATAGAAGTACTAGAAGTTGGAACTATACCGTTCTTATCCGCCTCTCTAACCTTTGGTAAAATTAATTTTATATCACTAGCTTTAAGTAAAATACTTTCTGGTTTTGAGGCTACTCCAATTACCTTGATTCTAAAACGATTTGCGTATTTTAACATGTTTGTAAGTTCTGACGAATTTCCTGAGTAAGAAAATATGATTAAAATATCTTTTTTTTCTATTTGCCCCATATCTCCATGTAAAGCTTGTGCTGGGTCACAAAAGAAACTAGGAATTCCAATACTAGAAAAAGTTGCAGAAATTTTTCTAGCTATTAAACCTGATTTACCAATTCCGGCAAATATAACTTTACCTTTACAGTTTAAAATAAGTTCGATTGCTTTTTCAAAAGATTTATTAAAAATTTTCTTAATTTTTTTTAATTCATTAATTTGTATATCTGCAGCTTTTTTTGCTGAAACAATGTATTTTTTTTTCCTCATAATTTAATGTTCAAAAATATCTTCTTTAAAACCCTTTTGATCTAGTTCTACACGTGTATCTAAAAATTCTAAACACCTATTAAATATTTCAATTCTTTTTTCTCGTATTAGCATTTTTTCTAAATTATCTTTTATTTTATGTAAATAAATTACATCATTAGCTGCATATTGAAGTTGTTTATCTGAAAGTTCATCAATATCTTTGTTCCAATCGCTACTACCTTGTCTTTTGTCTATAGATTTATTACAAAATTCTTGCACTAAATTTTTTAGACCATGCATGTCTGTGTAAGTCCTAACAATTTTTGAAGCAATTTTAGTATCAAAAATATTCTTTAATTTACATTTTAAAAAATATTCTAATGCATTTTTATCGAACCTCAAAAAATGACCTATTTTTAAAATTTTGTCATTTTCTAATACAGAAACAAGATTAGGAGCTTTGTAGTTGCTCTTGTCAGGTTGAATTATAAATACATTTTCCATTTCATCACAAATTTGAATTAAACTAAGTTTATCTCTTTCTGGAATTTGTAAACCCGTCGCCTCCGTATCAATTGCTATACTATTTTTAAAAGAGCTTGCTATCTCTGGAGTTATGTCCCCTTTAATCTTAGTTATTTTCATATATAAGTTTAAATACCATGAAAAATCAAATTTGCACAATTTTAGGTGGTGGAGGCTTTATAGGGAGATATCTTGTTCGAAATTTGACCAAGAAAAACTATAGATGCATTATCACAACTAGAAAAGCCTTTCAAAAAGGGTATTTAAAGACCCAGGCAACACCTGGCGCTATCGAACTCTTAGATTGGAACCCAAATAATTTTTCAGATTTAAAAGAAGCAATAAAAAATTCAGATGTAGTTGTGAATTTAATTGGTATACTATTTGAGAACAGAAAACAAAAATTTTACAATATTCATTCAAAAATTCCTGAAGCTATCGCTAAGATTTGTTCAGAGACAGATGTCAAAAAATTTATCCATGTTAGCGCCATTGGAGCTAATGATAAATCAAAATCTCTGTATCAAAAATCAAAATTTCTAGGGGAACAAAAAGCACTAGAGAATTTTCAAAAAACTGTAATTATAAGACCTAGTGTAGTTTGTGGTGCTGAAGATAACTTTACCAATCTCTTTTCAAAATTAAGTATATTACCCGTTATTCCGGTAGTAGGCAAAAATTATAAGTTTCAGCCAATCTTAGTTTCAGATGTAGCAAGCTCAATTTTAAAAGCTAATGAAACTAAAAATAATGAAGGTAAAATTTATGAAATTGGAGGGCCAAAAATAATTAGTTTTGGAGATATGGTAAAGTCAATATTATCAACTATTAATAAAAAAAGATTTGTAATTGAAATGCCAATGGCTATAGCAAAAATACAAAGTACTATTACAGATTTACTTCCTTTACCTCCAATTTTAACTAGAGACCAATGTGAAATTTTATCTGAGGCAGATAACGTTGTTTCAAATAAACATCTTACAATTAAAGATCTTGATATAGATCCAAAAGATGTTGAAGAGGAGATGAAAAAATGGTTATGGAGATATAAAGACGGAGGGCAATTTGCTAAGGCACAATGAAAAGTATAAGTTTATTTAGTGGATATATTTATTTAATCCTTGCAATTATAACAGGTATTGCCACTAACGGTTTTCTCAAAACAACAGAAAGTTTTACCAAGCTCACACCAACAATTTTTTGCATCACAAGTATTGTTATTTGTATTTTTTGTTTATCTAGAGCAATGACTATAATACCTGTTGGATTTACGTACGCTACTTATGGAGCATTAACGATAACCGCGGTCACTTTATTTGGAATTTTCAAATATAATCAAACCCCAAATCTCTTTGGAGTCTTAGGTTTAATATTAATTATTTCAGGAGTAATAATTTTAAATACTTTTGGCAAAGTAAAATAAAACCCTAGGTAGAAATTAATTTTTAATCCACGACTCCTCTTTATATATATTTTGTGTTAGTTTTTTTCTTTTTAAATAAAACGGGGGACATTTAAAATGAAACATTTAAAAGCAATTATTGCTTCGATCGCGCTTTTCGCAATGTTTGCGGGAACATCGCTTCAAGCAAAAGTAGAAATACAATGGTGGCATGCTTTTGGTGGAAGACTTGGTGAATTACTTGATGAACAAGTAAACAAGTTCAATGCAAGCCAAAACAAATACACTGTAGTTCATACTAGAAAAGGAAACTATTCTGAAACTCTTAACGCAGGAATAGCTGCATTCAGAGCTGGACAACATCCAAATATTCTAATGGTATTCGAAGTCGGGACCGCTAGTTTGATGGCGGCAAAAGGAGCTTATGTTCCTATGTATCAACTTATGAAAGATGCCGGTCAGAAATTTAATCCAAATGGATTCGTTTCAGCAGTAAGTGGTTACTACACTACTACAGATGGCAAAATGTTATCAATGCCATATAACTCTTCAACTCCAGTTCTTTGGGTTAACAAAGATCTGATGAAAAAAGCAGGACTTGATCCTGAAATGGACCTAAGTACTTGGAAGAGAGTTGGAAATGCACTTGATGCAGCAAAAGCAAAAGGTATTGATATGCCTTTCTGTACTTGTTGGCACTCATGGGTACATTTAGAAAACTTTTCAGCGTACCACAATATACCATTTGCAACTAAAGCTAATGGATTTGCTGGTTTAGATACTGAGTTGGCATTTAACAGTCCAGTTCATATCAAGCACATTCAAACTTTAGGTAAATGGGCGCAAGAAGGCAAATTCAAGTACATGGGTAGAAGAAACGAAGCTGGTAAAAATTTTAGAGCCGGTGAATGTATGTTAATGACAGAGTCTTCTGCTGGTTATGCTGGCATCAAAAAAGAAGCAAAATTCGAATTTGGTATTAGACATTTACCTTACTATGGAGGAACTGAAGCACCTCAAAACACAATTATTGGTGGTTCATCTCTATGGGCATTATCTGGAAAATCTAAAGAAGAGAACAAAGCAACAGCTGCATTCTTAGCTTTCTTATCTAAAACTGATATTCAAGCAAAGTGGCACCAAGACACTGGTTACTTAGGTGTTACAACAGCTGCTGCTAAAAAAACTAAAAGTTCAGGATTCTACAAAGCAAATCCTGGAACTGATTTAGCTGGAATACAGATGATGAGAAATAAAGTTACTCAAAACTCCAAAGGCTTACGTCTTGGATCTTTTGATCAAATAAGAGGTATTATTGATGAAGAGATGGAAGGAGTTTACAACGGCACTAAAACTGCTCAAGTAGCTTTAGATAGCGCTGTAAGAAGAGGTAACGTTCTTTTAAGAAGATTTGAAAGAGCAAATAAATAAATCAATTTTATTTACTAGGGGCGAAAGCCCCTAGTATCATTCTTAAGATCAAATGGAAAAAAGAGTTTTTTTTAAAGGTTGGTGGTTACCAGCGCTACTAGTTGCACCTCAACTACTGATTTCTTTTGTTTTCTTTTTTTACCCATCAGGGCAGGCTATTTGGAATTCTTTATTTCTACCAGATCCCTTTGGATTAAAAACAGAATTTGTTGGTTTAGATAATTTTAGATTTTTATTATCTGATCCCTATTATTTGGCAAGTTTTAAAACGACAGTTATTTTCTCAACTGCAGTATCAGTTTCTTCAATGGCTTTAGGTTTATACTTAGCAGCATTAGCCGATAGATTAATTAAAGGCGCAGGCGTTTATCAAACATTATTAATTTGGCCTTACGCTATCGCACCAGCGATTGCAGGAGTTTTATGGTTATTTATGTTCAATGGAAATATCGGTTTAGCTTCTTATTATCTTAAAGCTTTAGGTTATGAATGGAATCATACTTTAAAAGGCGATCAAGCGATGTTTCTTGTTATTTTAGCTTCGTCCTGGGGAAGAATAAGTTATAACTTTTTATTTTTTTTAGCAGGACTTCAGGCCATTCCAAAATCAATTATTGAGGCAGCAGCAATAGATGGAGCTAGTTTTTGGAAAAGATTTGGCACAATTGTAATACCTCTACTTTCACCCATCACATTCTTTTTATTAGTCGTAAATATTGTCTATGCTTTCTTTGATACTTTTGGAGTAATACACACAATCACTTCAGGGGGGCCTGAACAGTCGACCACTATACTAGTATATAAAGTATTCTCTGATGGATTTGTGAGCCAAGATCTAGGATCAAGTGCTGCTCAGTCCGTAATCCTATTAGTTTTAGTCGGAATTTTAACCGTCATTCAATTTAAATATATAGAGAGAAAGGTTCATTATTAATGGTTGAGAAAAAGAAATCAGGCTATTGGCTTACTCACCTAGGTTTAATTCTTGGGGTATTATTTATATTCTTTCCAGTTTGGTTAACTTTTGTTGCATCCACTGTGACACAAGATGCAATCATTTATCCTCCATTACCAATGTTACCAGGAACAGAGTTCTTTGAAAATTACGCAAATGCATTATTTAGAGGTTCACCAGAGGGTTATGGTGCAAAAGTACCTGTTATAAAAATGATGATGAACTCAGCAATCATGGCAATAGGTATTACAGTTGGAAAAATAATCATTTCATTATTATCAGCTTTTGCATTTGTCTATTTTAGATTTCCTTTCAGGAATTTATGTTTTTGGTTAATCTTTATTACCCTAATGCTCCCAGTAGAAGTAAGAATAGTGCCGACTTATGAAGTTGTTGCAAATTTAAATCTACTAAACTCTTACACAGGGTTAATCTTTCCGTTAATTGCATCAGCTACGGCAACTTTCTTATTTAGACAATTTTTTATGACTATACCTGATGAAATGGTTGAAGCAGCTAGAATGGACGGATGCAGTCCAATGCGTTTCTTTTTTGATATATTAGTTCCAATTAGTAAAACTAATATTGCAGCTTTATTTGTTATTTTATTCATTTTTGGTTGGAACCAATATTTATGGCCTTTATTAATGACGACCGATCCTGACATGAGAACTATTGTAATGGCAATTGACTCAATGATACCAACTGGAGATGATTATGCACACTGGCCAACGGTTATGGCAACCGCGATGTTAGCTATGGTACCACCGGTAATAGTAGTAATAAGTATGCAAAAGTTTTTTGTTAAAGGATTATTAGAAAGCGATAAATAATGTCTCAAATTAGCTTACAAAATCTAAAAAAATCTTTCGGAAAAACGCAGGTTATTCACGATCTGAGTATTGATGTTAAAGATGGTGAGCTGATTGTAATAGTTGGACCATCAGGTTGCGGAAAATCAACTTTATTAAGAATGGTAGCAGGTTTAGAAGATGCAAACGAGGGAAATATTTTAATTGATAATAAAAAAGTAAATGAACTTGAACCCATGGAGCGGAATATTGCAATGGTATTTCAAAATTATGCTCTTTATCCTCATATGACTGTTTTTGGTAACATGGCTTACGGTTTAAAGATTGCAAAAGTACCGAAAGAAGAAATTGAGTCTAGAGTTCAAAAAGCAGCTGAAATTTTAGAGCTTGGAGAATTATTAGAGAGAAAACCCAATCAATTATCTGGCGGGCAAAGACAAAGAGTTGCTATGGGAAGAGCCATTGTAAGAAATCCTGTGGCTTTTTTATTTGATGAACCTTTATCAAATCTTGATGCAAAATTAAGAGTTCAAATGAGATTAGAGATTAAAAAACTTCAAACTCAATTAAAAACCACCTCTCTTTATGTAACACATGATCAAGTTGAGGCTATGACTTTAGCTGATCGAATGATTGTAATGAATGAAGGTAATGTAGAACATATTGGAACACCTTTAGAAGTATATACGAAACCTAAAACTTTATTCACGGCTCAATTTATCGGAAGTCCTGCAATGAATATTTTAAAAGGTAATTGCGGAAGTAACAAATTGATTTTGGCAAACAAAGCTTCACTTTCAGTGAATTCAAAATTTAATGGACCTGTTAATATAGGTATGCGACCTGAAGATTTTGAATTAGATCAAAATGGTCCAATCAAGTTAAAAGTTGAACTTGTAGAGTTGATCGGAGCTAATACACTTATTCATGGTAAACTTGAAAATAGTAATGAAATTTTAGTTGCAAGTATCTCAGGTGTTGTTAAAGAAGACACTATTGGAAAAAATATAAATCTTTCCATTCAAAATGACAAACTACACCTGTTTGATACTAATACTGATTTGAGGATTAATTGATCAATCCATTTTTAACGAAACCTAATTACATAAGAATTTACGGCCACAGGGGAGCTAGAGGCGATATTGTTGAAAACTCAATGTCTGGTTTTAAATACACTTTTGATCTTGGTATCAAAGCTGTTGAGTTTGATGTCGTAATTTCAAAAGATAATATTCCAACAATATTTCATGATTACAGATTAAATCCTGATTTAGTTAAAGATGCCTCAGGGAACTGGATCACAGATAAAAGCATGAAATTAGTAGAACTCACTTATGAAGAAATTAGCAAGTATAGTATTGGAAGTATAAAACCCGAAACAAAGTACGCAAAAAGATTTAAAAATCAAAAACCTATTACAGGAGAAAAAATACCAAAATTAACTGATTTCTTTAAATTAGTGACGGAAGACAAATATAAAGATGTATTCTTAAATCTAGAAATTAAATCAACTCCTACACAAGAAAACGTAACACCAGATCCAGAAAAAATGGTTTCCTTAATCCTTAAAGATATTAAAGATTTTAAACTTGAAGATAGAACTTTAATCACTTCTTATGATTTTAGAATTTTATATGCTCTTAAAAAACAAAACCCAAATATCCTAAGAGGATTTATTACCTTACAACAAGGACTCTCAATAACTAAAAAGAATATCTACGAAAACTCTCCATGGATGGTTAAAAATTATCCTTTGGAAGAATTATTTTTGCTACCAAATATTATTAAATCATTAGAGGGACATGTATGGAGTGTTTTTTACCGTGATGTGACTAAACAAAATGTAGAATTAGCACACAAACATGGTTTAGCTACTTGTGTTTGGACAGTGAATAGAGAAAAAGATATTATTAGAATGATCGAGTACGGAGTTGATGGAATTATCACTGACTATCCAAAAAAAGTTCAAGAAATTTGTAAATCCAAAAATATCTCTTGGTTTTAAGCTTGAAAACTTGAAAATATATTTATCGTCGTGCAAATAAACCCCTGATTTTTTAAATCAGGGGCATTTAATTTATTTATAAACTAATTATTTAAAGATGCTGTGATAGGTTCTTTATTTTTATTAGCTCTTTTTTCAGCGATTTTTTTCTCGATACTAGCTATCTTTAGATCAATCTTTGATAGTTTTTTTTGTTTAGTGCTTATCTTATTTTTAAGCTTATCGATTGATTTTAGTATTTTTTTCTTTTTCTTTTCGTTTTTTTTTAACTTTTTTTTCATATTGTTCCTCCAAAAAAGAAAAATCTAAAATAATCTAAAAAATTTTTCAAATGAAATTAAGAAAAATCTTTTAAACTAAAAGTTGAAAAAATTTAGAAAATCCTACGGAACTAATAAATTTATAAATCTGTCTGTTTTTTGGATCTCAAGACTGTTTACGTAACCACAATTTTCACCATCAACCTGTGATAGAACTTTATTGTTTACACCATTTATTTTTAATCTGTTCAATTCTTTTTTAATTACACTTTTTGCAGGAGTTAAGTCGCCTTTGGTTAAAATTAACCAAACATAATAAAGTAATTTTATTCTGGTCAGGTCTTTAAATATGTAAGCTACTATCCTGTTTTCAAATATATTGGTATCATTTGTTATAGAATGGGGACCAGCATAGTATTTTGAATTAGTACATAAAATCCAATCAGCCATAATTTTTTCATTATCTACCTCAACCTCCATTTTATTATTTTTTAAAAATAAAAAATGCTGAAAACCTTTTAAAGCGAAAATTACTTTTCCAAGATACTTTTTAATATTAGTATTTATGGACTCAACAATTCGAGAGTCAAAACCTACACCAGCCATCAAGAAAAAGTACTTATCATTTATTTTTGCTAATGAAATTTTCTTATGATTATCTGATACTAGGACGTTGTAAATCTCCTCCGCCTTTTTCTTAATTTGAGTTTCTATTTGTAAAATATTTGCAGTGCCAGCAGGTATGTATCCAACTAATTTGTCTTTTAGATTATCACTTTTAAACATTTCATTAATACCAAAACATACGCTCCCGTCACCGCCAGCAAATACTAACCGATCAAATTTTTTATTAGACAATTCTTTAAATACATTCCTTGCATGATCTTCGCTTTCAGTTTTAAAAAGATCTACAATATGATTTTTTTCTAAAAGATTAATGACCTTGTTAATTAATTTAAGTTTTCTACCACCTGCTGCATTTGCGTTAAATATCACCGCAAAATTCAATTTTTTATTCATATTTTAACAATTCTGTAACATATTTATGATTCTACTTGTACTAGAGATTCGTTTTATAAAAAATATGGAAACAATTCAAACTAAATCTGAGGGAAAGATTTTAAATTACAAAAGCATCTTTATTTCCGACTTGCACCTTGGGCATAGAAAAAGTGCAGCAAACAAATTATTAGAATTTTACAAACATTCAAGGTCAGAGAATTTATATCTTGTTGGTGATATCATTGATGTTTGGGCTTTAAAAACAAAATTTTACTGGCCTCAAGAACATAATGATGTGATTCAAAAAACATTAAGAAAAGCAAGACATGGAACAAAAGTAAAATATATTGTTGGAAATCATGATGATGTCTTCAGAAAATTTTTACCATTACATTTTGGCGATATTGAAGTTGTAAATAGAGCCATACATGTAAGCTCAGATAATAAAAAGTATATTGTTGTTCATGGTGATGCCTGGGATGGAGTGATGAAATATGCTCCATGGTTATCAAAAGTAGGAGCTATTGCTTATAGTTTTTTACTTGAGTTTAATGTTGTTATCAATTTTTTTAGAAGATTATTTAAAAAGGGTAATTGGTCTTTAGCAAAATATTTAAAACACAAAGTAAAGAACGCTGTAAAATATATAGGCGATTATGAAAAAACTTTAGCAACTTATGCTAAAAAAAAAAATGTTGATGGTATAATTTGTGGTCATATTCATCATTCTGCCGATCAAGTCTTAGATGGTGTGAGATATTTAAATTGTGGTGATTGGGTAGAAGGTGCAACTTTCTTGGTAGAACATTTCGATGGTCGCATGGAAGTTATTGACTGGAACAAAATCAGAGGTGATGTTGTCGATTACAAGCCATATCTAAAAGTAGTAAATAAATAAATGAAAATTTTAATCGTTACTGATGCCTGGTATCCGCAAGTGAATGGTGTTTGTAGAACTTTAAAAAATCTTGGCGATGAATTAAAAAAAATTGGACATCAGGTTGAATATATTGAACCTAACCAATTTTTTACTGTGCCAATGCCAAAATATAATGAAATAAAACTTTCTCTTAATGTTTGGCCTAGAGTAGGTAGATTAATTTCTAAAGCCGATGCTGACATAATTCACATAGCAACAGAAGGCCCGATAGGAATATTTGCAAAAAGATATTGTGTAAAAAATAAGCTTAAGTTTACCACGTCTTACCATACTCAATTTGATAAATATTTGAAGTTATACTATCCTTATTTGCCAATTAAGCTTGCTCAAAAGTTCCTTAAAGGATTTCATTCAAAGGCGGAAAAAATTTTAGTAACAACTCAATCAATGAAAGATGAACTTCAAGAAATTGGTTTTGATAAGGATAAGATGGTTGTTTGGACCAGAGGGGCAAACCACGGGGCATTTCAAAAGCCTAAAAAGATTAATTTAGAGTATAAAAGACCAATTTATCTTTATGTGGGTAGGGTATCTATTGAGAAGAACATCAGAGCATTTCTGGATTTAGAGTTAGAAGGCACGAAACTAGTTGTTGGTAAAGGACCTGATTTAGATAAACTTAAAAAAGAATACCCTGAAGCAATATTTAAAGGAGAGAGAACAAATGGTGAGCTTGCAAGTTACTTTGCTTCTTCTGATGTTTTTGTTTTCCCGAGCAAAACAGATACTTTTGGAATTGTAATTATAGAAGCTTTAAAATGTGGATTGCCAGTAGCTGCTTACCCAGTAGCAGGACCAAAAGATATTTTTAACGGTACAAACATTGGCTCGTTAAACAACGATCTTAAAAAAGCAGCACTTGAAGCTCTTAAGTCAGATAGAAGCGCTTGCATTGAGCATGCAAAAAAATATACCTGGGAAAATTGCGCAAAAATCTTTTTAAATAGTGCGGTATCAAACCGCTAAAAAATATTTCTTTAGTCTATATCTTTAAAGTATAATCAAATCATGGAATTATTATTTTACTCTCTTGCTGGAATAATTGTGATCGTAGTAATTGCAGTATCCAGAAAATCAATTGTAGCAGGTATGGAGGCAAGATCCGATATTAAGAGAGAGAACAAACCAAGTAATAATGAAGAGGGAATAGAAGACATCACCAATGAAAATATTGAAAAAACTTATGAGCAAGTAAAGATTATAAATCAAATCGATGATCTAATTTTAATTGTAGATAAATTTAAAAATATCAAATTTTTTAATAATAGTGCAAAAAAAAAATTTGGAGAAAATAATTTAAATAAGCACGTGGCTACTTTATTGAGAGTTCCTGATTTACTCCAAAATATTGATTTAGTGCTTTTAAAAAAAGAGACAATTACTATGGATTTAGAATTATCCTCTCCCTCATTTCAGTTCTTTAAAGTTCATCTATTCTCTGGACCGACCTCATATGTCGATGATCCTGACTCAGTTGTTTTATTTCTAAAAGATTTAACTGATATTATAAAAGCGCAAAGGTTCAAATCTGATTTTGTAGCCAATGTAAGCCATGAACTTAAAACGCCTTTAGTTTCTATTAAAGGATTTCTAGAAACTATAAGCGGACATGCGAAAGATGATTTAGAAGCACAAAAAAAATTCATACCGATAATGCTTGAGCAAGCTGATAGGATGGAAAGCTTAATTAAAGATTTACTTTCACTAAGTAAAATTGAGTTAGAGGAACATATACAGCCTCAAGATAAAGTAAATTTAAAAGAAATTTTAAGTAACGTTGAAGACATCCATCAAAAAAATTTAAAATCTTTTGAATTTAAAAATAATATAAAAGATGATTTCTTTATTAAAGGCGATCATGAAAAATTAATTGAAGTTTTTTCAAATATTATTGATAACAGTATAAAATATTCAGAAAAAAATAAAAAGATCGAGGTTAATTGTGGACAAGGTAACGGAAAAGTAATAGGAGACTCTTACACCGTGTCCATTAAAGATAATGGTATTGGAATTCCAACTGAACAACTTCCGAGAATTACAGAAAGATTTTTTAGAGTTGATGCAGCTAAAAGTAAAAAAGTTGGTGGCACTGGACTTGGAATGGCGATCGTGAAGCACATTGTTAATCAGCATAGAGGTGAGTTAGAAATAAAAAGTGAGGCTCAAAGTGGCACCGAAATAAAGGTTCACTTTTCTAAATTTTAGCAAATATCACAAATTTATTAAATTATGTATTGAGATAGACAGTAAAATAGTTAAAATTCTAGTATGACTAGAATAACAAATTATATAATTCTGGTTTTATTAACTTTAACTTTTACAACTGTTAAGGCAGATGTAAACTTAATTGAGAAAACTTTACGTTCTCAACCTCTCACAGTTTTTGATCTTGGACTTTTAAGACTTAAAAACGATCTTAGGCAAGCTAAAAACGATTTAGTTCTTGAAGTAGATAATAAAAATGTATCTACAATTTATACTGAAGCTTTATTTTCTAGAAGAGACGATGGAATTCAATTAATTGTGTCAGCACCGATGAGCACTCATTTAAATGCTAACTCGTACATGGTGGACTCAATTAAATGTAGAAAAATTTTTGAAAAAGTTAAAAATAATCTTTTAAAAGGACAAAACGAGAGCAATATGATTCACTCAAAAGCTGCATCTTATTTAAGTGAAGTATTCACCGCTCCAACACAATGGAATGCTTGGAGATATGATAAAGGTTTTACTCAAAAATTAGTTAACTTTGTACAACTAGAAGTTACATTAAAGCCAACTCAATCCTACGCAGTTAAAAATAAAGTAAGACCTTTTAGTTGCGGAGGGTCTTTAGCCTCTGATTATCAACAAATCGAGATAACTAGAAAGTTCAACTAAAAAGTTATCATTTTAATAAATTTGTAACATATCTGCAATAATTAAGAGTCCTCTTAATTCTATGAATACAATGTTTGTTAATTAATTAATAAATGAAAGGATAAACAATGAGAAAACTATCAATCGCTTTAGCTTCATTAGTTGCAATGTTAGTTGTAACTTCTGCTCAAGCTAGAGATCAGATTAAAATCGTAGGTTCTTCAACTGTATTCCCTTATGCAACAATCGTTGCTGAAAGATTTGGTTCGTCTGGTAAATTTAAAACACCAGTAATCGAGTCAACAGGAACAGGTGGTGGAGCTAAATTATTCTGTGCTGGAGTTGGTACAGAGCACCCAGACATAACAAATGCATCTAGAGCTATGAAGGCTAAAGAGTATGCGCTATGTCAAAAAAATGGTGTTGAAGAAATCGTAGAGATTACAGTTGGTAACGACGGAATAACGTTAGCTTATTCTAAAGATGCTAAACCAGTAAACTTTACAAAAAAACAATTATGGGCAGCATTAGCAAAAGAAGTTGCTAAAGATGGTGCGTTAGTACCAAATCCATATAAAAATTGGAGTGATATCGACCCATCATTACCAAACTACCCTATCAAAGTTATGGTGCCTCCAGGAACATCAGGAACAAGAGATGCTTGGAATTCATTAGTAATGAAAAAAGGTATCGATGATGCTTCTAAAAAAGCTGGCGCTAAATATAAAGCGTTAAGAGAAGATGGTGCGGTAATTGAAGTTGGTGAGAACGACTCACTTATTATTCAAAAATTAGCTGCGGACAAAGAAATGTTCGGTTTCTTTGGTTTCAGTTATTTCTTAGCTGCAAAAGATAAATTGCAAGCTGCAAGCATTGAAGGTGGTCAACCAAGTCTATCTTCGATTCAAGATTACAGTTACGCAGTTGCAAGACCTTTATTCTTCTATGTGAAAAAAGCTCACGTGGGCGTTGTACCTGGCTTACATGAATTCGTAAAAGAGTTCACAAGTAAAAAAGCTATGGGTAATAAAGGTTATTTAACTGATATCGGGCTAGTACCTCTAGATGGCAAGTTATACAAAACATCTAGAACTAACGCTACGAAGTTAGTTAACATGCCTGCTAAGAAGTAGTAGTATCAATTAAACAAAAAGGGGGTATTTTACCCCCTTTTTATCTCTGGAAGCTCAATATGAATTTAATACTTGTAACTTTTATTATTCTCTTAGCTTTCACAAGTTATTATTTCGGTAGAAAAAAAGCTCTAGTTATTCAATCATCACAAAGACTTACGGCATTACCAAAATTTTATGGATATTATTTAGCTGCTTGGTGTGCTGCACCAGCATTAATAATTTTTGCTCTTTGGTCAGTTTTTGAACCATCAATAGTTAAAACATTTATTTTACAAGATTACACTGATCAGAACTTAACCAAAAACGAGCTTCAGCTTATTTACACAAAGGTTAAAGCATTAGCCGCAGGAACTTACACGGGAAATATTACTAATTTTCTAGATGAGTCTGCTAATAAGTACATTCAATTAAAAGGAATAGCTAACAGCGCTAAAGTAGCAATTATTTTAGCAATTTTAATTTTCTCTCTGAGTTTTGCGTATAGATCTGTTCAGAAAAATGATCGAATGAGAGAACCAGTAGAAATTTTTCTTAAATGGGTGTTATTTGTTGCATCATTAGGCGCAGTTTTAGTTACAATCGGAATAGTTTTTTCACTTTTATTCGAAGCGATTAGGTTTTTTCAAGCAGTAAAAATCTTTGACTTTATATTCGGAACTCATTGGTATCCTGCTAAAACTTTTGTAAGAGATGGCCAACCAGATCCTGAATTAATGAAGGATGCTTTCGGAGCTGTGCCTTTATTTGCTGGAACTTTTTTTATTGCTTTTATTGCAATGTGTGTTGCCATCCCCATAGGTTTGCTGAGTGGGATATATCTATCTGAGTATGCTGGAAGAGGCATAAGAAAATATGCGAAACCTATTATTGAGATTTTAGCTGGTATTCCAACAGTGGTATATGGTTTTTTTGCAGCTTTAACCGTCGGTCCTTTTGTTAAAGAAATTGGTAACGCTATGGGTTTAGAAGTTTCAGCGGAGAGCGCTTTAGCTGCAGGAGCAGTTATGGGAGTAATGATAATTCCTTTTATTTCAAGTCTAAGCGATGACGTTATGACGGCAGTACCTCAAAATTTAAGAGATGGGAGTTACGCAATGGGCGCAACAAAATCTGAAACTGTAAAAAAAGTAATTTTTCCAGCAGCCCTACCTGGTATCGTAGGTTCGATACTTTTAGCAGTATCGAGAGCGGTAGGAGAAACAATGATTGTTGTAATGGCCTCAGGACTAGCGGCTAATCTTACAATGAATCCACTTGAGTCAACTTCTACCATTACAGCGCAAATTGTAGTAATTTTAATTGGAGACCAACAATTTGGAGATCCAAAAACTCAATCAGCTTTTGCATTAGGAATATCTTTATTTATAGTAACTTTACTCTTAAATGTAATCGCTCTTTCAGTTGTTAAAAAATATAGGGAAAAATATGAATAGTTTTAAGAAAAATTTATTAAAAAAAAGATATAACGCTGAAAGAAGATTTCAATGGTATGGCAAAATAGCTATAGGATTAGCTTTAAGCTTTTTAGCAGTTTTTATGTTTCAGATATTTTCAAAAGGTTACTCAGCTTTCCAAAAAACTTGGATAGTAACAGAAGTTCATTATGATAAAGAATTACTTTTAATCGATGCAGAAAGCCCATCAAAAGATGATTTAGAAAATGCAGACTATTATGATGTTGCTTACAAAGCTATGACCTCATTAGATCCTGGACTTCCTGAAGAAGAGGATCGTCAATTGATACAAATGGTTTCGTATAAATATGAGGCAGAGGTTAAAGATCTACTTTTAAAAAATCCAGACTATCTAGGTAAAATAGTGCCCATAAAATTAACAGCTTCTGATGATGTTGATCAAGTTCATAAGGGAAATTATCCAAGAGATATTCCTGAGGAGAATAGAAGAGTAAATGATTACCAGTTGCAGATTTACGATATGCTTAATGAAAGAGGAGATATTTTATCAGAGTTTAACATTAGTTTTTTTACAAGTCCTGATTCAAGAGAGGCAGAACTAGCAGGTATAGCTAGCTCGTTTATGGGAACAGTTTTTAGTATACTAGTATGTTTAGCGTTTTCATTTCCTGTTGCAGTGTTAGCTGCAATTTATCTCGAGGAATTCGCACCAAAAAATAAATTTACAGATTTTATAGAAGTAAACATTAATAATTTAGCAGCTGTTCCATCGATAGTATTTGGTTTGCTAGGTCTTGGTGTTTTATTAGCAGTTTTTAATTTACCAAGATCGACACCACTTGTTGGAGGAATTACTTTGTCTCTTATGACATTACCAACAATAATTATTGCTGCAAGAGCTTCTTTAAAAGCTGTTCCCCCAAGTATAAGAGAAGCTGCTTTAGCGATGGGTGCAAGTAATATGCAAACAACCATGCATCATACTGTGCCACTATCAATGCCTGGAACTTTATCTGGAACGATAATTGGCTTGGCTCAAGCTTTAGGGGAAACAGCCCCTTTAATTTTAATAGGAATGGTTGCTTTTGTGAATACAATACCTGGTACGCCAGTTGATCCTGCTGCAAGTTTACCAGTTCAGATATATATATGGTCAGAAAGTGCTGAGAGGGGTTTTGTTGAAAAAGTATCTGCATGTATTATGGTGCTTCTAGCTTTTTTAATTTTAATGAACTTGGCAGCTCAAATCGTTAGACACAAATTTGAAAAGAAATGGAGTTAAATGAGTAAAATAAAAGCGGAAAATGTAAATGTTTATTACGGATCCAAACAGGCATTATTTGACGTCTCTATAGATATAGCAGAAAAAGAAGTTACAGCTTTAATTGGACCATCTGGGTGTGGAAAGTCTACTTTCTTAAGATGCTTGAACAGGATGAACGACGTCATAGAAATTTGTAGAGTTGAAGGCAGTATTAAAATGGACAACCTAGAACTGAATTCAAGAAAGTTAGATGTTGTGAGACTTAGGGAGAACGTTGGTATGGTTTTTCAAAAACCCAATCCATTCCCTAAAACAATTTATGAAAATGTAGCTTATGGTCCTACTATTCACGGTATTGCACAGAGCAAAGAAGAAATGGATCAAATAGTTGAAACAAGTTTGAAAAAAGCTGCCTTGTGGAACGAAGTTAAAGATAGACTTGATGAAATCGGAACTGGTTTATCAGGAGGTCAACAGCAACGACTATGTATTGCTAGAGCTATATCTGTAAGTCCAGAAGTGATTCTTATGGACGAACCATGTTCAGCGCTTGACCCAATAGCAACAGCTCAAATTGAAGAACTTATAGATGATCTTAAAAAAGAGGTCACAATTGTGATAGTTACCCACTCAATGTCACAAGCAGCTAGGGTATCTCAAAAAACAGGTTTCTTTCATTTGGGAAAACTTATAGAATTTGGACCAACAGATAAAATATTTAAAAATCCTGATAATCAGCAAACTCAGGATTATATTACAGGAAGGTTTGGTTAATGAGTGAAAAACCGCACATTGTAAAATCTTACGAAGAGCAACTTCAGTTATTAAAAGATACAATAGTGAAAATGGGAACTGGAGTTGAGAAACAGCTTGAAAACACTATTCAATCTTTAGTTAAAAAAGACATTAGTTTAGCAGAAAAATCTATCAAAGATGACGAATTGACTGATAAGTATGAAATAAATATAGAAGAGCAAGTTGTAAATTTGATTGCCTTAAGGCAACCTATGGCAATAGATTTAAGAGAAACAGTTGTTGCCTTAAAAGTTTCTTCAGACTTAGAGAGAATTGGTGATTTAGCAAAAAACATCTCAAAACGATTAACTAAAATTGGAACTGATTTACCTAATGATATTACTAAAAATTTCGAAATAGCTGGTTTAAAAGCATCAAAACAAGTCAATGCAGTTTTAAATTCGTATTTACATAGAGCTAAAGATACAGCAGAAAATGTTTGGAATTCTGATGAAGAAATAGATCAAATGACTAATTCTAATATGGAAGCTGCAGTAAAGCATTTAGAAAAAAATAAAAACGATGTACAAAAAGTAACCCAACTACTTTTCATGCTTAAAAATATTGAGAGGATTGGAGATCATGCAACCAATATTGCAGAGCAAGTTTATTTTCTGATTACAGGAGATTATTTAGAGGGAGACCGACCAAAAGGATAATGAGGGCAAATTTATTCATTGTTGAAGATGAAATACCCATCGTAACTTTACTTAAATACAATTTAGAAAAAGAGGGTCACAAAGTTGATTATGCAGTCAATGGAGAAGACGCTATTAGAAATATAAAGGAAAAAAATCCTGATTTAATTTTATTAGATTGGATGTTGCCAGATATTTCAGGTGTTGAAGTCTGTAAAAATTTGAAAAGAAGCAATCTTCACAAAAATATCCCAATCATTATGTTAACAGCCAAAGGTGAGGAAGAAGACAAACTTAAAGGATTTGAAACAGGAGCTGATGACTACGTAACTAAGCCATTCAGCCAAAAAGAACTTATTGCAAGAGTTAACGCTTTATTAAAGAGATCTAAACCAAGTGTTGCCGCTGATGTTGTAGTATTTGAGGATCTTAAAGTAGATAGAGTTCAACGAAGAGTTTATAGAGCAGATAAACAAGTTATAGTCGGCCCAACCGAATTTAAACTAATTGATTTTTTAATAAAGAATCCAAAAAGAGTATATTCGCGTGAGCAACTTCTAAATTCTGTATGGGGAGATGATATTTATGTTGAGTCCAGAACTATAGATGTTCATATAAGAAGACTAAGAAAAGCAATAAATATTGATGGCAAGAAAGATCTTATCAGAACAGTAAGATCTGCTGGCTATTCCTTAGATGTTTGAAGATCTTTTGGCTTTATAAATGATATTAATTTTCCTTTAACTTTTGATAACTTTTCCCAATCATTGAAATTAAAACTTACTTCAGCAACGGCTGCAGTAGGAAATTTTCTTTTTAAATTTTCAAATTGTTCGGAGTTTTCTTTAAGACAGATTCGATTTATGAGTTCACTAATTGAAGGTTCATGATTGATTAAAAGTAAAGTTTTATAATTATCAACTGTTTGTTTTAAGATATGAATAATTTCATCCTCACTAGCATGATAAAGCGCTTTTTTTTTAATAATTTTCTTAAAACTGATTTTTTCTGACAATATATTTAATGTTTGTATTGTCCTTTTTGAGGATGAGCAATAAACTAAATCAAATTTTAACTTCTTTTTAATAAAAAATTCACAAATTAATTTTGCTGAATTTTCCCCTCTTTTATTCAATGGCCTGTCATGATCATCTAAATCTGGAAAATCCCAACTAGATTTAGCATGTCTCATCGCATATAATTTAAACATATTTTTAATTTAACATTTAAATATGTCGAAAGCATCATTTTCAGAAAACGCTAATATTAGCAATCAACTCATAAACAGAGAATTATCTTGGCTTCAGTTTAATGATCGTGTTTTAGAAGAATCAAAAGATAAAACAAATCCTCTATTTGAAAGAGTAAAATTTTTATCAATCGCAGGTACAAATTTAGATGAATTTTTTATGGTAAGAGTCGCTGGACTTTTTAATCAAATTAAAGATGGTTTTGACGAATTAAGCGCAGATGGATTAACTGCAGAGGATCAATTGAATAGGGTCGTATTAAAAACTAAAGATCTATTAAAGAAGCAAAACGAAGCATTCCTAGAGTTGAAAAAAGAGCTATCGAAAGAAAAAATTTTCATTCGAAAAATGTCAGAACTAAATAAGAAGGATCTTATGTATCTAAGAGAATATTTTCAGGAAACAATTTATCCTATAATAACACCTACTGCCATTGACCCATCACATCCCTTTCCTTTTATACCAAATAAAGGCCAAGCAATTTTACTAAGAATGACTAGAATAAAAAAAAAAAGAGAACTAAATGCAATTATAGTTATACCAAGAGCACTTCCAAAATTTGTATCTCTAAACAATTCTGAAACAATAAATGAATTTGTCACAATTGATGACGTAATTTGTAAATTTGCTAATGAAATATTTCCAGACCATAATATCGAGGCAAGTTTGCAGTTTAAAATAATTAGAGACAGCGAAATTGAAATAGATGATGAAGCTGCTGATCTTGTGAGATATTTTGAAAAAGCAATTAAGAAAAGAAGAAGGGGAAACGTAGTTAAACTCGAAGTAATCACTAATTCAAACAAAAAACTTTTAAATTTTATTTCAAAAAAATTTAAAATGGATGAAGATCATATTTATGAGGTTGAAGGATTGGTTGGAATACAAGATATAGATGAAATTTGTAAAAAGAAAGATCCAAAGCTGAGATTTAAAAAGTTTAATCCTAGAGAAGTTGAAAGATTGAAGGAATTTGATGATAAATTTTTTTCAGCTATAAGAAGTAAAGATTTTGTTGTACACCACCCTTTTGAAACTTTTGATGTAGTAATTCAATTTTTAGAAGCTGCAGCAAAAGATCCCAAAGTTATCGGTATCAAACAAACTTTGTATCGAACCACACCTGACTCTCCTATCGTAAAAGCACTAAGTAGAGCAGCAGAAAACGGAAAAGTTGTTACAGCCGTAATAGAAATAAAAGCTCGATTTGATGAGGAAGCTAATATTGAATTATCTAGGAAACTAGAGAAAGCTGGCGTTCAAATTGTTTACGGATTCGCAAAATATAAAACGCATGCAAAGGCAAGTTTAGTTTTAAGAAAAGAAGGAGCTAAAACGCGAAGCTATGTTCACTTAGGTACAGGAAACTATCATCCAATTAACGCAAAAATTTATACTGACTTATCACTGTTTAGCTCTAATCAAGACTTGGCCAAAGATGTCGAAAAATTTTTCAATTATGTAACTGGTTATGCAAAACCAAAAAAATTGAATAAAATTTTTATGTCTCCATTAAATAGCAGGAATTTTTTTGAAGAAAAAATTGAAAATGAAATTGTAAATGCAAGTAAAGGAAAACCTGCAGAAATATGGGCAAAAATGAATTCTCTTGTAGACCCTGGAATTATTAAGAAATTTTATGAAGCTTCAAACGCAGGAGTAAAAATAAATTTATCAGTAAGAGGAGTGTGTTGCTTAAGACCTGGAATTAAAGGTCAATCTGAAAATATAAAAGTAAAAAGCCTTATTGGCAGATTTTTAGAACACTCAAGAATTTATTGTTTTGCAAATGGTAGTTCTATGCCCTCTCGAGAGAATCAGGTATATATTTCATCTGCAGATTTAATGCCTAGAAATTTAGATAGAAGAATTGAAATTATAATTCCGATAGAAAACAATACTGTGCATGAGCAAATTTTAGATCAAATTATGTTAGCTAACTTTAAAGATAAATCAGAAACATGGTATTTAGATAGTTTGGGAAACTATCATAAAGAACAAGAAAAAGGCTTTTCCGCACATTCCTATTTCATGAAGAACCCAAGTTTATCAGGTCGTGGTAAGTCAATTTTAAGAGCTAAACCTCAAAATTTAAGATTAGTAAAATGAAACCAGAATTAAAAAATCTTTTTAAATTTCAGTCTAATAAAAAGTCTAAGCAAGCCATAATAGATCTTGGATCAAATTCAGTAAGAATGCTCATATACGATAATTTTAAAATTTCTCCAATCCCAGTCTTTAATGAAAAAGCAGTTTGCAAACTTGGAAAAAATTTAGATAAATCTAAAAAACTAAATCCCGATGGAATTAAAGGTTCTTTAAAAGTTCTAAATAGATTTAAAGAAATTTTAGATATTTCAGACGTTCAAGATTTAGAAATTATTGCAACAGCAGCTTTTAGAGAGGCCACTGATGCAAGTGAATTTTTAAGAGAAATTGAAAAAATATTTAATAAAAAACCACTAGTATTATCTGGCGAGGAAGAAGCAAGAACATCAGCAAATGGTGTAATGGTAGGATTTGATGAAGTAGATGGATTAGTTGCAGATTTAGGAGGTGGAAGTTTAGAACTTGCCAGAGTTTCTAAAAATCAAATTTTTGAAACAACCTCTTTACCTCTTGGAGTATTAAGACTTGAAAATAATCCTATTATAAAAAAAAGAAATTTGGGAAAATATGTTAGAAAACTTTTAAGAGATGAAAAATGGCTTTCTAAAAAGAAATTTAAAAATATTTATTTGGTAGGAGGGACTTGGAGATCATTATTTAAATATCATCTCTTTAAAGAAAAACACCCATTACATATTTTGCATCAATATAAACTCTCAAAAAATGTAGCAGTAAAATACTTAAATAGAATTTCAAAATTTAATAAATCATCTTTGAAATCAATGGAATATATTACTAAATCTAGAACTCCCTATTTACCTTTTAGCTCTATAATACTAAACGAAATAATTGAAGCAGCAAGCCCCTCAAAAGTTATTTGCTCAATCAGTGGACTGAGAGAGGGACATATGAATACAATTATAAACCAAGGAATGAGCGAGGATGAAATTTTCAAATTAAAAACTGACGGTATATCTTTTAAAAAAGGGGACTATGGAAAGAGTTTTGAGAAATATTTTAATTTTATTTCACCATTATTTGAAGACAACGAATATTTTAATCGAAGATTACTAACCTTGGCTTGCATCTTAAGTAAAATGGATTGGGGCCTAGGAGCTTTTCAAAAAGCAGAATTAGTTTTTATGGAAGTGTTAAATACTCCATTACTAAAACTAGAACATAGAGATAGAGTAAAAGTTGCATCAGCAAGTTTTTGGAGACATTGTGGCTTAAAATATAATCCGAATTATCAGTTTTTATCCTTATTAAATAACAACGAAATTTTATCCTCAAAGCAAGTGGGATCTGCTTTAAGATTAGCAGAGTCACTCACTAGCATGTCTTCTTTGTTGTTAGATGAATTTAAAATTTATAAAAGAAATAAGACTATTTTTTTGAAAATACCTAACAATCATAGCGATATTGTCTCAAAACAAGTAACTAAAAGACTTAAAAACCTGGCAAGAGAGATGAATGTCGACTCCAATATCATTTATTCTTGAAAATTAATAAATCTTTAACTTAATTTAAATATTTTTTTAGCATTTATATATTATTAACTGATTAACAGTCTCCCAACTGTGTTGTTAATTAATTAGCCCATCAGCCCAAGGTATCAATATTTCCTTGGGCTGGCCTCCAATTACAAAATAATTTTTCTGATTAAATAGACAGCCAATATTCCACCAAGCATCTCAGCAATGATATAGCTAGGAGTATTTAAGTAATTAATTCCAGTAAATGTGTCTGTAAAAGTTCTTGCGATTGCTACCGCTGGATTTGCAAAAGAAGTTGAAGAGGTAAACCAATACCCCGCTGTTATAAAAGTAGCTACTGATGAAGCGACCGCAAGTTTGCCGCTCTTTAAAGATCCAAATATCACAAAAATTAATCCAAAAGTTGCAATGATCTCAGCTGTAAAAATATTTATTCCAGGTCTAATCTTCTGTGAAAGCTGCAACAAAGGAAGATCAAACATAAAATTTGCTAACATTACCCCTAACATGCAACCTAAGATTTGAGCAGAGATATAAGTGATAATTAAATTTTTTTTAATCTTGTTGGTAAAATACATTGCTAAAGTAACGACAGGATTGAAATGTGCGCCGGAGATATCACCGATTGAAGTAATCAGAACAAATAATCCTGCACCTGTAGCTAAAGTATTCGCTATTAACATTAAAGCGATATCATCAGTTAGATTTTGAGCCATAATACCTGAACCAACAATAATCATGACTAAAAAACAACTTCCTATAAATTCACCAATAAATATCTTTTTACTTTTCATTTTTTACCCAATGTTTAATTTTTTCATTAATTATATTATAAGTTTCTTCAGCTATTAAATTTATTTTATCTTTATTTTTAGTTTTTTTAATTTTTTCAACAGGATCCACGATGTCCCAGTGCGTAATGGTCTTTTTTTTGGGCCATACAGGACAAACTTCTTTATTGGCGTTATTACAAACTGTAATCACGTAATCAATATCAATATCATTTTTTAAAAATTCATCAAAATTTTTCGAATAATACGTGGCTAAGTTAAATTTTTTTCCTTCAAGATACTCTTTAATGTAGGGATTGATTTTTCCTGAAGGATTACTTCCAGCGCTAAATGCGATGAATTGATTTCGGAAATTATTGTTTACAATACTTTCCGCTATTATGCTTCTCGCAGAGTTTCCAGTACAAACAAATAATATTGTTTTTATTTTCCTCATAAAAAATGTATTGAAGTGTCCCGAACTTACGGAACCAAAATTTGATAAAAACCAATAATAAATAATGGAATCTGTAACCCAAAATTTGTTAATATTGCTTTATCCTTAGAAATAAAACCTGCAATAGTCCAACCAACAACTCCCGCTCCATGAAACATTATATTTATTGGATACATATTCAAATTTGTTAATAAAATACCTGTAAGTACTAAAAAAGTACTTAACCATTTAAGGTATTTTTTAATAAACTTCATAGCCAATTATATGATTGTAATGTTAAAGTTTTGTTAACCAGACGAGGCTTTAACTTTTTTCTCGATAAATTCTGGTATCTCATCACCAAGATCATCGTCTTTTTGATTTTTAGGTTGAAAGGCATACAAAACATGAAGTTTGCAATAAGGAAAATCTCCTTCAGGCTTTCTACCGCAAAAATAGAATTTCTCCTCATTAGGATGACCGATAGGCCACTTGCATGTTTCATCTGTTAGTTCTTCAAGTGATTTCGGGTTTTCTGGCTCGAAGTTTTTATCTAATAAAATTGATTGAAATTTAGCTTTTCTTGATGTTGGCGCGGGTCCTCTTCTAATCTGCTTATTATCATTGGTTCTAGGCGAATTAGATTGCTTAGAAGGGGCTCTAGCTTCTAAATTTAACCTATGAGCTTTTCCAATTACTGCGTTTCTAGTTGTGTCACCTAATGCTTCGGCTATCTGACTTGCAGTATGCCCTTTTGACCAGAGTTCTTTTAATTTAGCGACTTTTTCTTCTGTCCAACTCATAGTATATAATTACAATATTTAGTAATTATTAAAAACTTAGGGCATAATATTGGGGTTTAAAACATTAAAACGCATCAAAGCTGTGAGTAGATTTAGTTTTGCACAGTTTTTTTAATAACAGGTTATAAGACTATCAATGGTTGAAATTTCGAAAAAATATAAAATTGGAAAAAGAAGATTTGGATTAGTTAATTGGTACGGAACGTGGACTTTATATAAAAAAGAAGTTCTAAGATTCTTAATTGTGTGGATACAAACTATTTTTTCCCCACTAATTTCATCTTTACTCTTTTTACTTGTTTTATCTTTAGCCATTGGCGCTGATAGAGGAGATGTTCTTGGTGTACCTTTTATTACTTTTTTAGCGCCAGGGTTGATTTCTATGCAGGTAATTCAACAATCTTTTTCTCATTCTTCTTCATCTTTTATGATTAAAAAAATTGATGGAACTATAGTTGATTTATTATTTGCTCCCTTATCTGCTGGGGAAGTAACGATCTCAGTTTCTCTTGCAGCTGTAACAAGAAGCGTAGTGATTGGAATAGTCTCAATTATTGTATTTCATCTAATAATTGATATTGAAATAAAAAATTACTTAATGCTAATAGCGTTCACTTTACTTTCTTCATTTATCTTAGGAAATATTGGAATAATCGCTGGACTATGGGCTGAAAAATTTGATCACATGGCAACAGCCACTAATTTTGTAATAGTTCCATTATCTTTCTTATCAGGCACTTTTTATTCAATAGAGAGACTACCTGACTTTTTGCAAGTAGTAAGTAAAGTTAATCCATTTTTTTATATGATTGATGGTTTTAGATATAGTTTTATTGGCACTTCAGATGGTTCAATTTCTATTGGTTTAGTGTATTTAACTGTCTTGAGCTTTGTTAGCTGGCTTGTTTGTTATTTATTGTATAAAAAAGGCTATAAAATAAAATCATGAGTAAAATTTTAAATACTTATAACAGAAAGAAAATCTCTTTTTCAAAAGGAAAAGGAAGTTTCTTATATACAACGAATGGAAAGAAATATTTAGATTTTGTACAAGGGATCGCTGTAAATTGCCTCGGGCATGCTAATAACCATTTAATTAAATCAATAAATAAACAATCAAAAAAATTATGGCATGTTTCAAACGTTTTTACTATTCCTGAGCAAGAGAAATTAGCAAAAAGATTAGCACAAAAAACATTTGCAGATTATGTAACTTTTCAAAATTCTGGTGCTGAGGCAACAGAGGCAGCTATAAAATTTGCTAGAAGATATTTTTATTCAAAAGGTCAACCAAGAAAAAATAGAGTTCTTTGTATAAATAATAGTTTCCATGGGAGAACTATCGCAGCTATATTTGCAAGCAACAGCAAAAAAGCTATCGAAGGTTTCAAACCTAAAGTAGACGGTTTTGATCACTTTGACTTTGGTGATCACAAAGGTTTAGAGAAAGCGATAACTAGCAGAACAGCTGCTATCATGGTCGAGACAATCATGGGTGAAGGAGGTATTAAAGTAATTCCAGATTTTTGTCTCAAAGGCTTAAGAAAATTATGTAATAAGAAAAAAATTTTATTAATTCTTGATGAAGTGCAATGTGGAATTGGAAGAAGTGGTAAATTTTTTGCTTTTGAATATGCAAAAATTAAACCAGATATAGTTCCAATAGCAAAAGGTATTGGTGGTGGCTTTCCAATAGGTGCAGTTTTAGTTAATAAAAAAGTAGCATCAGGCATGAAGCCAGGAACCCATGGTTCAACATTTGGAGGAAATCCTTTAGCAATGAGCGCCGGAAATGCAGTTATGGATATTATGTTTAAGAAAGGTTTTTTAAATAATGTAAGCAAAAATGGAAAATATTTTATAAATCAACTTGATAAAATTAAAAATAAGTATCCCAAAGTTATAAAAGAAGTAAGAGGTAAAGGACTGCTCATTGGACTCTGTCTTCATGTAAATCAGGTAAAATTTATTCAAAAACTTTTAGATAATAATTTGTTGACAGTAAGAGCTGCTGAAAATGTTGTCAGACTTTTGCCTCCTTTAAATGTAACAAAGAGCGAGATAAATTTAGGTTTAAAAATAATTGAGAAAGTTTGCAAAAATTTTAAATGAAAAACTTTATAAATATCTCTGACTGTTCTTCAGTAGAGCTTAGAGCGATTATTGAAGAAGCAAAAAAGAGAAAACAAAATAGATCTGGATTAAATAAATCTGCACCCGATGAAGATAAGCCCTTCGAAGGTAAGTCGATGGCTATGATTTTTGAAAAACCCTCAACAAGAACAAGAATGTCATTTGATATAGCAGTTAAACAATTAGGGGGATCATCAATTATTTTAAATCCAGACGGCATACATTACGGTAAAGGAGAAGAAACTTTAAAAGATACGGCAAAAGTTTTATCTGAGTATGTAGACATCATAATGTTGAGAACCTCATCTCATAAAAATTTAGAGGAGTTCGGAAAGCATTTAGATATCCCAATTATCAATGGCCTTTCAGATGTGAGCCATCCATGTCAAATTATGTCTGATATTCTTACTTATGAGGAAAGTAATGGTTCTATTGAGGGTAAAACTGTTTCTTGGATTGGAGATGGTAATAATAATATGTCAAATTCCTTAATAGAAGCTGCTGGGAAATTCAATTTTAAACTTAATATTGGTTGTCCAAAAAAATATTCTCCAAATAAAAGTATATTGAAGATAGCAAAAAAGGAGAAAACAAAATTAACAATTACTTCTAAACCTCTAGAAGCGGCTACAGGTGCTGATTGTGTAATGACCGATAAATGGATCTCAATGAATGATAAAGTAAATAAAATTTCTAAAAAGAAAACTTTAAAACCTTATCAAGTTAATAAGCAATTAATGAGCAAAGCTAATTCAGATGCTATTTTTATGCATTGCCTTCCAGTAGGAAGAGGAGAAGAGGTTACGGACGAAGTAATAGATGGAAAACAATCAGTCGTCTGGAGACAAGCTTTAAATAGAGTGCACGCTCAAAAAAGTATTATTAAGTGGTGTCTGGACTAAGGCAAAGGTTTTGGATTATTACCTTTTGAATTCATATATAAAATAACTGACGCTCTATCTTTTTCTTTTCTAAGACCTGCAAAAGCCATTTTAGTCCCTTTTATATAAGCTTGCGGCTTAATTAAGTAACTATTCATTTCTTCAAAAGACCATTCTTTAGCATAAGCAATCATTGCTTTAGAATATTTATAATCGTCAACTGAACCAGCAGTTCTACCAATTACACCCCATAAATTTGGACCTATCATATTTTTTCCACCTGCAGCAATCATATGACAAGCGCTACATTTTTTAAAAACTTTTTCCCCGTGTGCCAAATCTCCTTTAGCTAATAAGGCTTTTATATCTACAACTTCAATTTCTTTTTCAGTTGCAGAAGTTGAGTCAGTAGATGAAGCGACCTCTAATCCATCGACTTTATAGGCTGATACTTGAGGTTTTTCTACATGAAATAATATATCCGTAAATTTTCCTATTCCTATTACGATAAGAGCAGTAAGAAGAACCGCAGCTATAATTTTATTTATTTCAAAACTGTCCATAAATTGATAAACACTAACGAACGTATAACATGAGTTTTGTAAAAAAAACTTAAAATTACCAAATTTTTTTGCGTCTTTGAGACGCATAATTATGAATAAAATAGTAATAATAATACCTACAAGACTAAATGCTCAAAGATTACCCAATAAACCTCTTAAACTAATTAACAACAAAGAGATGATTCTTCATGTTTATGAAGCAGCAGAAAAGTCGAATACAGGAGAAGTTTATGTTGCAACTCCAGATAAAAAGATAATTGATGTGGTAAAAAAATTCGGGGGGAATGCAATTTTAACTGAAGAAAAACATCAGACTGGAACCGATAGAGTTTTTGAAGTTTTTAAAAAAGACTTAAATAAAAATGCTAATATTATTGTCAATCTTCAAGGCGATATGCCAAATATCTTGCCTGAAAATATAAAAAATTTAGTTGGGTATATGAAAGAAGGAAAATGTGAAATAGGAACTTTAGCTAGTAAAATAAGCTCTTCTTCGGAGCTAAAGGATGAAAACGTTGTAAAGGTTTTAGTAAAAGAAAACCTAAAATCAAAAGTCTTTACCAAAGCTTTAGATTTTGTGAGAATAAATCCCTTAAAAGAACTTCAAGCTTTTCATCATATTGGTATTTATGCCTTTACTAATAAAGCTTTAATGCGTTATGTAGACATGAAAAGATCGAAACTTGAAATCGAGAGAAACTTAGAACAATTAAGAGCAATGGAAAATGGAATGTCTATACACGTTGGTTATGTTGACACAGCACCTTTAAGCGTTGATACCGAAAAAGACTTAATCGAAATTAGAAAAATAATGAAAACAAATGAGTAAGATAAAAATTGCTATCCAAGGAGAGTTAGGAGCCTATTCTCATATAGCTGTAGAAAATCTTTACAAAGATGCGGAAATAAAAACTTGTGCGACTTTTGAAGAAACTTTTAAGCAGGCATTTAACGACTCTAACTATAAAATAGTGATACCTATAGAAAACTCTCTTGCAGGAAGAGTCGCTGATATACATTATTTGCTTCCAAAATATAAACTCCAAATTCATGGAGAACATTTTCAAACAGTTGAACATAATTTGTTGTGTAAACCAGACGCAAGTATTGATGATATTAAGTTTGTAAGGAGTCATGCTCAAGCTATAGGACAATGTCAAAATTTAATAACTAAAAAAAAATTTAAACCAATAGTTTCAGCTGATACCGCAGGGTCAGCTAAAGATTTAGCTGAAGGAAAAGATAAAACAATCGCTGCAATAGCATCAGAGCTATCTGCAAAAATATATAATTTAAAAATTTTAGAAAAAAATATTGAGGATGAAAAAGGTAATGTAACTCGTTTTTTAATAATGGGAAAAAATATTGAACAACCTGAACTTAAAAATGAAAAAAAATTTATTACAAGTTGTATATTTAGAGTGAAAAGTGAACCATCAGCTCTCTATAAATGCTTAGGCGGTTTCGCAACTAATCAGGTAAATCTTACCAAACTAGAAAGTTTTTCAGTTAAAAATACTTTCGAACAGGCAAATTTTTATTTGGATCTTGAGGGTCATCTAGAGCATTCGAGTGTAAAAAAGGCTTTAGAGGAACTTAGTTTCCATACCGAAACTTTAGATATTTTGGGTGTTTACGAGGCATCAGCATTTAGGCAAAAATAGTCCACAAAATTTAATTCTTCACTTGTAGTATTTAAATTGATCTTGATATACTCATATTGAGGTTGGCATCAGGTGGATGTTTCATTAACCCGGTCAGGTCTGAAAAGAAGCAGCCGTACTGAAAATTTTCCAGGTTGTTGCCTGCCTCTATTAAATGACAAATAAAATTTTAGCACTTAAATACAGACCTCAAGAATTTAAAGATTTAATAGGTCAAGAAGTAATTGCTCAGACAATTACAAATTCAATTAAGCTTGGTAAAACTCCTAATGCATATCTTTTAACTGGAATAAGGGGTGTAGGAAAAACTACAACAGCAAGATTAATTGCTAAAGCATTAAATTGCGAGGCCCAAGAAAACCTAAAAACAATCTGCTCAGGAACAAGCTTTTGTAGAACTTGCCAGGAAATCATAAACTCAAATCATATAGATATATTAGAAATGGATGCTGCCTCTAAAACAGGAATAGATGATGTTAGAGAATTAATTGAAAATTCAAAGTACAGCCCCACAAGTGCAAAATTTAAAATATTTATTATTGATGAAGTTCACATGCTATCAAAACAAGCATTTAATGGTTTATTAAAAACTTTAGAGGAACCACCCCCAAGATTAAAATTTATTTTAGCAACTACAGAGGCAAGGAAGATACCCGTTACAATATTATCTAGGTGTCAGCGATTCGACCTAAAAAGAGTAAATGTAGAGCAACTTTGTTCTCATCTGGAGAATATAGCGGCTAAAGAAAAAGGTAATATTACAAAAGATGCTATCAAACTTATTGCTAGGAACGCAGAGGGCTCTGTAAGAGACTCGATTTCATTACTTGATAGAGCTTTAATTTCCCAGTCAATAAAAAATGATAAACCTATTGAAGAACATGAAGTAAGAGAGATGCTAGGTTTAGCCGATAAAAGTAAAGTAATTTCATTATTTAAAGAAGTACTTTCCTCTAATGAAAAAGAGGCCTTAATGCATTTAAGAGAACTTATAGAAGATGGTTTAGACGCTAAAAATTTTCTTAATGATATATTAGAAGTTTTGTATCTTTTTGGCAGAAGAATAAATTTAGGACCAATTGAGAAAGACATGTCAATTTCAGAGGCAGAATTAGAAATGGTAGAGCAGTTCTCAAGAAATATCGATATGCAGGATATAGGATTGTTATGGCAGCTGACAATTAAAACCATTGATGATTTAAGAGTAATTGGAAATGAAAATTTGACACTTGAAATGTATATTATGCAATTAGTCCATTTAAAAAGCTTGGGAGAAAAAAAAGATATGGTTTCTGAAAACAGCACAGTAGTTGAAAGAAATGAAAATTTATCTGGAAAAAAAATTGAGTCAAAAAAATTAGAAACAGATTTGCCTAATCAAATTAAAAATCAATTAAAGAGCACAAATCAAGTTAAATCTAAACCCGACAAAGATTTTGAGATTCGAAATCAAAATTTTAAAAAGCAGATATTAAATTTTCAGGATCTTCTGAATATAGCTAACAAAGAAAAGGAAATAGAGTTGAGATATGATTTAGAAAGAAATGTAAAATTATTAAGCTTTAAAAAAGGAAAAATTGATATTAGTTTTAACGAAAAATTAAATAAAAATTTCATTAAAAATCTTTCAGACAAGCTACTTATTTGGACTGGTGAAAGATGGATAATCTCATTAAGTAAAAATACAGAGGCAAAAAGTATTTATGAAAAAAACTTGGAAGTTAAAAATGATCAAATAAATGATTTTAAAAAAAGTACAATAGCCAAGGAAATAGAAAATGCTTTTCCTGATGCTAAATTACTAGAAATTAAAGAGGATTAAATGACTAATTTTTCAGATATGTTATCAAAGGCTAAAGCTATGCAAGAAAAGATGAAAGAGGCTCAAGATCAAATAAAAAAAATTGAGGTTGAAGGAGTATCTGGTGGTAATTTAGTAAAAGTGACCTTGTCTGGAAACTATGAACTTAAATCAATCAAAATTGCTGAACTAGCAAAAAATGAGAAGCAAGAGATAATTAATGATTTAATAATTGCTGCTTATAATAATGCCAAAGAAAATTTAAAAAAGAAATCTGCTGAAGAATTATCAAAAGTAACAGGCGGTTTAAATTTGCCTTTAGATTTTAAACTTCCTTTTTAATGGACAACGATATTCCAGAAATAAATGAGTTAATTCAGCAATTTTCAAAACTGCCTGGTTTAGGCCCAAAGTCTGCAAAAAGAATTATACTTAAACTTATAAACAACAAAGATAATATGGTTAAGCCTTTGGCAAAATCTTTAGCTAAAGTTTATAAAAATGTTGTTCGTTGTACACAATGTGGAAATTTAAAAATAGTAGAGCAATCATGTATCTGTTTAACCGACTCTTCTTATGATAAAATATGTGTGGTAGAAAATTTAGCTGATATGTGGGTAATTGACTCAGCAAAAATTTATAAAGGCCACTACCATATTTTGGGAGGTACCTTGGGCCCTGATGAAAATTTTGAACAAAAAAATTTGCTACTCGAGTCTTTACTTAAAAGAATAAAAAAAAATAATCTAAAAGAGGTTATAATCGCAACAAGCGCAACTGTAGAGGGTCAAACAACTGCTCATTATATAGAGGATACAATTAAAGATGATAAAATTAAAATAACTAAACTAGCTCAAGGCCTTCCGGTTGGCGGAGAAATAGAGCAACTTGATGATGGCACTCTTCTTTCTGCATTTAAAAATAGAATTCCAGTGACTGACAATTAAATAGATGCTTTTTTTTCTAATCTTTTTTTATGTAATAATGGCTCAGTGTACCCAGCAGGCTGAACTCGTCCTTTAAAAACAAGATCACATGCAGCAGAAAATGCTATCGATTTTTCAAAATCATCAGACATTCTTTTATATTTAGGATCATTTTTGTTTTGATCATCAACTGTCTTTGCCATCTTTTTCATTATTTTCATTACTTGCTCTTTATTGCATATTCCATGATGAAGCCAATTTGCAATATGTTGAGATGATATTCGAAGTGTTGCTCTATCTTCCATTAATCCTACATTGTTAATATCCGGAACTTTTGAACAACCAACTCCTTGATCAACCCACCTGACTACGTAGCCTAAAATACCTTGTGCATTATTCTCAATCTCACGATTAATGTCTCCAACTGACCAATTAGGTCTATCAGCTTTTGGAATTTCTAAAATATTTTCTACTTTTGCCATATCTCTTGATTTAATTTTATCTTGTTCGTCAAATACATTAACTTTATGGTAGTGAAGAGAATGTAGTGTCGCCGCAGTTGGAGATGGCACCCAAGCACAGTTTGCACCAGATTTTGGATGACCAATTTTTTGTTCAATCATATTTGCCATTTGATCTGGCATAGCCCACATTCCCTTACCAATTTGAGCTTTACCTGAAAAACCACATTTTAAACCTATGTCCACATTCCAATTTTCATAAGTATTCAGCCAAGTTGATTTTTTCATTTCTCCCTTGAATATCATTGGTCCTGCTTCAAAAGATGTGTGCATTTCATCTCCAGTTCTATCCAAGAAGCCAGTGTTAATGAAAACAATTCTATTTTTAACTTGTCTAATACATTCTTTTAAATTTACAGTTGTTCTTCTCTCCTCATCCATAATTCCGACTTTAATAGAGTACTTTTTGATACCCAGTGTTTCTTCAACTTTTTCAAATAAAGTATTTGTGAAAGCTACTTCTTCTGGTCCATGCATTTTAGGTTTAACAATGTAAACTGAGCCTGTTCTCGAATTCTTTTTATTTTTGAAGTCATGCAGAGCACATAATGTAGATACAAACGCATCCAAAATTCCCTCTGGTATTTCCGCTCCATCTTTTAAAAGTATCGCAGGGTTGGTCATTAAATGTCCTACATTCCTATTAAGTAATAATGCTCTACCATGAAGATTGATTTTTTCTCCATTTTTAGAGACATACTCTCTATCTTGGTTGAGTTTTCTGAAAATCTTTTTACCTTTTTTCTCAAAAGTAGAAGATAGATCTCCTTTCATTAAACCTAACCAATTTCGATAGCACTTAACTTTGTCCTCAGCATCAACAGCCGCTACAGAATCTTCATTATCTACAATCGTTGATAGGGCAGACTCTACTACTATATCCGAGATGGCCGCATTATCAATTTTTCCAACCATGGTGTCAGAGTTTATTAAAATATCGATATGAAGATTATTATTCTTTATTAAAATTGAATTTGGATTTTCTTTTTTACCTTTATACCCTATGAACTGCTCATTATTTTTGAGAAAATATTTCTTGGAATCCGAAAATATAACAAGTTTATTTTCCTCTATTTTAAATTTTGAAACATTTTTCCAGCTGGTTTGTGCTAATGGAATTCTTTCATCTAAAAAATCTCTTACAAAATTTATTACTTTTTTAGCTCTCTCTTGATCCCAACTTTTTCCTATACTACCCGGTATAACATCTGTGCCATAAAGTGCATCGTATAAACTTCCCCAACGTGCATTTGCAGCATTCAATGCGTAACGAGCGTTATCTACTGGAACTACTAGTTGAGGTCCTGCAATAGAGGAAATTTCTTCATCGATATCGGCTGTCTCTATCTTAAAGTCATTTTTTTCATCAATTAAATAATCAATTGACTTTAAAAAATTCACGTATTCTTTTTTATTAAAATCTTTACCTTTATTGGATTTATGCCAATCGTCTATTTTTTTTTGTATTATTTCTCTTTTTTGAATTAAAGATTTATTGATTGGCGATAGTTCATGCACAACTTCCGAAAATTTGTTCCAAAATTTATCAATATCAATGTTAGTGCTCGGAATCACCTCGTTATTTATAAACTCGAGGAGAGTTGAACTAACTTTTAAGCCACTTTTTTCTACCATTTTCATTATGAGCCGATCTTTACAATATTTTATAATATAATAATACTATTATTATTGTAACAATTTATGAAAAATTATTTAGATTTTGAAAAAGAAATAAAAGCTTTAGAGCAAGAGGTAGATGGGTTAAAAAGTCCTTTTGGTTCAGAGGGGATATCTGAAGTTGACACAGATAAAATTAAGAATACTCAGCAAGAGATTAATAAAAAATTAGAGGAGATATATTCTAATCTTAACAGCTGGCAACGTACACAAGTAGCAAGACATGAAGACCGACCTAAAGCAAATTTTTATATTAAAAAAATATTTTCGCAATTTACTTTACTCTCCGGCGATAGATATTTTGGAGACGACAAATCTGTAATTGCTGGATTTGGTTTGATAGATAATAAATCAGTTTTAATTATTGGGCAGGAAAAAGGAGAGGATCTTAATAGCAGGATTGAAAGAAACTTTGGGATGATGCGTCCAGAGGGATATAGAAAATGTATAAGGTTAATGAAACTTGCCGATAGATTTCAAATACCTGTTATAAGTTTTATTGACACTCCAGGAGCTTACCCAGGTATTGGAGCCGAGCAAAGAGGGCAAGCTTCTGCTATTGCAAATTCAATTGAGTGCTGCATGTCATTAACTGTTCCGAATATTTCTATAATAATTGGAGAAGGGGGATCTGGTGGAGCAATTGCTTTAGCATCTTCAAATAAAGTTATAATGTTAGAAAACTCAATTTATTCGGTAATATCTCCAGAAGGTTGTGCATCTATTTTATGGCGTGATCCAAGTAAATCTTTACAAGCTGCTGAAGCAATGAAACTTACTGCTAAAGATTTACTAAAACTAAAAATAATTGATGAGGTAATTCCAGAACCATTGGGAGGCGCTCATAGAGACCCGGAAGCTATAGCTGCAGATATTAAGTTTTCAATTATTAAAAATCTAAAAAATTTCGAAAATTTTAGTAAAGACGAAATATATGATCACAGAAAATCTAAATTTTTACAAATAGGAAGAGATCAAGGGTTTAGCAAATCTTCTAATATCACTGAAGGAGGATTAAGTTATAAAGAATCTGCCTTCAATAAACTTAAATCTCAAATAAACAAAAATAAATATGTTTACTTAGGGTTTGGACTTATAGTTATAACCGGCCTAATAGCCTTATTATCTTAGTATTGTTGCATAAAAACAATTGCGGCAAATAATATTTTTCTCCTATTGACTTCCATCGTGTAAATCTATTTAAGGGTCTCAAGACTAACTAATGGTTAGTTAAAGTTAATAATAATAAGGAAAAGCAATAAATATGAGTACACTAAAAGGTAAAGTAAAGTGGTTCAATGGTACTAAAGGATATGGTTTCATTGAAAGAGAAGACAAAGAAAAAGACGTGTTCGTCCATTCTTCTGCGGTTAGAGAAGCTGGTTTAAAGTATTTAAACGAGGGTGATGAGTTAACGTTTGAAGTGGAGAGCACAGAAAAAGGTCCTTCAGCAGTAAAACTGCAGAAAACATCTTAATCTAAATTTCCAAAATCACTGATTATCGGGACATTAACTGTAGTCTTTACTATTTTTATTGTCCCGCTAATTTCATCTTGAAAAAGTCACAATTATTTTCTAAATAAAGAATCATGATTATAAAAAAGAAAGTCATTTCAACATTTAGATCACATTCACACAGAATGCACGCTAAGCTATTGCTTAGCTTATAATCAAAAATATATAAATTTAACTAAAATTAAGATAAAAATAACAGGGATGCAGCAGTAGCTCAGTTGGTTAGAGCACTAGTTTGTGGAACTAGGGGTCGGTGGTTCGAATCCACCCTGCTGTACCAAAAAATGACAAAAGAAAAAAAGAGCAAACCTTCTAAAGAACTTCCATTAGGGTTTGTAGACAGACAAGAAAAAGAATTACTCGTACGTGATTTTATAATTTCTAATATTAAAGAAGTAATGATCAAATACGGTTTTCAATATCTCGAAACGCCAAGTTTTGAGTATTCAGATAGTATTGGCAAATTTTTACCTGATAAAGATAGGCCTGATGAAGGTGTTTTTTCATTTAAAGATGAAACTAAGTGGTTATCGTTAAGGTATGATCTTACAGCACCTCTAGCAAGATATGTTGCAAAAAATTATTTAGAAATCCCCAAACCATTTAAAAGATATCAACTAGGCACTGTTTGGAGAAATGAAAAACCTGGACCAGGGAGATTTAGAGAATTTTTACAATTTGATGCTGATTTTGTTGGTACTAAAAGTTTACAAGCAGATGCTGAATTGTGTGTAATGATTTCAGAAATTCTCGAGAAGTGTGGTCTTTCAAAATCAGATTATATAATCAAGATATCATCAAGGAAGATTACTGAAAGTTTGTTAAAAAAGATAAATGTAAAAGATAATGATCAAAAACTTACTGCCTTAAGAGCTTTAGATAAAATTGATAGACTTGGTTGGGATGAAGTAAAAAAACTATTAGGAGAAGGAAGAAAAGATAAATCTGGAGACTTCACAAAAGGTGCGAATTTAAAAGCTAAAGACATTCAAACAATAGAAGAAACACTCAAGAAAAAATTACCTGAAACAGAGGATCTAATTGAGATATTAAAAATTTTAAAAAATTATAATTTTAATAATTTTGAATTTGATCCGTCAATTATTAGAGGACTAGAATATTACACTGGTGTAATCTTTGAGGTGAATTTAAAATTTGACGTTACTAATAATAAAGGTCAGGTAATACAATTTGGCTCTATTGGAGGCGGCGGGAGATATGATAATTTAGTTAACAATTTCGGAAATTATGATGCTCCAGCTACAGGCATATCAATCGGACTAGATCGATTGGTTTATGCTTTAATGCAAAAAAAGGAATTTAAAATAAAACAATCTAAACCTGTTGTAATTTGTGTTTTCGATAAAAACTTAATGAAAGAGTACATTAATGTGCAAGCAATATTAAGGAATGCTGATATCAGTTCAGAAATTTATCCTGGAGAAGGAAAATTAAAGAAACAAATGGAGTATGCTAATAAGATTAAATCACCAGCCGTTATTTTATACGGTGAGAATGAAATTAAATCAGGCAAACCAACTCTAAGAAATCTTAGTTCTGGCAAAGAGCTATCAATTGAAATTAAAGAATTAGTAAATGAAATCAAAAAAATTATCTGAAATAATAATAAAGACTTTTAAAAACAATGGTTTTGTTTTATCCGAACCTGATGTTCTTTTAGACTCAGACTATATAATTGAGAGGTCTGGAGAAAAATTTAGAAGTTCTATGCTTACTTTTAATAGTGAAGATGGAAAAACGATGTGTTTAAGACCAGATTTAACTGTAGCATCATGCATTAGTTTTTTGCAAAAGAAGTCATCTTCTAAAATTTATTACTCTGGGCAAGCCTATAGAAGATCTAACAAAAAAGGATCCAATTTTATTAATGATCAACTTGGTATTGAAATTTTAGGTTCAAAAAATCAAACTCAAGATGATTATAAGGTTATAAGTACAATTTTGAGTTCAGTAAAAAAAATTAAAAAGAAAAAAATTAAAATCAAAGTTGGAGACATTGGCTTATTTAAACGTCTGATAAATGCATTAGATATGCCTGAAAGATGGAAGCTTAGACTTATAAGACATTTTTGGAGACCAAGTTATTTTGAGCAGCTTTTAAAAAGATTAGAAAAAAATACTGATATTGATGCAGTTACTTTTGATACAGATAAAAAAAGGTTTTATGAAATGAAGAAAAAAGACCAAGACAGGGTAGTTGCTGGAAGGTCGATATCAGAAATATTAAAAAGATTTGAAAAAAAGATTAAAGACCCAAGATCTTTTGTTGATGGAAAAAAAATCGTAAAAATTATTAAGTCTTTTTTACAAATAAACTGCAATCTTTCAGAACTTGATCAAAGATTGTTAGATTTTGCTAAAAAAAATAATCTCAAAAAAAATATATTTAAAGACTTTAAATCCATTCTTAATTTGAAAAAACTTAATCAAGATATCAATTTCATCGCAAACTTCGGTAGAGACGTAGAATATTATACCGGCATAGTGTTTGAAGTATTCTCAGGTAAAAATGAAATTGCCAGGGGAGGCCGTTACGACGACTTACTTAAAAGTTTGGGAGCCAAAAAGAATACCCCAGCGGTTGGTGCTGCAATTAACTTAAAAAATATATGAAAGATCAAATTACCATAGGTTTACCAAGTAAAGGACGATTAAAAGATAAAGCGGTATCATTTTTTAATGATAAAGGATTTAAGATTTTACAAAGTGAAAAAGAAAGAAACTATTTTGGGACAATTGAAAATAAAAATAACATTCAGATTATTTTTCTCCATGCTAAAGAAATTATCCAAAGATTAGGAGACGGAACCCTTGATATAGGTGTATCTGGGTTAGATCTCTTAAAAGAGTCTGATAAAAACTTACAAGATAAAATAAATATTCAAAAAAAACTCGATTTTGGTAATGCCAACTTAGTTATAGCAGTGCCAGATGATTGGATAGATGTGCAGACTATTGCTGATCTCGAGGAGGTATCCTTTGATATTAGATCTAAAAGAAATTCTAGATTAAGAGTGGCGACTAAATATCCTAATTTAACTAATGATTTTTTGATTTCTAAAGGCTTTACCCAATATAAATTGATTACTAGTCTTGGCGCTACTGAAACTTATCCATTTATAGGTTCATCCGAAATTATTACAGATATAACTTCTACAGGTAAAACTTTGGTTGATAATAATTTAAGAGTACTTAAAGATGGTTTGATACTGAGCTCAAAAGCATGTTTATTTGTTGCAAAAAAAAAGGCTGCGAAACTGCAGCCTTTTTTAAAATCTTTTGTGTAGGTGAAATTACATTCCCATTCCACCCATGCCACCCATTCCACCCATGCCGCCACCCATTGGAGGCATTGCAGGACCAGCATCTTTTTCCTCAGGTTTGTCTGCGATCATTGCTTCTGTTGTAATTAATAGTCCAGCTATTGAAGCAGCATCTTGTAATGCTGATCTTACAACTTTAGTTGGATCAATAATTCCTTTAGCAAACATATCTACATAATCTTCATTCTGAGCGTCGTAACCTTGAGAAGCTTTTTTACCTTCTAAAAGTTTACCTACAACTACTGAACCATCGACACCTGCGTTAGCAGTAATTTGTCTGATTGGAGCTTGAAGAGCTTTTTTAACTATCTCGACACCAGCTTTTTGGTCATCACCTTTTACTTTAACACCATCTAAATCTTGTGCAGCGTAAAGCAAGGCACAACCACCACCGATTACTACCCCTTCTTCAACAGCAGCTCTAGTTGCGTTTAAAGCATCTTCAACTCTATCTTTTCTCTCTTTTACCTCAACTTCTGTAGCACCTCCGACTTTGATCACAGCAACGCCGCCAGCAAGTTTAGCTAATCTTTCTTGGAGTTTCTCTTTATCGTAATCAGATGTTGTTTCACTGATCTCAGATCTAATTTGATTACATCTAGCTTCAATATCAGATTTTTTACCTTCACCAGCTACAATTGTGCTATTTTCTTTGTCAATTTTTACTTTTTTACAAGAACCTAGATCTCCAATTTTTACATTCTCTAATTTAATTCCAAGATCTTCTGAGATTACTTGTCCGCCAGTAAGAATTGCAATATCTTCTAACATTGCTTTTCTTCTGTCACCAAAGCCAGGCGCTTTTACAGCAACTACTTTAAGTCCTCCTCTTAACTTATTTACAACTAAAGTCGCTAAAGCTTCACCTTCAACATCTTCAGAAATTATCATTAATGGTCTATTTGCCTGAACAACTGACTCTAATAGTGGTACCATTGGCTGTAAGTTAGTTAATTTTTTTTCAACTAAAAGAACTAAAGGGTTTTCAAGCTCAGTTGTCATTTTTTCTGTATTTGTAACAAAGTAAGGAGAAAGATATCCTCTATCAAATTGCATACCTTCAACTACATCCAATTCTGTTTCAACTCCTTTCGCTTCTTCGACCGTAATTACACCTTCATTACCAACTTTTTGCATAGCTTTAGAAATCATGTCACCAATAGATTTTTCACCGTTTGCTGAAATTGTTCCAACTTGGGCAACTTCCTCGTTGGCTTTAACTTTTTTTGATGATGTTTTTAATTTATCGATTACTTGTTCAACTGCTTTGTCAATTCCTCTTTTAATATCCATCGGGTTCATTCCAGCAGTAACGTATTTAAGCCCTTCATTAACTATCGCTTGAGTTAGAATTGTTGCGGTAGTAGTTCCATCTCCAGCATTATCATTTGTTTTGCTAGCAACTTCTTTTACCATTTGAGCACCCATGTTTTCAAATTTATCTTCAAGCTCAATTTCTTTTGCAACAGAAACACCATCTTTCGTAGTTCTTGGAGCACCGTAAGATTTGTCCATTACTACATTACGTCCCTTTGGTCCTAAAGTAACTTTAACGGCGTTTGCAAGGGTGTTTACGCCAGTAAGCATTTTTGATCTTGCTTCTGTATCAAATTTAATTAATTTTGCCATTTTCTTCTCCTATAAAGGTTATTTTTTACTTTTTGATATTCCCATTATGTCTGACTCTTTCATAATGCTGTATTCTTTGCCGTCAATTTTGACGTCAGTTCCAGACCACTTTCCGAAAAGCACAATATCTCCAACTTTTACATCCATTGCTGAAACTTTACCGTCCTCATTTTTGGCACCCGGTCCTACGGCTACGACCTCACCCTCTTGAGGCTTTTCTTTAGCAGTGTCCGGTATAATAATTCCGCCAGCAGTTTTTTCCTCACTGTCTAGCACTTTAATAAGCACACGATCGTGCAAAGGTCTAAATTTCATATATATTTTCTCCTATAATTTCTATCGTAGTGTTGATATGGTATGTTTTGACTGTATTTCAAGAGGCAAAAATCATAAAAAAAACCATTAAATACTATATTATTAAGCATTAAAAGGAGAAATAGTACATTGAAAGAACTAAATCACTTGGCAGAAATATTCGAAAACTACGACACTTTTATTATAGACTTATGGGGGGTGATGCATAATGGGGTTGCACTCAACCCTAACGCTGTAGAGGCAGTAGATAAACTAAAAAAAAATTCGAAAAAAATAGTATTTTTATCCAACGCACCCAGGCCCAGTTCTAAAGTAGTTAATTTTTTAGTGAAAATGAAAATGGATAAAAAATATCTTGAGCATGTAATGACCTCAGGTGAAGCAGCAATGCACGCAATAAACCAAAAAAAATTTGGACAGACATTTTATCATCTTGGACCTCTTAGAGATATCTCTGTGTTTGAAAAAGTAAAAAATAATAGAACCGATCTTCAGAATTGTGATTTTATTTTATGCACTGGATTATTTGATGATCATGATAATGATTTGGATTATTATAAAAAATTTTTATTGAAGCATGTTTCTAAAAAATTAATTTGTACTAATCCAGATCTAATAGTTCATAGGGGCAGTGTTGAAGAATTATGTGCAGGGTCTGTTGCAAAAGTTTTTGAGGATCTTGGAGGAGAAGTTATTTATTTTGGTAAACCACACAAAGAGGTTTACAATATGTGTTTTGACTCCAACGAAAAAGTTTTAGCCATTGGTGATAATTTAAGAACAGACATTAAAGGAGCAAATAATTTAAAAATAGATTGCATATTCATATCTGAAGGTGTGCACAGGAAAGAGTTCAATAACTTTGCTGAACTTAATAAGCTTTTAGAAAAATATAATGTAAAAGCAAATTTTTTTCAAAGAGAATTAAAGTGGTAAAATGAAGATTTACTATAATCCAGATTTAAACAAAAATCATTGTAACGGCGTATTAGCTGTAGGTAATTTTGATGGTCTACATTTAGGTCATCAAAAAGTTATCAAAGAGGCAAAACAAAAAGCAAAAAAAAATAAGATACCATTCGGTGTTATGACTTTCGAACCAGTGCCAGTAATGTTTTTTAATAAAAAAATTAAAAATCACAGAATAAATTCTTTAGAACAGAAAAAAACTCAATTAAAAAAATTTAAATTAGATTTTTTAATTATTATTAAATTTAATAAAAATTTTTCATCTCAATCAGCAGAAGAATTTATTAAAAAAATAATTTTTAAAAAAACAAAATGTAAATATTTATATGTAAGTAAAAATTTCAAGTTTGGTTTTAGACGGCAAGGAAATATAAAAACACTTAAAAAATTTGAGAAAAAATATAACTTTAAAAATATTATTACTCAACCATTCAAAAAAGGTAAAAAAATAATATCATCCACTCTTTTAAGAAATAAAATAAGATTAGGTAAAATAGATGAAGTAAATAAATTATTAAACCGTGATTGGTGTATTAGTGGTAAAGTAATAAAAGGACAAAGAAGAGGACGCAAAATTGGTTTTCCTACGTGTAATTTAAAATTACGTAATTATGCAGTCCCTAGGCTTGGAGTCTACGCTGTTAAAGTAGAAAGTAAGAATTTTTATAAAAACGGTATTGCAAATATAGGTTATAGACCAACATTTAATGGAAAAAATTTATTATTGGAAACAAATATCTTTGGAATTAATAAAAATTTATATAATAAAGTAATTAGTGTAAACTTTAAAAAATTTATAAGACCAGAGAAAAAATTTAGAAATTTGAAACATTTAAAACAACAAATCAAACTTGATATAAAAAAGGCAAAAAAATAATGTCTAAAGATACCTTACAACTTCCTAAGACAGCGTTTTCAATGAAGGCTAGTTTGCCACTTAAAGAGCCCGAGATTTTGAAGAAGTGGGAAAGAGATAAAATCTTTGAAAAGCTTAGAAAAAAGTCTAAAGGAAGAGAAAAATTTATTCTTCATGATGGTCCACCTTATGCGAATGGTCATATACATATGGGTACTGCACTAAACAAAATTTTGAAAGATATGATCACTCGTTTTCATCAGATGAATGGCAAGGACTCTGTTTACGTTCCAGGTTGGGATTGTCACGGGCTTCCAATAGAATGGAAGATAGAAGAACAGTACAAAAAAAAGAAAAAAAACAAAGATGAGATACCCATTAAAGATTTTAGGCAAGAATGTAGGGAGTTTGCAAAAAGTTGGATCAAAGTTCATATAAAAGAGTTTAAGCGATTAGGGGTTGTCGGAGATTTTGAAAATTATTACTCTACAATGAGTTACGAGGCGGAGGCTCAAATTGTAAGAGAGTTAGGTAAATTTCTTTTAGATGGAAGTTTATACCAAGGTTTTAAGCCAGTTCTTTGGTCTACTGTTGAAAAAACTGCTTTAGCTGATGCAGAAGTTGAATATTTAGATCATACTTCAAATACAATTTATGTTGCATTTAAAGTTCAGAAGACTGACAAAGATTTTCTAAAAGACTCAAGCATTATAATTTGGACTACTACACCATGGACCATACCAGCTAACAAAGCATTAGCTTTTAATAGTAATATTGAGTACGCTGTTTTGGAAATTGAACAGCTTGAACATTTTAAAAACAAGAGAATTGTAGTTGCAAAAAATCTAATTGAATCAATTACTAAAGATTGTGAAATTAAAAACTATAAAGAAGTAAAGATTTTTAAAGGCTCTGAATTTAAAGGGACAATATGTAATCATCCATTTGTAAAAATGGATTTTGACTACGATGTTCCAATGTTGGATGCTCAATTTGTTAATTTAGAGCAAGGAACAGGGATCGTTCATTGCGCTCCAAGCCACGGTCCAGATGACTTTAATTTGTGTTTGAAAAATAATATACCATCACTTTATACAGTTGATAACTCAGGTGTTTATACTAATGAAGTACCTCATTTTACGAATATACACGTGTTTAAGGCTGACTCTATTGTCATCGACAAACTAAAAGAACAAAAACAATTACTTAAAAATGATAAACTTAATCATAGCTATCCTCATTCTTGGAGATCAAAGGCTCCATTAATTTACAGAGCGACGCCTCAATGGTTTATTTCTATGCAAAAAAATAAACTGAGAGATAAAGCAGTTAAAGCGATAAATGAAACCATCTTTTATCCAAACAAAGGAAAAGATAGGCTTTTATCAATGATTGAAGGAAGACCAGATTGGTGTGTTTCAAGACAAAGAGTTTGGGGAGTTCCATTGCCAATTTTTATAAATAAAAAAACTAAAGAGCCATTAAGAGATCAAAAAATTATAGATAGAATTGCCTCTATATATGAAAAGCAAGGCTCCGATTGTTGGTTTACAGATGACGCAAAAATTTTTTTAAGTGATGATTATGACGCTAGAGATTATGAAAAATTAAACGATATCGTTGAAGTATGGTTCGATAGTGGTTCAACACACAGTTTTGTTTTAGAAAAAAGAAAAGATTTAAAATGGCCTGCAGACATGTATTTAGAAGGATCTGATCAACATAGGGGATGGTTTCACTCTTCTTTACTAGAGTCTTGCGGAACTAGAGGTAAAGCACCATTTAAAAGTATTCTTTCACATGGTTTCGTTGTGGACGGCAAAGGCATGAAAATGTCTAAATCAATGGGTAACGTTATTTCCCCAGAAGATATTTTAAAGAACTATGGTGCAGACATTCTTAGAGTATGGGCTTCATCATCTGATTATGCTGAAGATTTAAGAATAGATAAAAATATCTTATTACAGCATGCAGAGTCCTATAGGAAAATTAGAAATACCTTTCGATTCATGCTTGGAAACTTAAAAGATAATTTTGAAAAACAAAACTTTGAAAAAATTAAAACAAGTGAATTTGATGAATTAGAGCAATTTATATTACATAAATTATTTATATTAAATAAATCTGTAGATGAAAATTTGAAAAATTATAATTTTCATAAACTTTATAAAGAATTGCTGAATTTTTGTACACTGGATCTTTCTTCTTTTTATTTTGATATCAGAAAAGATGTCCTTTATTGCGACAGTATAGATTCGAATAAAAGAATAAATTGTGTAATTGTGTTAAACATAATTTTAGAAAGTTTATTGAAGTGGTTCGCTCCAATTTTAGTTTTTACTAGTGAGGAGATTTATAGTTTGGTAAATAAAGGTAACAGTGAAAGTATTCATGAAAGTAATTTTGTAAAAATTCCAAATAGTTGGAAAAATGATAAACTAAATGAAAAATGGTTAAATCTATTTAAAATCAAACAAGATGCAAATATTGCAATAGAAGAGAAGAGGGCTAATAAAGAAATTGGATCAAGTTTAGAAGCAGAATTAAAAATAATTTTAAAGAAAGATAAATATGAACTTCTCAATAATTTAGACTTAGCAGATTATTTTATCGTCTCAAAAGCAGAAAAAGAGTTATCAAATAACGATGAAATGAAGATTGAAGTGAAAAAAGCTCAAGGACAAAAATGTGAAAGATGTTGGAAAATTTTAGAAAAAAAATGTGAAAGATGTTCGAAAGTTCTCCAGTGAGTAGAAAGTTAATATTTTGATTGATCTGAAAAAAGTAAAAAATAACATACTCAAGAAGGAAAGTTTTTATTGTTTAGTAATAATTTTAACAATTTTCTTTTTGGACAGGTACTCTAAGTTAGAAATAATTAAAAACTTTAGTGATAACACTTTTTTTTTAAACAATTTCATCAATCTAGATTTAGTTTGGAATACTGGAATTGGATTTGGATTACTAAGCTCAGACTCAAATTTTATATATAATTTAACTACATTTACTATATTTGCCGTAATTTCATCACTAGTTTATTTTATGATTGTTTCGGAAATATATGAAAAAACAATATTTGCTTTAATAATAGGTGGGGCTTTGGGAAATTTTTATGACAGGATTGCTTTTAAAGCTGTACCGGACTTTATTGATATACATTTTTATGAGTTTCACTGGTTTACTTTTAATTTTGCAGATATTTTTATTACAATAGGAATTGGTTTATATATTTTTAAAGACATATTTAAAAAAAAACATGAAAAATTTAATTAGAATTTTTTTTATATCAGTATTTTTATCTTCATGTGGAGGTCTAGGTGATGCAGGAAAAGTTTTACGTAACGAAAAAATCAAATCCTCTGATGAATTTTTAGTAAAAAAAAGAGAACCTCTAGTAATGCCCCCAGATTTTAATAAATTGCCAATTCCAAACGAAAAAATTAAAGTTGATGAAGATGATAAAACAAAATTAGAGAAACTTATTCGTTCTACCGAAAATTCTAAAATTGAAAAAAAAACATCTACTACTGAAAACTCAATTATAGATAAGATTAATAAGTGACCAAATCAAAAATAAAAAAAAAAAACAATATTCAAAAAGAATTTCAAAATCTAAAAAAAATTAAGTTTCTATCAAATGAATTTAATAGGGTTTTTAAAAAGATTTCTTTCGAAAAAAAATTAAAGAATAATTTTTATAATTTGTTCAATAAAAATTTTCCCTTTGGCTTTACTAAAAAAAACCTTATTAATTTTGAGAAATTTAATAATATTGCCATAATTGGAATGGGTGGTTCAATTTTAGGTGCAGAGGCAATTTATCAGTTCCTGAAAGAAAAAATCAAAAAAAAACTTTATTTTTTTGATGATTTGAATTTAGATAAAATAAACAATTTCAAAAAAAATAATAATAAAAACAAAACTCTATTTATAATTATTTCTAAATCAGGAAATACTTTAGAGACTATTTCAAATTTTCTATATTTAAAGATTATTAAAAAAAATTCCAAAAATATTATAATTATATCAGAGAAAAAAAATAACTTTTTATTTTTATTATCAAAAAAATTCAATTTATTTTTTATACCGCATAAAGAATTTATTGGAGGCAGATATTCGGTTCTTTCAGAAGTTGGCTTGCTTCCAGCTTATATGATGAATTTAAGTATTGCGAAACTAAGAGAAAATATAAATAAAAATATTTTAATAAAAGATAAAAAATTTTTGAAAGAAAGCACTACTCAATTAGCAAATATTTTAATAAATGGTAAAATTAGCAATTTAATATTTATTAATTATGTGCCAAAACTTGAAAAGTTTTTATTTTGGCTACAGCAGTTAGTGGCAGAAAGTCTTGGAAAGAAAGGAAAAGGCTTTTTACCTGTTATTTCAAATACACCAAAAGACCACCACAGTTTGCTCCAACTATATTTAGACGGTCCAAAAGATAAATTATTTTATATTTTTACCTCAAAGCATGAGAAAACAAAGAAATTAAAAACCAAAAAATATTTTGGAAGTCTTAATTTTTTGGACAACAAAGATTTATCGTCTATAAAAAGCGCTCAAGAAAAGGCACTAATAAAAACTTTGAAAAAGAATAATATACCTTCAAGGGAATTTAAAATTTCTTCATTTAGTGAAGAAACAATTGGAGAATTATTTTCTTATTTTATGTTGGAAATAATTTTCTTAGGAAAAATTACAAAAATTAACCCGTTTAATCAACCATCCGTTGAAGATGTAAAAAAATATACAAAAAAATTTCTTAACTAAACTTCGCAAAAATTATTTTTGATCTTCTATACTCCTTAGTTAAAATGATTTTTATATTTTGTTCTAAATTATCAATAGAATTTATCTCCCTATGTAAAATTATAATATGTTGTCTAGTATACAGCTTTTTTTTTCTAAAGATCTCTAAAACTTCCTCGAAATTTTTTTTTTTAAAAGGGGGATCAAAAAAAAAAATATCATATCTATTTTTATGATGCCATTTTATAATATTTTCAATTTTATCATTTATTAATTCTGCATATTTATTAATAGATAAATTTTGCAAATTTTTTTTTAAAATACTAATAGCTTTGTTATCCTCTTCAACAAAAGTAACTTTTTTGGCTCCTCTTGAGATACATTCAAGGCCAAAAGATCCTACGCCTGAGTAAAGATCTAAAACTTTAGAATTATTTATTTTTTGATTTATTAGATTAGAATGTGAAAGAATATTAAATATATTTTCTTTTACAAAATCCTTCAACGGCCTTATCAAACTAGTTTTCGTGTATTCAATTTTTTTCCCTTTAAATTTTCCGCTTATAATTCGCATTTATTTTTTTATTCTCCAACCTATATCTTTTCTATAAAAACCACTTTTCCAATTTAACTTCTTTAAAATTTTAATAATCTTTTTTCTTATTTCAAAAAAATTTTTACCAATAGAAGTAATGTTTAATACTCTACCGCCGATTGAAATTATATGTCCATTTTGAAGCTTAGTTCCAGCATGATAAATTCTCATGTTTTTATCAATTTTAATACTTTTTAAATTTTTTATTTTAATATTTTTTTTATAATTACCAGGATAACCCTTTGAGCATAAAACAATTGTCATACTTTTTTCTTTTTTCCAAATAATTTTGGTTTTTTTTAAATTGTTATTGATTGTATCTTTAAAAATTCTTACTAAATCTGATTTTAATCTAGGTATAATCACCTGACATTCAGGGTCACCCATTCTAACATTGTATTCTATAAGATAAGGCTCTCCATTTTTAATCATTAGACCCACATATAAAAAACCAGTATAAAAATTATTATGTTTCTTAAGAGCATTCAGTGTAGGCTTAACAATTCTATCAATTATTTTTTTTTCTAATTTTTCATTTAACAAGGGAGAAGGCGAATATGCTCCCATACCACCAGTATTCGGTCCTCTATCTTTCTCTCGCACTTTTTTATGATCTTGAGCTGAACCAAAAAATCTGAAATTATCTTTATCTACAATCAAGAAATAGCTTAATTCATCACCGCTCAGAAATTCTTCAACAACAATTTTTTTGGAGGTCTGAAACTTTCCTTTAAATATTTCCTCTGAAACTTTAAATAATTGTTGCTTTGTGTTACAGATAGTAACTCCCTTACCTGCAGCTAATCCGTCTGCTTTTGCAACAATAGGAAATTTTGATTTTTTTAAAAAAATTTTTAAATCTTGTTTATTTCTACAAACTTTAAAATCAGCTGTAGGTATATTATTTTTTTTACAAATATTTTTTACAAAAGATTTTGAGCCCTCTAATTTTGAAGCAAATTTATTAGGACCAAACACTTTAACTTTATTCTTTTTCAAAAAATCGACAATTCCCCTGACAAGAGGTTCTTCAGGCCCAACAATTACAATATCAATTTTATAAAACCTAATTAATTTAAGAATTAAGTCAAAGTTTAAAATATCGGCTTTAACATTGTTTGCTATGATCTGGGTTCCAGCATTTCCAGGAAAACAAAAGATTTTATCTACAAGTCTTGATTCAGATAATTTTTGGCATAAAGCATGTTCTCTACCACCGCTGCCTATTAAACCAATATTCATCTTAGAATATATATTATATAATTTATTGATGGGTAAAAAAAAAGCTAAACTTATTTTTAAACACAACTCTTTTGAAATAATAGAAGATGGAGATTTTGTACTTTGTGCTATTACAGGAAAAGAAATACCTCTTAAAGACTTAGCCTATTGGAACGTTGATCTTCAAGAGGCTTATTTTTCTGCTATAGAGGCCAATACAAGCTATGAGCGCCAAAAAAAATAATAAGTTTACTTCCATCTATCGTGTGTCCAAATCCATTGACCAGGATTCTTAGATATCATTTTTTCGAGAATGCTATTTAGTTTTTGAGATAATGCAAGCTTATCCTTGTAATCAGAGGGGTTAACCTCATTCTGAAATTCAATAACAAAATTGTTTTCTTCCGTTCTTTTTATAAATACAGGAATGATACTTAGATTATATTTTTTAGATAATTGGGCAGGAAGAGTTGTAGTTAATGCAAGTTTTCCAAATAAATTTATTTTTTCTCCTTCACTGACTCTTTGATCAATCATTAAAGCAACGGAATTTTTTTTTTTAATATAGTCAATTGCTTCTCTTACTCCGCTAACTCCTTTTTTAATTTGATTTTTACAAATATATTTCTTTCTTAAGTATTCCATTAAAGGATTTATAAAAAAATTATTTAAAGGCCTATAAATTGTCGCTAGCGGAATTTTTCTTTTTGTAATTTCCATGGACATAAGTTCAAAATTAGCGAAATGTCCAGAAATAAATAAAACTGGTTTACCATTAACAACTTTTTCTAATTTATTTTCTCCAATTATTTTTATATGTGAATTACTTTTTCTAAAATTTCTAAGAAAAATATATTCAATAAAAGTCATTCCATAATTGCTCCACATACTTTCAGCAATTTTTTCTTTTTCCTGTTTTGAAATATCTTTTGAATAAATATCTAAATTTTTTTCTACTATAGCTTTCGGTCTTATGAATTTTGATAAAAACTTAAACAGATTTGAGAAAAAAAATCTACTTAGTTTCAATCCTATCACCTTTCCTAAAATTAAGAAAAAATAAACAAATATAGATTGAAAAAAATATTTAATTAATTTGATCATATATTTTTTTTATTAATTTTTCTTCTTCTTTGATAATTAATTCGATTTTTAGATATTTAATTTCTTTAAATTTGAAACTTTTTATTCTGACATAATCTTTTTCTGTGGTTATAATCTGCAATTTTTTTTCATAGGCGTCGTCTATTATTGTTCTTAGCTCTTCTTTACTAAAATTATAATGATCAGGAAAGTAGAGTTTTTTTTTAACTTTCAAACCGTACTTTGATAATAGATTAAAAAAATTATCAGGATTTCCAATTCCAGCAAAGGCCAACAAATCTTTATCTTTAAATTCCTCTAAATTTTTTGGGATATAATTTGAATAGTAAATCTCAAGACCTTTCTTAATCTGCAATAATTTTTTTTCTAGATTAATATCTTTAACTCCATTTATGATAACTACATTTGCTCTTTTAAGGGCATACAAATTTTCTCTTAACGGTCCAGATGGAAAAACAAGACCGTTCCCAATAAATTGTCTTTCGTTAAAACAAATAATATTAAAATCTTTTTTTATTGTATAGTCCTGAAAACCGTCATCTAAAATACCTAAATCGAAATTAGAACCCTCAATCTTTTTTATTGCTGAACTTCTTTTTTTATCTAAAAAAAAATAATTATATTTTTCTTTAGTTAGGATATGTTCATCACGGTGATTTTTATAATATTTTCTAATTATTGCTGCTTTAACTCCTAAATTAGATAACTTTTTTGCTAAAAAAATTGATACCGGTGTTTTACCTGTCCCTCCCATGTAAATATTACCTATACATAATATAGGAATTTTAAATTCTTGAGGTTTAACCAATTTTTTTCTAGCTGAAATAAATAAAATATATAAAAAAGTTATAGGCAGTAATAAAACTGCAAGCAAACCTTTATTTTTATCCCAAAACTTAGGCTTAATTAATTGCATCTATTAAAAAGTTATCTATACATTTTATATTATCATTAAAAATTTTTTTTGCTAACTTTTCCATAAGAAGTATTTTATTCGAGTCTTTTTTTAATTTTTTGAAATCAATTATTAAATTTTTAACTAAATCTGTTGAATTATAGATTTGATTTGAAAATTTTTTTTTATTCAAAATATTGTAAACTTCTTTAAAATTGTAAATATAAGGACCGTGATAAATCTTACATCCACACATTGCAGCCTCTATCGGGCTTTGGCCGCCGTCTTTCTCAAACCTCTTCAATATTGATTTTCCTATGAAAACGCTTTTTGCACGTCTGTAATAATTTGTGAGTACTCCAAAAGAATTTATAATTATTACTTCCTTCTTTGATAAAATTAAATCATTTTTATCTAAAACTTGAGTGTTTAAATTAAATTTTTCACAAAGCTTTTTAATTTTATTTGATCTATGTATATGCCTAGGAGCTATTATTGTAACTAAACTTTTAAATTCTTTTTTTAATTTAATATGTGCATTTATACATGAGATTTCTTCACCATTATGAGTGTTTGCTGCTAACCAAAATCTGTTCTTTTTTAAATATTTATCATTTAAAGATTTTCTTCTACTCATTTTTTTTTTAAAAAATTTAAGATTTCCTTTATAGAAAATGTTTCTTGCATTAAATGACTGTAAATATTTCTTTGTCTCTAAATTTGACGCAAGACAAAAATCAAATAAAGAAAAAATTTTTTTAGCAGTATTAGAAAAAAAATTCCATTTCTTAAAAGTTTTATTTGTTATTCTAGCATTTATTAATCCTAGAGGAATCTTTTTTTTTGATGCTAACAAAATTAAGTTAGGCCAAATCTCTGAGTCAACTAAAAAAATTACATCTGGTCTCCACATTTTTAAAAATCTTTTAATAATAAAATGAACATCAATTGGTAAAAACCTATGATGAATATTATTTGTACTTTTAAATTCGTCTCTAGTTAAATTACTTGAGCTTAATGTTGTAGTAGTAATTAAAAAATCGTATTTGTAATTGTTTTTATTTAAATATTTTATAATTGGGATAATACTCTTTAGCTCACCTATACTAGCAGCGTGAAACCAAATAAGTTTTTTATTTTTCCTTCTTATAACATTGAAACTAGATGAAAAAATTTTTTCTTTATATCTTAATTTATCCTCTTTTTTATTAAGCTTTCTCAAAAAGATCAGTATAATTATTATTGGATAGAGAAGGTTTGTTAAGGACCTATAAATTAATAGCATTTTTATTATGTTAACTGCTTTTTGTATAACGATTTATATTCATTACAATTTTCAATTAAAAAACTGTGATTACCTGAGTCTAAAATCTTACCGTTTTTCAGGACAAAAATTTTATCTGCGTTATGTATAGTCGAAAGTCTGTGTGCTATTACTAAGGTAGTTCTATTCTTGGTTAAATTTATTACTGCATTCTGAACTATTTCCTCCGACTCAGCATCTAAAGCGGACGTAGCTTCATCAAGAAGTATAATTGGAGACTCTTTTAATATTGCCCTTGCTATTGAAATTCTTTGTTTTTGACCACCAGAAAGCTTTACTCCATTTTCCCCTATTAAAGTATTGTATCCTTGAGGCAACTTATTAATAAACTCATTAGCTGCAGCAAATTCACAAGCTTGCTTAATTTCTTCAAATGATGCATCAAATTTTGCATATGCTACATTATTTTTTATTGTATCATCGAACAAAACTACGTCTTGACTTACTAAAGATAGATTTTTCCTTAAAGATTCTAAAGAAACTCTCTTAATATTCTGATTATCTATCTCAATAGAACCTTCTTGCGGGTCATAAAATCTAGGTAATAAATTGATTATAGTGCTTTTTCCAGCGCCACTATGACCAACAAATGCAACCATTGTATTTCCTTTAATAGACAGATTTATATCCTTAATTGCTCTATCATTAGTTGAGGCATATTTAAAATTCACATTTTTAAAATTTATATCTGAATTTTTTAAAAGTAATTTTGGGTGATCATTGTTATTTTGAATACTTATTTTTTTATCAATAATTTCACTTATTCTTTTAAAAGCAGCAGCTCCTTGGTAAGCAGTCATATTGATAGTTGCTAATGATCTAATTGGTTGATAAGCCAACATCATTGCGGCTAAAAATGAAAAAAAGTTGTTTACACCTAATTCACCCGAAGAAATAAGAGTACCTGAGAATATTATAAAACCTGCTATCATGAAACCAGTCAAAGTTTCCATGATTGGAGTAGCTCTAATCAAAACGCTTCCAATCTTTACATTTTTCTCAACCAAATCATCAATTACTTTTTTTGCTTTTTCATCTTCATACTTTTCTTTTTGATATATTCTGATCATTTTAGATCCTTTAAATATTTCAGTTAAAAAAGAAGCTAAATTTCCTGATGAGATACCAGCTTTAGATGTTGCCTTTCCTATTCTTTTACCCAATGATTTAGCTAAGCCACCTGCTAGAGGCATCATTAGTATAGCGAACAAAGCTAATTTCCAATTTTGATAAAACATAAGTGATACTAAGGCAATAACAGAGAAACTATCTTTCATTAAATTCAAAACACCAGTACTTACTAAATTTCTTACGTGGTGAGTGTCAAACATTACATTAGATATATACTTTCCAGAGTGTCTATTTTCTAATGTTTGGATATCAGAAACTAAAATATTAGTAGCTATTTTTTTCTGCAATTCTCCTGATACCTCCTCACCTACTCTAATAATATTTATTCTGGCAAAATAGAGAGACAAACCTTTGCTAGTAAATGCTATTACAATTAGTAATGGTATAGACCAAGCAAACAATTTGTCTTGTTCAATAAAAATTTTTTTTACTGCCGGGTCTAGCAACCATGCTATTCCAGAAGTACTTCCTGCTACAATTATTGATAAAAATAGTGCAATAAAAATTCTATTTAAATGTTTTTTAACATAAACTTTAAATAGCTTTTTTATTAATAAAATTAGTTCTTCGAATTTCATTTTAAAACTTTTCTAGTGAAATACTTAAAAATAAAAGAAAGCCTGTTATGTTATTTAATTTAAACATTTTTAAACATGAGGCAGGGTCTTTTATATTAAATTTTTTTACTTGGTATATTAAACTTAATAAAAAACAACAAAATATAATTGAAAATATATTTAAACCAAATGAATCTTTAAGTAAGTAAAAAATAATTGAAATAAAAATTAAATAAGACATAAAAACAAATATTTTTATATCATCTTTAAATTTTATTGAGGTTGATTTAATACCAATAATTTCATCATCCGACATATCTTGTGCTCCATATATTGTGTCATAACCCAATGTCCAAAATATGGCCGCAACATACATAAGTATAAATTCGTAAGAAACGTAATCATTAGACGCTGAGCAAGCCATTATAATTCCCCAATTAAATGTGATGCCTAAAAAAAGTTGGGGCCAGTAAGTTATTCTTTTCATAAAAGGATATGCAAACGCAAGTGACATAGATCCTAATCCAAGTATTATTGTTAATTTATTAAATTGAATGAGAATTACAAAAGCTAAACTACATAGTAACACAACATATAAAAAAGAATTCTTTACTGATATTTTTCCTGAAGGTATAGGTCTGCTTCTAGTCCTATTTACTTTTTTATCATACTCTTTATCTACAATATCATTAAAAATACATCCCGCGCTCCTCATTAAAACTGAACCTAGAAAAAAAAGAATTAAGAAATAAACAAAGAGTTTTGCATTATTATTTTGATTATAGGAATAAGTTAAACTCCAAGCGCAAGGCCAAAATAAAAGCATGAAACCAATAGGCTTATTTAATCTAGTCAATTCGATGAAAATTTTAATTTGTCTCATTAAATATTACTTGTAAATATCAAACAGTATCTTCATAATCAATTTGATTCGATATGGATATAGATTACACAGTAGCAGCACTAATGTTTCCCGCAATACCTTTGATGATGACAATGTATAGTAATCGATTTCACACTCTAAGCGCTCTAATTAGGCAGCTACACGACAAATATACTTTTGAAAAAAAAGTTCCACCAGAATTAGAAAATCAATTACATGTATTAAATAAAAGAACTAATTATTTGAAGTATGTAATGGGTTTCTCGTCTTTTGGATTTCTCTTTAATATGTTAACAGTTTTACTTTTATACTTGGGCTTAACATTCTATGCTAGGTTAAGCTTTGCATTGTGTTGTGTATGCATGATTGTTTCAATTTTCCTATTTTTACAGGAGGTAAGAATGTCTAATGAAGCCTTAAAGTATCACTTAAGTGATATGGACTCTATGAAAAAGGACTTATAAATCAACCCTCTAAGAGTTTTTTTTTAAAAAGTGAAATTCCTTGGTCCACTTTATGATTGTATGATTCTTCAAAAGTACTTAATTGCCAACCTTGCATTCTTGATTTTATTTTCTCAATATTTGCTAATTTCCATTCATCACTAATATTTTCATCTTTCCATTGTTTTTTTTCTTTATTAGTTCTCGCGCATCCATAGCAGTAGCCAGTTACAGGATCAGTTTTACAAATACTAATACAAGGAGAAATTATTTTTTTTGACATTAAGGAAGTAAAATTGCTGGACCAATTAATTTCCTTGCCTCAAGATCTGAGTGAGCATTCTTTGCGTCTGCAAGTTTATACTTTTTTGAAATTCTAATTTTTATTTTTCCAAATTTCACCTTCTCAAAAATTTGATCAGCTCCAACTTGAAGTTCTTTTCTATTACTAAAATACTGTCCAATAGAAGGCCTTGTTAAGTAGAGGCCTTTGGGTTGGATTTCTTTTGGAACATTAATAGGATCTAAAGGTCCAGATGCATTTCCAAAACTTATCATCATACCTCTTGTTGAAAGACATTCTAATGATCCATGGAATGTTTTTTTTCCGACACCATCAAAAACTGCAGGCACTCCCTTATTTTTAGTAATTTTCATAACTTCTTTAGCAAAATTATCCTTTGTATAATTAATGACGTAAGAGTAACCATTTTCTTCAGCTATTTTAATTTTATCATCAGAGCCGACTGTTCCAATTACTTTTGCTCCGATACTATTAGCCCATTGAGCAAAAATTTGGCCGACTCCTCCAGCTGCTGCATGAAAAAGAACTGTTTCACCAGCTTTAAGCCTATAAGTTTTAGTAAGTAAATAATTAGTAGTTAAACCTTTTGTCATTAAGGTTGCAGCTAACTCGTGTGAAATTCCATCTGGAATTTTAACAGCTATTTTAGATGGGATTATTCTTTGCTGAGCATAAGCTCCTAATGGAACAGAGGCGTATGCAATATTATCACCTTTATTAAACTCAGAAACATTTGAACCTACTTCATCAATTTTTCCAGCAGCTTCCAAACCAATACCACTAGGCAAATTGATGGGGTACAAACCAGATCTATGATAAGTATCAATATAATTTAAACCAATTGCATGATTTGTAACTTTGATTTCATCAGCACCTGGGGAGGCAACGTTTACATCCTGAAGTTCTAATACTTCGGGACCTCCGTTTTTTTTAATTACGATAGATTTAGACATTTTTTACAGGAACGTACTTTAACTTTTAATATTTAGCAAATGTTCCGTTGTTATAGTCTTGAATAGCCTCAAGTATCTCAGCTTTTGTATTCATCACAAACGGTCCGCCTCTTGCAATAGGTTCGCCAATTGGCTTACCAGCTATAAATAAAAATTCAGATTTTTTGCTTGCTTTAATTTTTAATTTAGTCCCTCGCTCTAATAATATTAAGTTTGAGTCAGCTGTTTTATTATGGGCTTTTTCTCCTATATTTAATTCTCCTTTTAATAGATATACAAAAGAGTTATGTCCTGATGGTACATCACAGTTAAATTCTTTTTTTTCATTTAAAATTATATGAAAATAAATGGGATCAACGTTATGATTTTTCTCTGGTCCTTCAGCTTTTTCATATTTGCCTGCGATGACTTTTACAATTTTCTCACTATCTTCATGTTGTCCGAGCTCATTTCCTTTTATATAAAGGTATTCAGGCTTGTTCTTTTTCATTTTAGCTGGCATGTTTATCCAAAGTTGAAAGCCTAATAATTTACCTTCTTTCATAGCAGGCATTTCGGAGTGAATAATTCCTCTTCCAGTTTTCATCCATTGTACATCTCCAGATGTCATTATACCTTTAGCTCCAGTGCTATCTTGATGTTCAAACTCTCCGTTTAACATATAAGTTACAGTTTCTATTCCTCTGTGTGGATGAGGTGGAAAACCAGCCACATAATCATCTTTATTTTCAGAGCCAAATTCATCAAGCATTAAGAATGGATCGATATAATCTGCTTCTGGAGTTCCTATGCTTCTTTTTAATTTTACTCCTGCACCATCAGAGGCATTTAAGGCTTTAATAATTTTTTTTACTTCAATTTGAGACATATAAATATTTATAGTGAAAGTTTAAACTATATCAAGTAGCTGCGTTAAATTGCTGATCTCATTTTTTGGCTGAAAATCGAGGATATCAAATACTGAGTTATGTCTATTAACCCAAATAGAATTATATCCAAAGTTTCCACCTCCTGAAACATCCCATGTGTTCGCGCTTAAAAAAGCAATTTCATCAGATTTAATTTTATATTTTTTAATCGGTATTTCATAAACTCTTGGGTCAGGTTTATAAATTTTCACTTCTTCAATAGAAAAAAGATCATCAAATAAATTATTTAACTTATTACTTTCAACTAGTTCATTTAGAAGATCAAGTGTCCCGTTAGAAAGTATAGCAAGTTTGAAGTTTTTCTTTTTTAAATCTTCCAAGACTCTTTTTACTTCGGGATAAGGAGATAAAATTTTGTAAAGACTAAGTAACTCATTTTTCATATTTTTATTAATATTGAATACTTTCATTGATTTATCCAAACTGTCCTCAGTAATATCCCAAAAATTTTTATGTCTTTTCATTAAACTTCTAAGCCAAGTATATTCAAGCTGAGTAGTTCTCCAAAAATTTGCAAATGTTTCCCACTTAACTCCAATTTTATCTTTACATCTTTTAGCAGCTGAATTTACATCGAACAATGTACCGTAAGCGTCAAACACTACTGCCTTTGTTTTCATCATTTATTTAATGTTATGTGAACCATCACATAGTGGTTGATCATTTGTTTGTTTGCATGTGCAGAAAAAAACTTTTTTAGATTGATCAGCTAAATATTTAAAAGGTGCAAACTCAGTTCCTTTATGTGAACCATCACAAAAAGGTTGCTTAGAACTAATTCCACAAGTGCACCAAAAATAAGATTTTCCCTCTAATACATCAACGCCTTTTGGGGAATCTCCAGCTCTATTTCCTTTTTTCATTAAAGCTCCTTTATATCTTCAAAATTTGTTTATATTATAGATATTAATGAATATTAGATTATATCATCCAGACAGTATACTAGAAAATAAGACGAGTTTGTTAAGTAAAGAGCACACTCATTATATTGTTAATGTCATGCGACTTAAAAGAGGCTCAAACTTAAATTTTTTTAATAAAAACGGAGAATGGAAAAGCGAAATAATTTTTTTAGACAAAGATAGAGTTGAAGTTAGGTTTTTAGAAAAAATTAAAGAAGCTAATAATTTATCTAAAACCGAGCTAGCTATTTGCCTAGTTAAAAAAATTCCAATGGATAATATTTTACAAAAAGCTACAGAGCTTGGTATAAGCAAAATTATTCCAATAATTTCAGAAAGAACAGAAGTTAAAGAATTAAATCTTGATAGAGCAAAAAAAATAGTTATTGAAGCGACCGAACAATCTAATCAACTTGTGCCTCCAAATATCAGTGATGTTATCAAATTAAAAGATTTTTTATTAACTTTTGATGAAAATTCAAAAATTTTATTTGCTGACGTCAATTCAAAAGAAAACTTAAAAATCGAAGATCTTAAAAATGTTAAATCTTTTTGTATTTTGATTGGTCCTGAAGGTGATTTCTCTCCAGTGGAACGTGAGTTAATCTTACAAAATAGAGCTGTAAAACCTTTTACTTTATCTAGAAACATTCTAAGGTCTGATACCGCTGCAATAAGCGCGATTTCACTAGTAAATTTTATCAATAACTTTCATTAATTGTCGCATTAATTGAAATTGTGAAATCATCTAAAAGCTGTATAAAAACTTATGATTAGAAAAATTGCTTATACACTTTTCTTAACCTGGCCAACAGCGCTTTTAGCTAATGAGCCAAAGGATTGGCAATTAGGTTTCCAAAAATCAGCATCAAAGAGTATGGATGATATTGTCTGGTTTCACGATTACATGCTTGTACCAATAATTACAGCTATAACTGCTTTTGTTTTATTTTTACTTTTGTATGTTTGCGTTAGATACAGAGCTTCTAAGAATCAAGTTCCATCTACTACAAATCATAACACATTAATTGAGGTTATTTGGACATTAGTTCCTTGTTTAATTTTGATCGTTATGGCAGTTCCGTCATTTAAGGTTTTATATTCACAAGATGAAATTCCCAAAGCAGATGTTACTATCAAAGCTATAGGGTATCAGTGGTATTGGGGTTATGAGTACCCAGATGAAAATATAATCTTCGACTCTTATATGATTGATGAGAAAGATTTAAAAGAAAATCAACCTAGGTTATTAGCGGTTGACAATGCGGTTTACGTTCCAGTCAACAAAGTTGTAAAGGTTATGATAACTGCAAATGATGTTTTACATGCATGGGCACTACCATCTTTCGGGGTTAAAAGAGATGCGATTCCTGGAAGAATAAATGAGACATGGTTTAAAGCTGATCGAACTGGAACTTTCTATGGCCAGTGTTCTGAGCTATGTGGAATAAAACATGCTTTCATGCCTATCACAGTAAACGTTGTGTCCGAGGATGAATATAATAAATGGTTAGAGGCAGCTAAAGTTAAATTTGCCAAAGAAGAAATTAATAACAACATCAAAGTAGCAAAAAAAATTAAGGAAATACAGTAATGTCAGCAACTACTGCAGATCACGAGCAACATCAAAATCCAACAGGTTGGAAAAGATGGGCTTACTCAACAAATCACAAAGATATAGGAACAATGTATCTTATCTTTGCAATTATCGCTGGGATAATTGGATCTGCTTTTTCAGTTTTAATGAGAATGGAACTAATGCATCCAGGTGATGGAATTCTTGGAGGTGATTATCATTTATATAACGTGTTAGTAACTGGTCATGGCTTAATCATGATTTTCTTTATGGTAATGCCAGCAATGATTGGTGGATTTGGAAACTGGTTTGTTCCAATTATGATAGGCGCACCAGATATGGCGTTCCCAAGGATGAATAATATTTCTTTTTGGCTATTACCAGTCGCTTTAATTTTATTATTAGTATCGATTTTTGTTGATGGCCCTCCGGGCGCAAAAGGAGTGGGAGGGGGTTGGACGATTTACCCACCTCTGTCATCAAAAACTGGACAACCAGGCCCAGCAATGGACCTAGCAATTCTAAGTTTGCACGTTGCAGGAGCTTCATCAATCCTAGGAGCAATTAACTTTATCACGACAATTTTAAATATGAGAACTCCTGGCATGACTTTACATAAAATGCCATTATTCTCTTGGTCAATCTTAGTGACTGCATTTTTACTTTTATTATCATTGCCAGTTTTAGCAGGGGCTATAACAATGCTTCTAACAGATAGAAATTTCGGAACTGCTTTTTTTGAAGCACAAACAGGTGGAGATCCAGTTTTATTCCAACACTTATTTTGGTTTTTTGGACATCCAGAAGTATATATTTTAATTTTACCAGGATTCGGAATGATTAGTCATATTGTTTCAACTTTTTCAAGAAAGCCTGTATTTGGTTATCTAGGAATGGCTTATGCGATGGTGGCTATTGGAGTAGTTGGCTTCGTTGTTTGGGCCCACCACATGTACACTGTTGGACTTGACACAGATACAAAGGCCTATTTCTTAGCGGCGACAATGATTATTGCAGTCCCAACCGGAATTAAGATTTTTTCTTGGATAGCAACAATGTGGGGTGGCTCGATAAGCTTTCAGACACCTATGCTTTGGGCTATTGGCTTTATTTTCTTATTCACTTTAGGAGGAGTAACTGGAGTAGTTCTGGCAAATGCAGGTGTTGATACAGCACTTCACGATACTTATTATGTTGTTGCGCATTTCCACTACGTATTATCAATGGGTGCTGTGTATGCAATCTTTGCGGGATTTTATTATTGGTTTAGTAAAATGACAGGTTATGAATACTCAGAATTTTTGGGAAAACTGCATTTTTGGCTGACGTTCATAGGGGTAAACTTAATATTCTTCCCACAACATTTCTTAGGATTAGCAGGAATGCCAAGAAGATACGCTGATTATCCAGACGCATTTGCTGGTTGGAACTATATATCTTCAATTGGTTCATATATATCTATTATAGGTTTAGCAGTATTTTTATTAAATCTGTTGTACGCCTTTATGAAAAAGAAAAAAGCAGAACCAAATCCATGGGGAGAAGGAGCAACGACTCTAGAATGGACAGTGTCATCACCGCCACCATTCCATACTTTTGAAGAGCTACCTAAAGTAAAGTAAATTGAGCCTGATAAGTATAAAATCTAGAAACTCTAAACTTGGTTTAGCATTGGACCTAAGTTCATTTTTTAACTTAATGAAACCTAGGGTAATGTCTCTTGTCCTATTTACATGTATGGTAGGTTTATTAATAGCACCGATTAATGTAGACTTCACATCTGCTTGCATTTCTCTTTTAGCTGTAGCTATCGGGTCTGGAGCTGCTGGAACTCTTAATATGTGGTATGAGTCAGACTTAGATGCCTTGATGAGCAGAACTTGTTTAAGACCAATCCCAACTGGAAAAGTAAAAAAAAATCAAGCTTTATATTTTGGTATAGTTTTATCAGCTTTGTCCGTAAGCATAATTTATTTTTCAGCTAACTTAATTTCTGCAATTTTATTAGCCTCAACAATTGCTTTTTATTTTTTTATTTATACGATTTGGTTAAAAAGAAAAACTCCACAAAATATTGTTATAGGTGGTGCAGCTGGGGCATTACCACCTGTTATTGGATGGACAATAGCAACTGGAAGTATCTCTGTTGAGCCAATAATTTTATTTTTAATTATTTTTCTTTGGACACCATCACATTTTTGGGCGTTAAGTTTATATAAATCAAGTGATTATAAAAAAGCGAAAATTCCAATGCTCCCTATAATTTCTGGAACAAAAACAACAAAAGTGAATATACTTTTTTATGCTTTAATGATGCTACCTGCAATAATTGCACCTTACTTTTTAAATTTTGCTAGCGTATTTTATCTAGCCATATCTTCTATAATGTCTGCATACTATGTTTATTTATGTTTAAGATTATATAGGTCTAAAACAGCAAGTATTTCAAATAAAATAGCGAGAAAAATTTTCATATACTCAATTTTTTATTTGTTTTTTATTTTCTTAATTTTATTAATTGATAATTTTTCAAAATAATATGATGAACAAAAAGAAAAAAAACCTAGTAACAGCTTTAATATTAATCTTATTTATGATTTTTTTATTTGTATTAACTTTCTATAATATTGGAATTTATAATCGAGAAATATAATGAATATAAGCAAAAAAAACTTAACACCTATCGCTTTAGTATCGATATTTTTACTAATGCTTGGATTATCTTTTGCAGCAGTTCCTTTATATGATTTGTTTTGCAGAGTAACAGGATTCGGTGGAACTACTCAAAACGCTACTGACAAAGAAATTCCAAAAATTATAGTAAACCAAGATTACAAAATGAGATTTGATACAAACATTAATAGTACTTTAGATTGGAAATTTTATCCTGAGATGAATACTTTAAACTTAAAACCAGGCGAAGTTCATACAGTTAAATTTAACGTTGAAAATCCTAGCAATGAAATATCTTCAGGGTCAGCAACATTTAATGTATCTCCATCACCATTTGGTATTTATCTGAATAAGATAGGTTGTTTTTGTTTTGAAAAACAAACTTTACAACCAGGTGAAAAAAAAGAGTTTGTATTAACATTCTTCTTGGATCCTAAAGTTGTTGATGATAATAAAACTAAAAATATGTCTGATGTAACTTTGTCTTTTACTTTTTTTTCATCAGGCTATTATGAAAAGAGTAACACATAATGTCAGCAGAAAAACCAAAACACGATTACCATTTAGTTGACCCAAGCCCTTGGCCGATCTATGTTTCATTTGCAACTTTAGTCTTAGCTTTTGGAGCAGTTTATTACTTTCACTCTAAAGCTCTTTGGTTACTTTTGATTGGTTTTGCGTTAGTAGTTTATGGTGCATTTATGTGGTGGAGAGATGTTATAGAAGAAGCAGAACATCAAGGTCATCATACTCCAGTAGTTCAAATTGGACACAGGTACGGTATGACATTATTTATCGCCTCTGAAGTAATGTTTTTTGTTGCTTGGTTCTGGGCTTTCTTTAACGCTAGTTTATTTCCACCTGACTCTATTGGTGGTATATGGCCGCCAGCAGATATAAAAACTTTTGATCCTTGGGATATCCCATTAATCAATACTCTAATTTTATTGTTATCAGGAACCACTGTAACTTGGGCGCATCATGCAATGTTAGAAAATGACAGAAAAGGATTAGTAAATGGTTTGATCGCAACAGTATTTTTAGGATTTATATTTTCTTGTTTTCAAGCTTACGAATATCATCATGCAACATTTACTTTAGATGGTGGAATTTATGGTTCCACATTTTATATGTCGACTGGTTTTCATGGTTTTCATGTAATTGTCGGAACAGTTTTTCTTGCAGTTTGTTTGTTTCGATCAATGAGAGGCCACTCGACGCCCCAACACCATTTTGGATTTGAAGCAGCAGCTTGGTACTGGCATTTTGTTGACGTAGTTTGGTTATTCTTGTTTGCTGCGATCTATATTTGGGGAAGCTAATCTCAAATTGAAAAGAGCATTTTTATTTCAACTATTCGTAATTTTTTTTGTAACGGTATTTTGTGCTTTAGGAACTTGGCAGCTTTATAGATTGCAATGGAAGCTAGAACTAATAAGCGAAATTACTTTTGGATTAGACTCAAAACCAATAGAGTACTCTAATTCACTTAAGAAAAATTATCAGAGAGTAAGTGCTAAAGGAAAATTTAATTTTGATAAGCAAATTTACCTTTATAGCTTGAATGATAGTGGAAAACCTGGATATGATGTAGTCACTCCTTTTAGGACTGACAAAAATCAAAATGTTTTAATTAATAGAGGATGGATTAAAAAAGAACTAAAAGGTAGCGCAAGCATAAACTCCAAAGCAGAAAGTGACAGTGAAATAATTGGTCTTTTAAGAGAAATTTATAAACCAAGTATATTTAAACCAGATAATGATATTTTAAATAATATTTGGTTTTCATTAAATTTAGAAGATTTAAAAGAAGCTACGGGAGAGCAATTTAATGAGTTTATAATTTTTTTGGAAGATAATAAAGCCAAGACACCACTTCCTAAAAAGATAAGTATAGATGTGCCAAATAATCACCTTAAATATGCTATAACATGGTATGCAATATCAATCTCGATAATTTTTTATTATTTATATTTTAGAAGAAAAAAATGAACTATTTTAGCACTAGAGATAAATCTTTAGAATTTAGCTTTAAAGATATTTTCTTAAGAGGACTTGCACCAGGCGGAGGGTTATTTTTGCCTGCTGAAATCAAGAAGTATAGTCAAGAAGAACTTAATAATTTAAGTCAACTAAATTATAACGAACTTGCTACAGAAATTATCTTTAATTTCTGTTCAGGTGAAATTAAAAAGGAAGAACTTAGCTCACTGATACAAAAATCTTATAGTAGTTTTAAAGATAAAGAGGTCGTAAATATAAAAAAAATTGGAAATATAAATCTTCTCGAACTTTACCATGGACCCACTTTAGCTTTTAAAGACATTGCAATGCAGGTAATTGGCAATATGTATGACCATTTAGAAGTTGCTAAAGATAAAACTGTAAATGTCATAGTTGCTACATCAGGAGATACTGGTTCAGCGGCTATAGCTGCTTTAAGCAATAGAAAAAATATAAATCTTTTTGTACTACATCCGCATAATAAAATTTCAAATATTCAAAGAAAAATAATGACAACAATTGGTGGAGCTAATATTTATAATATAGCTATCGAGGGTTCATTTGATGATTGTCAAAAAATTGTAAAAGAGCTTTTTAATGAAAATAGTTTTAGATCAAAAATAAATATGTCAGGCGTAAATTCTATCAATTGGGTGAGAATTGTTTGTCAAATTGTTTATTATTTTTATTCTTTCTTTAGATTAAAAAAAACAAATATAAGCTTTTCAGTACCAACTGGTAATTTTGGAGATATCTATGCTGGATACGTTGCAAAAAAAATGGGTTTACCAATCAATAAACTTATAGTCGCTACAAATAAAAATGATATTTTACAAAGAGTTATTAATACAGGTGAATATAAACCTGATAAAGTGAAAGCAACCATTACACCAAGTATGGATATACAAGTCGCCAGTAATTTTGAGAGGCTGCTTTATTATATATTAGATGAAAGCGATAGTAAGGTAGGGTCATTAATGAATGATCTATCATCAAAAAGTTTATTCAATTTAGAAAAAAAAGAAATCGATAAACTCAAAAAGGATTTTGAAGCAGTAAAAGTTACAGATGAAGAGACAGTATCTATAATTAATGAAATTTATAAAGAGCATCAATTTATAATTGATCCTCATACTGCTACTGGAGTAGGAGCAGCAAAAAGTTTTAAAAATTTAGGAGATATAGTTGTTCTTGGTACAGCTCATCCTTACAAGTTTAACGATACTATTAAAAAAGCTATAGGAAAAAATTTAGACTCACCTGAACATTTAAAATTGAATGTAGATAAAAAGGAAACATTTGATATTATCAAGAATTCAAATTCAGAAGTAAAAAATTATATTTTGGGCAAAATTCAATGAGAATAAAAATAGGAGACAAACTACCTAACTCGAAGTTATTTTATCTTGACCAAAATAATGATGTAAAAAAAATTGATATTTTAGAACTTTGTAAAGGCAAGACTATTATTTTAGGTATGCCCGGAGCTTTTACTAAAACTTGTTCGGCTCTTCATCTTCCCGGGTATATAAAAAATTACGACTTAGCTACTCAAAAAGGAATTACAAAAATTATATGCATCGCTGTAAATGATCCAAATGTTATGAAGGCTTGGGGTGAAAACCAAAATGCTGGCAGTAAAATTTTTATGGCTGGCGATCCCTTTCTTAAATTTACAAAAGCTATTGGAGCAGAAGTAGATAAATCCGAAAAAGGATTAGGAATTAGATCAAACAGATACACTATGCTTGTGGAGAAAGGTGAAGTTAAAAAAGTAGAGGAAGAACAAGAAACAGCTACCTGTGAATTATCTTCAGCTGAAAGCTTTTTAAAGTCTATTTAGTGTTCGAAACTGCTAACTCATCAACAAGATTATTATATTTGTTACCGGCGTGTGCCTTAACCCATTTCCAAGTAACTTTATGTTTTAGACAAGCATTATCCAATTTAATCCAAAGATCTTTATTTTTAACTGGTTTCTTGTTTGAACTTTTCCAATTATTAACTTTCCACTTCTTAATCCAATCAGTTATTCCATCTTTCACATATTTCGAGTCAGTAAAAATTGTAATCTCTGATTTCTTTTTTATTTTTTTTAATGCCATTATTGGAGCCATTAATTCCATCCTATTATTAGTTGTATTATTTTCACTTCCAGAAATATTAGATTGATTAGAGTCATCTAATATGATTGCTGCCCAACCTCCTTTCCCAGGATTTCCAGAGCAAGCGCCATCAGTATAAATCTTTAATTTCATTAAAAAAAATAATCCTCATGATTTTTTGCATTCTTGTGAAATTCTAATCTTTTTAAATACTCCATTGGATCTTTAATTTTAACAATTGCTCCTTCAACTTTATTTAATGAGTCAAATACTCGAGTTAACAAGAATCTCAAAGCAGCGCCTTGAGATAAAACCTTAATATTATTCAATTCTTCATTAGTTAATTTTCTTATAGAAGTATATCCGTCTATAAAGTTTTTTGCTTTAGTAACGTTAAAACTTAAATTACTTTTTAGACCGTCAAAACACAAAGCGTTAAAGCAAATAGCGATTTCAAACGCAAAAAAATCTTCACATGAGAAATAAAAGTCTATCACACCACTAAATTTATCTTGAATAAAAAAAATATTGTCGTGAAATAAATCTGCGTGGATTATTCCTTTTGGCAGATTTTTTGGCCAATTTTTTTCAACATCATTAAGGTTTTCCTCAATTAATCTTGGCAGATCTTTATGTATATTTTCACACTTATCTTTGACTGAATTAAACAATTTTCTCCATGAATTTACGGATAGGTCATTTTGTCGTTTTAATTTTAAATTCTTTGTAAGCTCATGCATTTTAGCTATTTCAGATCCAATTGATTTACAATTGTTTGGAGATAAATTTTGTTTTGCCTTTCCATCAAGAAATGAGACGATCATTAATTTTTTCCCCGAAAAATTTGTAATAGTTTCATTATTATTATTACAAATTGGAGCAGGACATTTAAAGCTTGCTTTATTTAAGGATGACATCAGATCAGAAAAAAAAGGAAGATCAGCAGATTTAACTCTTTTTTCGTAAATAGTTAATATAAATTTTTTTTTATTAATCGATAAAAAATAGTTTGTATTTTCAATACCTTCTTCAATTCCTTTGAATGAGTCTAACTTACCTAAACTATAATTAGATAAAATTTCCTCAATCTTTTTTTGATTTAACTTTGTGTAGACAGCCATTAATTGAGTTCTTTCGGCAGTTTAAATACAACCTTTTCCTCTGCAACTACTACTTCTTCAATAGAAACGTTTCTATTTTTTCTTAAACTGTCTAACAAAGTTTGAACAAGCTTTTCTGGCGCAGACGCACCAGAAGATATCCCGATGGTTTCAGAATTATCTATTTCATTAAAAGGAATTTCTTTTTCAGAGTGCATTAAATGAGAATTATTACAACCTGCTTTTTTCGCAACCTCAACTAGTCTGACAGAATTAGACGAGTTACGACTACCAACTACAAAAAACATATCACACTTGGAAGCTATCTCTTTTACCGCGGACTGTCTATTAGTCGTAGCGTAACATATATCTTCTTTTATAGGGCCTTTGATTTTTGGAAATTTATTTTTAAGAGCTTTAATTATTTCAGCTGTATCATCTACGGACAAGGTTGTTTGAGTAATATATGCCAGAGGTTTTTTTAAATCAGTTTCTTTAAGAAGTTCAACATCATTTATTGTTTCAATTAGTTTAATCGATCCTTTTGGAAGCTGGCCCATTGTACCGATAACTTCGGGGTGATTTTTATGTCCAATTAATAATATTTCGAAACCATTTTTATTTAATTGTTCCGACTCTCTGTGAACTTTTGAAACTAATGGACAAGTAGCATCTACAAAGGATAAATTTTTTAACTTAGCCTCCTCTGGAACTGACTTCGGAACTCCATGAGCTGAGAAAATTACAGGTCTACTCGCGTCATCTACATCAGATAGTTCATCAACGAAAATAGCACCTTTCTCTTTTAATTCTTCAACAACTTGCTTATTATGCACTATTTCATGACGAACATATACTGGAGCTCCAAACTTACTGATAGATTTTTCAACTATTTCAATTGCTCTTTTAACACCAGCACAAAATCCTCTTGGTGATGCTAAATAAATTTTAAGTTCTTTTTTCATTTTTTTCTAAAAGATATTCTAACAATATATGCGGAAAAGTAAGTGACGCCAAACCAATAAATATTACCTTATAAATAGCCTCATCAAGCTTATAAAAATTATTTAAAAAATATATTGCAAATAAAAATATTACTGCGGTTACAACAGTTAAAGGTATAGCTTTAATTATAAATTTTTTAAGTCCCAGCTTGAAAGATCTATCCAATTCAAAGATAAGAGTAATTGAATGCCTAATTGAGTGAAGAAAACAAAAATAAAGAGTGAAAGCTAAAATAGGTGAGAAAAAAAGATTTAGTATGATTAAAGAAAAGAAGTCCATGATCATGACACCTTTTAGATTTGCGTTTTCTTTTTTTGAAATGTAAATAGATGATAAAAAACCAAGACATAACATTCCAATTAAAAATTCATTACTAAAAAATTCTGCTTCAAATACTTTAAAATTAAGAATCCTAAATATTTCATTAGTCTCTTCTCTCTTAAATAATAGTGGAGCCATGATTATCGTTGATCCTTTTAAGAAGAATAAACACTCAGATATGAAAAACTTTTTTCTAAAAAAAAATATTGTATCTTCTTTTCCGAAATGATAGGCGGCCACAATCAAAAATACTAATAAAATTGTATTAGGAAATATCAACCAGAATATTATAATCAATGATGAAATTAATACATAGACAAAGTAAAATGATACAGTTTGTTTGTATCCAAATAATTTTAAAAGCTTTTTTCCTTTAACATTATCTAACGCACCGTGAGAAATTCCAAAAATTAAAATTAAAAACAAGCAAAATATTACTGGCTCAAAATTGAGGATTAGATAGAGAGGACTTGTTAAAATACAAAAATTAAAAAATATAATTGAGTGCTTAAAGTTAATATTTTCCATTAATTAAACAATGCTTTTAAAAAAATTAATTTTGGCATTTTGCTAATAATATTTATGTCTTCAATAATATTACTTTTATTTGATAAAAATTTTATAATTGTATTTGATGAACTTCTAAACATGTTAAAAAAAATTTTAGGCATCTTTTCGGGATGTTTTTCTAATACTCTTAGAAATACTTTATCCAAAAATTGATATTTTTTTCCTATGGAGAATATTTTCGCTTTATTAATATTTTCAATGTTTTGTACAATATAACGACTATGTTCTTGAATGTTCAAAAAAGTATAACCTGTACTTAACCGAGTCATCCCTCCAACTGATCCAATATTAATTATTTTATTATTAATACTTAATGATGGAGAAAACAGTGGGATAGCTCCTTTTTCAGTAAAATTTATTTTATAATTTTTTATACCCAGATTATTCTCAATATAATTTTCTAACTGTAGGTCATAATCTCTTAGGCTCTGATCCTCTAAATCTGACAACCAAGTAGTTTCAATCAAAGCTTTATTTTTGCTGAATGGCAGTGTGTAGAAAAAATGTACATCTTTTCTCTGATCACAATTAAAATCCATTAAGTTTATTATCTCCTCATCAAAAATGTTCGTGGGTGTCTCTATCTCGATACCTTGAAAGTGTTGCCATAACTCAGATTTATCAAGTTCTTTTTCAAAAATACTATTAAAAATTATTGAATTTTCTGAATTAACTTCGTTCAAATTTCTGAAAAAACTAATATTGGAATTTGTGGAGAGTTTAGAATTTATCTTATTATAAAATTTTCCACTATCGATACTTTGGTAAGGAAATTTTTTATTTGTTAATTCATTAGAGTTTTCTGCAGTATTAATTGTAAAATTATTCCAACTTTTAATTACACAATCTTCAAAATTATGGTCAAATACTTTCCAGAACGACCAAGTTTTGTCTCTCTTATACTCTTCACGGGTTTCAATTATTGCTAAAGTTTTCTCATTTAACTTTCCATTTATTTCAAGCTCATAGGCCAAAGATAAACCCGCACACCCACCTCCAACAATAATATAATCAAATTCTTTCATTCAAATTAATCTCTTGTTCTAAAATATTATGATTTAATTGATTGTCGTAATTTAAATTTTTTATGAATAATAACTTAATAAAGTCAATAATAGATAAAAAAGTCTGAATTACCTTTTCAAATACTGGGACGTAGATTTTGCCGGCTTTATTATAATTATCTATGTCATTTTGTTTAAGAATATAGTCACCTATTTTTCTATAAACTCGTCTTGCGACAATAACTGAAAATCTTGATTTTATTGGTATACTGCTAATAGATCTAAATGATTTTTCGTAAAATGCCTGAGAGTCATTTATAATAGCTCGAATTGATGAAAAATCGTGTTTAACATATTGTCTATTACGCGCTTTATCTTCACAAACATCTCTAGCGATATTAGTAAGTTGCATTGCTATCCCTAGATCAATAGCGCCTTTTAAAGCCTCTTTATTTTTAACTTTCAATATTTTTGACATCATCAATCCCACTGTTCCGGCAACTCTATAAGAATAGACAAACAAATCTTTTTTAGAGTTAATAATTACTTTTTCCTTTAGGTCTGTTTCAACTCCATCAAATAAATCTATTATTATTTGATTAGAAATATTTTCACTATCAATAATTGACCACATATCTCTTATAATTTGGTTGTCTAGATTTTTATTTTCAAAATCTTTTTTAAATTTAGAGAAAATTTCTTTTTTTACATTAAGGTCATTACCATCATCAACTATATCGTCTAATGTTCTACAAAAATTATATAAAGACGAGCATTTATCTAAAGTATTATTCGATAGAAAAAAACTTGCCCAATAAAAAGACTTAGCATGTTTTTTTAATAAATTAATCTTCATTAAAATAATTTGTCTAAAACTTTTGCTGATGAAAGAACCCCAGGCATTCCAGCACCTGGATGCGTACCCGCACCAACAAAATATAAGTTTTTATATATTTCAGATTGATTATGAAATCTAAAATAAGCTGATTGAGAAAATTTTGGCTGAATTGAAAATCCAGATCCATAAAGAGTTGCTAGATCTATTTCAAAGTAATCGGGTGTTAAGTAAAAATCACTTACCACATTGTCTTTAATACCTGGCAGAACAGTTTTATCCATTTTATTCAGAACTAATTCTTTAAATTTATCACCTTCTTCAATCCAATTAATTTTAGATAAATTATTTGGAACTGGAACTAATACATAAAAAGCATCTTGCCCTTCTGGGGCCATGTTAGGATCTGTCGCAGATGGTCGATGTAAATAATAACTTATGTCATCAGAAAGTATTTTCTTTTCAAATATTTTATCAAGGTGTTTTTCATAAGATTCTCCAAAATAAATTGTATGATGGGCAACATCACTATATTTTTTTTTAGAGCCAAAATAATATACAAATAATCCCATTGAATAATCCATTCTATTCATTTTTTGTTTAAACAAAAAATCATAATCCTCTTTCGATTTTATTAAGTTATTGTAAACATTCGGGGGATCCGAGTTACAAATTACATAATCACAATTAATTATTTTTGAATTATTAATTTTAATACCTTTTACCTTTTTGTTTTCTGTAAGTATTTCTGTTACTTCAGCATTTTTAATAATTTTGATATTTTCCTCACTCATTAATTTTTCTAAAGCTTTAACAACACTTCCTGTCCCTCCCATTGAGTAGTGAATACCCCATTTTTTCTCTAAAAATAAAATCAATGTATATATCGAAGTGGTACTGAAAGGATTTCCACCTACTAAAAGGGGGTGCATACTAAATACTCTTCTTAATTTTTCGTTGGATATATATTTTGAAACCAAACTATAGACTGATTTATAACTTTTTAACTTTAATAAAGAAGGAATTTGTTTCATCATAAAGACCAAATTATTAAAAGGCTTGTCAGATAAATCTGAAAAACCTTTGTCAAAGATTTTTTCTGTAAAATTTACTAAATTTTTATATCCTTCATAATCATTAGGGTTAAATTTTCTAACTTGTTCTTTCATAGATTTATCATCGCCATTGTAGTCGAATGTTTCCCCGTTACTAAATACAAATCTGTACCATAAATCTAAAGGCACTATTTCCACGTAGTCAGAAATATTTTTATTAAATAGTGAAAATAATTCCTCAAAGAGGTACGGTGCAGTTATTACTGTAGGACCACCGTCATAAATAAACTGATCCTTTTTAAAAACTCTTGCTCGACCACCTAGATCAGGGTGTTTTTCTACTAAAGTAACTTTATGGCCTTTAGCTTTTAATCTAAGCGCAGCAGCCAACCCTCCAAAACCTGAACCAATAACAATTGTTTTTTTTGCCATATCTTTATGGCCTATTCTAACTAGATTTCTTCTTAAGTGCTAATTTTGTTTCTTCTAAACTAGAGCTGTAAATTTTATCTAATTTGCTTTTATCTAGTGAGTTTTTCATCAATTTTTCCACTGACTCTATAGCTATTTTAACTGATGCATTTTTAATATCTTTTTCAGCTTGATTTTTTAGTTG
>CACGLS010000002.1 GCA_902573985.1 uncultured Pelagibacteraceae bacterium
ATAAAGGAACATCAATTTTAGGAGATAAGCAATATGGGAAAAAAAATATTAAATTCAAAAAGATAAATAAATCTTTTTTGGAGATATTAAATAAAGTAAATGGCCAAGCATTACATGCTAAAACACTAGAGTTTAACCACCCTAGTAATAAAAAATGGGTTATATTTAAATCAAATTTACCCGAAGACTTTAAAAAAATGTTAAGTTTTCTCAATAATCTCAATAGTTGAAAATACAAAAATAATATATAAGTCTATCTATAATGTACGAAAATAAAAAAATTACAAATTTGCCTGTTCCTTCTGCTGAGGGAATATCTATATATCTTTCGCAAATTAAAAAATTTCCAATGCTTGATGCCGAGGAAGAATACATGCTCGCGAAAAATTGGAGAGAAAATGGTAATTTACAATCAGCTCATAAATTAGTTACTAGCCATTTAAGATTGGTGGCTAAAATCGCAATGGGATATCGCGGATATGGTCTTCCTGTAAACGAATTAATATCCGAAGGAAATATAGGGTTAATGCAAGCTGTAAAAAAGTTTGACCCTGATAAAGGTTTCAGACTAGCAACATATGCAATGTGGTGGATTAAAGCAGCTATTCAAGAGTATGTGCTAAGATCTTGGAGCTTGGTAAAAATGGGCACAACTACAGCACAAAAAAAACTTTTCTTCAATTTAAAAAAAATAAAAAATCAGATAGCTCCAAATCAAGATGGCGATCTGAAAGAAGAGCAAGTGAAAGAAATTTCAAAAAGATTAGATGTAGATTCTAACGAAGTAGTAAATATGAATAGGCGAATGATGGGGCAAGAAAAATCTCTTAATGACCCTATTAAAAACGGCGAAAAAGAAGAATGGCAAGACTGGTTGGTGGATGAAAGTTTAGATCAAGAATTAATTATTTCTCAAAAACAAGAATATGAAGATAAAAAAGAATTATTAAATAAAGCGATGGGAATTTTAAATGAAAGAGAGAAAGCAATAATTGTCGCCAGAAGGTTGTCTGAAAGTCCAGTTACTTTAGAGGATCTTAGTAAAAAATACAAAATCAGTAGAGAACGAATAAGGCAAATTGAGACAAAAGCTTTCGAAAAACTTCAAAAATCTATGATTAGTGCGGAAAATTCAAGAAACTTATTACCCGCAAATTAAATTTTAAAAGGATCTTCAACTAAAATTGTATCCTCTCTTTCAGGGCTGGTAGAAATACTTGAAATTTTAGCTCCGATGAAATCTTCAAGAGCAAATATATATTTTTTTGCATTTTCCGGTAGGTCTTTCATGTTTCTAATTCCTTGTGTTTTAGATCTCCAGCCTTCAAAAGTTTTATAGATCGGTTTTATATTGAATTGATCTTCTGTGGCTGCAGGAAAGTGATCAATTTTTTTTCCATTAAGATTATATCCTACACAAACTTTTATTTCATTTAATTCATCTAGAACGTCAAGTTTTGTCAAAGCAATTCCATTAATTCCGGAAATCTTTATAGTTTGACGAACTAATACTCCATCAAACCAACCGCATCTTCTTTTTCTTGCAGTTACTGTTCCAAATTCCTTTCCTCTTTTACCAAGCGTTTCTCCAATCTTATTTTTGAGCTCTGTTGGAAAAGGGCCGCTTCCAACACGAGTTGTATACGCTTTTGTGATTCCCAAAACATAACCTATTTTATCGGTACCACAACCTGAACCTGTAGCCGCCATAGCAGGAACGGTGTTAGATGATGTTACATAGGGATATGTTCCGTGATCAACATCTAAAAGTATACCTTGCGCTCCTTCAAACAAAATTTTTTTTCTATTATTGTTAAATTCGTCCAATTTTAACCAGACAGGTTTTGCAAATTTTAAAATTTTAGGTGCAATTTTTAGTAAATTTTTTTTTAAAACGTTTTTTTTAAAGGCTGTTTTTTTTAAGCCTTTTCTAATTGCATTGTGATGCATCAAAACATTTTCTAGTCTTTTATCAAGATTAGTCTCTGATCTTAAATCCATAACTCTAATTGATCTCCTGCCAACTTTATCTTCGTAACAAGGTCCTATCCCTCTTCTTGTCGTGCCAATTTTTGCATTGCCAGCTGCATCTTCTCGTATTTCATCCATTTCTTGGTGAAAAGGAAGGATTAGTGATGCCGACTCTGAAATCATAAAATTTTTCGTAGTAACATCTATACCTAATTTTTTTATTTCATCAATTTCATTTAAAAGTGCCCATGGATCAATGACTACACCATTTCCCAAAATAGAAATTTTTCCATTTCTCACTATTCCAGATGGCAATAATCTTAATTTGAAAATTTTTTTATTTACTACTAAAGTGTGCCCAGCATTATGACCTCCTTGAAAGCGAACAACAACATCGGCTTGGCTTGAAAGCCAATCGACTATTTTGCCCTTTCCTTCGTCACCCCACTGAGAGCCTACTACAATTACATTTTTCATTATTTAAAATTTTTATAAATCTTGAAAGAATTTAAATGATTTATTGGACCATGTCCTTTCCCATAATTAAGATTTGATTTTATAGCTTCGTTTACATATTTAATACCTAATTCACAAGATTTCTTTATAGGTTTTCCACATGATAAAAATGTGGTGATTGCGCTTGACAATGTACAACCTGTTCCATGAGTATTTTTAGTTTTAATTTTTAAGTTTTTGAAAATCTTAATTTCTTTTTTACTTAGAAAAATATCTTGTATGTAATACGATTTTTTATGTCCACCCTTGATTAAAACATTTTTTGTTCCTAATTTTAGAAGATTTTTTCCAGCATTGATCATATCATTTTCATCTTTGATTTTTTTTCCAGTCAAAATTTCGGCTTCGGGTATATTTGGAGTTATCAATAAAGCCTCTTTTATTAAATTATTTTTTAAATATTTTATAGCAGTATTATTAATTAGTTTAGTTCCACTTTTAGAGATCATAACTGGATCAAGTACTATATTTTTATTTTTTATTGTTTTTAATGACTTTATAATAGATAAAATACTCTTTGACGTATTTAACATTCCAATTTTTACGGCATCAGGTTTTATATCTTTACAAGTATATAAAATTTGGTTTTCAATCTCTTTAGGCTTTATAGGTATTACACTTTTAACACCAGTAGTATTTTGAGCAGTTAAAGCTGTAATTGCGGTCATTGCATATCCACCTAAAGCAGTGACTGTTTTAATGTCTGCTTGAATGCCTGCTCCTCCAGAAGAGTCTGAACCTGCGATTATTAAAATTTTTGATTTTGGTTTCAATTTATTTTATCGACGCTTTAATTAATTTTAAACATCTATTCATTAAAACTTTATCATTAGACTCTACCATAATACGAATTATTGGTTCAGTACCTGACTTTCTTACAAGGACACGTCCTTTGGATCCCATTATCTCTTTAGACTTCTTAATAGCATTTTTACATATTGATGTGTTGATAATATCTTTATTATTCACTTTTATGTTATTTAAGATTTGAGGAAGTGGTTTGAAAACATTTAGTAAAGTACTAGCTTTTTTTTCCTTCCTCAGTGAGAAAAGAACCTCTAATGCAACTAAGAGCCCATCTCCTGTGGTAGCGAACTTTCCCAAAATAATATGTCCAGATTGTTCTCCTCCTAGGTTAAAGTTAAATTTTTTCATTTTTTCTTTCACATATCTATCTCCAACTTTAGATCTTAAAAATTTAATTTTTTCTTTTTTTAAAAAATTTTCTAAACCGTAATTAGACATTAAAGTACCGACCACACCACCTTTTAATATTTTTTTATTTTTCCATCTTTTTGCAAGCATCCCAATTATTTGATCACCATCAATTATTTTACCCCTTTCATCACACATTATTATTCTATCAGCATCACCATCAAATGCGATCCCTAAATGAGCTTTTATTTTTTTTACTTTAAATTTGATCTTTGAGGGATATGTGGATCCGCACTTATAATTTATATTTAACCCATCTGGTTTATCTCCAATTGAAAAAACTTTAGCACCTAATTCTCTCAATAATTTCGGAGCTGCTTTATAGCCTGCACCATTCGCACAATCTAGAACAATTTTTAAACCTTTCAAATTAAAATTTTTTGGAAAATTTTTTCTTAAAATTTTTATATATTTATCATTACCATCTTCTAATCTTTTTACCCTGCCCAAAAATCTTGGATTTGAAAGTTGTTGAGTGTTTTTGGCATCTATGAGTTTTTCAATTTTTTTTTCAATTTTGTCAGACAATTTCATTCCATCAGGTCCAAATAGTTTTAAACCATTATCGTTATGCGGATTATGAGATGCTGTTATCATGATTCCCATATTTGCTTTCATTGATTTAGTTAACATAGCAAGCCCATTAGTCGGAAGTGGGCCTAAAGTAAAAACATTCATACCGCCAGAAACTAGTCCGGAAACAAGAGCAGGTTCCAAAGTATAACCAGATAATCTTGTATCTTTAGCAATAATTGCTACTTGTTTTGTTTTTTTTTGGTTTTTAAAGTATGTGCCTGAAGCAAGTCCAAATTTAAAAAACTTTTCTCCTGTAATGTTGCCCTGATTGACTGTACCCCTTATGCCATCTGTTCCAAAATACTTATTGATCATTGTTTTAATATCTCTTTAAAAATTAGGATGCCTTGTTTTACTTCATTTACATTATGAACTCTAAAAATTTGAACACCTTGCATTAATAAAAACAAAATTGAAGCCAAAGTTCCCCCTATTCTTTCTTTGCTATCATAAGTTTTTGAAATCTGATTTATAAATCTTTTTCGTGAGGTGCCAACTAAAATAGGAAGCCCCAAGCTATGAAACAAAGATATCTTAGAAATTAAAGTCAAATTATGTTTCAAAGTTTTACCAAAACCAATACCAGGATCTAATATAATTTTTCTATCTTTGATAATTCCATCAATTTTGTTTTCAAAAAAATCATATATATCAAGTAAAACATTTTTATATTTTGGATTATTTTGCATTGTATTAGGTGTTCCTTGCATATGATGTAGAACTTTTGGAATTTTAAATCTTTTTAATTGTATTAAGGATTTTTTGTCGTATTCAAATCCAGATACATCATTGATTAAATCAACTCCGAAATTAATACCCTTGACCATTAAATCAGATTTTCTAGTATCTAAAGATAAGCATATATTTTTATAATTTTTTTTAAAACCTTTTATAATATTTTTAATTCTCGCCCACTCTTTTTTTGAGCTTATAGTCCTCGAGCCAGGTCTTGTTGACTCTCCTCCAACATCAATAATTTTTGCACCAGTTTTGATTAATTTAAATACGTGATCGAATGATTTTCTTTTTGTATTAAATTTTCCCCCATCAGAAAAGCTGTCTGGTGTTAAATTCAATATACCCATAATTATAGGTTTTGAAAAATTTATATTTTTTATAAAGTTTTTTCTTTTTGAGGTTATTTTTTTAAGATCTTGTAATACCTTTTTTTTTTCGTTTTTTTTCAACCTTTTTATATCTTTTAAGGACACAAGTTTGCTTTTTACTTTATTGTTATTTCTTTTAAAAATTTCAATTTTATCAAATACTATTTGATTGCTTCCGCATAAAGGTCTTGCAAGTTTTTTCTTAAGCAGAAATTTAGCTTGTTCACCATGATAAAAATTACACGCTCTAGTGTAATATTTAACCATTTGTATTAGATAGCGGGTTTCGGTTTCAACCCCAATGATCCTAGTGCTGATGATGATTTGCCATCATCGTTTTCTTCCTCTTTAAATGATCTAGTTGGTTTGATGTCTTTTAAAATTAAATCCCTAATCTCATCTCCAGATAAAGTTTCATAAATTAAAAGCGCCTTAGCAATTTTATGAAGATCATCTATTTTTTCTGTTAATACTTTTTTTGCTTTTTCATAACCTTTATCAACAATTTTTTTTACCTCAGCATCTATTTTTTTTGCTGTTTCCTCAGACATATTTTGCTGTTTTGTTACTGATCTACCTAAAAATACTTCTTCCTCGTTCTCGCCATAAGCGATTGTACCCAATTCTGTTGTCATACCGTATTTTGTTACCATATTTTTTGCCATTTTAGTAACCATCTCGATATCTGAAGAAGCACCAGATGTAACTTTGTCGTGACCAAAAATTATTTCTTCAGCAATTCTTCCTCCCATTGCTACTGCGATATCAGCATGCATTTTTTCTCTTGTTACAGAAAGCTGGTCTCTTTCAGGCAGTCTCATTACCATTCCTAAAGCTCTTCCCCTTGGAATAATTGTAGCTTTATGTATAGGGTCTGACGCCTTTTCATTCAAAGCAACAATAGCATGTCCGCCTTCATGATATGCAGTAAGTTTTTTCTCATCCTCTGACATAACCAAAGATCTTCTTTCTGCGCCCATCATTACTTTATCTTTAGCCTCTTCTATGTCAGACATTGTTACAACTCTTTTATTTTTTCTTGCGGCTAGCAATGCTGACTCGTTTATTAAGTTAGCTAAATCAGCGCCTGAAAAACCTGGAGTTCCTCTTGCAATAGTTCTAAGTTTTACATCAGGACCAGTATTTATTTTTTTTACATGAACTTTTAATATAGCTTCTCTCCCAATAATATCAGGGTTTCCTACAACAACTTGTCTATCAAATCTTCCTGGTCTTAATAAGGCTGGGTCGAGCACATCGGGTCTATTAGTAGCTGCGATTAAAATAATTCCTTCGTTTGTATCAAAACCATCCATTTCAACGAGAAGTTGGTTAAGTGTTTGCTCTCTTTCATCGTTACCGCCACCAAGCCCTGCTCCTCTGCTTCTTCCTACAGCATCAATCTCATCTATAAATATTATACAAGGAGAATGTTTTTTACCTTGCTCAAACATGTCTCTAACTCTTGATGCTCCAACTCCAACAAACATTTCTACGAAGTCTGACCCTGAAATTGAAAAAAATGGAACATTAGCTTCTCCAGCTATAGCTTTAGCTAAAAGAGTTTTTCCTGTACCGGGTGGTCCTATAAGTAATGCGCCTTTAGGTATTTTTCCGCCTAAACGACTAAACTTTTTTGGATCTTTTAAAAATTCAACAATTTCTTCGACTTCTTCCTTTGCTTCCTCAACTCCAGCTACATCGTTAAAAGTTACTTTTCCTTGAGCCTCATTTAATAATTTTGCTTTAGACCTTCCAAACCCCATGGCCCCACCTTTTCCTCCTTGCATCTGTCTCATAAAAAATATCCATACACCAATTAATAGGAGCATAGGAAACCAAGAAAGTAAAATTCCTAAAAGTGATGGCATCTTATCCTCTTGCGGAGTTGCTACAATACTTACTCCTTTTTCTGAAAGTTTATCAATTAAGTCTGGGTAGTTAGGTGAATAAGTTGAAAATGATTCTCCATTGGCAAAGACACCTGAAATATTGTTACCTTGTATTTTTACCTCAACAACTCTACCATTATTCACCTCATTTAAAAAGTTAGAGAAAGGTAATAAACTTCTTTCTGAGTTGATTTTGTTTGGATCTTGAAACATATTAAACAGCCCTACTGACAAAAGGACTATAATGATCCACATTATTAAATTTTTTAAATTCATAGTATTTAAATAGTAATTAATACTTATTTAACAAGTATATTCTAATAAAAATTTGGTTGTAAATAAGACAAAATATAGCGAATTATTATCAATTTATTACTTTTTTTCTAATTTTAAGCTCAAATATTGTTTTTTCCTTATAAAAATACAACCTGCTAATGTCAATTTACTAAAATTTTTACTTTCTACTTTTTTTATAAGATTAACTACTTTTTTTGATCTTGGATTGTAATAATTATTTTTTACTAATTTAATAGAGTCATTAATAATTCTTAACTTAATTTCATTACTTAAATTTTTAAATTTTTTTAGATTTATAAAAATATCTACGTTTTTTTTCTTGATAACTTTCTTAGAGATTTCTGAATAGTAATCATCTAAAATTTTTTTACTAGATGCTAAATTATTAATTGATCTAATAATTTGATAATATTCAATACCGCTTTCTTTTAAAGGTTTTTGGAGACTTCTAATTTTAGTTCTTAAATATTTTCTATCAATATTTGATGGATCCTTAAAATATTTTCCAAATTTTTTCTTAGAAATTTTAATTAATTCTTTTTTATTTATAGCAAGCAATGGTCTGCATATCTTAAGATTTTTATCTAAATTGCTTAAAGTTTTCATAGCTGAAAGCCCGGTAAGACCACTTCCTCTTGAAAGCCTTATAAAAAAAGTTTCTACCTGATCTTCGAGATTATGAGCAGTGAGAATTATTTTAATATTTTTTTTATAACAAAATTTACTGAGTAATTTATATCTAATATTTCTTGCTAAACCTTGAATATTTTTTTTAATTTTTAATTTATTTGTTAAAATATTTAAGAAAATATTATGTTTTTTCAGCAAAAGTTTTACTTTTAAAGACTCTTTCGTAGAACTTTTTCTTATGTTGTGATTGACTAAAACATAATAAAATTTAATCTTTTTTTTTAGACCATATGCTTGGCAAAGGGATGTCAATGCTAAGCTATCTGGGCCTCCTGAAACAGCTACCGCGTAAGATTTATTTTTCAGGTTATCAAGCTTACTTTCAAAAGTATTGAAAACGTGCGTGTCGTCTTGTGATCTTCGATTATTTCTAACTATTACACTTGAATTTTTTTTGCTCATATTGAGCTTTTTGTAACACAGACTTACTTGCTTTTGGATATTCTTTTTTTAAACCTACAATCATTTTACATCCTTGATCTTTCTCACCAAGCTGAACCATTGTAATACCTAGCTTCAAAAGATTATCTGCAGCTTTTTTACTTTTTGGATAATTTTGATAACCATCAAGATAAGCCGTTGCTGCGTCAGAATACAATTGTCTTATTCTAAAAGTTTCTCCATACCAATATTGAGCACTTCCCGCTAAATCGTGATCTTTATTTTTATCTATAAATTCTTTTAAAGCAAATTCAGCTGTTTCATAATCACCTATTTTCATAAAACTCACTGCAAATTCATATTGTTCTTTCGGAGACTTGTTTGGAAGCAAAGACTCTTGCTTTGTGGGCTGTTCTGTAATTACGGTTTTTGCACTTTCAACAGAGTTAATAGTTTGTTGCTTAGGCAAATTTGATGTTTGGTAGCTTTGGCCTGCGCCAAAATCTTGAGGTTTGCTTGTACCAGGTAAGTTCACTTGTTTATCAATTTTATTTGTTGTTCCTCCCTCTAAATCTGAAAATCTTAGCTGTGTATCTGATTGAATTTTAGTGACTCGAGTAGATAACTTATCTAATTTAAAATTTACTTCCTCAAATTTGTTAGTCAATTCTCTAAACTGATCCTCGATTTCATTGAGTTTTAAAAGGTGTTTAGTTAAAATATCCTCGTTCAACCCATCGGATTTTATTAAACTTGAGTTAGTATTAATATTGATATCTGACTTTTGATAAACTGCTTTTTCTAAAGTTTTAAGGTCTTTTGTAATAACTTGTATTTGATCTGAAATTGATTTCAAATATATCTCTTCCTCTTCTGAAAAGAGAGTAGTGAAAATTAGAAGCGGTGTTAATAAAAAAGATATTTTTAAAATTTTTTTTATTAGAAACATGATACTTTTTAAATAGATAAAATGGCAAAAAAAAGACCCTCTAATATAAACTAAATATTAAAGGGTCTATTAGTGCTTATAAATTAATTTACTTTTACAGTAACTGATCTTCTATTTTGTGACCAAGATAAAGGTGACGATTTTGGATTAACAGGTTTTTCTTTACCATAACTGATAACTGAAATCCTTTTTCCTGAAATTCCATAAGTCATTAAATAATCTCTAGCTGCGTTAGCTCTTCTTTCTCCAAGTGCTAAGTTATATTCTCTTGTTCCTCTTTCATCTGCATGGCCCTCAATTGTTACATTAAGATTTTTATTTTTTCTCAAAAAAGTAGCTTGCTTTCTGAGAGTAGCTCTTGATGCAGTTGTTAAAGAAGATTTATTTGTAGCAAAAAATACTCTATCAGGAACACCAGAAGCTAAATATTCTACTGTCTCTTTTCCTGTATAAACATCACCTTCAATATCAGCAGATTTTTTTGCCGTTGAACATGCGCTTAATACTAAAGTAGTAAAAATTACTAATAATACATTTTTTAAATTCTTATTTAATATCATTTTATCCCCTAGGTTTAATGTGGTTATTTCAAATTATTAAAGTTTATTCAAGTATATTTTACATAAAATTCAACCTTACTTAGATAATAAAGAGGACCAAGATGGGTCAGAGGCATCGGTTTTTGTAGAAAGTCTCCTCTCATTATATCCAGTGATATCTATGGACCACAATTTCGCGGAAAAACCCTCACCTCTATCACCAGCTTTTGTTTCTCTGTAGAATACTAATACTCTTCCGTTAGGTGACCAGGAAGGCGCCTCTTGGTAATAATTTTCTGTAAGTAATCTCTCGCCTGTTCCGTCCGTTCTCATTACTCCGATGTAGAATCTTCCTTTGTGCATTTTTGTAAAGGCTATTAAATCCCCTCTTGGAGACCATACCGGGGTTCCGTAAATCCCTTTTCCAAACGTAATTCTTTTTACATTTCCTCCATCACTTCTCATTACGTAAATCTGTTGAAGACCACTCCTATCAGAATTAAAAGCTATAAACTTACCATCAGGTGAGAATGATGGCGAAGTATCAATTGAGGAGTGTTCCGTAATTCTCTCCACGATCCTAGAATCCAAATCCATTGTATAAATGTCAGAGTTTCCATCTTTAGCAAAACTCATAATAATTTTTTTTCCATCTGGAGAAAATCTTGGTGCAAATGTCATTCCTGGAAAATTTCCTACCACCTCTTGAGTTCCCGTTTCGATATCAAGAAGGTAAACTCTAGGCATATTTCTAAAATAAGACATGTAAGTTACCATTTGGTTTGTTGGATTAAATCTAGGGGTTAGAACAAGTTCATTGCCTAAAGTAAGATATTTTGTATTAGACCCATCTTGATCCATAATTGCAAGTTTTTTAATTCTTTGATTTTTTGGCCCACTCTCAGCTACATAAATTATTCTTGTATCAAAATATCCTTCTTCACCAGTTAGTCTTTCATAAATTTTGTCTGAAATGATATGAGCTACTCTTCTCCAGTTTGAGGGCGTTGTTGTAAAAGCTAAAGCAGTCATTTCTTGCGCCGCTGTTAAATCCCAAAGTCTAAATTCAACTTTTAGCTTGTTGTCTTTAATCAAAATTTTCCCAGTGACTAGTGCTTGGGCTTTAATAAGTCTCCAATCTTCAAATCTTGGTTTCAAATGTGCTATATCTGGTTTTTGAACAAATGCATCTTTCTTTAGAGGGTTAAATAATCCAGTATTTTTGAAATTTTTTTCTATAATACTAGCTATATTATCCCCTAGATTTTTTATTTTTAAATCTTTATATCCCTCAGATTTTATATCAACATGTAGAGGAGAAACAGCTATTGGCAGAGGATCAAGATTTCCCCTTGTTATGTCAACCTCTATTAAAGCCAAAGATTTACTAAAATATAAAAAACTAATTAATAATGCAAAAATATATCTAATCACGTTTAGCCTTTTAGCATTTCTGTAGGGTTGAAGTTTAGTTGAAGATCTTTCCACTTATCATATCCTGTAGGAGGTACTTTTAAGGGTTGACATAATCTAACAGCTCTAAGAGCGCTTTCAGCTAGAACTTTGTAAAATTTTTGTCCTGGTCTATTCATTCTCTCATGATCTAAAATTTCAGATTTCATTATCGATCCATCTTTTTTTAGTTGTAATTTAATTCTAACAAGTAAATCTTGATCATATGGCAATCCTAGTGGAACACTCCAACACCCGAATATCTGAGCTCTTAAAGCATCCTCCTCGGATAATGTAAGACCGGTAGCAAAGGTATTTTTTTTACTACTCTGAGTAATCTTATTATTTTCTCTCACTTCACTTGCTTCTACCTCTTTAGCTTTATCGATCAAGGCAGCAATTTGATTTGTATCAACTAGCTCTTTTTTTTCAAATTCAGACGATTGTCTGATTTGTGGTTTAATTTCCTCAGGGTTCTGCTTTTTTTTAATAATTTTTTTTTCCTCTTTTTTTTCGTCTGGTAAAGGTATTCTATCAGGTTTTTCTTTAGCTTTAGCAGCTGGTGGAGCTTGCTCCGAGACTACTCTTTCCTCTTTTTTTTTTGTTTCTTCAATTATTTTTCTTGCTTTTGGAGCATATGGAATAACAGTTTTATCTGAAATTTGTATTAATTCTACAGAAACTATAGGAGGTAAATCTATTGGTTCTCTAAGCATAAAAGGTAAACTTAAAACAGTTAATAAGATCATTATGAAATGAAAAGTTATTGAGAAAAATAAACTTTTGATCATATTTCATCCTAATTCTTATAGGGTTCTGAAATTAGAGCCACTTTTGAAAAGCCAGCGCCTGAGAGAGTTCCCATTACCTCTAAAACTCTTCCATAATTTATATTTTTATCACCCCTCACATATATTCTTGTATCAGTTCTGTTTTTTGCAATTGCTAACAATTTAGGAACCATCTTTTGATACGTAACTTGATGCTCTTGGATATAAATTTCCCCCTTTGAATTTATACTGATCGTTAGAGGTTCCTGGTCATCAGGAAGAGAGTCAGCTGCTGACTCAGGTAAATCTACTTGAACACCAACCGTCAATAATGGAGCTGTTACCATAAAAATAATCAAGAGCACAAGCATTACATCCACAAAAGGAGTAACGTTTATCTCACTCATTGGTTCGTTATTTGAACGGTTAAATTTAAATGTCATTTTTAAATAATCGATAAAAATCTTTTTGAAAAGTTTTCAATTTTAGAAAAATATCTTTTAGAATCGCTGTTAAATTTATTGTAAGCTACAACAGCTGGAATTGCAGCGAGCAAGCCTAAAGCTGTAGCGAATAATGCTTCTGCTATACCTGGAGCAACAATTGCTAAACTAGTATTTCTGGAAATTGCGATTGACTGAAACGAATTCATGATCCCCCAGACAGTCCCAAATAATCCAATAAATGGTGCAGTAGATCCTATAGTAGCTAGAAATGTAAAGTTTTTTTCAACTTTTTTTATTTCTATATCAGTTGCAATTTCTAAAATTCTTTCAACCCTTGCAGCTTGAATAGCAGAAGATTGTCTTTTTGTTTTAATTAATTCTGACATAGCTGCCTTGAATATTAATGATGCTGGGTCACTTGTATTTACTGGTAGATTATTGCTAAAACTTTCAGCAGACTTTGCTTTCCAGAATTTTTTCTCAAAATCTTCGGTTGATTTATTAATACTTTTAAAAAGTTTAAATTTATCAAAAATGAGTGCCCAGGAAAAAATTGAACTTGCGATTAACAATATTATTACAAATTTAACAACAAAATCTGCTCTAACAAAAAGACTCCACAATGAAAAGTCAGATGTTCCTCCTAAGCCAACTACTTGAGATGCAATTTCCTGTTCCATGAAGGATCATTACTTTTAGAATGTGTCATGAATTTGACATATTTAATTAATTCAGACCTTATTTCAGACCTTAAATCTTGTCTCTATGTAAAATTTTGCTATTAGAATTGCATCAGATTTATTTACATCTTTTTTTTTTGATAATTGACTTGATAATAAAGGATACATTTCTATTGTTTTTGTTCTACTCGCATCTTTTGATGAGTTTATTAGCCCAAAATGTTTTTTCCACTTTGAAGGTCTTACAAAAAAAATAGGTAGGTTTAGAGCGGCACATATACCTTTTATTGCTCCAAAAGTTTGACCAAAATTAAACATACTTGTAACTCCTTGGCCAGGCATAGCATTTACCTGCTCAACAATAACTGCTACTTCTTCATCATTTGAAACATTTTGCTTAAGAATATTTACTAATTGAGCACTATTTAGCTGCTTTTTATTTTTCTTTCCTTCTGACATAACCGGCATATCTAAAATATTAAGCACCTTGTTACCTTCTATAACAGCTATTGCTCCACTTAAACCAGGATCTATTCCAATCACCTTCATTTTTTTAATTGTTTAGGTTAACATTAGTAAATATATTTTGAACATCTTCTAGTTCATCTAGCGCACTTAATAAATCAATCATTTTTTTACTTTTTTCCTTATCAAGATTTAAGTAATTTAATGCTCTCCACTCAATACCTGAATAAGCAAAAGTTCCAATTTTCTCTTCAATAGCAGTTTTAATTTTATAAAAATCAGTTTTTTCTGTCACTATCTCCCGATAATTTTTTATATTAGAACAATCCTTTGCCCCCGAACTTGCAGCAACCTCAAAGGCTTCTTCTTCACTAATTTTATCCTTTTCAATATGTAATATCCCACAATTATAAAACATATGTGCGGTTGATCCAGTTTCACCTAGTCTACCCCCATTTTTTTGTAATATTGTTCTTATACTTGATGCTGACCTGTTTTTATTATCTGTTAAAGTTTCAATAATCAATGCAGTGTTAAATGGGCCAAAACCCTCGTATCTCAAATTTTCGTAGTTTTTATCACCTGAAATTTCTGATTTATTAATTGCTCTTTGAATGTTGTCTTTAGGCATGTTAGCTTGTTTAGCAGATTGAATTGCAGTACGTAATCTAGGGTTCATATTTGGATCCTTATCTCCCAGTTTTGCTGACACAGTTATTTCTCTAGATAATTTTGAAAATATTTTTGACCTTTCTTTATCAACTCTACCTTTTTTGTGTTTAATACCAGCCCAGTGTGAATGCCCTGCCATAATTAGTTTTCTAGTGATCCACCTGTAATTAATCTAAAAACTTTTTCTGCTAAACCTGTTTCTTCATTAGCATCAACAACTATTCCAGATAACGTACCTATGCCCTCAGAAGGAAAATGTTTCGTCGCATTTTTATTTTTAAAAAATTTTTTCAAAGAATTTTCTTTATTCATACCTATAACTGAGTTGTAGTCTCCACACATACCAATATCAGTTTGATATGCTGTTCCTTTTTCTAAAATTCTAGTGTCAGCAGTAGGAACATGTGTGTGAGTTCCTACCACACAAGTCGAATTTCCATCAAAGAAATGTCCGATTGCCATTTTTTCACTTGTAATTTCACCATGAAAATCAATTATAGAAAAGTCAACATTTTTTTTCAAAATAATTTTTTCTCTTATTTCTTTTGCAGTTAAAAAAACATCTTCAGTTTTTTTCATGAAAACATTTCCCATTAAATTAATAACTCCGATTTTATATTTTTTATTTTTTGAAAAATAAATTCCATATCCTCTACCGGGAGATCCTTTAACTAAGTTTGCTGGCCTAAGTAATCTAGTCTCTTTTTCAATAAATTTTGTGGTTTCCTCTTTATCCCAAATATGATTACCGGAGGTTATAACGTCAATGCCTAATGAGAATAATTCATCGGCTATCTTCTTAGTGATGCCTTTTCCATCATCTGCAGAGTTTTCACCATTAATTACAGAAAAATCAATTTCATATTCTTTTACGATTTTGGAAAAATTTTTTTTAAGTGCGGTTCTGCCAGAGGAGCCCATCACATCTCCAAGTACAAGAATTTTCATTATATTATTCCTTTTTCTGTAATTATATAATCAAGTTTAAAATCTTTATCGGTTCTTGGAAGTTTATTATATTTTTGAAATGAAAATGCAACACCTACTGTTACAATTTTTTTGTGAGCTTTAAAATATTTATTTAAATATCTATCGTAAAAACCTTTTCCATAACCAATTCTATTTTTATTTTTGTCAAAAGCTAATAATGGTAGCAAAACTAAATTAGGAATTTTTTTTAAAGATTTTAATGGCTCAGCGACTCCATACCTGTTTACGAATAAAATATCATTTTTAATCCACTTATAGAAATGCATTGTATTATTATTTTCTAAAATTGGTAAATAAAAATCGAATTTTTTAAAAAATTCGATATCAAAGATTCTATTTATATTAACCTCATAAGAACTAGGATGATAAATTGAGATGTCTATTTTTTTAGTCTTAAACTCTGATTGAATAATTTTAATTAACGGGTAAAAAAATTTTTTACCAACTTCAAAATATTTTTTTTTTCTTTTAAGAAAATAGCTTTTTCTTATTTTCTTTTTTTTATCCATCTACTGAATTTTAGATAATGACTCTGTATTCGAAATTATTTTTTCTAAAGATTTAGTTGTTTTATCCAGCATTGATTCATATAAAGTGTTATTTTCTTCGATTGTTTTTTTAAAATTTTCTAATTCAATATTTAACTTTTCAATTTCTGATTCTTTATCCTTTTTATATTCTATAGCTAGATGTCTTATTTCTTTGAATTTTTGTGAAATTTCTTCAAGCTTGATTTTTTGTTGAGTTACTTTTTGTTTTAAATCAAAATACTCGTCTATTAATTTAATTGTAGTAATTAATAACAATTTATTCTCTCCTATATTACCTAATTTATCTTTTAGTTCTGAATATTTTTTATCCAAAAATTTAGTTAGTTTTTTTAAGGATTCCTCCTGACCATCGTCGCAGGAAAGAAGGTAGTCTTTGTTATTAAATTTAATGTTTACATTTGCCATTTTTCGATATCTGAGACCAAACTCTCTGTTTCTTGGCTTAGTTCCTCTATCTCTTGGTTAAAGCTGTCTTCTAATTCTGACTTTTTTTTAATTTCTATTTGCAAACTTTTAATTTTTTCTTTTAAGTACTTATGTTCTCTAAGTAATTCATGATTTTTATTTTCAATTTCGATTTTTTGTCTTAGGATTTCATTTTTTTCAGTTTTAATTTTTTCAACCTCATATGTCGGTTGTGAATAACTTAAAGATAATGAGTTAAGTTTATTTATTAATTGATTTAAATTTTTTTCTTTCTTCTCAATTATGCTCATAAAATATTATATCATATTATTGATATACTAAGTTTAAGTCTATATATGTTATTAAAAGTGAGTATTAATTTTAATCAATTATCGAATGCGGTAAGATTTTTATCAATCGATGCTGTGCAAAAGGCAAATTCTGGCCATCCAGGAATGCCAATGGGCATGGCAGATGTTGCAACTACTTTGTTTAAATACCACCTCAGGTTTAATCCAAAAAATCCTAATTGGATAAATAGGGATCGATTTGTTTTATCAGCAGGACATGGGTCTATGTTGCTTTACTCTCTTTTGTACCTTTGTGGTTACAAAAGTATTTCAATTGAGGATATAAAAAATTTCCGACAGCTTAATTCTATCTGCGCTGGACATCCCGAGTACAAAAAAGGCTCTGGAATTGAGACGACTACTGGACCTTTAGGACAAGGATTAGGAAACGCTGTAGGTATGGCAATAGCAGAAGAAATATTCAGAAAAAAATTTAGTTCTTCTGTTATTAATAACAAAACTTATGTAATTGCGAGTGACGGAGACTTAATGGAGGGAATTAGTCATGAAGCAATGAGTCTAGCTGGCCATCTAAAATTAAAGAATTTAATTGTTTTTTTTGACAATAATAAAATTTCAATTGACGGTTCAACATCGCTTAGTGTTTCAGATAATTACAAAAAAAGATTTGAGTCTTACGGTTGGAGCTTCTTAGAGGTAAACGGTCACAATGAAAAACAAATTTCAAAAGCGATCACAAAAGCATCAAAATCAAAAAAACCTACAATAATATCTTGTAAAACTATAATAGGATTCGGATCACCTAATAAATCTGGTAAAGCCTCCTCCCACGGCTCTCCTTTAGGAAATGAGGAAATAGCTTTAGTGAGAAAAAAACTAAAATGGAACAATAAGCCATTTGAAGTACCTCAAGAAATACTAGATGAATGGAGAAATATAGGTAACAAGGGTGAGCAACTGGAAAATGAATGGCTCAAAACAGTCAATAAAAAAAATCCTAAAATTAAAAGTGATCTTTACGGAGCTAATGAGAAATTGGATTTGAACGGTTTAGAAAATTTAATTCGTCAAGAAAAAGATAAAAATTTTGAATCTAAGCCAAGTTTAGCTACACGACAATGCTCGATGGCCGCTTTAGAAAAAATTTCTGCTTTTCTTCCTGAATTAGTAGGTGGTTCTGCAGATTTAAGTGGTTCTAATAATACAAAAACAAATAATTCTAAAATTATAAACTCTAAAAATTTTAATGGAAATTATATTCATTATGGAGTTAGAGAGCATGGTATGGCAGCAGTTATGAATGGTTTAGCACTTTATGGAGGTATAATACCTTATGGTGGAACATTTTTAATATTCTCAGATTATTGTAAACCCTCTATAAGACTCTCTGCTTTAATGGGTCTTAAGGTAATTTATGTTTTTTCACACGACTCGATTGGTCTAGGTGAAGATGGTCCTACTCACCAACCTATAGAACAACTTACTGGGTTGAGAGCTATTCCAAATTTAAATGTCTTCAGGCCAGCAGACATTAATGAAACATTCGAATGTTGGGAAATAGCTTTAAAAAGTGAAAATACTCCAAGTGCCATTGCTTTATCGAGACAAAAAGTTCCTTACATCAATCCAAGCAATTCTAAAGAGAATAAAAGTGAAAAAGGAGCCTATGTAGTTAATTTAACTTCGCATGATAGCAATGTAACATTGGTTGCTTCAGGTACTGAGGTAGAACTTGCTTTAAAAGTTCAAGATAAACTTAGAGAAAACAATATCCACTCAAAAGTAGTTTCAATGCCATGTATGGAGCTTTTTGATAAACAACCTGAAGATTACCGGAAAGATATTTTAGAAGAAAACTCATTGATCGTCACATTAGAAGCTGGAAGTGTAATGTCTTGGCAAAAATATATTAAAAATAAAGGTGCCAATTTAGGTATAGATAAATTTGGTGAAAGTGCCCCTTATAAAGAAGTTTACAAACATTTGAAATTATCAGAGGAAGATATAACAAATTTTATTCAAAAAAAATTGAGAGAGTAATAGAAGTCGATGGGTGAAATAAATTTCTTTCCTGACGATTTAGAAATCAAAGATCAAAAGATTATTCTTAGATTAGATTTAAATGTTCCAATTAAAGACAAAGTTATAAAAGATAATACAAGAATAACTTTATGTTTACCTTTTATAAATAGACTAATTGAAAAAAAAGCAAAAATTATAATTATTAGTCATTTAGGTCGACCAAAAGGAATTAATGTCCCTGATCTGTCTTTAATACCTATCTACAAATATCTCAAAGATGCACTTAAAACTAATGTTTATTTTTTTAGAGGAACTTTTGATGGTGAAACTAAAGAAAAATTTTCTCATCTAAAAGGAGGTGAGGTAATATTAATTGAGAATATAAGATTTTTTAAAGAAGAAACCGAAGATGGCCAAAATTTTTCAAAAAAGTTAGGAGAACTTGGGGATATTTATATTAATGATGCGTTTTCATGCTCCCATAGGAAACAAGCTTCTGTGCATAGTATAACAAAATTCGTAAAAAAAAGTTATGCTGGTCCATTATTAAAAAAAGAAATAGAGGCAATAAATCTTGTTATAAAAAATAAAAAAGAACCAGTCACTTGCATTATTGGAGGATCAAAAATTTCTACAAAGATTAATGTTATTATTAATCTTTTAAAAAAAGTAAACAATATAGTAATTGTTGGGGCAATGGCTAATAATTTCTTCGTTCATAAGAATTTAAAAGTTGGTAAATCTTTAATTGAAAAAAATACAAAAGAGATAATAGCAAATATTTATAAAAAAGCAGAGGAATATAATTGTAATATATTAATACCTGAAGACTGCATGGTAGGAACAGATTTTGAAGGTACCGGTAGAAATAAAAATCTTGGTGAAATTGAAGAAAATGAAATAATTTTAGATATTGGCTTCAATACAATTAAAAAAATTCAAAAAAAGATTAACGAGTCAAATACTGTTCTGTGGAATGGACCCGCCGGGTATTTTGAAAATAAGAACTTCTTAAAAGGTACATTATCGATTGCAGAAAACATCTCTAAAAATACTATTGAAAAATCTCTAATATCTATTCTTGGAGGTGGAGACACTCTCGCAGCAATAAATAAAAGTGATGACAAACTTACTTTCTCTCACTTATCAACAGCGGGAGGAGCATTTTTAGAGTACTTAGAAGGAAAAGACTTGCCTGGTATAAGTGTTTTAAAATAAATAATCGCTATGACATTAAATGAAATAGCTAAAAAAATGTGCACTAAAGGAAAAGGAATCCTTGCTGCAGATGAAAGTACTGGAACGATAGCTAAAAGATTTAAAAGTATAAATGTTGAAAACATAGAAAAAAATAGACTAAATTTTAGACAAACTCTTTTTAATTCAAGTGCTATGAAAGATTTTATTGGGGGAGTAATTTTATTTGATGAAACAATAAGACAAAAAACTACCTTCGGTCCATCAATTCCAGAATTAATCTCTAAACATGGAGCTGTACCAGGAATTAAAGTTGATAAAGGCGCTAAACCTCTTGCTGGATCCAGTGATGAAACTGTAACAGAAGGTTTAGATGGTTTACGCGAAAGATTAAAGGAGTATTATGATTTGGGTGCGCGGTTCACAAAATGGAGAGCTGTCTATAAAATTTCAGATAGATTTCCATCTGCCCAATCTATTAAATCAAATGCCCACGCATTAGCAAGATACGCTGCATTAGTTCAAGAAGCTAAAATGGTACCGATAGTCGAACCAGAAGTTTTGATGGACGGTTCACATAACATTGATAAATGCTATCAAGTTACAACAAATGTACTTAATGAGTGTTATAAAGAACTAGAAATACATAAAGTTGATTTGAAAGGAACTGTTCTTAAACCTAATATGATCATTCCTGGCTCAGAGTGTAAAGATAAATCTAGTACTGAAGAAATTGCTAAGAAAACTATAGATTGTTTGAAAAAAAATGTACCAGCTGAAGTGCCAGGCATAGCTTTTTTATCTGGCGGGCAGTCGGAAATAGAGTCAAGTAAAAATCTAAATGAAATAAATAAAATAAATGACAGTAATTTTTTAATTACTTTCTCTTACGGAAGAGGGTTGCAAGCAAGTGCATTAAAGGAATTTGGAAAAAATCAAGAAAATTTAGAAAATATACAAAAAGCTTTTAACCATAGAGCTAAAATGAATGGTCTGTCATCTAAAGGGGAGTGGTCTGAAAAATTAGAGAAAGAATTTGCGGCCTGAAATCTTTGAAGAAATTAGTTTACTTAATTTCACCCAATAAAATTAATCAGAGTTTCTATACTGGTTTAGATAGAGTGTTGTCTTTTGGAAATGTAGCTTTTTTCCAATTAAGACTGAAAAATACTCAAAAAAGAAAAATTTTAAAAATTGCTAAAAAAATTTCAAAAATTACAAAAAAACACAAAGTAAAATTCATAATAAATGATAAATTGTCTTTAGCGCTAGAAACAAGATCTGATGGATGTCATATGGGTCAAAGTGATGGTTCTATTAAACATGCGCGAATAAAACTAAAAAAAAAAATTTTGGGTGTTACATGTCATAATTCAAAAAAACTAGCTCTGAGTGCAATAAAATATAAAGCAAATTATATTGCCTTTGGTTCTTTTTATAAATCAAAACTTAAACCAAATGCGATAAAAGCAAATTTAGAAACTCTTAAGTGGGCGAAAAAAACTTGTAATAATAAAATAGTTGCTATTGGTGGAATTAATAAAAATAATTACAAAAATATAATTAAAGCAGGCGCAAATTATATAGCGATCTCAAGTTATATTTGGAAAAATAGCTCAAAAAAACCTGAGATTGCTATAAAGGATTTTAATTTTCATTAGATCAATATAAAAAAATAATTATTGCATTCAAATCTAAACTAAATTATTACGTGTAATATAAATTTATATAAAATTAGTTTGGAGATTTACTGAAAACACTTTCTAAAGATAATTTAAATACAATAAAAAATCAAAAGACTTACTTTTACGGTTTAAGTAATTTTACAAATTATGCAAATTTTGGTGCAAAGTTAAATAATATTAAAGTAGATGGAGTTTTTGATACTACCATTAAAAAAGGTGATGAAAATGTCGAAAACAGAGAAAAATGTCATGTAAATATATTAAGCCAAGAATATTTAGAAAAATTAGATAAAAACTCAAATTTTTTAATAACTTGTTCTCACTATTTTTCAGTTGAAAGACATCTTAACTCATTTGGTTTTTATAATATTTATGACTCTTGTTTACTAATTAAAGATCATTTAGAAAAAAATAAACTGGATAAGAGTGAAATGAAAGCTGTGGAAAGAGCTCACTCGGCTTTATTGGAAAAACGTAATCACGTAAACAAACAATTTACAAATTTTGTTATTCCTTCACTAGATTTAATTCTAACAGAAAAGTGTACTTTAAAATGTGCTGACTGCTCTAATCTTATGCCTTATTTTAAGAGACCGGTAGATTCAGATTTAAATCAGATGCTCATGAATTTAAATTTAATTTTAGATAATATCGACCTACTAACAGAATTAAGAATATTAGGTGGCGAGCCTTTCATTTTTAGAAAAATAAATGAAATTCTCAAATTTGCTTCCTCACAGAAAAAAATTCCTAACATTGTTGTTTACACTAATGGAACAATAGTTCCTAGACCTGAAACTATAGAAAATTTAGTAAATGATAAAATTATTTTGGAGATTACGAATTACGGTAAATTATCAAGAAACTTTGATAAGTTAATTCAAACCTGTAAAGAAAATAACATAAATTATTTAATTAGAGAACTGCCTGAAACTTGGGATGATAGTGCAAATATTATAGAACCAAAAAGGTCTCTAAAAGAGGATATCGCAATTTTTGAGGAATGTTGTGCAAAATATTTATTTACTTTAATGCATGGTAAGTTGTACAGGTGTCCGTTTTCTGCAAGTTTAGACGCAATAAAAAAAGTAAATCTTTTGCCGAATAACTCAATAACAATTGACAACACTTTAACTAAGGAAAAATTACAAAAGTATATTTATGGAAAAAATTTTATTGACTCCTGTAGATACTGTCTTGGAAGAAGTAAGCTCTTATCAAGGGTACGACCTGCAAGACAATCAAAAGTAATAAGAGAGCCTTTTAAAGTAATGCAAAATGCTGATCTAAAATAAAATCTTGTAGGGTAAAATGGATTTATCAATAATAATTCCAATCTATAACACTTGGGCTAATGTAGAAAGAATATTAAAAAAAATTTATTTAAACAATCAAAGTTTCAAATTTGAAACTATTTTAATCGATGATTTCTCAAAAAATATACCCAATCAATTAGTAAAAGGAATAAAGAAAAATTACAATCCTAATATCTTTTTTTTAAAAAAAAATAACGGGCCGGGACATGCTAGGGATTTAGGGATAAAGAAAGCTAAAGGGAAATTTATTTGGTTGGTAGACTCTGATGATATGATTAAAGATATTTGGTCAAAAACATTTTATAATTTTATAAATAGTGGACGCAAAGTGGATTTTGTAAGTTTCAATTCAATTACTTCACATCATGGTAAAATTAATAATGAAGATCAAGGTTTTGTAAATATTTCTCCAAATAAAATTAATTCAATCAAGAAAATATTTGAAAAAAATACAAACTTTGAAAATGTTAATTCAACTGTTTGGAGATTTTGGTTCAATAGAGATTTTGTTAAAAAAAATAAAATTTTTTTTGGTAAGCATAGACATTTTGAAGATGTGACATTTTTAAATAAAGTTTTTTTTAATTCAAAGTATTTTATTAAGTTAAATGAAGTCTGCTATAAACATTTGAGAAATGAAAACTCTTTATCAAATAATATAAAAATCCTTAAATCGAGAAGCTTAAACTTCTATTACGATTTGCTTCATTCAATTTTTGAAATAGTAAAATTAATATCAAAAACGAAAAAAAAATTCATACTTAAATTTCTTATTTATAGATGCTCCAGGGACTTAGCTGATCTTACATCGTATTTGTTATTACTTAAAGAGTCTGATTACTTGTTTATAAAAATTCATAAAAGATGGAAAAAATTAGCTCTACAATTATTATCTAATGATCAAAATAAAAAAAATAAAAATCTTTTAGTGAAAGAATGTGATCTATTTTTATCTAGTTCTCTTTTTAAACTAAAAAATCATTATTTCGATTTAAGCAAAATTAAAAAAAAGATAAAAGAAAAACCACAAAGATTTTTTATCCATTGTCATTCTGTTCGATCAATAATATGTTCGCTTTTATTGCAAGGAAAAAATTTAAAATTTTTAGGTTTCGTAGACACTTATGATAATAATTATATTGACCCTATTACTAAGAAAAAAGTTGTGGGAAGCTTAAGTTATTTTAAAAAAAATTCTGATTTAATATTTATAGTTAATAGAAAAAAAAAAATTTCTAAAAATATTCGAAAAAATTATTTATTAAATGGTTTTTTAAAAAAAAATATAATACAAATATAAAACTTAATAAATTTAATAACTTATTTTAATTTATGAAAATATCAGCAGTAGAAATAAGACCAGGGATGATCATAGAGTATAAAAATGATCTTTGGAGTGTATTAAAAACTCAACACGTAAAACCTGGTAAAGGTGGAGCATTTAATCAGGTTGAGCTTAAAAGTGTTTTAAAAGGAACAAAATTAAATGAAAGGTTTAGGTCTAATGATGTATTAGATAAAGCTGAACTAGATGAAAAAAAATTTAATTTTCTTTATATTGATGGAGAAAATTGTCATTTTATGGAAAACAAAACATTTGAGCAAGTTGAAATGCCTAAATCTCTCACAGGAGAACGGTATAAGTTGCTTAAAGAGAATTTGGAAGTAACAATTACATTCATGAGAGAAAAACCTATTTCAATGGAGCTCCCAACAAACATAGAGTGTGAGATAAAATCTACTGATGCTGCAATAAAAAAACAAACTGCATCATCTTCCTACAAACCTGCAATTCTAGATTGTGGAATAAAAATTAATGTTCCTCCTTTTATTGAAAGTGGAGAAAAAATTGTCATTGATACTAGAACACTAGAGTACGTAAAAAGAGTTAGTTAATGCGATTAAATTCTCCTAAAATTAATTTGATTATAAAAGCATGTATGAAGGCCTCAAGATCTCTTATAAGAGACTTTGGTGAACTAGAGAATTTGCAAGTTTCTACAAAAGCACCTGGGGATTTTGTTTCATCGGCTGATAAAAGGACTGAGAAAATAATTATTGATGAATTACAAAGAGCTCATCCTGAATATGGAATTTTGACAGAAGAGACAGGGAGTATAAATCCGTCGAATTTATCCAATAGATGGATTATCGATCCTATCGACGGAACAATGAATTTTTTAAATGGCATTCCACAATTTGCAATCTCAATAGGATATGAGGAGGATAAAGAAATAAGATGTGGAGTTATCTTTAATCCTGTTACAAACGAGATGTTTTGCGCTGAAAAAGGAAACGGAGCATTTTTAAACAATTCAAGAATAAGAGTTTCAAATAAAAAGAAAATTCAAGAAGCAATAATAGTAACAGGTGGTCCAAAACAGACTAGTGAAGTAAAAGACAAAATTTTGTCTGAATATATCAAAGTATCTAAAAAGGTCTCCAATGTAAGGAAGTTTGGGAGCGCAGCATTGGATATGGCTTACGTAGCATGTGGTAGGTTTGATGGATATTGGCAGAGAGATTTAAATATATGGGATGTTGCAGCTGGGATTATTATAGTAAAAGAGGCAGGAGGATTTGTTGATTTTTTTGATCAAAGTGATGCATCGCCATTAAAAAAGAATATTTTAGCCTCTAATTCTAATATTAATAGAGAATTTAAAGAGCTTATTCTTTAATAAATATATTGAGTAAAAACAATTATTAATATAAAACACCGCAAATGAAAAAGAATATACATCCTAATTATCACAAAATTAAAGTTGTCATGACTGACGGGACAGAATTTGAAACAAGGTCAACTTGGGGTAAAGAAAATGACACTCTAAAATTAGATATTGATCCGAAATCACATTATGCTTGGACAGGGGGTGCTCAAAAAGTATTAGATAAAGGAAGAGTAAGCAAATACAATAAAAGGTTTGGAAACCTAAGATCAAAAAAATAGATTATGTCAGAAACACCATTTATGCCAAAAGCAACTGCCGTTTGGCTAGTAGAAAATACCACATTATCTTTTAAACAAATTGCAGAATTTTGCGACCTTCATGAGCTTGAAGTAAAGGGAATTGCAGATGGAGATGTAGCTAAAGGTATCAAAGCTTATAATCCTATACTTGCAGGACAACTCTCTAGGGAAGAAATTGAACAGTGCTCGAAAGACCCTAACAAAAAACTTAGTTTATTAAAAAAAATTGATGAGGTACAACTTAAAGAGAGAAAAAAACCAAAATATACACCTTTATCAAAAAGACAAGACAGACCTGATGCAATTCTATGGTTGTGTAAGAATGCTTCTGAACTAACTGATGGTCAAATATCTAAGCTAGTTGGTAGCACTAAGGGAACTGTATCTTTAATAAGAAAAAGAAGCTACTGGAACTTTTCAAATCTTAAACCAAGAGACCCCGTAATACTAGCTTTATGCACTCAAGAAGCTTTTCAAAAAAGTTTAGAAAAAGCAAAAAGAAGAATTGAAAGAGAGAAAAAAGCTAAAATTCGAGAGGAAAAAAAGGCTCAAGAAGCTTCACTATAGACAAATTTAGTATCAAATGATAACAACCATGAAAATTAACTGGAGGTATTTATTAAAATAGACGTAAAAGATAACAACGTTGAGCAAGCAATAAGAGTATTAAAAAGAAAACTCCAAAAAGAGGGATTTTTCAAAGTTATGAAAATGAAAAGCACATATGAAAAACCTTCGGAAAAGAAAAAAAGAGTTCAAACAGAAAATATAAAAAGAATTAAAAAACTACAAAAACTTAGAAACAGGTATTAGAATGAGAGGATTAACAATGCCATCTGGTAAAATAAAATGGTTTAACGCCAAAAAAGGTTACGGATTTATAACAGATAATAAAACAAAAAAAGATATTTTCCTTCACGTTTCGGCACTTGAAGACTCAAAGCTTAGAGTGTTGAAAGAAGACCAAACAATCTTTTACGATATTAAAGAAGAAAAAGATAAGCTTCAGGCGATAAATATTAAAAAAAAATAACTTAGCGCGGGGTGGAGCAGTCTGGTAGCTCGTCAGGCTCATAACCTGAAGGTCGAAGGTTCAAATCCTTCCCCCGCAACCAAAAAATTCTGATTTAGATCCTAAATTTCGATTTTTTACTATCTTTTAGAAAACCCTTAACTGTATCTATTGTCATAGCATGAAAGTTTTTTCCAAAAATACTTATTTGATTGATTAATTTTGGTGGCATTGTAATTATTCCACAATTAAGTTGTTTAGCTTGAGTATAGTTATAAGCTTCTCGCGTGCTAGCCCAAAGTATCTCAATATTTTTAAATTTTTTAGTTAATAATATACTCTTTTCAAAAATTGGTACTGGGTCTTTTCCGCTATCTGCCATTCTACCTGCAAATATTGAAATAATAGATTTTGTTTTTTTATTTAAATTTTTAAAAATTTTTTTGGTTTGCTCATAAGTATAAACCGCAGTAATATTAAGTTTAACACCTTTGTTACTTAGCTCTTTTATAACTGAACCCATAAATTTACCCTTGGAATTAACAACAGGTATTTTAACATAAATATTTTTACCCCAAGAATTAATTTTATAAGCTTGGGTAAGCATATCTTTTTGATTATCTGCAAAAACCTCGAAAGAAATAGGTTTCTTTTTGCAAATTTTAAGAATTTTAAGACAATATTCCCTATAATTTTTAGCACCAGCTAATCTCATTAGACTAGGATTAGTTGTAAAACCATCAACTATTTTTTTTTTATTGAACAACTTTATTGTTTTATAATCAGCGATATCACAAAATATTTTCGTTTTCATTAGTCTAAATTTTTAACGATATCTTCTGTCATTTTTTTTGCATCAGCAAAAAGCATCAAAGTATTATCTTTATAAAAAAGCTCATTATCAATACCAGCATAACCTGGTGAAAGGCTTCTTTTAACAAAAAGAACTGATTTTGTTTTTTCGACATCAAGCACCGGCATACCAAAAATTGGACTTTTTGGGTCAGTTTTTGCAACAGGATTGGTAACGTCATTAGCTCCAATAACAAAAGCAACATCAGCATTAGCAAAATCATTATTTATATCCTCTAATTCAAATACCTCATCATAAGGTACATTTGCTTCAGCTAAAAGAACATTCATGTGTCCTGGCATTCTTCCGGCAACTGGATGAATTGCATAAGTTACCTTAATGTCATTTTTTTTTAATTTATCTACCATTTCTCTCAGAGCATGTTGAGCTTGTGCAACTGCCATTCCATAACCTGGAACAATAATTACTGATGAAGCATTTTTCATCAAAAATGCTGCGTCTTCAGCATTTCCACTTTTTACAGGTTTTTGTTCTTTATTATCTTTAGTGCTAATTGAGCTAGCGTCGGCACCAAATCCCCCTAGGATCACACTAAAGAATGATCTATTCATCGCCTTACACATTATGTAAGATAATATTGCTCCAGAGGAACCGACTAAAGCGCCAGTTATGATTAAAGCAGTATTTTCTAAAGTGAAACCAATCCCTGCAGCGGCCCATCCAGAGTACGAATTAAGCATTGAAATTACAACCGGCATATCTGCTCCTCCAATAGGAATAATGATTAATACTCCTATTAAAAATGATAAGAAAATAACTGACCAAAAAATATTTGCAGATTGGCTATTGCATAAAAAAATAATTAGAGAAATTATTGCTAATCCTAAAATTAGGTTCAAGTAATGTTGACCAACGAAAGTTATTGGAGCACCTGACATAATTCCTCGTAATTTTAAAAAAGCGATAATTGATCCTGAAAACGTAATTGCACCTACTGCCGCTCCTATAGACATTTCTATTAGACTTGCTAATTTTATATCCCCAGGAGCACCTAAATTAAATACTGTAGGATTTAAAAACGCTGCTATTGCTACAAATACTGCAGCAAGACCAACTAAACTATGAAAACCTGCAACTAGCTCAGGCATTGCTGTCATTGGTATTCTAAAAGCTATAAAAGACCCGATTGCTCCACCGATTATCAAAAAGATAAAAACATAAACTAAAGAAATTGAAAAATTTCCTATTGATAAAAACGTAACCGCTATTGCGATTAACATTCCAGCGATACCAAAATAATTACCTTGTCTAGATGTATCAGGTGAAGAAAGACCTCTTAAAGCAAGTATAAATAAAATGCCAGATACTAAATAAAAAATTGCAGAAAGGTTTGCTGAAATCATTATTTTTTATTTTTCTTTTTTTTATACATTTGAAGCATCCTTTGAGTGACTAAAAACCCGCCAAAAATATTTATTGCAGCTAAAATTATAGCAGCATACCCAAAAATACTTGATATACTTAAAATACTATCTGAATAACCTGCTAAAGCCGCAATGATTGCCCCTACAATTATTACTGACGAAATAGCATTGGTGACTGACATCAAAGGAGTATGCAGCGATGGTGTTACACTCCAAACAACATAATATCCTACAAATATTGATAAAATAAATATACTAAGCCTAAAAATAAAAGGGTCTATTTCCATTATATATCCTTAATAAGAGTTTTATTTATAATTTCATCTTCTAAATTAATATTAAAATCTTGTTTTTCTCTACTATATAAATTTCTTATAAAACTGAACAAATTTTTTGAGTACAAATTTGAAGCAGTAAGAGGCAACCTGTTCATTAAATTTTTAGCCCCAATTATCTTAACCCCATTAATTTCGTTGATTTTTCCTGCCTCGGAATAAGCTGAATTCCCTCCTTGCTCGGCGGCAAGATCGTAAACTATTGAGCCTGGTTTTAATTGTTTTACCAAATCCTCATTAAGAATTCTAGGAGCCGGTTTTCCTGGGATTAAAGCAGTACAAATTACAATATCATTCTTTTTTAATGCCTCACGCATCATTTCTGCTTGTTTTTTTTTGTAACTTTCACTGGCCTCTTTTGCATAACCTCCAGAGGTTTCCATGTCTTCCTCTTGATCAACTGTTAAAAACTTTCCTCCAAGACTCTCAACTTGTTCTTTAGATGCAATTCTTACATCTGTAGCTGAAACAATTGCCCCCAATCTTTTTGCAGTTGCTATTGCTTGTAATCCAGCTACCCCAGCCCCAATTACTAATATTTTTGCTGCAGGCACTGTTCCTGCAGCTGTCATCATCATGGGTATAGCTTTTTCAAATTCAAAAATCGAGTCCACAACTGATCTATATCCAGCTAAATTTGATTGAGACGACAAAACATCCATTGATTGTGCTCGAGTAATTCTTGGAAGTAGTTCGAGTGAAAATAATTTAATATTTTTTTTTAGTAATTCTGTTATTTCCTTATTATTTATATTCGGATTTAACATGCCAACTAAAATTGTACTATTTTTGATTTTGCTTATTTCGCCGTCTAATGGACAATTTACTTTTACTAAAAGATTACAAAGATTTAAAATTTCCTCAGTTGAATCTTTAATTTCAACACCAACTTTTTTAAATTCCTCATCTTTAATTCCTAAATGATTAGCATAATTTTTTTCAATACATATTTTAAGACCCAACGACATAAGGTTTTTCGAGCTTTCAGGAGTTAAAGCAACTCTTTTTTCTAATGATAGATTTTCTTTAATAGAACCAACAATCATCTAGTAATTTCCTTAATTTTAAAGCAGAGTAACAGCTAAGATAACTAAAATAGCTATTACCGTTACTGTCCCCCATAAAACTAATTTTGTGAAACCTACGTAAGTTTTTTTAAAATCGTTTTCACTCATATTTTTAACCCTGACGAGCTTTAAATCTTGGATTTTTTTTGTTTATTACGTAAAGTTTACCTTTTCTCTTAACAAGTTTTGAATTTAAATCTCTTTTTTTCAATGATTTTAGTGAGCTAGCTATTTTCATAAATTTTTAAAAAGCCTGGCAACGTCCTACTCTTCCATATCTTAAGACAAAGTACCATCGGCGCTGAAGGACTTAACTTCCGAGTTCGGAATGGGATCGGGTGTGGCCCCTTCGCAAAAATCACCAGGCAAAAGGTTTATAATAGTTTTAAATAGCTATGTAAATAGCAATAAAAGTTAAATTCTTTAAGATTATTAGTAAAAAACTAATAAAATTTATGACTTAAGACAATATTAAACTGTTATTAGTAAAATATATTACTTAAAAAATTTTAAAATAAAAATAATTTTAATTAACTCATAGATAATTATAAAATTTTTAAAAGAAAATATTTTTATATTTGATAATTTTGGTGGCTTATATCTTACAGGGACAGACAAAATTTTCATATTTTTTTTTGTATAATGATAAATTAACTCTAGATCAAAAAAATATTGTTTTGAATAAAAATTTAAATTATTAAAATTTTTAATTTTTTTAAAAGCTTTTAACCCAGCTTGCGTATCTGTTCCTTCTACATTTAAATTTATATTTAATAATAAATTAATAATGAAACCTATTATATTGCCTATTTTAACTCTTGTTTTTTGATAAAAATTTAAATTAGTGTCAATCATCTGACTTTCTCTCAGTCGGCGATTTACTATCACAAGATCATAGTTTTTATTAATCTTATTAATTACCTCTTCAAAATAATTGAAATAAGGCATGTCACAATCTATCAAAATTATTTTATTATATTTACACTCTTTAATTGAAGAAATAATGGATAAAGATTTTCCTTTATTAAATTTATTGTTAATTAATTTTACATTTTTATTTTTATTTATAAATCTAATAATTTCTTGACATGTATTATCAGTGCTTCCATCATTAATTACAATAATTTCATATTTTATTTTTAGATAAATAATTTTTTCTACTACTTTTTCTAAATTTTGAAAAATAAATTTTTCATAATTTAAACAAGGAATAATTACTGAGATTTCATTCATTGGTACAAATTTTATTTAATTGATTAATCTATTTTTGAAATTATAAATGCTCGACCACTATATCCGTAGTCAAAAATTCTTCGAAACGAAATATGCGAATTTTGTTTTTTAAATTCTTCAAACGCCCCGTATTCTCCTTTTGTCTCATCTCCTTTATAATAATGAAAATCATCAAAAATAATAATTGTACCGAGTTGAAAAGAGGGTTTAGAAAATTCTAAAGCAAATTTTGTTGATTCTTTTAAATCACAATCAATCATAATAATACTTGACTTATCGATACTAAGTTCATTTGTTGTTTTATCTTTTAAAGTGTCTTTATAAAATCCTTTAATTAATCTGTATTTTTGTCCTTTTGAATTGCTTTTTATGTTTTTAAGCACTTTTTTTTCATTAACTTTAAAAAATTCATTTTTAAAAGAAGGATTTTCATCGTTTTTACTTATTTCACCAAAACCGTCAAAAGAGTCAAATCCAATGAATTCAATAATCAATTTTTTTTTAAATAACTCTTCCATTTTTTTATTTATTTTCATTGCAAAATTATAAGAATTCCCAGTGAATACGCCAAACTCAAGATAGCATCCACTAGTTTCGTCATGATAGATCATAAACATAGCTTTTTTTATTGCAGAAAATTTACTTAAAACATTTTCAAGAAATGGGTGTGATATAGATACGATACTCGAAAAAAAATTCTGTATAAATAAATTATTTTTAAGAAAATTAAGTAATTTCATTTAACACAACCTTTAACTTATTTTTATTAAAATTAAAATAATATTTTAATTTATCTTTAATAATAAAAGTTTGCAGATAGCAAAAAAATAAAATGATAAATAAACAAAAACATTAGGTTTTTAATATTAAAAAATATATCATTTTTGAAAAATAGGAAGAATAATAGTAAAATTAATGGGTCATAATATTCCTGAAACAAGGCAGGTGTAATTAAAATCGAGGTAATAATTAGAAAACTTAACATGATTTTGTTTTCAAAACTATTTTTAAAAATCATAATTACAAAAAAACTTACAGTAAAAGATAGAGATAATAAAATTTTTTGGATATCAGTATTTATAAAAAATAGCTGAATGAGTTTTTTTATAGCACCACCACCTAAATGATACTCATTCGATAAATCATGATAGAATAAGAAATAAAAAATGAATGAAATAAATAAAATTAAAATTATAAGATTTTTTCTTGAAAATATTTCAATAAAATTTTTCTTAAAATCTTTTAGAAAAAAAATAAATGGCAAAAAATAAAAACCTAAAATTGATAATACATATCCAATATGATGATAGTTGAAATTTTTTAATACACCTCTGCCAGTAGCATCAGCGGATGGTGCAATATTTCCCCATAAGTAAATTAAATACAAAAAAGGTAATGAAAATAAAACATAATAAAAAGTTAAGTGAATCTTAAATATATTTTTGTGTTTAGAAAAAAGTAAGGATAAATAACATACTAATGGGATTAAAACTAACTTTTGATCAAAGTAAACACATAATGAGCTTGATAAAGAAATAAAAAATAAATTTAATTTTTCATTTTTTAATAAGGATGGATCTTTAAATTTCGATAGACAAAAACCAGCAATGACAACACATAAAATTCCTAAATTTTCCTCAAGACCCCAAATCGCACTTGTTCTAAAATAAGGACTAAGTAAAATTATTGATGAAAGCGCTAAAAGGTAAATTTTTTTTTCAGATTTAAATTTTGAAAGAAGGCTAAAATAAAATAAAGTTGGTATCAAAATTGAAAATATAAAAATTGATATTTGAAAAGTATCTTTATTGTAAGTAAAAGGATTTAATAGTTTATTTATGATGTAAAATCCTGGAGTTCGAGTACTTTGAAAAATTTTGTCATCAGGCACAGCAGTTAATTTGATTGCCTCTAATAAATTATAACTTTCAAATGTTTGTAAGTTTTGCCAAACAAACTGGAAATCAACCTCTCCTCCGCCAGCTGAATTCTCTTTATTTATAAATCCAATAAAATATGAAATAATAGTAAAAAAAATTAAAGAGACAAATAATAGCTTTTCTAAATTAAGAATATTTTTCATTTTTTAATATTAATAAACTATATCAAAATTAATCTATATGAACTTATTTAAATTAATAGATATATTGACCATAAAAAAGTGAATTAGATTTTGGTGGGCGTGATAAGAATTGAACTTATGACCTCTACGATGTCAACGTAGCGTTCTACCACTGAACTACACGCCCATTATTTTTAATAAACTTTTTAATTTTAATTTAAACAGAAATACTTTCTGATGAAAAAAACTAAAACCTTTGAGCCTATACTTATTTTCATTAATTTTAATCCACTCTTCAAGTTCTTTAATGAAAAAATCAATTTTTTTTTTTGATAAATTATCTTTGTGTATTCTATAGAAAGCCAAAGGTTCTTGTATACTTCCTATCTTTTTTTTAAGACTTTGATTTATTACAAAATCAAAGTCTCCTATTATATTATACTTATCATTAAATTTATTATTTTCAAAAATCTTTTTGTTTAAACATAAAGTTTGTATACCAACACAATAATTTTTAAGAAGATCATTTGTAATAAAGCCTTCAGGAAGATAAGATTTAGTTTGAATTTTTTTAACATTTCTTTTTTCGTATAGAAGATAGTGATTAGCATAAACTATCTCGATATTTTCATTTTTCAAAAAATATTTCATTTGTATTTCTAGTTTGTCCTCTCTCCATAAATCGTCAACATCAAGAAAAGAAATATATTTCCCTTTTGCTTTATTAACTGCATGATTTCTTGCAGAGTATAGACTAAGAAATTTTTTAGACGAGAAATATTTTATTCTATCATCATAAAAAGAATTAAGTATATTCTTACTCTCATCTGTAGAGAGATTATCCCAAAATATTAATTCCCAATTTTTGTAACTTTGTGAAAATAAACTAACTAATGATTCTCTTAAAAATTTTTGACCATTATAACAGTTCATAATAACACTTACTAAAGGTGAATTGCTCATTTGAATTATTAATATTTTTCAAATCTTTTAATTTGATTAAGCGAAAATTCGTAAATATTTTTTTTATTTTGATAAAATTCTTTATACCAATCAATTGTAAAATTTATTGACTTTTTAAAGTTAAACTTACAAGACCATTTAAGTTTTTTTTTTGCTTTTTTTGAATCTAGGTATAAAAGCTTATTCTCTGAAAAAGTTTTATTTTCTATTAATTTCCATTTCGCTTTTGACCAACTTCTCTGCATTTGTTTGACTATATCAATAACCCTCGTTTTTTTCTCAATTTTTGGTCCGAAGTTAAATGCTTCTCCATTAAGCGTTTTTTTTTTACTTAACCTTGCTGCTAAAATTAAATAACCATTTAAAACGTCCAGAACATGCTGCCACGGTCTGGTAGAATTAGGATTTCTAATTTTCACAATCTTTTTTTTAGACCAAGATTTGATGCAATCTGGAATTATTCTCCCCTCAGACCAATCGCCACCACCTATAACATTTCCTGCACGAGCAATACAAAGTCTTATATTTTTATTATCCTTCAAAAATGAGTAAAAATACGATTGAGTTGCAATGTCCGCTGCAGCTTTTGATGCACCATAAGGATCTTGACCACCCAATACATCTGTTTCTTTATAACCTCTAGTAGTTTCTAAATTTTTATAAACTTTGTCGCTTGTGACTATGATAGCAGTAATCTTTTTTTTAGTATCTTTAATTGATTCTAGAATATTAACAGTTCCCATAGTGTTGGTTTGCCAAGTTTTTTTAGGATTTTGAAAAGAATTTTTAACTATAGCCTCGGCCGCAAAATGAAAAATAAAATCAGGCTTAAATTGTTTTATTTGTTTTTTCAAATTTTTAAAATTTCTAATATCTGTTTTTTTAAATTTAATTTTTTTATTTAAATTTAATATCTTAAAATTTGATGGTTCGGTAGTATAATTGATTGATAGTCCTAGCACTTGTGCTTTTAGATAATAAAGCCATAATGAAAGCCATGATCCTTTAAATCCAGTATTTCCAATTATTAAAACTTTTTTATTTTTGTAAAAATTTTTCATTTAAGTTTTTTCCAATTAAATTTAGAAAGTTTATATATTTTTTGGAGTTCGTCCCTATCACGTTTTACATCCATACATTTCCAAAATCCTCTATGTTTAAATGCTACTAATTGCCTTTTCTTACAAGCGAGCTCCAGAGGTTTTTTTTCTAAAATATCTTTATCTCCATTTATAAGATTAAGAAAATTTCTTTTTGCTACAAAAAACCCTCCATTTATCCAACCATCTGATACTTGGGGTTTTTCTTTAAAAGATATTACATTGTTATTTTTATTAACTTTTAATTCACCAAATCTTGCTGGTGGACGAACTGCAGTAACCGTTATTAATTTTTTTGATTTTCTATGAAAATTAACCAATTTTTTTATATTAATCGACGAAATGCCATCTCCATAGGTAAACAAAAAATTTTCGTTTTCTTCAAGAAGTGGTTTTATTCTTTTCAATCTGCCTCCAGTAAGAGTTTTTAATCCGGTATCAATTATAGTAATTAAACATTTTTTTTTATCAATTTTTTGTTTAAATGGGACTGCGTTTTTTTTAAAATTTTTGAAATATTTTTTAAAGTAATCACTTTTATATCCTGTAGCTAAAATAAATTCTTTATGACCAAATTTTAAGTAGGACTTCATTATATGTACTACCATTGGGTATGGTCCTATTTTAATCATTGGTTTCGGAATAGTTTCAGTATATTCAGATAATCGTGTACCTAAACCGCCTGCTAAAATAACTACTTTCATACAATCCTTTTATAATAATTTATCGTTTTTTTTATTCCTTTTTCGAATGAGGTCACTGATGTAAAATTTATTGTTTCCTTCAAAATTTGTGTATTTGGATAAGTTAAGAGATTTTCTTCTTTTCTCAACTTAATTTTACCAAATTCTGGCTTTCCTTTCTTTATAATCCTCTTGATAAATTTTATAACATTTAAGATTTTTTTAACTTTACCAGACCCAATATTTATAATTTGTGGAGGCAAATCTTTTATCAAAAGTAACTTACAAACACAATTTACAAAATCAGTAATATATAAAAAGTCTCTTGATTGAATACCGTTTGAGCAAGGAAACTTTTCATTAGTTAGACAATGTTTAATTACAATAGGGATAAAGCGATTTATGTCTTGTTGAGGACCATATACCTGATAAGGTCTTACTACTAAAGCAGGGAAATTGTTTTTGCTTCTAAGGTTAATTAAATGCTTGGTGGCTAAATATTTTGCTTTTGCATAATTAGATATTGGCAAACATTTAAAACTTTCTTTGTGAGGAGATCTTATTTTACCATACTCTAAACTACTTCCAAATTGTATAAATCTTTTTATTTTTTTTTCATTGGCAATTACACATAGATTTTTAACACCTAAAAAATGACTTGAGAAAACTTTTTTTTTATTTTTGTGATCAACCTCTCCACCGCTGTTAATTATAAAATCAATTTTTTTATATTTTTTGAGCTTACTTCTTAGCTTGTCTAATTTCGAAATATCTGCATAAACATACTTAACCCTTTTTTTAATAAACCTAGATCTAGTAGCTTTTTTTCTTGAAACACTGATTATTCTCCATTTTTTTTTTGAAAAAAATTTCAATATATGAAATCCTAAAAACCCAGTACCGCCAATAACTATTAAAGTTCTTTTTTTAAACATATTTCATTTTGATAATAAATTTAGTAAAAAATCTTTGGTAAGATCTACTTTAGTTTCATCTTTTGATCCAAAAAAATCTTTTTTATAATCTACAATTATCCTTTTATACTCCGAACTCTTTGACTTATTTACTGCCCTCACAATATCCTCTGTGGTTGATATCGTATCAAGATTTAAAAGCAATTTTCTCACACGTAAATCAAGTGAGTCTAAGTATTTTAGTTCTGAAACAAATTTACTATTATGACTCAAATTCAGCAAAATAATAGGCTTGCAAAAAAATATTGCACTAAACACTGTCCCTCCATAATCAGATATAATTAAATCTGATATTTGGAAGATTTCGCCTATTTTTCTGTTTTGATCTTTATCTATAAAAAAATTCTTTTCTCTTAAACTTAATTCTAAATTAGGTTCAAGCATTAAAGATTTCGGATGAGGTCTGATAATAATATTATATTCATTTTGTAATTTTGATATCTTATTAATCCATAATAATATATTAGAAAATTTTTCCCCGTGATTATCTACATTAGTTGGGGTCCAATAAATTAATTTTTTTTGTTTATCTAAATTAAAGTCTTTTTCAATTGATCCCTTTAAAAATTTTTCATCTTTTAAATTTGAATATCTAGGATAACCTATTATATGAGTTGGCTTTGAGCTAAATTTTTTTTGTACTAATTTTTGCTCAAATTTGCCATGGACAAAATATATATCAAATATTTTTTTGTACTCATCATATGGATATTTTCTTAGTTTAAGATCCATACCATCTGGAAATTTAATAATGATTTTACCTAATGTCTTCTCTGGATACCAATTCATTCCTAAAGTGCAGTTTAAACCGCCAGCAGTATAAGGTTTTTTTAAATATAACATTAAAAGTTTAGAGATACGGGTAATTTCTAAGAATAAACCCAATGTGTGAGCGAATAAAAATCTGACAATAGAATAAAAACTTATTTTTTGTGACGAAACTTCCCCAGTACTTATTAGCACTTTAAAACTTTTTTTTTTATAAATATTTGAAAAAAGTTTATAGCTTAAATCTTTTTTTGTTAAGATTGATTTAATAATTTCTGCTTGAGAACTTCTACCTTTTTCAATTGAGCTTACGTCATTAATAATTAATTCAATCTTATTATTTGGAATATGCTTAATTAATTCTTGATACATATCAAATTCTCTAGGCCAGTTTATTAATATTCCAATCTTATTTATTATCTGCATAAAAATGAGCTTTATCTTTAATCATTAAAATTATTTCCTCTTTAAATTTTTTGGGTATTTTGTTGATAAAATGGTTATTATTAAATAATTTCTTCTTTTTCGAAAACTTAAAAGGATCATTTAAGTAGTCGTAATTTTGGTCAAAATAAAAATTGTTCCATATTTTTTTAAATATTTTTTTTTCAGATGGTTCTAAATTATTATTTTTTTTATTTAGATTAGGTAAAATTAGTGCTGAAATTAAAAAAAAACATATATCTAAGCCCCATGGAAGATTTTTCTTAAAATTTTCCCAATCTATAAATATCGGTTTTCTTTTGTGTAAAAGTATATTTTCTACAGTTAGGTCACCATGAAAATAAGTTTTTTTATTTCTAGGCCATATTTTTAAATAATGTTCTATTGCTGTCTCAATTATTTTTTGATTTTTTATAATTGAGTCCCAGAAAAAGTATTTTGGACTACTTAAGAGTTTAAAATCTAAATAATTTTTCCCTTTAGAAATTATATATTTTTCTTTTAAGTAACCTTTTTTTTTCAAGACACTAAAATACCATTTTACTCCTTTTAGTTCTTTATCGATTAAGTTTTTTTTATCTTTTGAGATTACAAATTTTCTTACAGTTTTATTATCAGGAAATATACAAACACCTGTTTTTTTTTTTAAATTGAAATTAATTAATGTTGTCATTTTTTGTAAAAATAAAATATTCTATATAGTTTCTATAATACAATATACTTAAAAAAAATTTTAACCATGTAAATAAATTTATAAAATATGGTTGATCAATATATCTCCCTGTCCAATCAGGAAAAAAATTATACATGGATAAATGGTTTTTAAATTTATAAAGAATAAAAAAATTTTTATTAAAATTTTTTGTCTTAAATAAAAAAGAAAAAAGATTTATTATTTTTAAGGCTTTATTTGATTTTTTTTTTATTATCAATATATTGTATTTTCCAAAAATTATTTTATTTTTTAAATCTTGAACATTTTTTATCTTATTTATAATTAATTTTCTTTTTTTTGTTTTTAAATTGTAAAACAGAAAATTAAATATAGGTTCAATGTTCATGGTATATTAAAAATTTATACTCATTTTTTTTATTTTTTTATCTTTAAGTCTATAAACCTCCTGACATTCACTCAATATTTCAATGTCATGAGAAATTATAATTCTTGTAATATTATTCATCGATTTGACAGTTTTAATAATTTGTTTCGAAGATTCGTAATCAATAGAGTTTGTGGATTCATCCATAACTAATATTTCTGGTTTGTGATAAAGAGCTCTAGCTAATCCTATTCTTTGTTGTTGACCTCCAGAAATTTTTTTTCCCTGGTCTCCAACAAAACTATTAATGCCATCTGGAAATTGTTTAAGCATTTGAGAAAGACCTGTAATCTGAATGACCTCTTTTAAATTTTCATCACTTTTATTATCTGCTTTATCGAAAACAATGTTGTCTAATATAGAGCTATCTTTCAAATAAACTCTTTGTGGGAGATAACTAATTTTTTTTTGCCAATTGTCTAATTTTTCGTAAATATTTCTATCATCAACTAAAATTTCACCTGTATTTGGTTTAAAAAAACCAAACAACAAATCTAAAAATGTGCTCTTTCCGCTGCCGTTTGGTCCATAAATTCCTATTATTGAATTTTTTTTTATTACTAAATCAAAATTTTCTAGTATTTTATTCTTAGAGTTGTAGGAAAAATTTAGATTTTTAATTTTTATTTCATTTTTAAATTCTAAAGAATTATCTTTTAATACCACATTATTAATTACATCACCTCGTTCTGTATTACTTAATTCATCATAAATTGCCTTCAGGCTTGGAGCGTAAATTTTTACCCTTTGATATGATTGAAATATTCTGGTAGCGCTAGGCATAAGCCTTGCAACAGCTAAACCAACTATACCAAGTTTAATTGCGATAAAATTAGGGTCAAAGTTTTTTACCGATAAATAATAAATTAACAAAGCTATGAAAATAATAATAAAATATTCCAGCCAAAACTTAGGAATTTTTTGAAAAATTTCTGATTTCCAATAAGTAGCATATATTTTATCATTAGTTTTATAAAACTCTTCTAAAAAATGTTTTACTTTACTGTAAATTTTTATTTCTCTGCTTCCATCAATAATTTCTCTACAATCTTTAAGAAATTTTGTATCATAAAATAATCTTTCATTTGCTAGTGACTTTATCTTATTTCTAGATATGAGATTGAAAATAAAGAAAAAAATAATTATCAGGCCAAAAATAGACAAAAATAATTTAGTTTCGATCAATAACATAAACAAAATTACTGAGATAAGTATTAAAGACTCAGATATTAAGATTAAAGAATTAATTAGTAGATGTACAAAAAACGATATCTCCTTTGTCAATATGTTTAAAATTATTGATGAATTTTTCTTGTTTAAAAAATTAGAATCTTTAGTTATATAATTGCTTAATAATTTTTCTGATAAATATTTTTTAATTTTAAATATGAATTGAGTTTCCTTGATTGTAGAAAATGTTAATAAAAGGTTTTTAATGAAAAAAACAATTAAAAATATAAATAATATTATTTCAATATTGTTTGTAGAACTTCCAAAATTTATTAAATCGACGAAATAATTAAAAAAATCGTAATCTAAACTTTCCCCTTTAAAAATAATAATAATAAGCGGGATAAATAAGCTTATACCTAAGAGCTCCAAAAGTGTTGATAAAATTATTAAAAAAATTACTAATAATGCTTGCTTAGAAATTTCATTAGTTAATACAGAATTAATTGATTTATAATAGTTTATCAAAATTTACTTTCGATTTTTTTCAATTTCCTCTTTAAGTTCCTCGTATTCTTGCATTTTGAGTTTCATAAAATTTATTGCAAGTTTGGTCTTATGAGCAACACCTTTGGGAGTTAAAATATATAAGTACTTTTGTTTATTTTTATTCTTTTTAAAATTACTAAATTTTATTAATCCTTTCGCTTTTAGAGCTTTAAGACAATAATTTAATTTTCCTAAACTTAGACCAATTTTTTTTGAAAGGTCTCTTTGTGATACGTTGGGGTTTGCGTGAATATCTCTTAATATATTAAGATCATCATTTTTTTTATTATTGTTCATATAATGAACATTATAATGTTCAATAATTGAACTGTAAAGTGTTTTTATCTACCAGCTTGCCAGTTAACTTTTTTATTAAGCGAAAAACTGCCATAAATGAAATATCTTTTTCTTTTATTTTTAGGTAGAAACTTATTTACTGCATGATAAGAAAATGGTGTTGATTTGAAGAAAATCGCTCTTCCTGTTACTGGCGATACTGTCTCGATTTTTGAAAGGCTTGAATTTAATGGAAACCTAGATAGTTTTTTATAATTTTTTTTTGGTTTATAGAGCACTAAAGATCCACCTTCTTTTTTGGGAATAGAATTAAGATAAATTAAAAAATTTAAAATTCTAGAATCCCTATCTTTATGAGGGCCTCGAACATATCCTTTTTCTGAAACGGAAAAATCAACATCTAAATTGATTACATTTTTTTTTGAGTTGTGATTATTATTTACAAATTTTTTACCTTTTTGAAGACCATAATTGGTTTTAGAAAAATTGTATTTATTTATATTATGACCAAAGTTAGAATCATCAGTTCTAGATAATAGGTTTTCTATATTTTTAAATGTATTTTTTTTATTAAATTTATTAAATAAATATTTTGCAGACCTTGAATTTATCAAAAATCTTTTAAAATTTTTTGAACCTTTATTGATTCTGTTCCTTCCAGACATTACAAAGTCATCAAAATTATTGAAATTATTTAATTCAAGTATAATACTATTGCAAAATTTTTTATCTAAAAATTTTTCTATTATAAACCCTGGAAAATTACGAAGTTTTTTTTTTTTATAAAATTTCATTTGTTTTTTTTAAAATATTTTTAAATAAAGTAAAATCTTTTTTATTATCAATATCTAATGATTTTTTCTTATCAATTACAATAGGTAAAGGTTTTGAATCTAGTCTATCTTTATAACGCTTATAGACAGATTTATAAGCTATAAAAGCCGCACTGTTCACTTCGAAAATCTTATCAAGATCTTGTGTTCTTGGCCACATTCTATTTTTTCGTCTTTGATGTGATATCCACTTTTTCTTACTATTATTAAAAATAAAACTGTTTATAGGTGTCCCAGTAAAAGCACTTTTATATTTTTTATTTTTTAAAAACTTTTTGATAAAATCAATATAATCCCAGTGTCTAAAAAGTGGACTAGTTACGTGAGTCCATAAAATAATATTTCCACTACAAATTTCTGGGATTTTCTGAATAAGTTTGTCTAGAGAGTTGTCGGTTGAGAGTTTTTTAGTTCTTTTATGAAATTTTATCCAATTAAATTTTTTAACATAGTTTTCGATTTTTCTACTGTCAGAGGATACGACAAATTCTAATTTATAATTTTTAGAACCATTTGTAAAATATTTTTTAATTTTTTTAAATTGATTTATTTTAATTTCTGTTAAGCCGTATTTAATTTTATTAATTCTTTTAAAACTTTTATTTTTTATTCTTTTGCTGTTCTGCCTTATAGGAAGAAAGAAACTTATTATATCCATGGATTGACTTGGCTCACTTTCAAGAAAGTTTTAGTATAACTATTTATTTTCAAACCCTTATTTTGTAAAAGTTTTAAACTTTCCTCAGTTTCTTTCATTACAACCCTTCCCTTTTCGGTTTCTGGTTGGCCATCAAAAAATGCTAGGAATAAAGATTTGTATCCAACTTTAATTAAGAATTGCCCAGTCAATGTAAGAGGGTTTAAACCAATGCTCGATGAAAAAATAATTTTGTTTTTATATTTTTTTAATAACTTGTTCTCTGCAAAGAACTCTTTTTCCACTATGAAAGCAGATATATTTTTTAACTTATTCTTTTTATCATTTTTAAAACTTTGAATTTTTTCTAACTCGCTGCCACTTATAATTAAAAATATAGGGTTTTTAAGTTTTGTTTTTAAATCTAAAAAATTTGATAGTGCATTACTTCCACTTAAAATAATAGATTGTTTTGAGTCTAGGTTTTCCAAAAAACTTTGTCCATATATTTTAAATGAGCTTGCTCCACCTATGAGAACAGGAGGTTTTTTCAAAATCTTTTTTATTTTTTTAAAGTTTTCAAATTTGATTATATTTTTGTTCTTAAGTTTTGTAGAAATAGTTTTTAATGCAAGACCAACATTCAATCTTCTCTTTTGTATTAAATCCATCATTTCGCTCTGTGAATAACCGTTGCTTGCTGCATAAGCATACGCATAAGAGCTGCCCCAATTAAGTTTTGATTTCATTTTTTCAAATTCTTCTAATAAATTATTAAATTCAAAGCCTGAAATTTTAATTTCTTTAGAATGATTTGACGCCAACAATAGTTCAGTTTCGGCATTGCCTGCGCCCCTGCCCATTCCCTTAATTGTTGTATCTACCAGTTCACATCCCGCCTCGATCGCAGCTAAAGAGTTTGCCAAAGCCAAACCGCAATTATTATGAAAGTGACAACCAAATTTTATTTTATTATTACTAATTTTTTTAAAAAAATTATAAATTTGTTGAGGTTTGAGGGCTCCAAAACTATCAACTAAAGATATGACATCACATTTATCTTTTAAAGTATTTATCTTTTTTTTTGCATAATCATATTTATCTATCCACTTACTTAAATACATTAAATTTAAATTAAAAGAAATTTTTTTAAATTTTTTTTTTGCTTTCAAAATTTTTTCAACAATATTTAGTTTTTCAATATCAACAGCAAATCTTATCGTGTCAATAAATTTTTGATTTTTATCAATAAGTTTTATTAGTGTTTGAGTATCTTTAATCTCTTTTGCATTAATCATCACAGAAATCTTTTGATTTTTATTCAAGATTTGTTTTGCAGTTTTTAAAATTTTTGTATTAAGATGAAAATAAGGCCCGTGATGATCATTTTGATTAGAGAGATATCCCAGCTCTATAAATTTAACCGGAGTTTTGGCAATAGCTTTTAAATAATTTTTTACTAAATTGGATGAAAAGTTCCAATCAGTGTAATATCCTCCGTCTCTAAGTGTACAATCTAGAATCTCATATTTCATAAAGTGTTCAATTAATGAACAGTATAATATAATTTTAATTTTTTCACCAACTAAAAAGGTTAAATTTGAAAAAAATTCAGTATATTTTGACTTACATTTTCACTTGAGAGACAAAAATCCTCCTTTTTAGCTAAAATTGTAAAATCACTTTCTCCATTGATTAATTTAAGTATTTTCTTTTCAAATACTTGATAAGAAGTGACTCTCACAAGATCATTAATCTCATTTTTAGGTAAAAAAGAAAAATTTGAATTATTAGGATCTAAAAAATAACAAGTTTTTCCACTGCCTATCAATTCATATCCTAATGTTGAGCTCCAGGTACATAATGCTTTAGCTTTTTCACCAAGTACATAGCTATCAGAATGATCATCGTCATAGTCTACAACGTAAACAACATTTGGGATTCCTTCTAAAATAGAATTTTCTTTTTTATCGTTAAAAGTTTTTTTATGTTTTATGCAAATTTTTAATTTTGGAAATTTAATAGCAAATTTTTTAATCCACTCAAAATGTTTGTAGTATTCTTGATAATAATTGTCATAGCCCGAGTGAAAGTTAGCTATATGTTCACTTGCAAAAACGAGAAGGTCATAGATTTTTTTTCCTGAAAGTCCATGATGTTTTTGAATGCTTCTTTCGTAACACCACGAACCTACTGGAACTTTTTTCTTTATCATACAGCCCATTTCTTTATCATACAAAATACTTTTTTTACCTAAAGTAAAAAGAATATCAGTTGAGACATACATTCCAGGCCCATTTATTTGAAACAAGTTTTTTTGAAAACATGAGGAGTAAATTCCTCCTTTACTATGAAAGATTGAGTCCCTTAACGCGGAAGTGTCATAAAACCTTTCTTGAATAAGATATTTAGAACTTACTTCAGAAAAAATCGTATTATATTTTAGATTTATTTTACATAAATGATATAAAAAAGGAATAATATTATTTCTTGAAATCAGTGAAATTTTTAAAAACAAAAAAAAGAAATTTAAATTATTTTTTATAAAATATATTTTGTTATCTATTATACACCTTTTATAATTAAAAAAATAAGTCTTAAATTTTTTTTCCTTACTTTTTTGGGAGGTTATAAATAATAATCTTGATTTTTCATTCAAAATCTCGAATCTTTTAAGATTAGTAAATTCTGTATTATTATCTACAATTATATCATAATTAATAATCTTAGTTTTTTTTGTTTTTGAAAAAATAAGCACATAAAATAAAAAACTAAGATATATTATGGAGTATTTTAATATTTTTTTTAGTTCAAACTTATTATCAAAAGCTCCTTTATTATTTACAAAATTTTTGAACAAGAATTGCTTGACTTCAAAATGAGTATTTTTAAATGACAGATTTTGATTTTCGGAATATATTTTTAAAATGGCATTGAGTCTTTTTTCATTGGAAAACTCATCAATAAAACTCATCAAATCGTTTTTCAGATGTAAAATATTTTTTGATCTATCAAGTTTAAATTTAGATAATATCATTTATAAATTATATTCTATCCAATATTTCATTTTTAATAATTTTAAAATTTGGTAATTTTTTACTTTTGACACTTTTTAAATAAAACTTTGAAAAAAATTTATATTTTTTATTATCAGTTTTAGGAAATTTTAGATCATTTTTATAATCATTTTTCGAAATATCGATAATTTTGCTATTAATTGATTTTGCATAAAGTTTTTTAAAAATAATATTTGATGGATTTTTTTCATACTCATTTGAATGGATAAATAGACAAGGCTTTTTGAACAAAATCGAATAACTGTTAGAGGATGAACCTGCTGATACAACAAATAATGCATGTTTTATCAGATCCATTGTTCTACCGTAAACTATCTTGAAATATTTAAGATTTTTTTTTTCAAAATCTTTACTGGTCCTTGGGTGTGCTGAAATTATTACTTTGCATTTAAATTTTTTTTCTATTAATTTTAAAAACTCAGTCAATTCTTTGTAATAATTTTTTGTTGACCAATTTCTACCTTGACCTAAGAGCGAAGAGTCGCTCGGCGCACTTGGGCCACCATCACTAAGGTAGCATACATATTTTTCGCTTTCTAATTTTTTTGTTTTTTTGACTTTATAATATCTTGAAAAATCCCATGAATTTATGGAGATAATTTTTGTTTTATGAAGATTTTTTTTTTTATACGTCTCAAATTTTTTTGAACCATTAGTAACAATAAAATCAGGAAGTAATTGTTTTTTAGAGTTTATATAATAGTTAATGTAGAATTTTCTATACCAACTTATCAGTTCTTTAGGCCGCTTAAGTAACATTTTTAATCTGTAAGGAATTCGAAGCAAACTTTGATACAATTTATATTTTACTTCTGAAAAAGGAAGGCTTCCATGATGAGTTAAAATTACTCTTATATTTTGTGATTTTAGAAAAGTATATAATTTTAATATTTTAAAATTACTTGGGAGTGTTTGGAACCAAACTATTAATTTAAACTTCAAATTTAATTTTTTAATGTGTTTCATCCAAGTTTCTAAGCTATCGAAATTTAAAACTTTTTTAGAACTTTTAATATGACTGTAGTCTGGGCGATTATTAGGGTAACAAAAATCAATGAGCTCGTGTATTTCTAAAAAGTATTTATTTTTATAAAATTTAAGCTCATATTTTTCAAAATCGTAGTCACCCAAAAATTTTGTAGTATTTAAAAATATCAATTTTATATTAGACATGAATGTTTTTGATGTAATTAAATTTTTTTAATCACACTTTTACCTTTAGGCATTATTCGATGCTTATGAGCTTTATTTTTAAGTTTTTTATTTTTAAATTTTAAAAAATCTTTAAATAGGTTGTTAGATTTTTTGTCCTCAAAAATACCTCTCATTTTCCAATGATCCGCATCGTACCAAGTACCTGCAAAGTGTAAAAAATAATTCTCTTTTAAAGAAGCCTCAATGCACTTTTTGATTAGATAATTCTTTTTATTTTTAAATTCATATAAGAACGGATATTTTTCAACCATTTCATATAACCAGTAAGCCTGAAATTTGTAGTCTAGCCATTTTACCTTACACTTTGTCAAAACTTCATAATTTATAAAAGGTTCATTACCTGCAGTTAAAGATTTTACCTTTGTTTTGTAACTGTAGTAAGTATTGTGAATAAAATTTGCATATTTTTTTAAATTAAACATAAAAACTCCAAAACAAAAGTAGTTTCCAGGGTCCTTAAAACCGTGAAAATTAAAAACTTGTTTATTACTCATGGTTAGAGAGGAATCTAATGGATATCTTTTTGTATAAAAATGATGCCTATTAAAAGCAATTTTTCTTCTAATTAAATTTTCTGAATTTATATATGGAAGATTTTTTAAATGTGAAATTACTGATATCTTATTTTTCTCTAAAAAATTAAATATATTTGGGGCATATGGATTAATTAGAATATCTAGATCTAGTAAACATATATTTTCAATACCTTTAATATTATCGAGAATATATTTTCCAAAGAGATGTTTTTGCCACGTAGCTGACTTCCATTTAGCATCGGTCTTAGGGATTATATATTCGTCAAAAACCAACAATCCTATGTTATTAGCCTTGCAATATTTTAACCATAAGTTAAGAGAATACTTTTTAAATTCTCTCATGGCCTCAGACCCTATAGCTGCTGCAACAATGAAGTTTTTTGATTGAATAGGTTTATAAAAAAATTTATAAATCTTTTTCATATTTCTTTAATACCTATAACCATCTCTTACATCAATTTTTTTTTTTTTTAAAAATTTTTTTGCTCCAGTAGGAGTAAGCTCTGTAAAACTGAATATACTTGATGCACTAACAGCTGATATATCCTTGGTAAATGCATCAAACATATCTTGGTAGCTACCAGCTCCACCACTCGCTATAATTGGTAGGGAAACATTTGATCTAATTTTTTCTATCATTTCAAGATCATAGCCGCTCATAGTTCCCTCTCGATCGATAGCATTAATTAGTAATTCACCACAACCGTGGTCTTGACAAAGTTTGCAAAAATCAATTGGGTTAATTTCATGAATTTTTTGTCCAGAATTGCTTACACATCTAAATTTTTCATCAATTTTTTTAAAATCAACACTTGCTACAATTGATTGTGATCCTGTGTGTTTAGATATTTTATTTAAAATACTAATATCATTATAAAGTTCTGAGTTTAATGAAACTTTATCTGCTCCACTTTTAAGAACATCTAGTGCATCTTGGAAAGATTTTATACCCCCTCCGTACGTAAAAGGTACAGATATATTTTTTGAGAAATCAATTATAGAATTTAAATCAGGTGTTTTGTTTAAATTAGTAGAGTCAATATCTAAAATAATTATTTCATCTACATCTCTAATATTAAAGATTTTTATGCTTGTAAGCATATCAGCTACTTGTCTCCTATCTTTAAAATTTACCCCTTTTACAAGATTGTTATCACTCCAAAGTAATGTTGGGATTATTCTTTTTTTTATCATTTTAACTTTTTAAAAAATTTTCAATTAATTGTTTACCGCTCGATGAGCTTTTTTCTGGATGGAATTGTACGCCCCAAATATAATCTTTAGCGACAGATGATACTATAGGTACTCCGTAATCTGTTGTTGCAACTACTATCTCATCAGAACAATCAACCACATAATTATTTGCAAAATAAAAATCTGATTTATCTAAAATATTTTTTAACATCGAATGATTTTTTTTTATATTAATATTGTTCCAACCAATATGAGGTAAGTTGAGTTTACATCCTAATGATTGTAAATGCTTTACTTGTCCATTTAAAAATTTTAATCCTTGAGTATCCCCATCCTCTGAGCCTTCATCAAACAATATCTGCATGCCTAAGCAAATACCCAATAACATTTTTTTCTTTTGAATAACATTTTCTCTCATTTCTTCGATTAACTCATTTTTTTTTAAATTTTTCATAGCTTTACTAAAAGACCCAACTCCAGGGAGAATAAATTTATCAAAATTTTTTAGTTCGCTTCTTTTTGAAATAATTGAGGGCTGATAATTCAAATCTTCTATAATTTTTTGAATAGAAAATAGATTTCCGGCCTCGTAATTTATAATAGCAATTTTCACTTTTTATTTCTCCTTTAAAATTAGATTGCCATCAGAATCTTTGATTAGTTGATTGTTATTATTACAAGCAAAGATTTTTTTATTAGTGAATTGATCACAAATTTTTACAAATTTCTCATTACTTATACCTAATCTTGATAAGATGTCTTTAGTGCTTATTTCTAAATAAGATTTTGGAAATTTTCCCTCTTTTTCCTTCACTATATCATAAGCTTTTTTTCTATCAATTAAGTTATTTCTAATCATAAAAGATAGTTGATCTGTTGCTCGACCAAATCCATATTTTAAAAACTTAAAGTAATCGTGTATACCATGTTGTAAATTATCTATTTTTTCAAAATTATAGTATCCACCTTCAATTGGATTGTGAAAAGGGGTGAAACCATTTTTTTTTGCAATCTTAAAATTTTCAAGGTTATTCCAATTAAAATAATATCCCAAAAAAACCCCCTGCACTTTTGCTTTTTTTAATTCACTATCTTCTGGATATGTATATGGCAGTAAATCTCTTTGATTAAATTTATAGTGATTTAATAAATCTTCTTTTCTTAGGCCTAGAAGACCACCAAATTCTTCAAGCCATTTCCTGTCCATTATATTTGCATTGTCTCTCACTGGTCCGCCATACTCAAATTGAGGATTTTCACCCCAAACAATAAGTGGAATGTTGAATTTAAGAGCTATTTGAACAGGCACAGTAAAAATTGAAACGTGTTCTGGCCAAGCAATATCTCCAACAAGTTCTAAACACAATTTGTTTAAAATTTTTCTAACTTCTATATTTGGGCTTACCTCAATAGTGTCAAACCCAAGTTTTTTAAGATTGTCTAGATTTTGTCTTCCATTTTTAGATAAGTGACAAGTTGTGGCTGTAACAAGCAAGGGCTTCATACCAAGATCTCTAAGTTTTAAAGCTTGACAATGACTGTCCTTGCCGCCACTAGAAGGAATTATACAATCCCAATTATTTTTAGATTTAAATTGATCTAATATTTTTAAAAATTTTTGTTCTCTTTGGTTCCAATCAATTTTTTTTTTATTCTCATGTGAAATACAAGCGTTACAAATTCCATCTTTGTTTATTACTTGCTCTGGCCTTGTGTGCGGTATAAGGCATTTTTTACATCTAATTATCATATATTTTTTTGAATTCTTTTTTTAAAAATTTCCAGTCCTCTAAAAAATTTACATCTATTCCAAAATTTTTCTTGGATATAATGATGCCTGTTTTTTTTGTATCAATTATTTTAGTGTTTTTTTCTTTCCAATGTAAGCTTCTTCCCCAATAAAATTGTCCAGAGTCTGAATAAATATTTTTTAAATTTTTTTTTGGTTTTTTTTTAAAAAGTTTAACAATTTTTAAATTATTATTTACTTGAAAAAAATGTTGGTTAGTTCCGTGCGGAGAAGTAGCAGGAAAAATAAAATTGAATTTTGACTTTTTTATTTTGATATATGAGTTTCTCAAAGAATATTTAGTAGTCATTGGTGCGATTGGAAATAAGCAACAAACAAAATCAAAAAATATATTTTCATCTTCAAAACTTTTAATCACATTTTTTACTACACTTTTAATAGGAGTTTTTGGACTAGCTAAACTTTTTGGTCTTAAAAAATCAACTTCAGCTCCATATTTCTCAGAAATTTTAGCTATTTTTATGGAGTCGGTTGAAACAAATACTTTTGAAAACAATTTACTCTCTAGAGCTGCTTTAATTGAGTAATAAATTATTGGTTTTCCGAAAAAAAACTTTATATTCTTTAATGGTAACCTTTTGCTTACAAGTTTTGCTGGAATTACGCATAAATTTTGCATCTTATCATTTACAATTTAGAAATCATTTTTTTAAGTTCTGATCTAGTTAAAAAATTTCCCGCATTCAAACTATTATAACTAAAACTATCTTTTAATATCTTGCCTTTTTCGTTTTGAGAATTTCTTAAATATTTTTTTACATCACTTTTTGCTGATGTACTAGGCAAAACAACGAAATATTTTTTGAATACAATTTTTTGAGAGGTGTCAGATTTCGAAATTAATTCTTCGTGAAGCTTTTCACCTGGTCTTATTCCAATTTCCTTGAAACCTTTTTTTGGATTAAATATTTTTACTAGATCAATAATTTTCATTGATCGCATTTTAGGTATATAGGTTTCACCTCCTCTCATATCTTTAAAGCTAAAAAGTACTAAATTTACTCCCTCATCCAGAGTTATATTAAATCTAGTCATTTCTTGGTGGGTAAGTGAAAGACGTTCATTTTTTTTTTGATATAAAAATATTGGAAACACTGAACCTCTTGAATTAAAAACATTTCCATATTTTACAACTGAGAATTTAGAGCTTACTGAATAATTATTGCTTGCTATAAAAAGTTTTTCGGCTGCCAGCTTCGTGGCACCATATAAATTTATTGGGGATACCGCTTTGTCTGTGCTTAAAAAGATTGCTTTAGGAATTTTATTTAAGTTTATTGCGTCAATAACGTTTTGCGTTCCTATTACATTTGTCTTTATCACCTCAAAGGGATTATATTCTCCAGAATTTATGTGTTTTAAAGCTGCGGAGTGAACTAAATAATCAACATTTTTAGAAGCAAGAACAATTCTATTATAATCTCTTACATCACCAATAAAAAATCTAAGTTTTGATTTATATTTAATTAAATTATTTTGCATCTCAGTTTGTTTTAATTCGTCTCTACTAAAAATTATAACTTTTTTAGGACTCGCTTTTTGTAAAAGATTAATTGCAAATCTTTTTCCAAAAGAACCTGTGCCACCGGTGATTAGAATTGTTTTGTTTTTAAACTCTTTCATTTATTGTTCAATTTTTGAACATATATTAATATCTAAATATAATTTAATCAACAGCTATTTTTTATATTTATTAATGATTAGTTTAATAGAATTTACAACATGTTTTATTTGAATGTTACTTAATTCGGGATAAATTGGTATACTTAAACAAGTATTAAAATACTTTTCCGTGCCTTTAAAAATATTACTTTTTAAATCCTTAAATAAAGGCTGATTATAAATTGGAGTATAATGTATTTGAGTATTAACACCTTTGCTGCTCAAAAGTTTGAAAAATTTCACTCTATTAATTTTTAATTTATTAAAGTTTATTCTTAAAACAAAAAGGTGCCAAGCATTTTGCACATCTTTTTTTTTATCAGGTAAGTATATGTAATCTTTTAAAAATGAGAGCTTATTGAAATATTTTTTAGAAATAATATTTCTTTTTTTAATAAATTTATCAATTCTTTTTAATTGACTAATTCCTAAAGCAGAACTCATATCGCTTAGTCTATAATTAAATCCAATATCAACAATTTTATATCCTAAAAATTTATTTGTATTTTTTAATTTGTTTCTGATTATTCCATGATTTCTTAGAATTTTTATTTTTTGATAAATTTTTTTATCACTTGTTGTTATCATACCTCCCTCTGCAGTTGTGATCGATTTAACAGGGTGAAAAGAAAATGTGGAAATATCTGAAAACTTACAACTTCCAACTTTGATGTTTTTTTTTATCGAGTATTTCCCTCCTAATGCATGACATGCATCTTCAATGATAAAACATTTATATTTTCTTTTAAAAAATGATAAATCAGAACCAAGGTTAGGTGAGCCCCCATGATGCATTATAAGTATTAATTTCAAAGTTCTAATTTTATTTTTGTTTATACATTCATTTATAGTTTTTTTCGTTAATTGACCTGTTGAAGAGTCTACATCTGCAAGGTAAATTTTTGCATTTAGCAATCTAGACATATTCGCAGAGGCGATAAAATTAATTGTTGGCATAATTACAACATCATTTTTCTTTAGTCCAATTGCAAGCATACTAAGATGTAAAGCAGAAGTTCCATTTGAACAACTTATTGCATATTTTGAATTTACTTTTTTTTTAAAAGAATTTTCAAACTTTTCTACGAAAGGCCCAGTTGTAAGATAATCACTTTTTAAAACTTTTGTTACTAATTTTATATCTTCACTATTAATTGTTTGTTTACCATAAGGTATAGTTGAACTCATATAAATTTACTGCAGTTTTTTTAGTAATTTTGATATTTGTTTGTCTGCAGAATTAATCTTTTTAATAATCTTAGATGCTTTTTTTGGTGCATATTTGAAAGCTAAACGTAGTAAATCCATCCAGTATTTATTATTTTTTGATCTTATCTTTTGAATAGTGTTTATAATTTTATCTTTATTTTTCATTAAATAATCTTGTATATTAAAAAATGGGAAAAATAACAAAAAAATCAAATATTGCAAGTTACTCAAAGCCAAAAATAATTGCGGAAATTTCTGGAAATCACGCTGGAAGAAAACTCAGGTTTTTGAAATTAATTAAAGAAGCTTTTAAAAATGGAGCCGATTTAGTAAAAATCCAAACTTATGAACCTAAAGATATAACCCTAAAAAAAAAAACAAAAAATTTTATTATTCCCTCTGGTTTATGGAAAAATAAAAGTTTGTGGGATTTATATAGAAAAGCGTGTACTCCATTTGACTGGCATAAAGATGCCTTCAAAATAGCTAGAAAATTAGAAAAAAATATTTTTAGCTCACCATTTAGTCTAAGATCTGTCGATATTCTAGAAAAATATAAATGTCCAATATATAAAATTGCATCCTTTGAAATAACTGATTTTAAACTTATTAATTATATTGCATCAAAAAAAAAACCAATAATCATATCAACTGGCATGGCGCAGATTAAAGAAATTAAAAACGCGATAAAGTTAATAAATAAATATCACAACAAAATTACAATTTTACATTGTGTTTCAAATTACCCTACAGAAATTAGAGACTCAAATTTAAAAAAAATTGATACATTAAAAAAACAATTTCCAAAAAACAAAATTGGTCTTTCAGATCATACAAAAGGAATAGCAACGTCTGTCTTAGCTGCACAGATGGGTGTGGAGTATATAGAGAAACATTTTAATCTGGATAGTAAAAGAACAGCAGACTCAGCTTTTTCAATTGACTCCACTCAACTCAAGGAGCTTAAAAATGTCATTAACTATATGTTCTTGGGTTTCAGAAAAGAGCAAAAGGTGCAAAAGAAAAACCTTTTTTTAAGGCGTTCAATATTTTCAAAAAGAAAAATAAAAAAAAATGAAAAAATTACTATAGATAATATCGAAACCTATAGACCAAAAATCGGTATTTGTGCCTCAAAATATTTCAAGATTTTAGGAAAAAGATCAAAAAAAAATATAAAAGCTAACGAGCCGATTTTTCAAGATCAATTAATATAGCTTTAAGTAGTCAGAAATCTTGACATCCCAAGATTTCAAATTTTTAGGTAATTCAGATTTATTATGAAAAGTACCCTTTAATGCTATTTTTTTTTTTTTGTAATTACCATTCATTATCTTAGCATAATTCTTAATGAATAATGTCTCAATTTCTTTTTTTAAAATTTCATAACTTTTTTTGAAGGTGAGATTAGTTGATTTTTTAAAAAATATTTTTTTTCTAAACAAAATATCTCCTTGATCAATTTTTCTATTCATTTCATGTATTGTGACACCTTTAGGTGTATTGTGAATAAAAGACCAAAAATTAGGATGGGCACCTCTATTGTATGGTAAATAAGAAATATGTAAGTTCAAAATCGGTCTTTTAGAAAAATTTAATAATTCATTACTAATTATTTTATTATAACCAAATGAAATAATTAAATCTGATTGTTCAATTACTTTTTTATTGATATATTTGTTGCCATATACTTTAACAAAATTATTTCTATTTTTTAAAAACTTAATTAATTTTGTTTTTTTTGAAGTGTATCCGAGAAATGTTATTTTTTTCATAAAAATTTTTTTCAGTGCATAAATCAAGCCAATTGAGCTATTAGTACTGGTCAGCTGCACGCATTACTGCGCTTCCACACCCAGCCTATCAACGTAGTGGTCTACTACGGCTCTAAAGGAAGAACTAGTTTTGAGGTGGGTTTCCCACTTAGATGCTTTCAGCGGTTATCCCTTCCATACTTAGCTACCCGGCACTGCAGCTGGCGCTACAACCGGTCCACCAGTGGTATGTTCATCCCGGTCCTCTCGTACTAGGGACAAATCCTCTCAATTCTTCTACACCCATGGCAGATAGGGACCGAACTGTCTCACGACGTTCTGAACCCAGCTCACGTACCACTTTAATTGGCGAACAGCCAAACCCTTGGGACCTGCTCCAGCCCCAGGATGTGATGAGCCGACATCGAGGTGCCAAACACCCTCGTCGATATGGACTCTTGGAGGGTATCAGCCTGTTATCCCCGGCGTACCTTTTATCCGTTGAGCGATGGCCCTTCCACTCAGAACCACCGGATCACTATGACCGTCTTTCGACTCTGCTTGACTTGTCAGTCTCGCAGTCAGGCAGGCTTATGCCATTGCACTCTACGAACGATTTCTGACCGTTCTGAGCCTACCTTCGCACGCCTCCGTTACTTTTTGGGAGGCGACCGCCCCAGTCAAACTACCCACCATACAATGTCTTGCTGCCGGATGACGGCTAGCAGTTAGATGTCAAGAATAATAAGAGAGGTATTTCACTGACGACTCCGTTTCAGCTGACGCCGAAACATCAAAGTCTCCCTCCTATGCTAAACATATCATTCCTAACACCAATATAAAGTTGTAGTAAAGGTGCACGGGGTCTTTCCGTCTAACCACGGGAACTCCGCATCTTCACGGAGAATTCAATTTCACTGAGTTGATGTTGGAGACAGCGGAGATATCGTTACGCCATTCATGCAGGTCGGAACTTACCCGACAAGGAATTTCGCTACCTTAGGACCGTTATAGTTACGGCCGCCGTTCACTGGGGCTTCAGAAATCAGCTTGCACTGATCGCATTAACCTTCCAGCACCGGGCAGGCGTCAGACCCTATACATCCACTTACGTGTTAGCAGAGCCCTGTGTTTTTGATAAACAGTCGCATCTCCCTAGCTTGTGCCACCTGCTTAAAGTTGCCTTAAAGCAGGTCCTCCTTCTTCCGAAGTTACGGAGGCATTTTGCCGAGTTCCTTCAACATCATTCTCTCAAGCGCCTAATTATACTCTAATAATCCACCTGTGTCGGTTTCGGGTACGGTCTTATGATGGAGCTATTTCCTGGGACTTTTTCGCAGCTAACTCAATCCATTAAGAGTTAACAACTTACAAAATCCGTCACTTCCATCTGGTCAAGGAATATTAACCTTGTTTCCATCGACTACGGCTCTCGCCCTCGTCTTAGGGACCGACTAACCCTGCGCGGATTAACCTTGCGCAGGAACCCTTGGATTTTCGGCGACAGAGTTTTTCACTCTGTTAATCGTTACTTATGTCAGCATTCGCACTTCTGATACCTCCAGGATCCTTCACAGGTATCCCTTTGCAGGCTTACAGAACGTTCCGCTACCAGTTATAATTTCAGAAGAAATTATAAATCCACAGATTCGGTACATGATTTGAGCCCCGTTACATCTTTGGCGCAGAAACTCTATTAGACCGGTGAGCTGTTACGCTATCTTTAAAGGATGGCTGCTTCTAAGCCAACCTCCCGGCTGTTTAGGAATCTCCACATCCTTTCACACTTAATCATGATTTAGGGACCTTATCTGGTGATCTGGGCTTTTTCCCTCTCGACCATGGACCTTAGCACCCACAGTCTGTCTGCTGAGGTAAAATGTTTGGCATTCGGAGTTTTATGAGGGTTGGTAAAGATTTCTCTCCCCTAGCCCCTTTAGTGCTCTACCTCCAAACATTAATTTACTCAACGCACTACCTAAATAGTTTTCGCGGAAAACCAGCTATCTACGAATTTGGTTGGCCTTTCACCCCTTACCACAAATCATCCAAAGACTTTTCAACGTCAACTGGTTCGGTCCTCCGGCAAGTGTTACCCTGCTTTCAACCTGCTCATGGTAAGCTCATTCGTTTTCGGGTCTAATTCATACAACTTGCGCCCATTTAAGACTCGCTTTCGCTGCGCCTACACCTTACGGCTTAAGCTTGCTGGACAAATTAAGTCACTGACCCATTATACAAAAGGTACGCCGTCACTCTAAAAAGAGCTTCGACTGTTTGTAGGCATACGGTTTCAGGTTCTATTTCACTCCCCTAAAAGGGGTTCTTTTCACCTTTCCCTCACGGTACTAGTTCACTATCGGTCACTGAAGAGTATTTAGGCTTAGAGGGTGGTCCCCCTATATTCAAACAAGATTTCACGTGTCCCGCTCTACTCAAGAATAATTTTAAGCTTTACTCTTACGGGACTATCACCCTCTGTGGTTAGTTTTTCCAAACTATTCAGATTATCTCAAAATCATTACTGGCCTAATCCGCTTTCGCTCGCCACTACTAACGGAATCTCAATTGATTTATTTTCCTCCGGTTACTTAGATGTTTCAGTTCTCCGGGTTAGCTCTTTAAACCTATGAATTCAGTTTAAAGTTCCACATAAAGTGGAGGGTTGTCCCATTCGGAAATTTTCGGATCAAAGCCTGCATACAGCTCCCCGAAACTTATCGCAGTATACCACGTCCTTCATCGCCTTTCAGTGCCTAGGCATCCGCCATACGCCCTTAAACGCTTGATTTATGCACAGAAAAAAATTTTCTGTATAAATTAAATTTTTAAAAAATATTCATCAATTCGAATATTTTAGATTGTTCATCTTTTCGAACAATCGGATATAGATATTGTTTTAATTGTTCTTACTTTTCGAACAATCAAAATTGATATTCATTTATATTTACAATTTAAAAAAACTAAAAGTGTCAATGGTGGAGGATAGCGGGATCGAACCGCTGACCTCCTGAATGCAAATCAGGCGCTCTCCCAGCTGAGCTAATCCCCCGTGAAAATGGTGGGCCGAGGACGACTCGAACGTCCGACCTCACCCTTATCAGGGGTGCGCTCTAACCACCTGAGCTACCGGCCCCCTAAGCATTTATGAGACACTTTAATTATAAGAAGAGAAATGAGGACGGCCACATTAACTTATTTTTTGAGACCAAAAGAAATATTTTGGTCTTCCTTAGAAAGGAGGTAATCCAGCCGCAGGTTCCCCTACGGCTACCTTGTTACGACTTCACCCCAGTTGCTGATCGTACCGTAGTCAAAGGTATAAGCTTTGCCTTAAGGTGTAACCAACTTCCATGGTGTGACGGGCGGTGTGTACAAGACCCGGGAACGTATTCACCGCGGCGCGCTGATCCGCGATTACTAGCAATTCCAGCTTCATGCACTCGAGTTACAGAGTACAATCCGAACTGAGGCACATTTTAGGGATTGGCTAAGAGTCACCTCTTTGCATCCCATTGTAAGTGCCATTGTAGCACGTGTGTAGCCCAACACATAAGGGCCATGAGGACTTGACGTCATCCCCACCTTCCTCCAGCTTATCACTGGCAGTTCTTTTAAAGTGCCCAACTAAATGGTGGCAACTAAAAGTAGGGGTTGCGCTCGTTGCGGGACTTAACCCAACATCTCACGACACGAGCTGACGACAGCCATGCAGCACCTGTGTTTCGTCCAGCCAAACTGAAAAGACTAATCTCTTAGTCTCGCGACGAACATGTCAAGCGTTGGTAAGGTTCTGCGCGTATCTTCGAATTAAACCACATGCTCCACTGCTTGTGCGGGTCCCCGTCAATTCATTTGAGTTTTAACCTTGCGGTCGTACTCCCCAGGCGGTGTGCTTAATGCTTTCGCTGCGACACTGAAAAATATATTTCCAACGTCTAGCACACATCGTTTACGGCATGGACTACGAGGGTATCTAATCCTCTTCGCTACCCATGCTTTCGCTCCTCAGTGTCAGTAGTGACCCAGTAAGTTGCCTTCGCTTTTGGTGTTCTTTCTAATATCTACGAATTTCACCTCTACACTAGAAATTCCACTTACCTCTATCACACTCTAGCTAAAAAGTTTTGATGGCAGTTCCAAGGTTGAGCCTTGGGATTTCACCATCAACTTTTTTAACCACCTACGAGCTCTTTAAGCCCAGTAATTCCGAACTACGCTAGGTCCCTTCGTATTACCGCGGCTGCTGGCACGAAGTTAGCCGGACCTTCTTATTCGGGTACAGTCATTTTCTTCCCCGACGAAAGAGTTTTACAACCCAAGGGCCTTCTTCACTCACGCGGCATCGCTGCATCAGGGTTTCCCCCATTGTGCAAGATTCCCCACTGCTGCCTCCCGTAGGAGTCTGGGCCGTGTCTCAGTCCCAATGTGGCTGGTCTTCCTCTAAGAACAGCTATTGATCGTTGCCTTGGTAAGCTTTTACCTTACCAACTAGCTAATCAAGTGCGGGCTCATCTTTCGGCATTAAAACTTTCCCCGTAAGGGCTTATTTGGTATTAGCACAAGTTTCCCCGTGTTATTCCAAACCAAAAGGCAGATTCCCACATTATACTCACCCGTTTGCCACTCAGTATTGCTACTGCGTTCGACTTGCATGTGTTAGGCGTGCCGCCAGCGTACGTTCTGAGCCATGATCAAACTCTCAAGTTTAATAACGGCGCACACTAGCTTTAATAACTTTAAGGTATATTAAAGTTATTTTTCGTTAAAGCGTGTACGACAATTTCTTTATCAACCTAGCCGTCCACACTTCTCTTCTTAAAATTTACAATTTAAAAAAGCTAAGATTTTAACAATAAAATCTACACACCTTTAGAGTTATTAATATTAAATATCGTAAAGGTGAGAGCCGGTTTTATTACAATTTTGTTATAAGTCAAGGTGTATATTGGTTAAATTAACCAATAATATCGGGCTTTTTTTGATACTTCGCGTTGCAAACTTTAATTAATTTTTGTAGAAAACAACTATGACGTTTATTCAAATATTTAAAGATTTTTTTAAGATCAAACTATTCGATGCAAGTATATCAAAAATTAATAATAGTAAAATTCTCGGTTTTAATCCTTGGTTTTTACTTTCTATTATATTTTTCTTGGGAGTAATTTTTTTTGGCGTTTCAAACTCTATTAACAATAAAAACATACAAAATAAGAAAAATTTTGAGAATATTACGAAATCAAGTGAATTCACTAACTTCGCTAATTTTTTATTCTCAAAAATAAATAGTCCTTACAAAGAAATTAAATATGTAATAAAAAAAAATGACTCCATTGAAAAAATCTTAAAAAGTTTTGATATAAAGGATGATGACATTAAAGATATTTCCACCAAACTTAAAAGAAAAAAACTTTCTAATATTTATACTGGCAGAGAATTATCAATGATTCTTAAAAAAAAATTGGATGAAAAAAGCACAGTTATTAATTTAGTTTTTCCAATTAATAATACCAGCAGCGTTGAGGTAAGAAAAAGTAATAATGAATTTTTGATTAAAGAAAATATTCTTCAATTGAATAAGAGGGAAGTGGTTGTCAAAGCTACCATAACAAATAATTTATATAGTTCAGCGATAAATAAAAATATAGAACCTAATATTATTATAGAATTTGCAAGAATATTTGGTTTTGAGGTTGATTTTCAAAGAGATATTAGAAAAGGAGACTGGTTTGAAATATTTTACGAAAAATTTGAAGACGACAATAACAAAGTTAGAGAAACTGGAAAAATAATTTACGCTTCTATGTATGTTAATGGTGAAGAGATAAATTTATATAATTTTAAATATAAAAATGAAGAAGAAGAATACTTTGACATTAAAGGAAAAAGTATAACTAAATCTTTGATGAAGACTCCAATAAATGGTGCTCGACTGTCGTCATCTTTTGGGATGCGAAAGCACCCAATACTTGGTTACAATAAAATGCATAGAGGAACAGATTTTGCCGCTCCGAGTGGCACGCCAATAATGGCATCTGGATCGGGGACTGTAACTAGAGCTAGGTGGTGTGGTGGTGGGGGTAATTGTGTAAAAATAAAACATAATTCAACTTACGAAACAATATATGCTCACATGAAGGCTTTTGCTAAAGGAATTAAAGAGGGCAAAAAAGTAAAACAAGGACAAATAATTGGATATGTAGGCTCTACGGGGATGTCTACTGGACCACATTTACATTACGAGGTTGTTGTAAATGGAAAAAAAGTTAACTCACAGAAACTAAAATTACCATCTGGTAAAATCCTCAAAGGAAAATCTCGAGAAGAGTTTGAATTAGAAAGAATTAAAATTGATTTAAGATTGTCTAAAATTAGATAAATTAATTTGAATTATACGGCGGTTCTTATGTTTTTTCTTTGACTTCTATAGATGAATTTTCTGAAACTTTAGATTTATCAGTTAAATCCTCTTTTTTAAAATTTAATTCATTATATTTTCTTAAATAGTGATCTGCATGTTGTAAATAATTTTGAGCTAAAATTGGATCTCCATTGGTTTGTGCATCTTTAGCAAGTTGATTGAATTTTTGCATTGCTTTTTCAACATTATAAACATTATTCATAGATCCATTTCTATTATAATTCACATTCACATTTCCGCTGAAATTACTAGAATTTGAGTTAACGGAACCGTTACGTCTTCTAAAGTTATTTTTTTGCGACCTAGGTCTAAAATTTCTTCTTCTATTATTGTTCATTTTTTATTCAATTTTGATATACCGATATTAAAAATCTTATATTTTCTTTATTATCTTTAATGTAATTTTTTATAATAAATTTATTTTTTTTTAAAATTTTTGAAACTTTACTGCTTTGATTTTCACCTATTTCAATAGCAAGCTTACCATTTACTTTCAAGATTTCTTTCGCTTTGTAAATAACTTTTTTAATTACGTCAAGCCCATCATTTCCACCGTCAATCGCAATTTTTGGTTCGTACCGCTTTATATCTTCATCTAGATTTTTTATCTCTCTGCTTTCTACATAGGGTGGATTGGAAACTATTAAATCAAATTTTTTATTATATAAATTTGTAAATGATCCTCTTATAAACTTTGTTCTTTTGTAAATTTTATGTTTTATTGCGTTTTTTTTTGCAAGTTGTAAAGCTTTTTTTGAGATATCAATACCTACACCTTTTGAATTTTGTAATTCGCTCAAAAGACTGATTAAAATGCACCCTGAACCTGTTCCAATATCAAGTAAATTAATTGATCTATTTTTGTAAATTTTAATTAATTTTTCTACGATTATTTCTGTTTCAGGTCTAGGTATTAACGTCTCTCTATTCACATAAAAAGATTTACTCCAAAACTCTTTTCTGTTCAAAATATAAGCTATTGGCTCGCGAAAAGATCTTCTTTGAATTAAACTTTCAAATTTTTTCACTTCAAGATCATCTATTTCAAGATCAAGGTTTAACAAGATCTCTTCTCTTTTTTTTTCTAAAACTTTTGAAAGTAATATTTCTGAGTCTAATATGTGTGAAGAAATATTTTGATTTTTAAGTTTATTAGATCCTAAATTTAATAGTTTAAGAGTGTTCATTATTTAAAGATTTTCTAGTTTTAAATTTTGCTCTTTCAGCCTTAACTGATCGTTAATTTCTTCGTGAATTTCTCCACTCAAAAATTCATTTAACTTGTGAATTGTTAGATTTATTCTATGATCTGTAATTCTTCCTTGCGGAAAATTATAAGTTCTTATCCTTTCTGATCTATCTCCTGTTCCTATTTGACTTCTTCTATTATTAGATCTTTCTTGATCCTTTTTTATTTTTTCAGCCTCATAAACTCTTGATCTTAAAATCTTTAGCGCCTTAGCTTTATTTTTATGTTGAGACTTTTCATCTTGTTGACTAACAACTACTCCACTTGGAATATGTGTTATTCTAACTGCGCTATCAGTTGTATTTACTGACTGCCCACCAGGGCCTCCAGCTCTAAATACGTCTATCCTTAAATCTGATTCTTTTATCTTTATATCTACCTCTTCTACCTCAGGAAGAACTGCAACTGTCGCTGCAGAAGTATGAACTCTACCTTGTGTTTCAGTTTCTGGTATCCTTTGAACTCTGTGAACACCCGATTCGTATTTTAAGTATGAGTATATGTTACTGCCATTTACAGAAAAAATAACCTCCTTAAATCCTCCAGCATCACTTTTTGAAATACTTATAATTTCTAATTGCCATTTTTTTTTTGAGCAAACTTTCTCATACATTTTGAATAAATCAGAGCAAAAAAGTGAGGCCTCAAGTCCTCCAGTGCCAGCCCTAATTTCAACTATTGCATTTTTATCATCATCTTCATCTTTAGGGAGCAAAAATATCTTAAGACTATTTTCATTTTTAATTTTTTTTTTTTCTATATCTCTTAAGTCTTTTTTTGCCATCTCAATCATCTCTTCATCATTTTTTTTGTCTTGAACAATATTTTCCAAATCCTTTTTTTCTTTTTCAAAATTTAAGTATTCTTTTGCTATTGAAATTATACTTCCTAAATTTGAGTATTCTTTTGATTTTTTAGCGAATGATTTTGTGTCAATATTTCCAGATGAAAGTTCTTTTTCTAAAAAATTATGTTGTTTAATTATATCTTTTACTTTCTCTAGGGGTATCATGTGTTTAGTTAGTTTCTTCTACCTTTTTTTCAACTAATTTTACTACTTTATCTATAATTTCTGAGCTTGCTACTTTTGTATGTGGGACACCCGACAAGTACAGAAGATTGTTATCTTGACCACCTCCGGTCAGGCCAATTTCTGTTTGAGAGGCCTCACCCGGACCATTTACAACACACCCAATTATAGAAAGGTTGATAGGTTTTTTTATATGAGAAAGTTTTTTTTCTAATATTTTTACGGTTTCAATTACCGGAAATGCTTGACGAGCGCATGATGGGCATGAGATGATATTTATACCTCTAGATCTTATTCCGATCGACTTTAAAATTTCGTAACCAGCTTTTACTTCATCAATTGGATCAGACGATAAAGAAACTCTTATTGTGTCGCCTATTCCTTGCATTAATAATTGGCCTATACCAATTGAAGATTTAATGCTTCCTGTTAACAATCCTCCTGCTTCAGTAACTCCAAGGTGGAGAGGATAATTACAAATTTTTGATAATTCTTGATAAGCTTTAACTGTAAGAAAAATATCAGAAGACTTAACGCTGATTTTAAAATTAAAAAAATCGTTATCTTCAAATAATCTAATATTGTATTTCGCACTTTCTACCAAGGCTTCAGGGCACGGTTCTTTATACTTCTCAAGTAAGGTTTTATCCAAGGAACCGGCATTAACACCTATTCTTATTGAACAATTATTATCTTTTGCTGCTTTGATTACTTCAATAATTCTATTTTTTGATCCAATGTTACCAGGGTTAATTCTCAAACACCCCGCACCAACTTTTGCTGCTTCTAGCGCTCTTTTATAATGAAAATGAATATCAGCAACTACTGGAACATTTACTTCTTTGATGATGTGTTTAAGAGATTTTGTTGATTCTTCGTCAGGACAAGAAACTCTTACAATATCTGCTCCAGCATCCTCAAGATCGTTAATTTGTTTAACTGTTGCTTTAATATCTGTTGTTAAAGTGTTAGTCATAGACTGAACACTAATAATCGAGTCGCCTCCAACAGAAACATTGCCTACTTTAATTTCTCTGGTTTTCTTTCTTCTAATTACTCTATGTGGTCTTATATCCATCTTAATCTAAATCGAAAATTGTATGCAATTTTTTGACTGCATTCAAAGTATTTTCTTCGTCAATAATTACAGATAACTTAATTTCAGATGTTGATATTGCTAAAATGTTGATATTATTCTCTGCCAGTCCTTTAAACATCTTAAATGTAACCCCAGGTGTTGAAACCATTCCAGCTCCCACAATTGAAATTTTAGCTACTTTATCATTATGAGTAATTTTTTTATATTTTATCTTTTTATTATTATCTAAAATGTCCTTAGTTTTCAAAAGGTCCTGTCTTTTTATTGTAAAGGTAATATCTGTAGTATTTTGATCAGATGAAATATTTTGAATAACCATATCTACATTAATCTGAGCTTTATTAAGTGGCTCAAAAATATTTGCAGCTACTCCAGGTTTATCCTCGACACCAATTAAGGTAATTTTCGCATCATCTTTTGAATAAGCTACACCTGTAACACTTTTTGTATAATCGATATTTTGTTGATCGAAAATCACTGTTCCTTCTCTATCAGTAAAAGTTGACTTCACTTCTATAGGAATATTATACATCATTGCTGTTTGCACTGCTGAAGATTGCATTACTTTCGCTCCTAAAGACGATAATTCGAGCATCTCATCATAAGAAATCTTATCAATTTTTTTTGCCACAGGAATTTTAGCAGGATCTGTAGAATAAACACCCTCGACATCAGTATAGATTTCACAAGTTTCTGCATTAAATAATTTTGCAAAAGCAACTGCAGTCGCATCGGAACCTCCCCTACCAATAGTTGTCACGTTACCATCTTTAGAGATACCTTGAAAACCTGGAACAATTGCTACTCCGTCTTTTATAAATTCATTAATTTCTTTAATATTGACATTAATTATTCTTGCGTTTGAATGTTCTCCCTCAGTGATAATGGGTATTTGCCAATTTAACCAAGATTTTGCATTTATACCTAGTTCAATTAGCGCTCCAGCGAGTAAGGCACTTGTAACTTGCTCTCCAGATGACAATAAAACGTCATATTCTCTCCTATCAAAATTTTTTGATATTTCTCTCGAAAGATTTATAAGCTCATTAGTTTTACCTGACATAGCAGAGACTATTGTGATTACTTGATTACCCAGGTCTTTTTCTGATTTGACGATTTTTGCTACATGTTGTATTCTAGCAATAGTTCCGACAGATGTCCCACCAAACTTTAATACTTTTTTTACCATTTTAGAATTTTTATATAATTTAAAAAGATTTTAATGTATTTTATTTAAAAAAAATTATTCCATGACTACTATAAATAAAGAAGAAATTCAAAAGTTTTCAATCTTAGCTGAGGAATGGTGGGATGTTAAGGGAAAATTTAAACCCTTGCATATGTTTAATCCAATTAGAATTGAATATATTGTTGAAAAAGTAAAGGAACATTTCAGTATTGACGATAGAAAAGTTAATTACTTTAAAAATTTAAAGTTTCTAGATATTGGATGTGGAGGTGGATTGATAAGCGAACCTATGGCAAGACTTGGAGCTAATGTAACTGGTATTGATGCTTCAGAAAAAAATATAAAAATTGCAAAATTACACTCAATGGAAAGTAACCTTGATATTAATTATCTTAATAAATCACCTGAACAATTAAAAGAATATGAAAAGTATGATGTGATTTTAAACCTCGAGGTTATTGAGCATGTAGAGAATGTAAATTTATATATCAAAGCTTGTAAAAAATTACTTAAAAAAAAAGGCATAATGTTTACAGCAACCTTAAATCGGACTTTTACATCTTACATAAAAGCAATTATAGGTGCTGAATATATCCTTAGATGGCTTCCGATTGGGACACATGATTGGAATAAATTTATAAAACCAGAAGAATTAGAAAAGTATTTAGGAGATGAAAATTTTAAAACTAAGGAAATTAAAGGGATGAATTTTAACCCACTTACACAAAAATGGAGAAGATCAAATAATTTATCAGTTAACTACATAATTTTGAGCATGAATAACTAGTTGTTTTTATTAATCCAAGGAATGCTTAATAGATCTATACCTTCATCAGCTAGCTCTTGTCTCTCTTTTATTGTCGTTGTTCCGTAGATAGTCTTTTTGCTTTTTTTATCATAATAAATTTCTCTTACTTTTTTGCTAAAGTTTTTTCCAACATACTCAAAATTTTTCTCAATATATTTTCTTAAACTTAATAATTTTTCTCTTTCTAGTTTAAAAGATTTTTCTACATTTTTAAAATCATCATTTTTTTTATTCATTAATGATACCATTGGAGCCATTATAGTTTTGTTAATATTTTTCGATGTACAAAAAATACATTCAAGTAATTTTCTTTTCTTTAATTTTTCAAACTCACTAGAGCTAGAAAACCAACTTTCAAATTCATGGTTATTTTTACATATTAAATTATATTTAATCATATTAATTTCTATAATCAGCGTTTATATCTATGTAATCATGTGTAAAGTCACATGTGTAGCACTTAAATGCATCATTGCCTAATTTTAAGTTAATTTCTATTTCTATAGAGTCCCATTCCATATACTCTTTTAATTTTTTTTCATCGTAGCTCTCAGAAATTCTTCCATTTTCTGCAACAATTATGTCTCCAATTTTCACCTTTAATTTTTTTTGATCAATTATTTCTCCAGATTTTCCGATACCCATAACGATTCTTCCCCAATTAGGGTCCTCTCCAGCCACTGCAGTTTTTACAAGTGGGGAATTAGCAACAGAAAATGCAATATTTCTTGCGCTGCCTAATGATTTAGCATTTATAACATTGATAGTAACAAATTTTCTTGCTCCCTCACCATCAACTACAATCTGTTTAGCGAGATTTAAACATACCTTTTTTAATGCAAATTCAAATTTTTGTACTACTTTATCTGTTAAAGATAAATTTTGTCCAATTTTTAATGTTCTTGACGAAAAAATTGAAACCATATCATTAGTTGATTGATCGCTATCAACTGTAATAGCGTTAAAAGAATTTGATACTGATCTTTTTAAAAGTGATTTTAGTAAATTTGAATTTATATCTGCATTAGTGAATATAAATGATAACATAGTGGCTAAATTTGGGGCAATCATACCTGACCCCTTTGCTACACCACATATTTTTATTAATTCATCGCCCACAACTATTTCCTCATAAGCTACCTTAGGCTTTGTATCAGTTGTCATCATTGCAGATGCTAGTTTTAACCAATACATTTTATTTTGGTCTCCTCTTAATCTATCTACTAGATCTTGTAATCTATTTTTTATCTTTTCTACTGGGAAGTCTTCGCCGATAACTCCAGTTGAAGCAAAAATTAAGTCTTTAATTTTGACTGTTTCGCTTGTTCCTTTTTGAGATTTTGACTCTTTTAATGTTAAAATTCTTGATAAATTTTTTGCTAAAACATCGATAGAATCTTTTCCTTGTTTGCCTGTGAAAGTATTTGCATTTTTTGTATTAACCAATAATCCCTTAATAATTTTTTTGTGAGAATTGTTATTCCAGGGAATAAATTCTGATGTAATACTATTTGTAGTGGTAAGCGTTGCATAGTTTGCCCCTTTTTTAAAATAAAAAAGTGCTAGATCATCTCTACCATCCCCATATAAATCAGCTGAAATAGCTGACATCTCCAAGCCATCTATTTGTTTCAAAGTTTGAAACTCTCCCATTTTAGATAATTTAGATTTATCTTTTAAGAAGTTTTTGATGTTTATTGTCATAATTAATGTTTAATTTAAATTATAAATACATATATAGAGATATAATGAATTTATTTACAAGAACTTTTAGTAAAATATTTAGGAGCTCTAATCAACAAGAATTAGATAAAATCCAGAATCTAATTTTGGCAATTAATGATAAAGAAAGTCAAATTAAGTCTCTTTCGGAAAGTGACTTCAAAGAAAAAACAGCTAATTACAAAAAAAAAGCTCAAAATGGATCTTTTGATTTAAATGAAATTTTACCTGAGTGTTTCGCGTTAGTAAGAGAGGCAGCGAAAAGGACACTAGGTGAAAGACATTATGATGTTCAATTAGCTGGGGGCATAATTCTTCATAAAGGTAAAATAGCGGAGATGAAAACAGGCGAGGGAAAAACTTTAGTTTCAACTCTACCAGCTTATTTAAATTCTCTTTCAGGAAAGGGAGTTCATATTGTGACTGTAAATGATTATTTAGCTAAAAGAGACTCTGCTTGGATGGGTAAAGTTTTTAATTATCTCGGAGTATCAACTGGCTGTATAACTCATGACCAAGATGATGAAAATAGAAAAAGAAATTATGAATGTGATATTACTTATGCTACCAATAATGAACTTGGTTTTGATTATTTAAGAGATAATATGAAATATGAACTAAGTGAAATGGTTCAAAAAAATCACAATTATTGTATCGTTGATGAGGTTGATAGTATACTTATCGATGAGTCAAGAACTCCTTTAATTATTTCGGGAAAATTGGAGGACAAAACAACTCTTTATACAACTTCTAATGAGTTTATAAAAAAGTTAGAGGTAAGTGATTATGAGCTTGATGAAAAAAATAAAAATGTCATTCTTAATGATACCGGTGTAGATAAAATTGAAAAGTTGGCACTTCAAAAAAATATACTTAAAAACAATAATTTTTACGACCCAAGTAATCTAGATCTTGTTCATCACACAAATCAAGCTCTTAAAGCAAATCTAATCTTTAAAAAAGATAAAGATTATATTATCAGGGATGGAAAAGTACAAATTATTGATGAATTTACTGGAAGAGTATTAGGTGGCAGAAGATTTTCTGACGGTTTACATCAAGCTATAGAGGCTAAAGAGAATGTAAATATTGAGGAGGAAAATCAGACACTAGCATCAATTACTTATCAAAATTATTTTAGACTTTATAAGAAATTAGCCGGAATGACAGGAACAGCTATGACCGAGTCTGAGGAATTTTTTGATATTTATAAATTAAATGTTGTCTCAATACCAACTAATAAGAAAATGTTGCGAAAAGATTATAACGACCAAATTTTTAGAACTGAAAAAGAAAAATATAATGCAATTACTAATAAAATTATAGAGTGCAATACACAAGGCCAACCAGTTTTAGTAGGCACAACAAGTATAGACAAGTCAGAAAAAATTTCTAAATTTTTAAATAGCAAGAGTATTAAGCACAATGTTCTTAATGCAAAACTACACGAACAAGAAGCAAAAATTATAGCGGAGGCTGGAAAAACTGGTGCTGTTACAATCGCAACTAACATGGCAGGCAGAGGAACTGATATTAAATTGGGAGGAAACAAAGATTTTTTTGAGGATGGAAAAGAAATTAGCTCTGAAGAGTACAATCAAAATGAAAAAAAAGTTAAAAGTCTTGGTGGATTATTTATAATTGGGACAGAAAGACATGAAAGTAGAAGAATAGATAATCAATTAAGGGGGAGATCCGGTAGACAGGGTGATCCTGGTTCAACTATATTTTTTATAAGTTTACAAGATGAATTAATGAGAATATTTGGAGGTGACTCAATTGATGGAATGCTTAAGAAACTAGGTTTAAAAGAGAACGAGTCGATAGATCATCCTTGGATAAATAAAGCAATGGAAAGAGCGCAAAAAAAGGTTGAGAGTAGAAACTTTGATATTCGAAAAACTTTGATTAAATTTGATGATGTTATGAATGATCAAAGACAAGTAATATTTTCACAGAGATTAAGAATTTTGAAAGAAAAAAGTATAAGCGCAATACTAGAAGATTTTTTTGAGGAAATATTGAATAATTTAAGTTCGTCAATAGAGAATTTCAAAAAATCTAATGATGAAAAATATTTATTAGAAATTAAAAATATTACTGGAAATATTTTAACTGAAAAGCAATTATCAAGTTTGTCATCAAAATCAAAGGACGACTTCAATAAAGATATGAGAAGTTTATTTATGAATAAACAAAAATCTAGAATAAGTGTTTTAGGTGAGGATCAAAACAGGAGTTTAGAAAAAAAAATTTTTCTTCAAATTATAGACTTTTCTTGGAGATCGCACCTACAATATTTAGAGCAATTAAGACAAGTAATCGGTCTGAGGCAGTATGGGCAGAAGGATCCTTTATCAGAATTCAAAAAAGAAGCTTTTGTTCTTTTTGAAGGGCTTTTATCTAAAATTAAAGTAGACATAATTAAACTATTATTGAATTTAAATATAGTTGTAACTCCTGAAGAAGAAAATATTAAACAAAAAAAACAAAGTTTTGTTAAAAATGATTTAAAGAAAGTTGGAAGAAATGAAAAGTGCCCTTGTGGTTCTGGCAAAAAATATAAATTTTGCCACGGAAGTATTTAACTTTATATTTTCTTGAAAGCGGAAAGGGCTTTGGATCTAGCTTGTTCATGATTTACGATTGGAAGTGGATAGTCAAAACCTAGTTTCAATATATTTACATCTTTTAGTTCCCAAGGTTTGTGTATAAATTTTTTTGGAACTTTTTTTAATTCTGGAACCCATTTTTTTACATATTCTCCATCTTTATCAAACTTTTCACCTTGTAATATTGGGTTAAAAATCCTGAAATACGGCGCTGCGTCTGCGCCACATCCTGCAACCCACTGCCAGCCAGAAACATTATTTGCCTCGTTATAGTCAAGTAAAGAGTTTTTAAAATATTTTTCGCCCTCTTTCCAATTTATTAGCAAATGTTTTACAAGGAAAGATCCAACAATCATCCTTACTCTGTTATGCATCCACCCGGTAGAATATAATTCTCTCATGCCAGCATCAACAATTGGATAACCTGTTAAACCCTGTTTCCAAGCTTTAAAAAATTTAGAATTTTTTTCCCAAGGAAAATTGTCAAACTTTTTTGAATAATTTCCTTTAAGCATATAAGAAAAATGATTAATCAAGGAGTGATTAAATTCTCTCCAACCTATTTCTGCTAAAAATTTCCCTACTCCGGCGTTTTTTAATTTAATGCATTCTTCCCAGATTGTCTCCACATGTATCTGACCATGTTTTATGAATGGAGATAGTTTAGAAGTGCCTAGAGTGTATGGGAAATTTCGTGACTCAGAGTAATTGCTAATTCTAGCCTTTAAAAATTTTTTTAATTCAATTAATGCTCTTTCCTCACTTGGAAACCAAATTTCTTTAAATTTATTAGACCAATTGTTTTTTAGAGCTAATTCACTTTCGTTAATTGAATTTTTAAAAAAAGAGATTTTTGTTTTTAGTTTTTTAATATTTTTATCTTTTTTAGGTATTTTTTCAGAATAAAATTTTTCAGCATTTCTCCAATAAGGGGTAAATACTTTGAAAGGAGAACCATCATTTTTTTTTACTTCATGATACTCATTCAATATATTTCCCTTAAATATATTAAATTTAATTTTTTTTTCTCTTAAATTTTTTGATAGATATTGATCAAATTTTATATAATCTGGTTCATAAACTCTATTCCAATAAATTGAAAAATTTTTTTTTAAAAAAAGATGATCAAAGAAAGATTTATAAGTTTCCGTTTTGATTATTTCAAGATTGATATTAAAATAAATTAGTTTTTTTTTAAATTCCTCGAGAGATCTTCTTACCCACCAATTTTGAGCTTCTTGGTTTTCAAATTTTTTTTTTTTGTATAAAAAGAATACTACTACCTGCTGATGGTTTTTTGTTGCCTCAATAAGAGCCAAATTTTTTTTTAATCTAAAATCATCTCTCAGCCAAACAAGTCCTATATTTCTTAACATTAGTTAATTTAACAAATTAAGTAAAAAATATCGATGCGCATTAATTACTCGGTGGTGGCCTTGGTAAGAATCGCACTTACGACACATACCTTTTCAGGGTACTGCTCTACTACTGAGCTACAAGGCCTAAAATCTAAAAGTAATTCTACCTTTAGTCAAATCGTATGGCGTCATTTCAACCATTACATTATCTCCTGCGAGAACTCTTATTCTATTCTTTCTCAGCTTACCAGCAGTATGGGCTAAGATTTCATGATTGTTTTCCAATTTAACTCTAAACATCGCGTTAGGAAGTAACTCTGTTACTTTGCCTTTGAATTCTAAAGTTTCTTGTTTCGCCAATTATTTACCTTTTTTTAATCTTATATTTATTGAATATGCATGACCATATAAATTTTCATGTTCTGCTAAATTTATAACTGATGGCCCCAATCTTTCAATACCTGATTTGGATATTTTTATTAAAGAATGTCGCTTTAAAAAATCTATAACTGACAAACCAGAGGAAAACTTTGCTGACCCTGATGTTGGAAGCACGTGATTAGGACCAGCTATGTAATCACCCATAGCTTCGGGAGAATATTTTCCAATAAATATTGAGCCTGCATTTTTAATATCTTTAATAATTTCTTTGTAATTATTAAAATCGATTTCAAGATGTTCTGGCGCAATAGTATTGACTGCTTTTATAATTTTCTTTTTTGAGCTAGCAAATACTGCTAATCCATAATTCTTTAAACTTTTTGTAGCTATACTTCTTTTAGGTAATCTTTTAAGTTGTTGTTTTAAATAAAAATTTACAGATTTGATTAAATTTTTATTGTTAGATATCAAAATTGATTGAGCAAAAATATCGTGCTCCGCTTGTGCAATCAAATCTGCTGCAATCCATTCTGGATTTGAATTTTTGTCTGCAATTATACTCACTTCAGATGGGCCAGCGACCATATCAATACCAACATCACCAAATACCTCTTTTTTTGCAGCAGCTACAAAGGCATTACCCGGTCCAACTATTTTGTCAACTTTTTGAAAAGTTTTTGTTCCATAAGAAAAAGCTGCGATCGAATGAGGTCCTCCAACTTTATAAATTTCTTTAACACCACACTTTTTTGCAGCATAAATTATTGCTGGATTTACGTTTATTCCTAATGCAGGCGTAGTCATATAAATATTTTTTACACCAGCTACTAAAGCCGGAATACAATTCATCAGTACTGTGCTAGGATAACTTGCTGTTCCACCAGGAACATATACTCCAACCTTTTCAATTGCAGAAAATTTATAAGATAATTCATTTTTAAATTTGTCTTTATAATTAAACGGGTAATATTTTTGTTTTGAGTGAAATTGTTTAATTCTGTTAAAGGCAATATCTATTGAACTTTTTAATTTTTTATCTAATTTTTCAATAATTTCGTCAATTTCCTTTTTAGAAAATTTTATTTTAATAGTTTTAGTTTTTACCTTTGAAAATTTTTTTTCATATTTTAATAAAGCAAAGTCACCATTTTTTTTTACATTTGACAATATTTGTTTAACATAACCAGACTGATTTTTTTGTGCCTGAGATCTTCTATTAAGCAAGGTTTGTAAATTTTTTAAAGATTTGTCTCGACTGACATTAAAATATTTAAGCATTATATAACACTATGTTTTGGTTTATTTTTTGTGTTCCAAGGCTCTCCTTGATCATCAAGTGTAACTTCAATAACTTCACAAATTATTTTTATTGTTGTATTCCCAGCAAAAATCATTCTCATTTCATAGTTATTATCTATAGTGAGATTGGTTTCAATAGCAAGAAAATCTAAAAATTGATCATTTTTTGATCGATTTATATTTTTCGAATACACATTTAGCACATTTTCAAATTTTAGTATTGTTCTAATTCTTTTATTTTTTCTTAAAACGCCTTTTTCTATATCTTCCCACATGAACCTATTTAGCTGCATTAAAAACATTTTGTTTTTTTTTAAATTTGCAATATTTGAAATATTAACAATTGCATCCTGCAAGTGTGCTGACAATACCTTTAAATCTTCCTCTGTTTTAGCAATTAACTTTAAGTATTTATTTTTCACCATTAAATTAACTGATGGCAACTTTCATTTTTACAAGTGAAGCTTTATTTTCCTCGTATAAATCTATTCTTGGTAAATAATGTAAAATGCTTTTATTTGTAAGTCTTCCTTTGATAAGAGTTGTTGAATAATCAAAGAACTTCGAAGCTATATCTATACTAGCTTGATTTATACTATTAGGAGATCCATATGGATAGCAGAAACCGTTTACTTTTTTTCCAGTATGTTTTTGTATAATATCTTTGCTGCTAATCATTTCATTTTTTAATTCATCAGTAGTTAATCCGCTACAGGCAGTGTGAGAGACTCCATGACTTTGAAATGATGACAAATCATTTTTACTTATTTTCTTTACCTCATCCCAACTGATAGCTCTGGGCATCAAATATTTATAATTTTTAAGTTCAGATTTCTGAGGAAGAAATTTTAAGAAATAGTTTATATTTTCTTTTATATTAAAACTACTTTCATAATAAATAATTTTTTTTAATTGTTCTATAATTCTTTTTTTATTCATTAAACTTTTATTTTTTTTTAAATCTTTTGGAACAGTATATTCCTTGTCTTTAAGATAATATTCTAATAATTGAATTTTTTGAAACGGTAAATTTTCTCCATTTAAATAATTAACTGGTAAAAAAAAAGTAACTGGCCAATTATGTTTTAAACAGACATCCCAACTATTTCTTACAGTTTCCTCTACTCCATCATCAAATGTAATAGAAAAACAATTTTTATTCGACTTTTCAGATATTTGCCTTTTAATAAGTTCATCAAGAGGTATTGGTTTTGCAGGTAATAAACATTCTATATGACTTTTAAAAGTTTGAGGTGAAAGATCATGAAATGACAAAATAAAACCGTTAGAACTTTTGTTCAATAATTTTTGATATAGATCAAAAAACAATTTAGAATTAAATGGATAACTTATAAAGTTTTTAATATTTTTCATTTTCTAGAACATTTCATAAATATTTTCTGATATTTTTCCGTCATAATTATAATTATCTGTTTTATTCTTTTTTGAAATTTCCATTAATTTTATAATATTTCTTTTCATAGCTTCAGCAAATTTCTTGTCTCTCCAATAATTTAATATAATTTCACCCATTTTCTCTGGACTGAAGTCTTCTTTGTCTAGTTCTTTTGGGATTTCAAAAATATCCTGAAGTCTGCTCTCTTTTGAACAATCTTCCCATCCTGTTTTGAAACTCAAGTTAAAATTACTAAATTCTTTTAAATTTTTATATATCTTGTTAATTTCTTTAAAAGAATTTTGAAATTCTTCTCCTGTGTTTTCTTCTTTTATATAAATTTTTTCTTTTTCAAGATTTTTCTTTTGTTTATCTTTATAAATTAAAAAATTTTCGAGGACCAAAACATCCATATTTGTTCTCTCAAAACACTTATATGCATCAAAAGGTGAATTTACTATGGGTTCACCTCTCACATTGAAAGATGTATTGATCAATAATGGACAAGAGTTTTTATTATCAAATTCTTTTAATAAATTGAAAAATTTTTCATTGCTCTTATGATCAACTGTTTGAATTCTAGCAGAATAATCAACGTGTGTAATTGCAGGGACTTCGCTTCTTTTTTCTCTCACAATTTCGAGCATATCATCAGTGACTTTTGAAGATTTTGGTTTTCTGATTGCAACATTTACTGGAGCAACAAACATCATATAAGGACTTGGTTGATTTAGTTCAAAATATCTACTTACTTTGTCAATTAAAATTGCTGGCGCAAAAGGCCTAAATGACTCTCTAAATTTAATTTTGAGATTAATTTTTGTTTGCATATCTTGATTTCGCGCATCTCCTATGATTGATCTTGATCCCAAAGCTCTAGGACCAAATTCTGTTCTACCTTGAAATAATCCAATCACTTTACTTTCTGAAATTAACTCAGAAATAATCTTGTTCCTCATTTTTTCATCTTGATAAAATTCATAATTAATATCTGATGAATCCAAAAAAGATTTTATCTCATCAAGACTCCAGGATGGACCTAAAAGCGATCCTTTTTGAGCTGTTAAATTTTCATCATCATTTTTTCTTAAATTTTTGAGGTAAGAATAATAGACATCATAAGCGCAACCTAAAGATGAACCTGCGTCTCCTGAAGCAGGCTGCACCCAAATATTTTTAAATAACTTAGACTTCAATAGGACTCCGTTTGCTACACAATTCAAAGCAACTCCGCCAGATAAACAAAGATTGTTTTCTCCAGTAATTTTTTTTGTATATTCTGCCATCTTAAGTATTATTTTTTCAGTCACTTTTTGAATAGAACTTGCAATATTCATATGCTCTCTCAAAATTTTACTCTCGGGAACTCTTTTTTTTATTTTAAATAGATTTTCAAAGTTTTTATTAGTCATTACAGAACCCTCAAGATAATTAAAATATTTTTGATTAATTTTAATTGAACCATCTTCATTTAGTTTAATTAGATTATTTAGAATTAAATCATAATAAATTGGTTCACCATAAGGAGCTAATCCCATCATTTTATATTCACCGGAGTTTACTTTAAAACCTAAAAATTGAGTAAAAGAGGAATAAAGCAGACCAACTGAGTCTGGAAAAGATATCTCTTTAACCATATTTATAGTGTTATTTTTTCCAATACCTATGCTAGCAGTTGTCCATTCCCCGACTCCATCTATAGTAAGAATTGCTGAACTCTTAAATGGAGATGGGAAAAAAGCTGAAGCAAGATGAGATCTATGATGATAAGTATGTAGAATTTTACCTTTATATTTTAATTGTTTTCTTATTAAACTTGGTACAAATAATTTGTGTGTAAGCCATTTTGGGATATACTTATTCCAACTCCTAAGACTATTTGGATACGTCTTTAAAAAGCTGTACATAATTCTTTCTAAAGTTAAATATGCATTATCATAGTAAACTACAGCTTCTAATTCACTTGGGTTTATTCCTGCCTCCTCCAGACAGAAATTAATAGCAAACCTTGGAAAGCTTTGATCATTTTTCTTTCTTGTAAATCTTTCCTCTTGAGCCGCTGCAATTATTTTTCCGTTTTTAATTAAAGTTGCTGCAGAGTCGTGATAAAATGCTGAGATACCTAGAATATAACAAGGTTTATCTTGAGAATTTGAGGTTATATCAATTTTTGAAGATTTATTTAAAGAAAAAATGTTCAACTTTTCAATTTTTTCTTTGAGACTCTGAGCTATAATTTTATGTCCGAAAGAGGAAAAGTGAGCTTTATCATCTGATAATGGTAATTTTTTTTTTTCATCTAAATCAAGATTTTTTAAGCAAGCTAAAGGATCAAAAATAAATCTTTTTTCTTTTTCATCTTCGAATGATTTGAAGAAATCTTGATATATTGGTCGTGCTCCATCGAAATAGTAATGGTAAGTTGGTATGGGCATTAATATAGTTGGTGTATCTCCAATAGAATCTAAAAATTTTTTCAAGATATTTTCTAATAATTTATAACCATCGCAATTTTTATTTCTGTAATCTTTATAAGGCTGATAAAAATTTTTTATTAAAAATGATCGTGCCTGAGTAAGGCTATTATTATAATCTTTATTTAATTTTTTGTATATTTTAGTTTTTCTCAAATAATTAATTGAGTGATAAAGTTTTTTTTGATCAGATGGAATTTGCCATTGTACTTTATTTTTATCTATTTTATCAAAATTTCCGTCAAATTTATTTACTGGGAAGTTTTCTAATTTTATCTGTTGGCCGCTAATATTAAAAAAAGGCTTTGAAATTAACGATCGTTTTTTTGTAAAAAAATCTAACGCTTCTCTGTATTGAACTTTATTTCTTTCAATATTTTCAACTAAAACTCCTATTATAATTAAATCTGCTTCAACCTCCTTTGCATATTTTTCCCAAATTAAAAATTGCTGATCTGTGCCCGTGCCTGACACAGCATAATTAAAAACCTCAGCATCAAAATAATTTTGAATTAAATCAGAATATCTCTGCTCGTTACTGACACCGTCTGCAGCAGTATTTGAGTCTCCAAAGAAAAGTATCCTTTTCTTTTTACTCTTTTTTTTATTAAATTCGATATTAGATCTAAATCCTTGTGAGTTAGTTTTGATGAAATAACCTCCATCATTATCAATCAATCTTGCTTTAAGATTCGGAACGTATAAATGTCCAATATTTTTATTAAATGTAATTATTTGTCTGTGTGTTTTATTAACTGCTTCCATAATTTTAAGCTAAATTCTCTTAATAAGAGCTTTACATTTTTGAAGTTTAACCTCTAATTTTTCATAACCTCTATCTAAATGGTAAATTCGATTTATTATAGTTCTTTTATCAGCTACTAAGCCTGCCAGAACTAAACTCACAGACGCTCTCAAGTCTGTTGCCATCACCTCTGCTCCAGTAAGTTTAGAAGGGCCAATCACAAAAGCTGTTTTATTTCTAATAACTATATTTGCACCCATTCTTTTTAATTCAGGAACATGCATAAACCGATTTTCAAAAATATTTTCTACAATTTTTGATGTTCCATCTGCCTGTGTCATCAAAACCATTAATTGTGCCTGTAAGTCTGTAGGAAATCCTGGGTAAGGCATAGTTTTTATATTTATTTTTTTCAATTTCTTTCCTTTTGAAATCTCTATAGAATTTTTTGAAACTTTGATATCTATTCCCATTTTTTTTAAAACATTGATTTCATTTTTTATAACATTTGTATCAATTTTTGTGATTTTAATTTTTTTTCCAATTAATGCTGCTGCAATCATATAAGTACCTAGCTCGATTCGATCAAATATAATTTTATGTTTAATTTTTTTTATAATCTTTTCATTTTTAAAAATAATTATTTTCCTTCCTTTAACATCAATTCTGCTGCCTAATTTTTTTAAAAAATTTATAAGATCCATAATTTCTGGTTCAATTGCACAATTTTTTAATATTGTTTTACCTCTCGCATTAAAAGCTGCCAATAATGCATTTTCAGTTGCTCCAACAGATATTTTAGGGAAAATGATTGTGGTTCCAACTAATCCCTTTGGTGTATTTGCTAGAATGTAGCCATCTTTAATTTTAATTCTTGCTCCTAATTTTTTTAAAGCGAATAAGTGTAAATCAACTGGTCTTGTACCTATAGCACACCCCCCTGGAAGGGAAACTTTTGCTTTTTTAAATTTTGTCAAGAGAGGACCTAGTGCTAAAACTCCTGCTCTCATAGTTTTAACTAATTTGTACGGGGCTAAAGTATTTATTTTTTTAAAATTGTTTTTTATATTGATTGAATTTTTTTTTTTTGAAATCTTGATGCTTGCACCCATAAACTTTAAAAGTTCTACCATTGTAAAAATATCTTTAACCATTGGAATATTGGAAAGGTTTACTTCTTTTGCAAGAATTGATGCAGCTAGTATTGGGAGTGTCGCGTTTTTTGAACCAGATATTAAGATTTTTCCTTTAAGACTTGTCTTGCCTTTGATCAAAAGTTTTTGCATTAAAAGTCTCAGATTTTTGGAAGTGTTACACCTTTTTGTTTCATGTATTTACCTTTTCTACTTGCATAAGTTACATTTGGTTTTTCGTTCCCTTTAATAAAAATAAACTGAGCAACTCCCTCATTAGCGTAAATTTTTGCAGGAAGAGGAGTTGTATTTGAAAATTCAAGTGTAACATGGCCTTCCCAACCAGGTTCTAATGGTGTGACATTCACTATAATTCCACATCTTGCATAAGTCGATTTGCCAAGACAGATCACTAAAACGTTTTCAGGAATTTTAAAATATTCAATAGTCGTGGCTAATGCAAATGAATTAGGCGGGATGATACATTCTTTACCGATTTTTGTTACAAAACTATCCTTTTTAAATTCTTTTGGATCCACTACCCCAGAATTTACATTTGTAAATATTTTAAATTCATTGGAAACTCTTGCATCATAACCATACGAAGACAATCCAAAAGAAATTTTTCCTTTTCTAACTTGTTTTTCAACAAATGGCTTGATCATTCCATGTCTTTTTGCATTTTGTTTAATCCATTTATCTGAAAGAACTGCCATTTTTTTCCTTATCTATTTTCTTGATTTTTTTTCTTTTTTTTAAATTTTTCCTTAATGACTCCTCTCTTAACTTTAAGATTAAATCTTTTTTTTTATAAAAAGATTTCATTAAAATCTAATTCTTGTCAGGATTAGTGAGATCTTCAAGAGTAATGGGTTTGTTGATATCATGCATTTCTTTTTTCTTTTTAGAGATATCACTTTCCAAGGACTTTTTTGCTCTTCTTTGTTCTAATCGAGCCTTTTTTTTGGCCTCTTTTTTCATAGCTTTTTCGCCACGAGTTGATTTGTAATCGTAGTGAATACCCATAAATACTCCTTCATTAATATACTTTTACTTCTAGAATCAAAATTATGCAAGCTTCTTATAAAGATTTAATAAAAAATATGTTAAAGATTTTTATATCTAGTGAAAATGAAAAATTCAAAAGCAGAAACAATTAAAAATCTTGAAAATAAGCTCTTAAATTTTTATGTCCCTAAAACATATTTTTTCAATTACGTCGATTGGAGAAATAACAGTAAAAGGATATTTAAAGATATCAAAAGAGTCACAAATAAAAACAAAATAGCTATAAGATCATCTGCTTACGACGAAGACACAGATAACGAGTCTCAAGCTGGTAAGTACTTAAGTTTTTTAAATGTCAATAAATCAAATAAAAAGGAAGTAAAAGAAAAAATCGAAAAAGTATTCAAAAGTTATGGATCGAATATAAAAATAAAAAAAGGACAAATATTAATTCAAGAAATGATAAGAAATATTAAGATGAGTGGAGTAATAATGACACAAGATTTAGAAAATTCATCCCCTTACTATTGTATAAATTATGATGACATCACTGGCTCTTCTGACACTGTTACATCGGGAAAAGGAGAGTATGCAAACAAGAGTCTCTATTTGTTAAGAGGAAAAGAAAAAAGATTAAAATCTAATAGATTTATAAAATTAATAAAAGCGGTTCAAGAATTAGAAAAAAAATTGAAGTCAGATAGACTTGATATCGAATTCGTTTTAACAAAAAAAAATAAATTATTTTTACTTCAAGTGAGGCCGCTGTCCAAGAAAAAAAATTTGGAAAGTAATCATATCAAAAAGATTTCTTTAAAAGTTACAAGCTTAGAAAAAAGTTTAATTGCAGAATTTAAAAAGTCAAATAGTCTTTATGGTTCAAAAAATATTTTAGGTCAGATGCCAGATTGGAATCCTGTCGAAATGATCGGATTACACCCTTCAAATTTAGCTTATTCACTTTATGATTATTTAATTACAGATCGATCGTGGTACGAATCAAGAAAACTGATGGGCTACAAAAAAATTAATAAAACTAAATTGATGTTAAAACTGTGTGGTAAACCTTTTATAGACATTAGAAAAAGCTTTAATTCTTTTCTACCTGACAAAATTAATAAATTATTAGGTAACAAGATAATAAATTTAGCAATGGATAAATTACGAGAAGAACCAAATCTGCATGATAAAATAGAATTCGAGATTATACCTAATTGCTTTTCGTTTGATTTTGAAAGAAAATTTAAGAAAATTTATAATAATTTAAATAAAGAAGAACTTAAATTTTTAAAAAATGAATACAAGAAAATATTTATTAAAAATTTAAATCCAAACGGCAAGGGAAGTTTAGCTTATAATATAAAAAAAATTCAAGAATTACAATCAAGGCAAAATTTTAATAATAATTACAAGCATATTCATTTTTCAAATATAAAATCTATCTTGGATGATTGTAAATTTAATGGAATAATTCCATTTGGTATTCTAGCTCGCCATGCTTTTGTTGCAAAAGAAATTTTAAACTCGCTTGTTCGTCTAAAAATATTTAAACCTAGCGATATTGAAATTTTTGAAAAAAATATCAGAACTATAACAAGTGAGTTTTTAATTGACCTAAATAATTTGAGGAAAAATAAAATCAAAAGAAAAGTTTTTCTACTTAAATACGGTCATTTAAGACCGGGTACTTATGATATCAATTCGAAAAGCTATAAAGAAACTTCACTAGATATTTTAATTAATAACAAGATAAAAATTAATCTTGGTTCTATTGATAAAATTAAGTTAAAATTAAGAAAGCATGAAAGTAAAATTAATAATTTGCTTAGAGTTGAAAAAATTCCTTTAAATTACTCTTCACTTGTTGATTATTTAGCTTTATCCTTATCAAGTAGAGAGAAAGCAAAATTTGTATTTTCAAAAAATATAAGTTTAGTTATAGATTTAATTAGAAATATATCTAAAAAAAATAAGTTGAAACTGAAGTTTTTTGACAACCTGAATATTCAAAACTTATTTATCAAAAACTATCTTAAAAAATCTAATAAATTAAAATCAATCAAAAATGAAAAAATTTTTAATATCAATAGACAAATAAAGCTACCTCAATTAATTTATGATCCTAGTTATATAAATGTGATACCTTTTCAAGTAAATTTTCCAAATTTTATTACTTTGGGAAAAGTTACTGCAAAAGCAAATTTTATAAATAGCATGAAAGATAAAAATAAATTAAAGGGATCTATTGTATTAATCGAAAATGCTGACCCCGGTTACGATTGGATTTTTGGTTTAAATGTAAAAGGTTTAATAACTAAATTCGGAGGAGCTAACTCTCATATGGCTATAAGGTGTGCAGAACTTGGCATGCCTGCTGCAATAGGTTGTGGTGAGCAATCTTTTAAACATTATATAAAATCTAAAGTAATTGAATTAAATTGTAAAAGTAAAACTATTAAAGTCTTGAGCTAAATATGAGAATTCTAATTTCTTTAAGAAATACTGTGATCCAAAATTTAGAGGAGAATAGAGACTCAATTGATAAAAGGTTAATAAAATTGATTATGGAAATTGGTGCTTTGCCAATTTTAATTCCAAATGACTTTGGAAAATCTAAAAATAAAAAGAAGTTAAATAATTTTATTAAATTAGTAAAACCAAATGGTCTCTTATTATCTGGTGGAGAGAACTTAAATAAAAACGATGATAGAGATAATCTTGAAAACATTCTAATTTCATATTTTTTGAAAAAAAATAAACCAATTTTTGGAATTTGTAGAGGAATGCAAATAATATCAAAAAATTTTAGATCAAGTTTGAAAAAGACTAAGTTAAGAGTAAGAAAAAAATATAAGATACAAAGTTGCTTTGATAAAACATTTCATCAAGCAAAATGTTATTTTAAATGGGAAATATCAAAATGTCCTCAAAATTTTAATATCTCATTGTATACTAGAAATGGAACTATTTGGGGTATAAAGCATAAATATAAAAAATGCGAAGCATGGATGCTCCATCCCGAGAGAGAATTTAAAAATAGTAAATTTAAAATTCATTTGAAAAATTTTTTCAGTTCATGATTGGAATAATTCTTGCAGCTGGAAGAGGATCAAGGATGAAAAATCTGACTAAAAATGTACCTAAAACTTTACTGGAATATAAAGGTTCAAGCTTACTGTCGAATATAATTAAAAATTTTAAAAAAGCTGGAATAAAGAAAATATATATAGTAACAGGATATCAAAATCAAAAATTTCGAAAATATAAAATAAAAAAAATTTTTAATCATAAATGGAAAAGCAGTAGTATTTTTTTTTCGTTGTATAAAGCCAAAAAATTGTTAAAGCATAACACTTGCATAGTCTCTTATGGAGATATCTTTTACAAATATAGTGCTTTAAAAAAACTAAAATCATCTAAAGGTTCTATTGTTTTACTTTCCTTAAAAAATTGGAAATCCAAGTGGAAAACAAGGTTTAAACGTCCTTTATCTGATTTAGAAAGTTTTACTTATGACAATAAAAAGTATCTAATCAAAATTGGTGATAAAGTGAAAAATTATAATCAAATTAAAGGTCAATTTACTGGTCTGTTTAAATTCAATCCTAACGGATGGGCAAAGGTTGAAAGATTTTTAGATGCTAGAAATAAAAAAACTTTTTTTAAAAAAGATATAACTGGATTCTTGAAACAATTTATAAAAGAAAAAAATAATCTTGTCAGTGTAGTAAATATTAAATTAGACTGGAATGAAATTGATCATCCAAAAGATTTGAATTTTTAATCGATAAATTTTAGTAATGAAAAAACTAAAAAAAAAATTAATTCCCGGTGTAATTTGGATAACTGGACTTTCAGGTTCAGGCAAGACTACGTTATCGAAAATGTTCTATAAATATTTGAAAAAAAACTGCTATAATAATGTTAAATGGCTTGATGGAGATAAATTTAGAAAAAAATTAAAAAAATCATTTAAGAACGAATTTTCTCTTAAATCCAGAATTAATCTTGGAAAAAGATACTCAAAGTATGCAAGTGATTATGAAAAAAAAGGATATCTAGTGGTTGTAAGTGTAATTGCTATGGCAGAGAAAATTTACAAACTTAATAGAAAATTAATTAAAAACTATCATGAAATTTTTCTAGATGTTCCTTTAAAAGAGCTTAAAAAAAGGGATCCTAAAAAGATATATTATAATTTCAAAATTGGAAAAATTAGAAACGTTACCGGGCTAGATTTAAAGTACGATAAACCTCTCTACCCTGAAAAAATTATAAAATGGAATAAAAAATTGTCGAGATTTGATGTATTTAAAATAATTAAAAATTATTTTATACATCGCTATATATCTAAAAATTAGTTTTTACATCCGTCTTGGTTGCAATTCTTACCAGTTATGACACTATTATAATAATCTAAAGCCCTAACGGCTGTAATCATATGGCTTTTATAAATATTTAAATATCCGTTGAGACTTCTTGAAAGTTTCTCTGCCTCACTCATCATGCCTAATCTAATCAAATTAATTAACATAATTGCATTTCCGTTTGGAACAGTATTGTCTCCTATGTCAATAGGTTCAAAGAAAATATCGTTACTATTTTTTTGATTTTTTTGGAAAATGCTTTTATTCTCTAAAAAAAAATTAGTTAAAGCTTCTTGAGTCAATTTTTTTGCTAAATCCTTATATTTAAAATTCATTGTTTTATCTGATAAATCATTTATTGCGTTTATCAAAAAAGCATAATCTTCAATAAAAGCGATATTAGTTGAGTAACTATGATGAATTTTATTCTTGATATACTTATTTTCAATTTTTAAGAAAAATTCCTCAGCTAATTCTAAGTATCCATTATTTTGTAAAATTTCACTTGCAGAAATTAAAGCGCTTATCATTAAGCAATTTAAATCTAGTTGCGTTTTGTCATCAAAAAAGGGCTTATTTCTTTTTGATCTAATCTGTAGAAGTTTATTTAAGATCTCTTTAGTTGGTTTTTGTTTTTCAACAAGAATAATTTTATTTTCCCAGTTACCCTCTGGCGTTATTTCAAAGAATTTTTCAATATTTTCAATATCTTTAATTTCATTGTAAGAATAAACATAATATTTACCCTCCTCTCCATCGCTATCCGCGTCATAAGCCGAACCAAAAAAACCCTCATTGTTAATGAAGTTTTTTTTTAGAAATTCAATTGTTTGTTCCAATTTTTCTTTAAAATAATTATCTGAATTTATTTTACAATATTTAGAAAGTAACAAAACAAATTGAGCATTGTCATAAAGCATTTTCTCAAAATGTGGAATTATCCAATCTTCGTCTACTGTATATCGAGCTATACCACCTTCAACATGATCATATATTCCTTTTGAACATAATTTTTTTATAATAATCTCAACCGGCTTAAGATACTTCGTATTATTGGAAGTATTGTAAAAATAAAGTAAAGTTTCAAATAAATTAAAAGTTGGGAATTTAGGTGCACCTTTATGACCTCCTTTAATTGGATCTAATTGACCTAAGGATATTTCAAGAATGGGTTCAAGATCTTGATTTAAAACAGAATTTCTTTTCAGATTTAAACTTTTAATAATTAAATCTTTTTGGTTTAATATTTTTTCTCTTTGTTCTTTATAAGCTTGTGAAACTTTTAGTAAAACTTCTTTAAATGATGGTAATCCATGTTTTGATTCTTTGGGAAAATAAGTTCCTCCCATAAATGGAACGCCGTTTTCATCCAAAAACATTGTCAAAGGCCACCCTCCTCCAGTTTGATTAAATAATTGAAACGAACTTTGAAAAATAAAATCTAAATCAGGTCTTTCTTCCCTATCAACCTTAATATTTACGAAAAGATCATTCATTAAATTTGCTGTTGCGGTATCTTCAAAACTTTCATGAGCCATAACATGGCACCAATGACAGCTTGCGTATCCAATACTAAGTAAAATAGGTTTTTTATTTTTTTTCGAGAACTCTAAAGTTTCATAAGACCAAATTTGCCAATTCACCGGATTGTCTTTATGTTGTTTAAGATAAGGACTTAAATCATTAGACAGAACATTTTCATTAATTTTTATCATCAAAAAATTTTTTTTTCATTATTAAAGAAATGATCATAAGACAAGCAAACATAAGAATGGGTAAATAAATCTCTGGAGTGAAGATAAAGTCAAGCATATTGAAATTGTCTGTTTGCTCAACATAAGAATTTAGTCCAGCACCTATCGTATTAAAAATAAAAAAACCAGGTATAAATCCAAAAAAACTTGATAGAAAATAATTCAACTTACCCATACCAAATAAAATCGGTATTAAGTTTTGCAGTCCAAATGGCACTCCAAGGCCGCCAATGAATCTATATATAAAAAAATAGTAAAATTCGTTTTTTTTAAATAAAAAAATATATTTATCAAATTTTTGTTGTAGGATCTTTTTGACTAAATCCCTAAAAAAAAAATTTCCTATAGAATACAAAATCAATGCTCCAACTGAAATTGAAATTACAGAAATCAAAGTCCCAATCCATTGACCAAATAATATTCCAGAAATTATTAATAAAGGTGCACCAAAACCTAAAAGAGCAACCCAAATAACTGCAAAAATAAAAAAATAAATTAAGTTTGTAATTATACTCTCACTAACAAAATTGCTTAAGTCTTTCTGAATCTCTTTGTAATATAAAAAATCATTTAATTTACTTAATTCTACACTTGTAAAAATAAAATATAAGAAAGTGATAAGTATAATTAAGTAAGAAATGCCCAAAAATATTTTTAAATTTTTACTCATAATTTACCTGTACAATAGACAACAATTAAAATATATACCTTTTAATATTTATGAAAAGAACATATCAGCCCAGCAATTTAGTTAGAAAAAGAAGACATGGATTTAGAGCTAGAATGGCTACTAGAACCGGAAGACAACTCATTGCTAGAAGACGAGCCAAAGGAAGAAAAACTCTTTCAACTTAGATTTAGATGGTTAAGCTTGAAAGTTTAAAAAAAAGCAACCAGTTCAGAAAAGCGCTTAAGGAAAAAAAAGTTCATACTGATTACTTTTCTATATTTGCTGCCAAAAATTTTTTTAAAACTGAACAAAAAGCTAATTTGCTGATTAGTTTTGTTATGAAAAAAAAAATTGGAAATGCTGTCAAAAGAAACAAAATAAGAAGAAAATTAAAAGCAATTGTTCAAAAATTACTTAAAAAAAAGGGTGCAATTAATAAAGATTACACTTATATAGTTTTTGGTAAACCTAATGCTTATACTCAAAAACATGATGTTCTTTTGCCGTTAATGGAGAAAAGCTTTAGTAAATTAAAAAAATAAAATGACAAAAATTCTTATTTTCATAATTAAAATTTATCAATATTTAGTCTCTCCACTCTTAGGTAGTAGATGTAGATTTTTACCTACTTGTTCTGAATATTTTATCGAGGCAGTTAAAACTCAAGGTTTAACAATAGGAATTAAATTAGGTGTAAAAAGAATTTTAAAATGTCATCCATTTAAAAAGCTGGGTGGCAGTCACGGTTTAGATTTCGTTCCAATTCCGAAAGATAAAAAGGAGAGCAATAATGGATAGAAATGTATTTGTTGCAATTGCTCTTTCAATGTCTGTTTTACTTTTCTGGGGTGCTTTTTTTGAAACTCCGAAAAAAACTTCTGAACAACAAACAAATCAAAAAGCAGAGCCAAAGAATGAGCAAGGCTCTATTGCACCAACGATTAATCAGCCGCAGATAATAAAAAAAATTACCAGAGAAGAGTCTATAAATTCAAGTAATAGAATTATAATTGAAAATGACAGTATAGTGGGCTCTGTTAATTTAAAGGGAGCTTTAATTGACGATATATCTTTTAAAAAACATAAACAAAAAGTTGAAGATGGAAAAAATATCATTTTTTTAAACCCACCTGATACTGAAAATGGTTTTTATATAGAGACTGGTTGGACAAGTATTGGAAATAAAATTAAAGTTCCAACAAAGGATTCTGAATGGAAAGTAAAAGGAAATAATAAATTAAGCGACAAATCTCCGGTTATTTTGCAATGGAATAATAATGAGGGTGTTACTTTTGAAAAAAGAATTGAGTTAGATGATAAGTATTTATTTAAAATATCACAGCAAGTAAAAAATAATTCGAATTCACCTATAGATCTGTATCCATATGCACAGATGACAAGGAATAAAATCCCAGACGATATTCAAAATTTTTATATTCAACATGAGGGGTTTATAGGTGTATTTGATGATGAACTAAAAGAAGACGACTATGATGATGTTGAAGAGAAAAAAATAGTGAGAGAGTCAAGTGAAGGATGGCTTGGAATAACTGATAAGTATTGGATGACAGCTTTCGTGCCGGATTCTGGTAAAAACTTCAAATCTACATTCCTTTACGATAATGGGTTTAAAGCTAATTACATTATCAATGAGCCTGTTAACATTAGTAAATCATCGACGGGATCTAACCAACTAAGATTATTTATAGCTGCCAAAGAAGTTGAAACAATTGACGGATATGCTGCTAACCAAAATATAAATAAATTTGATTTAGTAATTGATTGGGGATGGTTCTATTTTTTCACCAAACCTTTATTTTTTGTTATAGATTACTTATTTAAGATATCGGGTAATTTTGGAACTGCCATTGTATTATTAACTATAGCTATTAGACTTATTTTCTTCCCGCTTGCTAACTTCTCTTTCAGATCTATGGCAAAAATGAAAGCGGTTCAACCAGAGATGATAAGACTAAAAGAGCTTCATAAAGATGACAAGGTCAAACTACAACAAGAAATGATGGCTTTGTACAGAAAAGAAAAAATCAATCCTGCATCTGGATGTTTACCTGTTTTAATTCAAATACCCTTCTTTTTTGCTATTTATAAGATGCTCTTTATTTCTTTAGAGATGAGACATCAACCATTCTTTGGATGGATAAAAGACTTGTCAGCGCAGGATCCAACTTCATTATTTAATTTGTTCGGCTTAATTCCTTGGGATCCTCCAGGATTTATGATTATTGGAATTTGGCCAATTTTAATGGGGGCTTCTATGTGGGTTCAACAGAAGTTAAATCCCGCACCGGCAGATCCAATTCAAGCAAAAATATTTGCTTTCTTCCCGTTGTTTTTAACAATTATACTTGCTTCTTTTCCCTCTGGGTTGGTTGTTTATTGGACAATTAATAATATTTTAACAATCGCTCAACAATACGTAATTGTTAAAAAAACTACTGTAAAAACAAATTAAATGTCAAAAGATATTTCTCTGGATGAGATAAAAAAATTTTGGCCTGAGAAAGCTCCAGACATTAATATTGTTCAAAAATATGTAAAAAAATATGAAAAGGAAAAAATTGTAATTAAATATGGAGGAAATGTTCTTATAGATAGAAATGTCTTCAATAACTTTATTTCTGACATAAACGTCCTTAATAAATTGGGTTTATCTATAATAGTTGTACATGGAGGCGGTCCAAGAATTAAAAGAGAGTTAGATAAAAAAAAAATCGAATCAAAATTTATTAATGGCTTAAGGATAACTGATAAAAATATAATAAATACTGTAGAGGAGGTATTAATTGATTTTAATAATGATATAGTAAACTCTCTTAAGAAATTGGGTTCTGAAGCAGCTTCATTTCATACTAAAACTGATAATATAATAAAGGTTAAGCCCGAGAGAAAAGAACTTGGCTTTGTTGGAATACCTAATGAGATAAACGATAGTTTAATCCAAAACGCATTAAGTAAAAATAAAATTCCAATTATAGCACCTTTAGGCTTGGGAGATCATAATCAAACATACAATATTAATGGTGATACAGCAGCAAGCGCGATTGCAAAAAAGCTAAAATCTAGAAGACTAATATTAATGACAAATGTTGAAGGTGTTTATGATGATCAAAAAAAGTTAATATCAGAAATTAAACCTTTTGATCTTGAAAATCTTATTAAATGGAAAGTTGTTCAAGGTGGAATGATTCCTAAAATAGAAAATTGTGTTGATGCTGTTCAAAATGGAGTAAGAGGTGTTGTTATTCTAGATGGAAGAAAACCCCACTCAATTTTACATGAAATTTTTTCAGATAAAGGATCTGGAACATTAATTAGAGAATGAAAGATTTAACAAGTATAAAATTTTGGTTATTCGACTTGGACAATACATTGTATGATGGAGCTACTAAAGTTTTTGATCAAGTAGATAAAAAAATGTCAAAATTCATTTCTGAAAAATTGAATGTTAGTATTGACGAAGCTAGAAAAATTCAGAAAAACTACTTTCAAGAATATAATACAACTTTAAACGGTATGATAAAAAATCATAAAATCGATGCAGACGAATTTTTGGAGTTTGTTCATGACGTAGATCTAAGTTTTTTAGACAAAGATAAAGATTTAGAAGATGAGATAAAAAAATTAGACGGAAAAAAAATAATTTTTACTAATGGGTCCAGAGCTCATGCACTAAACGTAACAAAAAGAATCGGAATAGATAAGCTTTTTGACGGAATTTTTGATATAAGAGACTGTGAATTTATTCCAAAGCCTTCCAAAGAGCCTTATAAAAAATTAGTACAAAATTACAAAATTGAGCCACAATATTGTATATTCTTTGAAGATATTGCAAGAAATTTAAAGCCAGCATACGAATTAGGCATGAAAACTGTTTGGATTAAAAATGATGAACCTTGGGCAGCAAAATATTCTGACGCGGATTTTATTAATTATAAGACTGACAGCTTAGCAAAATTTTTAAAGGAGATTAATGAGTTACGATAAATTGGAAAAAATAATAAACGAAAGTTTTGAAAAAAAAGAAAAAGTAGGTCCAAAATCAGATAAAAAATTAATTAAAGCAATTAATGAAACTATCAATTTAGTTGATAGTGGAAAAATTAGAGTCGCAAATAAAAGAAGTGGTAATTGGGTTGTTAGTCAATGGATTAAAAAAGCTATTTTGTTAAGTTTTAGAATTAACAAAATGGAGATGATGAAAGGTCCTTACACTACTTGGTATGACAAAGTTCCTGGTAAAACAGTTAATTGGAAAGAAAAAGATTGGAAAAAAGCAGGATATCGTCACGTCCCTAATGGAGTTGTTAGAAAAGGAGCATATATTGCAAAAAATGTAGTTTTAATGCCTAGCTTTGTAAATCTTGGAGCTTATGTAGATGAGGGTACAATGATTGACACTTGGGCATCGGTTGGTTCGTGTGCTCAAGTTGGAAAAAATTGTCATATTTCTGGTGGGGCAGGAATAGGTGGTGTTTTAGAGCCACTTCAGGCCGGTCCGGTAATTATTGAGGATAATTGTTTTATCGGTGCTCGATCTGAAATAGCAGAAGGTGTTTTAGTGGAAGAGGGCGCGGTATTATCTATGGGAGTTTACATTGGCGCATCAACAAAAATAGTAGATAGAAGTTCTGGAGAAATAATTTACGGTAAAGTTCCTGCATATTCGGTTGTTGTTCCTGGAAGTTTACCAAACAAGTCGAACCCTAATGGACCTTCATTGTACTGCGCAGTTATAGTTAAAAAAGTTGACGAGAAAACTAGAAGCAAAACCTCTATAAACGATTTACTTAGAGACTGATGACTATAATTAATGAATTACAACTATCTAAAGATTTAATAAGATTTCCAAGTGTTACTCCTATAGACGCAGGCGCAATAAAATTTTTAAGTGGAAAATTAAAAAAATTAGGCTTCAATTGTAAAATTTTGGAATTTAAAAGCAAAAAAAGTAAGCCAATAAAAAATCTATATGCAAGAATAGGTAAAAAAGGACCGAACCTTTGCTATGCTGGACACACAGATGTAGTACCACCAGGAAGTGTAAAAGACTGGACCACCAATCCATTTATACCCGCTGTTAAAAAAAATCACCTTATAGGAAGAGGTGCAAATGATATGAAAAGTTCGATAGCATGTTTTGTATCTGCTGTAAGTAGGTTTTTGCAAAAAAACCGAAAATTTAATGGGTCAATTAGTTTTTTAATTACAGGCGACGAGGAGGGGTATGCAATAAATGGTACAAAAAAAGTTGTAGACTACTTAAGAAAAAGAAAAGAAAAAATTGATTTTTGCATTGTAGGAGAACCTACAAATCCTAATAAACTTGGAGAAATGATTAAAATTGGAAGAAGGGGTAGTCTTTCAGGAAAAATCGAAATTAAAGGCACACAAGGTCATATCGCATATCCTCATCTATCAAATAATCCTATTAATACTATAGTTTCTATATGTAAAAAACTTAGGGAAAATAAGCTTGATAATGGTAACAAAAATTTTCAACCTTCTAATTTAGAATTTACCTCAATAAACGTTGATAATAAGGCTCACAACGTCATCCCAGCCAGAGCGAGAGCTCAATTCAATATTAGATATAACAATTTACACACATCTAAATCATTAAAGAAAAAAGTAAATTTGATCGTTAAAAAAATAAGTAAAAAAAATAAATGTAGTTATAAAATTGATTATATTGCTAACGGTGATGCTTTTTTAACAAAACCTGGGAAAACTATATTTATGGCAAAAAAAATTATTAAGAAAATTACGAAAATAAATCCAATATTATCTACAACTGGAGGTACTTCTGATGCTAGATTTATCAAAAAAATCTCTCCTTGTCTTGAGTTTGGATTGGTAAATAAAACTATGCATAGAGTAGATGAATGTGTTTCATTAAAAGATTTAAGAGATCTTACAAAAATATACAACTATATTTTAGTAGAGTATTTTAAGTGAAATTATTTAAAATAAAAAAATCTAATATTGATAAAAATGGTTTGTATGCAAATTGTAATATTAAAAAAGGTACTAAAATTGTGGAGTATAAAGGAAAAGTAATTTCAGTAAAACAAAGTGAGACAAATCCCAAATATGATAATGGTAAAGCAATATATCTTTTCAATATAAATAAACGATACGACCTCGATGGTGATTTTAAATTTAATTCAGCCAGGTTGATTAATCATTCTTGTGATCCAAACTGCGAGGTGTTTGGAACTGGTCTTAAAATTTGGGTATTTGCCATGAAAGATATAAAGCAAGGTGAGGAATTATCTTACGATTATGGTTTTAATTTTGATAAGGACTATAAAAATTATCCTTGTAAGTGTAAATCAAAAAAGTGTGTTGGTTATATTGTAAGAGAAGGTTCAAGATGGCGAATAAAAAAGAAAAAAAAATTAAAATAGATATAATATTACCAAACTATAATAGCTCTGAATATATAAAGGAAACTATCAAGAGTATTTTAGATCAAACTTATAAAAATTGGAACCTTATTATCGTGGATGACTGTTCGGATAAGAAAACAAAAAAAATTTTAAGAAAGTTTTCAAAAATAAAAAAAATTAAAATTTTTTGGTTAAAAAAAAATAAGGGTGCTGGTTACTGTAGAAATTATGCTATTAAAAAATCTAAATCTCCTTATTTAGCATTTATAGACTCTGATGATTTATGGAAAAAAGATAAACTACAAACTCAGGTAAATTTCATGGAAAGAAATAATTATCTTTTTACTTATACGAATTATGAGACCTTTGGAAAAAAAAATCAATACGTGACTCCAAGTAAAGAATACGATTTTAGAAAATTTGTTCATGATACTTCAATTTGTACAAGTACAATGATTATTCAAAGAGAGATAGCTAAGAAAGCAGAATTTACGAATTCAAAAATATGTGAAGATTATTTTTTTAAATGTACCGTATTAAAGTACTGTAATGCTTATTGTTTGGATGATGCTTTAACAAAATATCGAATAAGACAAGACTCTCTTCAAAGTAGCTATGTGCGAAATTTTTTTTGGATCTGGAAAATTAATAAAGAATTAAATAAATTTAATATATTTGAAAACTTTTTTTCGTTACTATTTATTTCTTTAAACTCACTTAAAAAATATGGGGTAAAGTAATTTTAACAATTTAATATTTTATTTCTTTTAGATATAAACCACAGGCAGGTGCAGGTGGTGCACATTCTTTTCTTTTTTTTGATTTAAAAGCATTTATAAATGCTTTTTTTGTCCACTTACCAACAGACAAATATTTTAGCGACCCTACCATTGATCTCACTTGATTTTGCAGAAAAGATTTTGATTTAAATTCTATTTTTATTTCATCACCTTTCTTTCTTACTTTGATTGAATTCATTTTTTTAATTGGTGATTTTGCTGAACATGATGCAGATCGAAAAGTTGAAAAATCATGCGTTCCCTCAAGTAGTTTTGCTCCATACTTCATTAAACGAATATTAATTTTTTTTTTTACATGCCAGGCTTTATTTAAGTCAAGAGATAAGGCTCCCGCTCTATTTATAATTTTATACTCGTAAATTCTTTCTTTTGCACTGTGTCTGGAGTGAAAAAGTAAATTTTTTTTTCTTATATCCACGATTGATATTAAACTTTTTTTTAAAAAAAAATTTATTGAGTCTTGAAATTTATTTATGTTTTCAATTTTTTTACTAGTTTTAAAATTTGCGCATTGACCATAAGCATGAACACCTTTGTCGGTTCTGCCTGCTCCTATAATTTTAATTTTAGACTTTAAAATTTTTATTAAATTTTTTTCTATTCTCTCTTGTATAGATGAACCATTTTTTTGATATTGCCATCCTACAAAGTTAGTTCCATCATATTCAATTTTTAATGCATAGTTAAAAAGTTTATTTCGCATCAGTTCCTACAATTAATTCATTTCCCCTCAAAAATTCTGAAACACTCATACTTTTTTTTCCTTCTTTTTGAACCTCTAGAAGTTGGACTGCGTTTTCTGAACAGGCAATTACAAATTTATCATTTAAAATATTTCCAGGTACACCGCTTTGATTTACCTCAATTGCTTTATTAATTTTTATTCTTGATCCATCATATTCAAACCAACAACCTGGATCGGGGTATAGCGCGTTTACTTTTGCTATAATTTGCGAAGCTTTTTGATTCCAATCAATTTTTGACTCTACTTTTCTAATCTTTTCGGCATAAGAAGCTTCATTTTTATTTTGTTCAATAAATACAGCCTTTTTTTTTTCTATTAGGCTTAATGACTCGATTATCATTCTTGCTGCTAGATGAGAAAGCTCATTACTAAGTTTTTCTGCATTAGTATTTTTATTAATACTTACTTTAGATTTCATCATAACAGGTCCTTCATCTAATTTTGGGACTATTTTCATAATAGATATTCCTGTCTCCTTATCTAAATTCATAATTGACCTCTGTATAGGAGCAGCACCCCTCCACTTTGGCAAAAGAGAGGCATGTATATTTAAAAATTTTATATTTTTTAGACTTAATAGCTCAGTTGACAAAATTTTTCCATATGCAACTACAATTATTACATCAGGATTTTTTTTTTTTATAAAATTTATTTCATGTTCTGAATTTATATTTTCTGGACATCTTACTTCAATATTATTATCTATTGAAAATCTATGTATTGGTGTTTTGCTAATATTTTGACCTCTATTTTTTTTTTTAGGAGGCTGAGTATATATTGATAATATCTTATGGTCAGACATAAGTAATGATTTTAAAATTGGGACTGAAAATTCAGGGGTGCCCATAAATATTATTTTTAAAGACATTAGTTAAAGAATTATTTTATTCATTTCTTTTTTATGTTTTTTGAGTTTTTTTATTATCATATCTTTTTTTAATTTTGATAAATAATCAATGAATAAAACCCCATTAAGATGATCTACTTCATGTTGAATACAAGTTGCTAATAAACCCTTAGCTTTTATTTCTTCTTGTTCTCCATTATAATTTATAAATTTTACGTGACACTCAGCTGGTCTTTCTATTTCAGCGAAATGTCCTGGCAATGATAAACATCCTTCCTCATAAACAGATGTATCTTTTGATTTATATGTAAAAGTAGGGTTTGCTAAAAAAATTGGATCTCTTTTTTGCTCCTCTTTTGATATATCAATTACAATTAATCGTTTTAATATACCTACTTGCACTGCTGCCAAACCTATTCCTGGAGCTTCGTACATTGTCTCTAACATATCATCCATTAATTTTCTTACATTAGAGTCAACTTTTTCTAAACTTTCACTTTTTTTTCTTAGAATCGGATCTGGTTCAATAATTATCGATTTCTTAGACATTGTATTATTATATTTTATTTATACTCTAAGTGGTAGAGCTGATATAAGAACTTTATTTCTAATTTGGATTAAATCTGTTTCATTAAGAAGATTTGTTATAAAATAAATAGTTTCAGGATCTAATTGATAAGGCTCATCTTCTCCGATAATTTCGACGATCTTAAGTGCAAGGAATGCATTTTGTTTTTTTTTTATAAGACCTACTAAATTTTTGGGCACATTATATTTTGCAATTAATTCGTCTCGATTAAAACTATTAGGTATTTTAAATCCATCTTTTGTTAGTGCGTCTACTAAAGCTAGGTCTTTCGCTGAAAAAAAATACTTTCGGTTTTTGCTTATTTTTTTGAAAATCCTATCTATGTCTTTTTGAACTTTTTTTTCTTCCTCATTTTCTAAGTAAAACTTAATAATCTTTGACTGATGTAAAATTTTATCATTGTACTTAATCTTGCCAATATCACTTTTAGATAAAATTCTACTACTAGCTATTTCTTGATAATTTTTTGGAATATTATCTAGGCCAATTTTTTTTAAACTATCTGATAAAAAACTTGAAAATACGCTTTGTAAATTGTCTTCTTTAAACAATTCATCAAGAATGAAAAGATATTCAACTTTTGTTTTTGTATCTTCGGATAGTAAGTACTTTTGAAAAATCAAAGATCTTGCATCTATTTTATCTAAAGTTTGATAAACATTTTTTGCGTTTATCAATGTGTTTAAATTAAATTCAATTTGTTTATAAATATTAAATATAATTTTTTCATCTATTTGCCCTTGATTTGCAGCAAGTTCTAAATTTTTAATTTTTTCTTTATCATTTATATCTTTGATTTTTATTAAGTTAGCTGCATTAAGGTATTTCCAAATTTCTTTTTTCGTTTTTATTGTTGGCTCGTAATTGAATTTTTTAATTGTTACGCTTGAAAGATAAAAATTAAGTAAATTTTTCTCATTGATCTTCTCTGAAGTTTTTTCTGAAATTCCTAATAGGTAATTGATTTTATCATCAAAAAATTTATCAGATTGATTCTGTTCTCTCAGTAAATCAAGCAATAGTTGAGCTTGAGGTTTTTTATTGTTAAATACCAAACAATAAATTTTAAATTTTTCCAAATATGAATCTTTAATAGTGCTATCGATAAATTCTATCTTTTTACAACCTTCTTTTATATTTGCCTGGGCTATATTACCATCTACTAAAAATTGGACAGCTCTACTCTTTCCGTCAAATTCTTCATTTTGTTTTAAAAAATTCTCTATTAAATCTGAACGATTGTTTTCTATTAACCAATTTATTTTCAAATCAATGAATTCTTTCTCGTCCATGCCTTCTGGTGGGTATGAGAAAGAAAATAATATTCCGTCAAGTATTTCATTAGAAGTTTTAGATAATTTTATTTTTTTTAATCTTTTGATACTAGCTCTAACGTCATCTGCTTTCGTTGATGACCACATATTTAAGTTAAAATTATAATCTGCAGGATCGTAAACGCCGAAAATTCTTGCCTCTTCCGAACTTTTTAAGGACTTATTTTCGATTTGAATAGATTGATTTGGATCAATAGCTAAATTTTTATTATTAATATTGATATTAGATGTATTTGGATTAATAATAACATTAGAATTTTTTTCATTTTTTTTATTTTTCCAAATATCAATTTTTTCCTCACTTTTCAAAGGAGTGAGCATTAAAATTATAATCAATAATAAAGTTACTTTATTATAACTTTTTAATGTCATTTGAAATGTCAATATTATATTTTTTTTGGGGATTTGGAAAATCAATTTTTTCTATTAAAAAAACTGCAACAATAAAAATTATAATTGCGATTAGCAATCTGATAATAATTTTCAGTATTGAGCTTCCTAGGCTAGACTGTCTATTGTATTTCAGTTGCATAGTTTTTGAATTAATTTAAACTCAATAAATAAGACATATTTATGAAAAATCAAATTCAAATTCGGATATTAAATTGAGAAAAAACCTTATTTTAACAGGTATGATGGGAGTAGGTAAATCGACTGTTGGTAAAAATTTAGCAAAAAAGCTTTCATGTGATTTTAGAGATATTGATGAACTTATTGAATTACATGAAGGGGTTCCAATAAGTACTATATTTAAAAATAAAGGTGAACAATATTTCAGGAATTTAGAAAAAAAAATTACATTAAATGAGCTAAAGAAGCAAAAATTAGTCATTGCTCTTGGAGGTGGAGCTTTTTTACAAAATTCAATTAGAAATCAAATCAAAATTTCCGGTGTAAGTTTTTGGCTAGATGTAAATTTAGATGTTATTCTGAGCAGATTGATTAATTCAAAAAAAAGACCTTTATTGTTTAAGAAAAATTTAAATGATACAGTTAAAAAAATTTACTTAGAGAGAAAGAGCATTTATAATATGGCTGACTACAGAATAAAATGCAAATCTCTTAAACCAGAGGTAATAACGAACAAAATTAAGAGTCTGTATGAAAAACTATGAAATAAAGCTGAAAAATAAATCTCTAAATTACTCAATTATAATTGGGAATAATGCAATTGATAGTTTACCACAAAAAATAAAATTACTTTGCCCAAAAACAAAAAAAATAGCCATAATAATTGATAAGAAAATTCCGAAAAAATTTAAAAAAACTCTTAAAAATAAATTGAAAAGTTACAATTTATTTTTTTTTGATTTCTTTGCTAATGAGAAAACTAAGTCACTCAAAACAGTAAGTTTTTTTTTAAATAATTTATTAACTAAAAATTTTAATCGATCGGATTTAATAATCAGTGTTGGAGGTGGAATAACTGGTGATGTAGTTGGTTTTATCTCAAGTATTTACAAAAGAGGAATAAATTTTATAAACATGCCCACAACTTTACTTGCCCAAGTGGACTCTGCAATAGGTGGTAAGACTGGGATAAATTCTTCTCAAGGAAAAAATTTAATTGGATCTTTTTATCAACCAAAACTTGTAATTAGTGACACCTTATTTCTAAAATCGCTTCCAAAAAAAGAGATGATTTGTGGTTTTGCTGAAATTCTAAAACACTCCATTATTAAAGACAAAGCTTTTTTCAATTGGCTTCAGAAAAATTCAAAAAATATATTTATGAAAAAACAAAGTGACTTAGTTTATGCTATTAAGAAAAGCTGTTTAATCAAAATCTTTTTTGTATCAAGAGATGTTGGCGAAGAAGGTTTGAGAATGAAACTTAATTTTGGTCATACATTTGCTCATGCTATTGAAGGAAAAAATAATTTTAATAAACGTATTACTCATGGGGAAGCTGTTCTAACAGGGATGATTCTTGAAGCAAGACTCTCTGTAATAAAAAGATTATGTAAAAAAGAAACTTTAAAAAAGATAGAGCAAATTTATAGCCGTAATAATTTGTCTTATACCTTTAAAAAGATTTATAAGAACGGTTATATTAATAAACTAATACCTTATTTAAAAAATGATAAAAAAAATTTTGATGAAGATATTAATTTTATTCTATTAAAAAAAATAGGAAAAACATCAATTCCAAATAAAAATAAAATCTCTTTAAAAGAATTATCAAAAATAAGCCCCCTTATTACTCAATAGTAATTTCTAAAGCATGTATTTTTGTTTTTAAATCTTCTTTTAAAACACTCATGATTAATTTGTGTGCGTTTAATTTTGGAATTGATTTTAGATGAATTGATCTTATCTTTAAATGTAAATGAAATTTTTCTCTAGAGAAGAATTTATGTCCTTTATGCTTATCTGAATTATCAACAATTATTATACCCTCAATTTTAATTTTTTTTTTTATTTTTTTCTCTAATTCCTCAAAATAATTTTTCATTATGTAAAATTTATTATATAGAATAATTTATGAAAATTATATGTGATTGGGAAAATTGTAAAGAAATTGGGTCCTATAAGGCTCCAGTTGAGAAAGATAATAGTAAAAAATTTAGACTTCTTTGTTTAAAGCATATAAAAATTTTCAATAAAAATTGGAATTATTTTGAGAATATGGACGATCAGGAAATAGAGTTTTTTATAAAATCTGACGTAACTTGGCATAAATCCACAAAAAAATTTGGTTCATCTGAAAATTTTTTTAATATTTTATGGAATAATGCACTTGAAGATAAATTAAATATTTTTAAAAGTACAAATTTCAAAGATTTTAAAAAAGCTAAAATATCTCAAACAGATAGAGATGCTCTTCACGTTATGGAGTTAAATGATGATGTAAAATGGGAACAAATTCAATTAAAATTTAAAGAACTTGTAAAAAAATATCATCCTGATAAAAACCAAGGTAGCAAAAAGTTTGAAGAAAAATTAAAAAAAATAACTTTGGCATATAGTCAATTAAAAAAAACTTTAGGAAAAAAATGAGCACGGCACAACTTTTTTTACAAAGACCTGATATTAAACTTTCTGTAAAACAAACTTTTGGATTTGATAGTGACATGAAAGTTGGGGCCTTTTCAAAAAAAAATGAGTACGTTCCAAAAATCGACCCTGACTATAAATTTGACAAAGATACTACTTTAGCAATATTAGCTGGGTTTTCCTTTAATAAAAGAGTTTTAATACAAGGGTATCACGGTACTGGTAAGTCAACGCATATTGAGCAGGTAGCAGCAAGATTAAATTGGCCTTGCGTAAGAGTAAATTTGGATAGTCATATCAGTAGAATAGATTTAATAGGAAAAGATGCAATAGTTTTGAAGGATGGTAAACAAATTACAGAATTTAAAGAGGGAATTTTACCTTGGTCAATCCAAAATCCCATAGCTTTAGTATTTGATGAATATGATGCCGGTAGACCAGATGTAATGTTTGTTATTCAGAGAATATTAGAAAGTGATGGTAATTTTACATTGTTAGATAAAAATAGAGTTTTAGAACAGCACGATTTTTTTAGAATATTCGCTACCACAAATACCGTAGGATTAGGCGATACAACAGGTCTTTATCACGGCACACAACAAATTAATCAAGGACAGATGGATAGATGGAATATAGTATCAACACTGAATTACTTACCTTTCGATAAAGAATTAGAGATAGTTCTATCAAAAAATAAGAGTTTTAATAATAAAGATGGAAAAGAAAATTTATCAAACATGATTAAGGTAGCTGATTTGACAAGAAAAGGTTTTATTAATGGAGACATTTCAACTGTTATGAGTCCAAGAACAGTTTTACACTGGGCTGAAAATACAGAGATATTTAGAGATAAGGGATATGCATTTAGAATTACATTCTTAAATAAATGTGATGATTTAGAAAAGAAAATAATTTCTGAATATTATCAGAGATGTTTTGGTGAAGACCTTCCCGAGTCTTCAATTAATGTATCATTATAAAAGTGCATAATAAAAAAGAGCAGTTTGAAAATTTTAAATTAGCAATCAGTTCAACTGTAAGATCATTGTCAAATTCTCAGAAGATAGAGATTTCTTTTGGAAATCAAATATCAAAATCTGATAATGCTACAATGAGATTGCCTGAATTAAACAAAATAAATAATAAATTAAATTATGAAGAAATAAGAGCTATAGCCGATTCAAAATCTTTAAATTTAAGATTTTCTAATGAAAAAACTTTAAAAAGATATGAGCCAGAGGGCAATGTATCCAAAAAACTTTATGAAATTTCAGAAAAAATAAGATGTGAAAAAATAGGGGCAAGTTACTTTAAAGGAGTAAAAAATAATATTGAAAAATTTTATCAAAAAAGAATATCTGGTTTAGACCTCAAAAGTAGTGAAGATAAAATAATTGAGTCTTTTGAAAATTATTTAAGAGTAAAATTTTTAGATTTTAGAAATGAAAAGGTAATTGATAAAAAATTAAAATCTTATAAAAAAGATCTCGATAGTCAGTTTAAAGATAAAATAAACGAATTGAAAAATTTAACACTCGATCAAGAAAAATTTAATTCTTTAATATCAAAGTTGATTTCAAAAATGAGTTTAGATGAAGATACGGACAATGAAGAGAAAAATGATAGTGAGAACGAAAATGATAAGCAGTCAAAGCCTCAAGATCAAGAGCTAAAAAATAAGCAAAAAAATGAAAAACATGAGGAAATGTCCATAGAAAGTGGTGTTCCGGATTTAGACAATAAGGCGAAGGAAACTGACAATGCAGACGAAGAGATTGAAATAGAAGACAGTTCAAGACCTGATTTGAAAAAAAAAATTAATTCTAATCTTGGTGATTTAAAATATAAAACATACACCGAAGAATTTGATGAGGTAATAAAAGCTGAAGATCTTGAGAGCGCAGAGGAACTAGTAAGATTAAGGAAAAATTTGGATCAGCAATTATTACAATTGAAAAATTTCATATCAAAGCTTGCAAATAAATTACAAAGAAAGTTATTAGCAAAACAAAATAGATCTTGGAATTTTGATTTGGAGGAAGGTTTATTAGATACTTCAAAACTAACAAGAGTCATAATGGACCCTTTTAACTCATTATCATTTAAAAAAGAAAAAGACATTGAATTTAAAGATACTTTGGTAACAATCCTTATAGATAATTCTGGTTCTATGAGAGGTAAACCAATATCAGTAGCTGCAATTTGTGCAGATATACTCTCAAGAACTTTAGAAAGATGTATGGTTAAGGTAGAAATTTTAGGTTTTACAACAAAACATTGGAAAGGTGGTTCATCTAGAGAAAAATGGATGAAAAATGATAAGCCAAATTTTCCTGGAAGACTAAATGATTTAAGACATATAATCTACAAATCAGCTGATACGCAATGGAGACAATCTAAAAACAATATGGGTCTTATGCTAAAAGAGGGTCTGCTTAAAGAAAATATTGATGGTGAAGCTTTAAAATGGGCATTCAATAAAATGAATAAGAGAAAAGAAGATAGAAAAATTTTAATGATAATATCAGATGGGGCACCAGTAGACGACTCTACTCTTTCAACGAATACAAGTGACTACCTTGAAACAAATCTTAAAAGAACAGTTAAATGGATTGAAGGTAAATCAAACATTGAGTTACTGGCCATAGGAATAGGTCATGATGTAACCCGATATTATAAAAAAGCGGTCAAAATTACTGATGTTCAAGATTTAGGTGATGTTATGATTAATCAATTAACTGATTTATTTGTTGAAAAAAATAAAAAAACTATTCATTAGAATTTAACTTTTGAAGTTGAATTATCTGTATAATCTTTAATTTTATTAAGTAATAGTCTGAAAGGAATTAGCATAATTAGTGTAATAAATAACTTTACTGCAAAATCTCCTAGAGCTAATGTCACCCAAGGAATTCCGGTCGAGTAGAAAGATATTGAAAAAAATAAGAAAGTATCTGTTATTGATCCAAAAAATGATGATGTAAGAGGCGCAATGAACCAATCTTTTTTTCTTAATTTGTCAAATACTTGAACATCTAAATTTTGAGAAATAAAAAAGGCAGTGCCTGAGCCTATTGCTATTCGTATTGAAATTATATCGTCAAAGTTTGTTGAAACTATAAGCGTAAGTAATATTCCAATTACGAAGCCAAAGTATACAACTTTTCTTGCTACTATCTTTCCGTACGCTCGATTAGCTAAATCAGTTATTAAAAAAGTAATAGGATAACTAAAGGCTCCATAAGTTAATATTTCACTTAAGCCAAAATACTGAACAGGAAATTGAACTAGAAAATTAGATACAACTACTACAATCCCCATCAAAATTGATAGCTTGTAGTATAAATTCATTTTATGATTTAGCTGAAATAGAGGCTTTAATTTTTTTTACTTTTTTTGAAAGTTTCGCATTTTTTGCAGAAATTAAAAATTTATCAAGTCCCCCTTTAAAATCTACAGTTCTTAAAGCTGCGTTAGCTACATTTAGCTTAATATCTTTTTTTAATATATCACTTCTAAAAGTAACTTTCTTTAAATTAGGCAAAAACCTTCTCTTAGTTTTATTTTTTGCATGGCTAACGTTGTGGCCCTTTAGAGGTGATACTCCTGTTAAATCGCATCTTTTTGACATAAAATTTACCTATGGTTATATAATTCTAGTGCTACGAAGGGTCAAGCATTAATTCCAACTGCTTCGGTTATATTTTTAAGATTTTCTTTTTTTAAAATTGAAATTAACTCCTTTTTCATGTCTTTAACTACTCCTGGGCCTTTATATACCATACCTGTATATAATTGTACTGCATTAGCTCCAGCACATATCTTCTCAAAAGCTGCTTGGCCTGAGTCAATACCTCCGACGCCAATTATCTCCAGTTTACCTTTGGTTTCTCTATAAAATTTTTTTATTAAACTTGTAGATAGATTTCTCAAGGGTTTACCAGATAGTCCTCCTTTTTCATTTTTTCGATCATCTGATAAGCTGTCACGGTTACTGTCTGTTGTATTGGAAATAATTATCCCGTCAATTTTAAATTTCGTAATTAATTCGATTATATTACTGATTTCTTGATTCTGAATATCTGGAGAGAGTTTAATAACAATCGGCTTAATAATATTCCTCTGTTTTTTTATTTTATTGACTCCCGAAAGAAGTTTCTCGAGAGCTTCTTGGTCATGAAAGTCTCTTAATCCTTCTGTATTTGGAGAAGAAATATTAATTGTCAAATAACTTGCATAAGATGCAAGTTTAGACAAACATAAGTAATAATCCTCCTCTTTATTTTTAGTATCTTTATTTGGCCCAATATTAATTCCTAAAAAACCATTCGGTAAATTACGTTGTATTCTTTCTGAAATAATTTCGCAGCCATGATTGTTAAAGCCAAGCCGATTTATTAAAGCCTCATCTTTTTCTAGTCTAAAAATTCTGGGTTTTGGATTACCTAGTTGTCTTTTAGGAGTAATTGTTCCAACTTCTACAAAACCATACCCTAGTTTAAATAAGGAATTATAGACTTCAGCACTTTTATCAAAACCTGCGGCTAAACCTATGGGATTAGGTAATTTTTCTCCTAATAAATTTATTTCTAAAATTTCTTCCTTCTCAACACTAAAAAGGTTTTTTGGTAGAACATTAAATTTCAGTGATTTAATCGCTAGATCATGAGCGACTTCTGGGTCTAATGAAAATATATAGGGTTTAAATATTGAAAACATTATTTTATCTTATTCTTTATTAATTCAATTGTTTCATTAAGTCCAAAAAAACTTATGAAAAAGCCCATCCTTGGACCATTTTCTTCCCCAAAAACAACTTCATAAATCAGTTTAAACCAATCTCTTAAATTTTTATCATATCCACTCTCCTTACCAACAGTGTATACATGAGTTTGAATTTCCTCTGGTGGTAATGACTGGTCAATTTGTTGAAGTTTATTAATTAAATTTTGTAATGCTTTTTTTTCGTTTTGATTAGGTTTTTTAAATTTTTTATTTGGTTCAACTTTATCTTTAAAATAATTTATTGCATATTCAATTAATCCATCAAATATTTTATGATCTTCTGGTTTTATTTCTTTATGGAATCTATTTATAAACTTCCAGAGAATATCTTTATTGTCTGCATTGCTAGAACCAACCAAATTTAATAACATTGAAAAAGGCATTACAATTTTTTCTTTTGGTGGTTGTCCATTATGTATGTGCCAAACAGGGTTCATCAATTTTTCTTTGATATCCTCTTTTGGATATTTTTCAATGTAAGACAGATATTCATCAACAGTCTTTGGTACGACTTCAAAATAAAGTTTTTTTGCTCTTTTTGGATTTGGATACATATATAAAGCTAAGCTTTCAGGTGAAGCATACCTGAGCCATTGTTCTATTGAAATTCCGTTACCCTTAGATTTAGAAATTTTTTCCCCCTTTTCATCTAAAAATAATTCATAAGCAAATCCATTTGGAGGTTTTTTTCCTAGCGTTCTGCAAATCTTAGATGACAGTATAGCGCTCTCCGTCAAATCTTTACCGTACATCTCAAAATCAACATCAAAAGTAAACCATCGCATCGCCCAGTCAACTTTCCACTGTAATTTACATTTTCCGTCTAAAATATTAGACTCGATCTTTTGACCTTTATTATCAAAAACTATAGCACCGGTCTTCTTATCCATACTTAACATTGGTATCTCGAGTACCTTACCTGTGGTTGGACAGATAGGTAAAAATGGACAATAAGTTTTTCGTCTTTCTTCTCTTAAAGTAGGCAAAATGATATTCAAAATATCTTCGTATTTTTCTAAAACACGCATTAATGAGGAATTAAAGACTCCCTTTTTATAATTTTCGGTAGAACTCTTAAAAATAAATTTGAAATTAAATTTGTTTAAAAATTCTTTAAGCATCTCATTATTGTGTTCACCAAAACTATTATATTTTTTAAATGGATCAGGTATTGATGTTAAAGGTTTGCCTAAATTTTCTTTCAAAATTTTGTCGTTTGGAATATTTTCTGGAACCTTTCTTAATCCATCCATATCGTCAGAAAAAGTAATTAATTCATGTTCGATTTTTTGAATATGATTTAGAGCATTAATCATCATAGTAGTTCTAGCAACTTCTCCAAAAGTTCCTATATGTGGTAGTCCACTTGGACCATAACCAGTTTGAAAGGTAATTTTATTCTTTTTTTTTATGATATCTTTTCTATCTTTAATAAGTTTTCTTATTTCAACAAATGGCCAAGAAGAAGTAGATTGAATTATGTTGTTATCAAGCATTAGTATGGTTTATTAAATTTTATGCTCAAAATACAGATATAATTGTATGATATTAAGTTGAATTTTAGAAGTATTTAAATAATCTCAAATTTAATGGCTACAAACAAAACAGTCTTTTTTTTAATCGGAATATTACTAGTTGTTTTAGGATCATCCATGTTAGCACCGTATGTAATTCAAGTAGTTCTTAATGAAGGGAGCCATAGTTTTATATCAGCGTCATTTGTTACAATTTTTATTGGAATATTATTCATCTTAGCAAATCTTGAGAAAGAATTTAAATTAAATTTAAGGCAAACATTTTTATTTTCATCTTTAGCTTGGGTCATGGTTGCATCTTTTGGTAGTTTGCCTTTTTTGCTCTCTAATCAAAATTTCACTTTAAGTGAAGCTTTTTTTGAGAGCATGTCAGGTATTACAACTACTGGTGCAACAATCATATCTGATTTAGATAATAGCCCTAAAAGTATTTTATTATGGAGAGCAATTATGCAGTGGCTTGGTGGAATAGGAATAGTAGTTATGGCAATAACAATATTACCATTATTAAAAGTCGGTGGAATGCAATTATTTAAAATGGAAGGACCTGACAGCACTGAAAAAATTCTTCCAAGGACAATTGAAGTAGCTACAATCATTATCTCTACTTATATTTTTCTTACTTTTATTTGTGCATCATTCTATTGGATTTTTGGTATGACAGTGTTTGATAGCGTTAGCCATGCGATGACGACTATCGCAACTGGAGGCTTTTCAACTCATAACGACTCGATTGGTTTTTTTAAAAATTCAAATATTGAAATTATTGCAAGTATTTTTATCATCTTGGGTAGTATACCCTTCATTTCATATTTAAAATTTGCTCAAGGAAATAAGAAAATTTTTTTTCAAGATGTGCAGATTAAAGGATTGATTTATTTACTAGCGATATCTATTTTTATAATGTTTTTTTATTTGATATTAATAAATTATGAAAGTAGTTTATCGGATAAAATTAGAATTTCATCATTTAACGTTATTTCAATTTTATCTGGTACAGGTTATGTAACAGACGATTTTGGTTTATGGGGAAAATTTTCTTTAATTTTTTTCTTACTTTTAATGTTTATTGGTGGATGCGCGGGCTCTACAGCTTGTGGAATAAAAATTTTTAGATTACAGATGCTTTTAATATTCTTAAAAAATCAAATTAAAAAGCTTATTTCTCCAAATAGTGTCATAATTACTAAATATAATAATCAAAAAATTTCAGACTCGTTTATAAATTCAGTAATTATTTTTATTTTTACTTTTTTGTTTATTTTTTTAATTATCGCGATGCTTTTGTCCATAAGCGGATTAGATCTCATAACATCAATTTCAGGGGCTGCGAGTGCTATTTCGAACGTTGGACCAGGATTAGGAGATATAATTGGGCCAAATGGTAATTATAGAGAGATACCAGATTTATCTAAATGGATTTTATCTGCTGGAATGTTACTAGGAAGATTAGAACTTTTCGCAGTTTTGGTTTTATTTTTTCCCTCTTTTTGGAGAAATTAAATTATGGAGATTTATAAAAAACAATCACTATCTGAAACTTTCAAAGTTTATTTTGATAATAGGATGATCAAAATTTTACTTCTTGGAGCAATTAGCGGTTTCCCTTGGGTAATAATTGGTAGTAGTTTAAGTCTATGGTTGAAAGAAGATGGTTTGAGCAGAAGTACTATAGGTTGGGCAGGATTAATATTTGCTGTTTACGCTTTCAATTACTTGTGGGCTCCCATTATTGATAGAATTAGAATTCCTTGGTTGACCAAAAAAGTAGGTCATAGACGTGGTTGGATAATAACTATGCAAACTATAATATTAATAAGTTTGGTTTGTTGGAGTTTAATCAATCCAACAACAAATTTAGCCTTAGTAATTAGTGTAGGTCTTATAATTGCTATAGCTTCAGCAACTCAAGACATTACTGTTGATGCTTTAAGAATCGAACAAATTGGAGAAAATGAAGGAAAATCTATGCAGGCCGGTGCAGCTATGGCGGTCGTTGGATGGTGGACTGGTTATAAACTAGGCGGCGTAGTGGCATTAAATACAGCTGAATTTTTTCAGCAAGCGGGTTTTGAAAATTACTGGCAAATTACATTTTTAGTTTTAGCCATTATCATTATTTTTTATAATATTGGGCTTTTATTTGTAAATGAACCCCAAGCAGTAGACAGAGCAGAAAGTCAAAGACAAACTGAAAAAATGATTGAGGATAAATTAGGTTCATCAAATATTTTAACAAGCGTTGTTGCATGGTTGACCGGGACAATAATTGGTCCAGTAATAAGCTTTTTCAAAAAAAATGGCTTTAATATTGCAATAGCAATTTTAGGTTTTGTTTTTCTTTTTAAAATTGGCGAAGCTTTCTTAGGACGAATGTCTGTTATTTTTTATAAAGAGATAGGATTTACCAAATCAGATATCGCTTTATATTCTAAGGGTCTCGGTTGGATTACCACTGTAATATTTACACTGCTTGGTGGATTATTCGCAATTCGCTCTGGTGTTATAAAAGCAATGTTCGTATCTGGGATACTAATGGCTTCCACAAATCTATTATTTTCTTTACTTGCTTGGTCAGGAAAGTCTGAGTTTTTATTTGCTATTGCAGTAATATTTGATGACATAGCTGCAGCTTTTGCAACAGTTGCATTTGTTGCTTTTATTTCAATGCTTGTAGATAGAACTTATACTGCAACTCAATATGCTCTTCTTGCTTCTATTGGAACAGCAGGAAGAACTACACTTGCAGCATCTTCTGGTGCTTTAGTAGATTGGTTAAATGGAGATTGGGGTATTTTTTTTATCATTACAGCAGTGATGGTAATACCGTCACTGATCTTTCTTTATATGATTAAGGATAAACTTAAATTGAATGACTAAATATTTTACGAATAATTTTACACTCACAAATCTTTACAAAAAACCTTCGATCAAATCTGAAATTGTAACACAAATGATTTATGGAGATGCATTTTCTATATCAAAAAGAAGTAAAAAATGGTTGAAAATTCAAATTAAAGAAGATGGTTACTATGGTTTTGTCAAAAATAGGAAATTTTCTAAATTTTGTAGACCAACTCATAAGGTAAACATACTTAGGTCAAAAATTTTTAAGCTTCCGAATAAAAGAATAAAAATAAATGAAATTTCATTTGGATCAAAAATAAAAGTTATAGAAGCTAAAAAAAATTTTTTAAAATTTTCAAATGGATGGATAAGTAAAAATGACGTAAAGCCCATTTTTTTTAAAGAAAAAAACCCTTTTAGAAAAATATCTATTTTTAAAAATACAAAATATAAATGGGGTGGAAAATCTTTTAAAGGAATAGATTGCTCAGCCTTGATACAAATTTTTTTAAATTTTAACAATAAATTTTGTCCAAGAGACGCAAAAGACCAGGTTAAATTTTTTAAAAAAAATGTAAAATTAAATAAGATAAAGACAAATGATATTATTTATTGGAAAGGTCATGTGGCTTTAGCCATTTCTAAAAAAAAACTTATTCATGCCTATGGTCCATTAAAAAAAACGGTAGTTATGGGAATTGATCAAACGATCAAGAGAATTGAAAAAACTGCTAAATTAAAAGTGATAGGAGTTAAAAGAATTTAAAAAGGCAAAGGCAGCTTCAGTCTCCCTCCACTGCCCTTAAATCTAGTATAAATGATTCGTGCTTTTTTCTTAAGAAACTAAATAGTTGTATGTGGATAATAGATGGCGGAGAGAGAGGGATTCGAACCCTCGAAACGGTTTCCCGTTTACACGCTTTCCAAGCGTGCGCCTTCAACCACTCGGCCACCTCTCCAAAATTATGTTTCTTTATTTATTTTCAATACTCCAATAAAGGCTTCTTGAGGTATCTCGACTTTCCCAAACTGTTTTGATCTGGCCTTTCCTTTTTTTTGCTTTTCTAAAAGTTTTCTTTTACGATCAGTAGCTCCTCCACCATGTATTTTTGTGAGAACATCCTTTTTAAAGCCTTTGATAGACTCCCTAGCAACTATTTTTCCTCCAATAGCTGCTTGCACTGGTATCATAAAATTGTGCCTGGGTATCAAGTCTTTCAATTTTTCACAAACCTGACGCCCGGTTTTTTGAGCAAAGTCTTTGTGAATAATCATAGCTAAGGCATCAACTGGTTCGGAGTTAACTAAAATTCCTAGCTTTACTAAATTGCCTTCTCTATATTCAGATAATTCATAATCAAAACTTGCATAGCCGCTAGAAACAGATTTTAATCTATCATTAAAATCAAATACCACTTCGTTAAGGGGAAGATCATATGAGAGTACAGCTCTATTTCCTGAGTAGGAAAGATTAGTCTGAATTCCCCTTTTGTCCTGACAAATTTTTATAATTGAACCTAAGTATTCGTCTGGAGTTATAATAGTGGATTTAATCCATGGCTCTTCAATTCTATCAATTTGAGAAGGATCCGGCATATTAGAGGGGTTCTGTAAATCAATTATTTTATCTTTTGTTGTATGAACTTTATAAATTACTCCAGGGGTTGTAGTTATTAAGTTAACATCAAATTCTCTTTCTAATCTTTCTGTTATTATTTCGAGATGTAATAATCCTAAAAATCCGCACCTAAAACCTAATCCTAATGCACTTGAAGACTCTGGCTCATAAGAAAAACTAGCATCATTTAATTTTAATTTAGCTAATCCATCTTTCAATTTTTGGTATTCAGAGCTATCAACAGGAAATAAACCGCAAAATACTACTGGTTTACTTGGTTTAAAGCCTGGTAGAGGGTCATCGATTGGTTTTAAAGCATCACAAATTGTATCACCAACTTTAGTTTCTGATAAAGATTTAATACCTGTTATAATAAATCCAATTTCACCAGAATTTAGCTCATCTATATCAGTTGGTTTTGGAGTAAAAACTCCAACTTTTTCAATGACATATTCTTGATTGTTCGACATTAATTTTATTTTCATACCTTTTTTTAATTTGCCGTTGATAACCCTTACTAAAATTACTACACCCAAATAGCTATCATACCAACTATCGACTAATAAACATTTTAACTTTTCAATTGTCTCTCCTTTTGGAGCTGGGAGTTTGTTTATAATTGCCTCTAAAATATCGTCAATTCCTTCTCCAGTTTTACCTGAGCATGGAATAGCATCGGATGTATCTATACCAACGACATCTTCAACTTCTTTTTTAGTTTTTTCAATATCAGAAGCAGGTAAATCTATTTTGTTCAAAACAGGTATAACTTCATGATTAATTTCAAGTGCTTGATAAACGTTTGCAAGAGTTTGAGCCTCTACACCTTGGGTGCTATCAACAATTAACAGTGAACCTTCGCATGCAGAAAGAGATCTACTTACTTCGTAACCAAAATCCACATGACCAGGGGTGTCAATAATATTTAATGTATATTCCTGCCCATTTTTTGCTTTATAGTTTAATTTTACTGTTTGAGCTTTAATTGTAATTCCTCGTTCTCGCTCAATATCCATCGAGTCCAAAACCTGTTGCTTCATCTCACGATCAGAGAGACCTCCGCATTTATGAATTATCCTATCAGCGATAGTTGATTTACCGTGATCAATGTGCGCAATTATAGAAAAATTACGTATTCTGTTTATATCTGCCATTTAAGACCTGATTGTAGCGCCGGTTTTTTCTTTTACCACATCAATAATTTTTTTACTGATTTGATCTAAATCCTCTTCATTTAAAGTTTTATCCTCAGCTTGCAAAGTTACACTTATGGCAACCGATTTTTTATCTTTTGGAATATTTTCACCCTCATAAACATCAAATGTTGTAACATTTTGAATAATAGAGCCATCAATATCTCTAATGATTTTTTCCAATAGACCTATTTTGAAAATTTTGTCAATTACAAAAGCAAAATCTCTTTCCGATTTCTGAAAATCGGATGCTTGAAAACTTTTTTTTGTTTCTCTTACTTTTTTATTATTTTCAGGAATATTTTTTAAAAAAATTTCTAATCCGAAAATATTTTGCTCTTTAAAATCCATTTTTTTAATAATCGCTGGATGTAT
>CACGLS010000003.1 GCA_902573985.1 uncultured Pelagibacteraceae bacterium
TTTCAATATTTTCCAATGGAAGGATAAATTCTATAAGTTTATTTTCATAAGTTTCATTCCATTTTTCATAAAAGAAATTTCCATTATATAAGAAAACTTGATTATTTTTTTTAAAAATGGGCACTATATAGATTTCCTTATCGGAAACTTCTGAATAAAAAATTCCTTCTTGAAAAAATAAATTATAAAGTTTTTCTTTTTCAAAAAAAATGTTGTACTTTAAAATATCTTCTAACTTATTGTTTTCTTTACTATCTATCTGGTAATAAGCTACTAAATTTTTAATTTGTGAATTATTTAACTTTAATAATTTTTGCTTATCTTTATTTAATATAATTTTATCCACTAGCTCAAAATATCCTTTTTTAATAGCTTCATCAGCTAGTTTGCTGTAAGACTTGTTTGCCCTTTTTGTAACCTCAATATTATTAACACTAAACATGTTTTCTTCTGATAAAACATTTCCAGTTTTAAAAAAAAGCATTAAGATAATAATTAAAATTTTGAAACAATACATAAATTGCAAAATATCATTTTATAAATGAAAAAAATTCAAAATAATTATAAAAAAAGTGGTGTAAATATTTCATTAGCGAATAAATTAGTAAAACATATTTCATCTTTATCTAAAAAAGGTGTCAAAAAAAAGAAAAAGATTTTGGGAGAGTCAGTAATTGGTGGCTTTGGATCTGTGTTCGATATAAGTAAAATAAATATTCCTGACCCTGTTATTGTATCTTGCACAGATGGTGTTGGTACAAAGATCGAATTAGCGAACAAATTTAAAAAGTTTGATACCATCGGAATTGATTTGGTGGCCATGTGTGTGAATGATTTAGTTGTCCAAGGTGCCAAGCCTCTATTTTTTTTAGATTATATAGCCGTAGGTAAATTAGATTTAAAAAAAACAAAAAAAATATTAGGAGGAATATTTAAAGGATGTAAAATTTCTGAATGCGAATTAATAGGAGGTGAAACTGCAGAAATGCCAGGTGTGTACTCAAATAATAAATTTGATTTGGCCGGATTTAGTGTCGGTATAGCATCCAAAGCGAAACTTTTAGGAAAACATAAAGTTCAAAATAATGATATAGTATTGGCTATTCCTTCAAATGGTATTCATTCTAACGGATATTCTTTAGTAAGATCAGTTATAAAAAAGATTTCAATAAAAAAAAAATTAAAAAATATTTTGTTAAGACCGACGAAAATTTATGTAAAAGAAGTTTTAAAACTTACAAATAAAAATTTAATAAACTCTGCTGCTCATGTAACTGGAGGTGGATTAATTGAAAACCTTTTGAGATCAATACCTTTTAATCTAACACTAAATATTGATCTCTCAAAAATAAAAACTGGTGAAATATTTAGATGGCTTAAAAGACAAAATATTTCTGATGCTGAAATGTTAAAGACTTTTAATTGCGGAGTTGGTTTTTGTTTAATAGTTAATAAAAAAAATGTAAATCGAGTCAAAAAATTTTTTCCAAAAAAATTTAGGCCCTATGAAATAGGATTCATTTCAAAAAAAAGATTTAGAGTTAAATTATTTAATGATTTTAAATGGTAAAAAAAAATATTTGCGTTTTTATATCTGGTAAAGGGTCAAATCTAAAAAATTTAATTCTTAAATCAAGAGAATATAGTTTTCCAATTAATATAAAACTTGTAGTGAGTAACAATAAAAAAGCTGGTGGTATAATATTTGCAAAAAAAAATTCTATTCCCGTTTTGATAGTTAATACAGATAATAGATCTTACGAAAACAAAATTATACAAACGTTAAAAAAATATAAGATAAATTTAATTTGTCTTGCAGGTTATATGAGAATAATATCCAAGAGTTTTTTACAAAAATTTAGAAAAAAAATTATAAATATTCACCCCTCATTACTCCCTAAATTCAAAGGTCTAGACACTTATTCAAGAATAATCAAAAATAAAGAAATTAAGACGGGATGCACTGTGCACTTTGTAAATGAAAAACTTGATAGTGGAAAAATTATAATTAAAAAAAGTTTTTTTATTGAAACTAATGATAATATCTCCTTATTGAAATATAAAACTCAAAGATTAGAAAAATTAGCATTTCCAGAAGCTTTGATAAGAGTTTTCAGGAATTAATCTTTGAAAAAAAAATTTATTTCTTTTTTTGCATTCTGAATTGAGTCAGACCCATGAACTGAATTTTTATCTATGGAAATTCCATAAAGTTTCCTTATTGTATTATCTTCTGCTTCTTTTGGATTTGTTGCGCCCATAAGTTTCCTATTCAATACAACAGCATTTTTGCCCTCTAAAATCATTACAACTATTGGTCCAGATGATAAATAGGTACACAAATCATTGTAAAAAGGTTTTGATTGATGGACCTTGTAAAATTCTGAAGCTTCATCTTTTGTAATGTGGATCTTTTTAATATCTCTAATAGTAAAGTTATTTTTAATAAAAATACTTTTTATCTCTTCAGTTAAGTTTCTTTCAACAGCATCCGGTTTAATTATCGATAAAGTTTGCTCAACATTATTCATAGTTTTCCTCAATTAGTTGATTTAACAATCTAACACCAAAACCTGTTGCTCCACCAGAATTGAGAGCTCCTCCGTATTTTGAAAATGCCATTCCAGCAATATCTAGATGAGCCCATGGAGTCTTATTCATTATAAACCTTTGTAAAAATTGCGCAGCTGTAGTAGATCCTGCTCCACCCACGTAATTTATATTTTGCATATCAGCATTTTTCGAATTCATTAGTTTATCATAGTTTTTATGAAGAGGCATCCTCCACACTTTTTCCTCTACTTTGTCTCCTGCTTTTGAAAGTTGTTTTGATAAGTTGTCGTCATTAGAAAATAATCCTGCATATTCTGAGCCCAGTGAAACTATTATTGCTCCTGTTAATGTTGCTAAATCAATTATAAACTTTGGTTTAAATTTTTTCTCTGTGAAAGTTAATGCATCAGCTAACACTAATCGGCCTTCTGCATCTGTGTTTAATACCTCTATTGTTTTACCACTGTAGGATTTTACAATATCACCAGGTCTTTGAGCATTTCCACTCACCATATTTTCTACTAATCCTACTACTCCCACAGCGTTAATTTTTGCTTTTTTTAAAGCTAAATTTTTCATCAACCCAACTACAGCTGCTGAACCTGCCATATCATAAGTCATATCTTCCATAAATTTTGCTGGTTTTAATGAGTATCCCCCAGTGTCAAAACACACTCCTTTTCCGACAAATGCTAATGGTTTAGAATTACTCTTTCCACCTTTCCACTCCATGACAACGAGATATGAGCCTCTAATACTTCCTTGTCCAACACCTAAAAGAGCATGCATGCCTAATTGTCGTAATTTTTTTTTATCATAAATTGAAACTTTTAATCCATCTTTTCTGAGTGAACTTATTCTTTTAGCATATTCGTCTGGATGTAAAATATTACCAGGCTCTGAAACTAGATCTCTTGCAAAAAATGTCCCTTCCTCTAAAGCTTTAAATTTAAATTGATTCTTAATCGAGGGTATTTTATTTCCAACAACAAGAATTGAAATAAAACTTTTCTTATGTTTTGTTTTATACTTTGTAAAATCGTAGGATTTTAGTTTCAAACCGTGGAGGAAATGTTCAATAAAATTTTCCTGATTGCTTTTTAAACTATCCGTAATTATAGAGAAATTACTTTTTTTTTCAGATTTTATTCTTCCATAAAACTCTGCACCTAAATTTTCGACATCAGAAGTTTTATAAATTTTCTTTACTGCAATTAAAACTATTTTTTTTTTTGAATTTATTTCAAACAAAAACATATTTTTTTTTAAATCAAATGTTTTAAGTAAATCGTTTAAATAGGAAAATTCCGAGCTTGATAAATGCTTCTTAATAGAGGAAATGTTGAATTTTTCATCTACAAATAGAACAACGTTGGCAGATGTTTTACTGCTAGATTTTTTTGAGTATCTTATATCTAAAGACATACATTAATCACGGTTTAGTCGGCTTGGTTGCTATATATGTCCAAATATATCAGATTTCAACGTTAAATTTATCATTGTTCACTCTTAAGTTGAATTTATTTTACGGATGAACTAATTATATACATAATAAACAATGCTTCAAAATAAAATTTATCAAAACTTTTTAGTAGAGATTTTCAAGACTTTTTTTGTCATTTTGTTTGGCCTATCAATTATCGCACTAACGGTGAGAGCTGTAAATTTTCTAGATTTGATTGTTGATAGCGGGTATCCCGTAATTACTTATTTTAAGTATTCTTTTTTAAATCTTTTTGGAATTGGTCTGAAATTTATTCCTTTCTCTTTTTTGCTAACTATTACAATATTTATACTTAAACATCTTCAAGAAAGCGATCTGATAATTTTATGGACTTCGGGTGTAAAAAAAATTCAACTCGTAAACTTCTTTTTTTTAATATCAATCTTTGTTTTATTTTTTTATTTAATTTTTTCATTATTTTTAACACCTCTAGCTCTAAACAAATCTAGACAATTATTAAGTAACGATAATTTTAATTCGTTTTTACCTACAATAAAAACTAATCAATTTAGTGACAATTTCAAAGGGTTTACGTTTGTAGTAGATAAAAAAGAGAATAATAAAATTCAAAATATTTTTTTACATGATAAAAGTAATAACTTAAAAAATCTTACTTCGAATGCAAAAAATATTGATAGCACTACGATTATTGCTAAAAGTGGAATTGTGGAAAAAAGACAATTATTTTTATTTAATGGACAAATTATATCTGCTAAGAAGGATAACTCTAAAAATGAAGTTATAAAATTTGAAAAGCTAAGTGTTAACTTAAGTAGCTTTCAAACAGGAACTATTAAGAAACCAAAACTTCAAGAAACTTCATCTATAAAATTATTTCAATGTCAGTTATTTAAAACTTTTAAGAATGAAAATTGCTCTGAAGATTTAAAAAAAGAAATTATACCAACATTAAATAGGCGAATAATTACACCAATGTATATTCCTGTTATTTCACTTATATGTTCTTTATTATTAATTAGAACAAAAAAATATTATTTAAATAATGCAAGTATTTTTGGTTATAGTTTTGTTTTGCTATTGTTTACTGAACTAGCAGTAAGATATACTGGTATAAATCAATCAATTAGTTTACTTTTTTTAATTTTACCTTTTATTTTAACAATCTTTTTTTATTTCTTTTTAATCATAAAATTTAAAAATGAGTCAAAAAATTTATGAATAAGATTATTATAAATTATATTTTGAAAAACTTTATTAAAACATTTTTGATTATTGTATCTGTATTTTATTGTTTTGGAATAATTTTAAATCTTTTTGAAGAGATTGAGTTTTTTAAAAATATTGAAGTTAATATATTAACGCCATTGTTACTTACTTGTATATTTATACCGAGTGTGCTCATAAAAATACTTCCTTTCATAATTTTTATTTCAAGTATGTGGTTTATGGTTAAATTAAGAAATAGCCGAGATTTATTAGCTCTTAAAATTTACGGTTTTTCTAATCTTAAAATTTTTATGATCTTAGCTTTAACTTCTTTTATTCTTGGTTGGATAATTTTGATATTAGTTAATCCAATAACATCATCAATGTCAAAATATTATGAGCAGACAAAATCAAGTTTTTCTCGTGATATTGATCATTTGGTTACCTTTAATAAAAATGGACTATGGATTAAAGAAAATCTAAGTAATAAACAAAGAATAATTTCTGCAGAAAAACCTGAAGGTTTTGATTTAATAAATGTAACTATTTTTCATTTAAATGAGGACTCAAGTTTAATTGAAAAAATTATATCTAAAAAAGTAAATATCAAAAACAAAAAATGGTTACTTGAGGATGTTGAAATTTTTAGACCATCCAATGGTATTTTAATTGGAAAGAAATATAATTCATATCGAATTGACTCTATCTATGATTATGAAAAAATAACAAGCTTATTTAAAAATTTTGATACTATGTCTTTTTTTGATCTTTCTATAAATTTTAAAAAGTTGTTAGAAAGAGGATACAATAAGCAATTTTTAACTGAAAGTTTTCACGTTATGCTTTCTTTACCTTTTTTTCTTTGCTTAATGACGGGTTTAGCATCAATTATAACCATGAATACTCTTAAAAGAACTGAAAATATTAAATTCATTATCATTGGTCTTGTTATTAGTGTAATAGTCTTTTATTTCAAGGATCTCTCAATGGCTCTAGGACAGACAAATAGGATCCCATTACTTCTTGCTATTTGGGCTCCAATTATTGCATTAAGTTTATTTACTACTGTAGGGATATTGCAAATAAATGAAAAATAAATTTATTATATCAACAATCGTTTTCTTTTTGCATATAAATGCCTTCGCAGAAGAATTGCTTATAGAAGCAAAAAATATTTCTATTGATAAAGATAAACAAATTTCAATCTTTGAAAATGAAGTAAAAGTAAAAACTGAGAATAATGCGTTACTAAAAGGTGATTATGCAGAGTATAACAAAAACTCAGGCTATTTAATTATGAAAAATAATTTTAGTGCGATTGATTCTTCAGGTAATGAGATTAAAGCAGAATATATAGAATACAATAATAAAACTAAAATTTTAAAAACAAAAGGTAAAACAAAATTAATTACAATCGAAAAATATGTTGTTCAAGGAGATGATATAGTTTTTGATAATAACAAAAGTACTGCCAAATCCTTAAAAAAAACTTTAATTAGTGATAAAGATGGAAACAAAATTTTTTTAGACAACTTCGATTACGATAATAAAAATAATATTTTTAAGTCAATCGGTTACATTAAAATAGAAGACAAAAGAGAAAATATTTATGAATTTTCTCAAATTTACATAGATACAAAAAAAAAAGAAATTCTTGGGACTGATATTAAAGCTTTTATGAATCAAGAAAACTTAAAATATAATAAAGAAAACAAACCTCGAGTGTTTGCAAATACGATTAAATTAAATAAAGATAAGAGTTCTTTTGGTAAAAGTATTTTTACTTTGTGTAATTACAGAGAAAATGACAAATGCCCTCCGTGGACTATACAAGCAAAAAATATGCTACACGATAGTAAAAAAAAAACAATTTACTATGATAGTGCATTAATAAAAGTTTATGACTTGCCTATTTTTTATTTACCTAAATTATCCCACCCAGACCCTACAGTTGATAGAAGATCTGGTTTTTTGCCACCATCAATATTAGATACTAAAAATTTAGGATCAGGTGTCTCGATACCATATTTTTGGGCTGTAAGTGATGATAAAAATTTTACAATAACAAATAAACTTTATTTAACAGAAAATCCTTTATTTATGGGTGAGTATCATCAAGCGTTTAAAAATTCAAATTTTCAAGCTGATTTTGGTTACACTGAGGGATATAAAAAAACAACAACAAAAAAAGCGGGAGGAAACAAATCTCATTTATTTACTAAATTTATAAAAAATTTTGAGGTAGAGGAAAATAATAGTAGTTTAGAAGTTTCACTTCAACATGTTTCAAATGATAAATATTTAAAACTATATAAGATAAAATCTAATTTAGTAAATTATAATACTGATGTTTTAGAAAGTTCATTAAAATTTATTCAAGAAAAAGAAAATTATTTTTTAGGTATAAATGCAGAAGTTTATGAAACTCTTAAAGATAGTTACGAAGATAAATATGAATATATTTTACCTGAAGTAACTTTTGATAAAAATTTATTAAGTGATGAAAGATTTGGAAGTTTAGACCTTCTCTCAAGCTTTAAGACACATAACTATGAAACAAATAAATTAACAAATTTTTTTGTGAATGATTTTAATTTTAGTTCAAAAGATTTTATTTTTGAATCTGGTTTAAAAGGTAAATTTTTATCTAATATCAAAAATATAAATTATGAGGCAAAAAATGTTGAGCTTTATAAAAATGATTTTACAAGTGAGTTATTTGGGTCATTAGGGTATTTAACTGAAGTAAACCTTCAAAAGATTTCTGGTAAAATAAAACACTATTTTAAACCAAAATTTTTGACACGATACTCTCCTGGAAGTATGAGAAAGGAGAATGACGGTTTTAGACTAGATCCTAGTAATGCATTTACTTTAGATCGTTTAAATAGTGTAAATAATTTTGAAACAGGTTTAAGTTCTACGCTAGGTTTTGATTACAAGATTAAAAGTCAATATAAAGAATTGGATTTCTCAGTAGCTCAAATTATAAATGAAAAAGAGAATAAAAAGATGCATTCTAAGTCGAGTTTAGATGAAAAATTATCAGATTTAGTAGGTTCCTCAAGTTTTAATGTAAATGATAAAATTAGACTAAACTATAATTTTGCATTAGATCAAAATTATAGAGATTTGAACTACAATGAAATTGGAACAACTTTAAATCTTTCTCCGATGACTGTTGATTTTAATTATCTTCAAGAAAAAAATCATATCGGTAATCAAGAATATTTTAAAACTAAGATTGATTTAACAAGGAGAGAAAATGGACTGTTGTCATTTGAAACAAAAAGAAATTTAATCTCTAACTCTTCTGAATTTTATAATTTAAGCTATGAGTACATTAACGATTGTTTAAGAGCCGGGTTAGTTTATAGGAGAGAGTTTTATACCGATTCAGAACTAGAACCCGAAAATTCATTAATGTTTAAAATTACACTAACTCCTTTTGGAAATATTAATTCTCCGTCTTTTAGTCAATGAAAATCAAATCATTATTAATTTTCTATTTTTTATTATCTCTTTTTTTTAGCTTTGAGGCTTTTTCAAAAATAAAAAATGATATAATAATCAGAGTAGAGAATGAAATTATAACCAATTTTGAGGTAAAGAATAAAATTCTTAGTTCATTAATTATTTCTGGTTTAGAAATTAATCAAACGAATATAAATAAATTAAAAAAAAGAGCGGTTGAAGCTTTGGTTCAAAGTAAATTAAAAAAGATAGAGCTATCTAAATACAAGTTTAAAGATGACAGCTCTAAATTAAACCAATATTTAAAAGAAATATCCTCTAATGACTTAAATAATCTAAAACAGAAATTTAAAGAAAATGGTTTAGATTACGAATTATTTTTAGAAGATATTAAGATTCAATTTAAATGGCAAACATTAATTTATAAAATTTATTCACAAAAAATTGAAGTAAATGAAGAGAATATAATTAATGAACTTCAGGACATAATAAAAGATAAAACAAATATTACAGAATTTAAAATTGCTGAAATTGAAGTGCCACAAGAAAAAAATAATGATTTAAATAAAAAAAAATTATCCTTTGTAAAAAATGAAATTCAAAAAAATGGTTTCGAAAATACAGCTATCAATATAAGTATATCTGAGTCATCTATCAACAAAGGAAATTTAGGATGGATCAGCTCAAAATCATTATCAAAAAATATTTTTGATGCATTGGCCAATTTAGAAATAGGATCTGTAAGCGAGCCTATTAAGAGACAAAATTCTTTTTTAATTTTAAAACTAGTTGATAAAAGAACTATTGTTTCTAATGAAATAAATATTGCTCAAGTAAAAAAAAACCTGATCAACCAAAAAAAAAATGAACTTTATAATTTATACTCTAGAAGTCATTTATCAAAACTTCAAAATACAAGTTTTATAGAATATAAAAATGATCAATAAGATAATTATTGTCACTGGAGATCCAAACAGTATAAATTCCGAAATTCTTTGTAAGAGTTGGAGGAAGATTAATAATCAAATAAAAAAAAATATATATGTCATTTCAAACTATGAGTTATTTAAAAAACAAATGAAAAGAATAAAATGTTCTATTAAAATTCAAAAGGTTAAAAAAATAAATGAACTCTCTAATTCTAAAAATTTAAAATTAATTGATATCAATCTGAATTTTTCAAATCCATTTAAAGTTCCTGTAAAAGCAGCATCTTTGTTCGTAAATAAATCTTTAAATTTTGCTCATAGCCTAGCTTTAAAAAATAATAATATAGCTGGAATAATCAACTGCGCTATAGATAAAAAACTACTAAAAAGAAGTAAGATTGGAGTTACTGAGTATCTAGCCTCAAAATGTAAAATCAGAGATAACTCTGAGGTGATGCTTATAAGGAATAAAAAATTATCGGTATCACCTGTTACAACCCATATAGATTTAAAAGACGTTTCAAAAAAATTAAATGCAAAAACTATTATAAATAAAATTAGAACTATCGATCATTGGTTTCGGAAAAAAATTAATAAAAAGCCCAAAATTGGTATTTTAGGTCTTAATCCACATAATGCAGAATTAAGAAAAAATTCTGTTGAGGTCAAAATAATAATGCCAACCATAAAAAAATTAAAAAAATTAGGGTTTAGAGCTGAGGGTCCTTTAGTAGCAGACACAGTATTTATTAATAAATATAAAAATTATGATGTTATTGTAGGCATGTATCACGACCAAGTAATTACCCCATTTAAATCAATATTTAAATTTGATGCTATAAATGTCACTTTAGGTTTAAAGTATCTTAGAGTCTCTCCTGATCATGGTACAGCTATAAATCTTATTGGAAAAAATAAAGCAGATTCAAAGAGTCTAGTAGAATGTATAAATTTCATAAATAAATTTGGGAAATGAGATTTTTAAAAAAGTCGCTAGGTCAAAACCTGTTAACTGATAAAAATATAATAAGAAAAATAATCAAGTTAGTAAAAATTCAAAATAAAAATATTATTGAAATAGGGCCAGGTCGTGGAGCTTTAACAGAAGAAATTTTTATTAAAAATCCTAAATCCTTTGTAGGTATTGAAAAAGACTATAATTTTAATGAGAGTCTAAAAGAAAAATATTTAAAATATAAAAATACCAAATTTATTAATGAAGATATTTTAAACTTCGATATTGAAAAAATATTAAAAAAAGATTCAATTATTTTTGGAAATCTACCATATAATATCTCTTCACAGATACTAGTAAAAATTTTAAGATTTAAAACGTGGCCACCTAAGTTTAATGATGTGATATTTATGTTCCAAAAGGAGCTTGGAGATAAAATAATAAGCAAATTTCCATCACCTAACTATGGAAGATTATCAATTTTAACAAATTATAGACTTAAGATCGAAAGAAGTTTTTTTGTTTCGCCAAATTGTTTTAAGCCAAGACCAAAAGTTTTATCAATGGTAATTCATTTACGACCAAGAAAAAATATACATACGCAAATAAAAAATATCGAAAACCTAGAAAAAGTAACAAATATATTTTTTTCCAGTAAAAGAAAAATGATAAATAAAAACTTAAGAAAAATTCTTAGTGAGCAAAAAATTAAAATGATACTAAATTTGGATCAAAATAAAAGGCCATCTGAACTTTCTCCAGAAATCTATTACAAGATTGCAAAATTATTTGAGATGAAGTAAATTTTTCTTCTCTTTGTTGTCTAAAATAATTGATTCTATTTGTTTAAAACAAACTTCAAGGTTTTTATTTACTAATATATAGTCGTAGTCTTTCCAATGTTTAATATCATCATCAAAAGCTTTAAATCTTTTTTCAATTTCTTCATTTGTATTTTGATTTCTTTTTAAAAGCCTACTTTTAAGCTCTATTTTATCATCGGTAATTAAATATATTTTAATCAATTTTAAGTTTTTGAACTTTGAAAGCTGTTTTGTGCCTTGCCAGTCGATATCAAAGATTATGTCATTTTCTTTTATGATATTATCAACATTTTGTTTGGAGGTTCCATAATAATTATCAAAAATCTTCGCGAATTCATAAAATTCGTTTTCTTCGATCATTTGCTCAAATTTTTTAAGGTTTACAAAATTATAATCTACACCGTCTACTTCATTAGATCTTGGAGGTCTTGTCGTATGAGATACTGAGATTTTAAAAGATTGATATTTTTGCTGAATTTTTTTGGTTAAGGTGGTTTTTCCAACTCCCGACGGCGAAGACAAAACAACCATAATATTTTCTTTTTCTCCCGACATTAAGCACGTAAGAAAAACTTAACTTGACTTACTTTCAATAAATTTGATTGCATCTCCAACTGTTAAAATTTTTTCAGCTTCACTATCTGAAATTTCTGAGCCAAATTCTTCCTCAAAGGCCATCACTAGTTCAACTGTATCCAAACTGTCTGCGCCTAAATCATCAATGAAGCTAGACTCCTCGGTTACTTTTTCCTCTTCTATACCAAGATGGTCCGCGACTATTTTTTTAATTTTACCTTTAATTTCGTCCGACATGGTTCCTTTCTAATTGTCTTATTGGTTTAAATTTCTTAATAGATTAATAAATAGAATTGTCAAGCCATATACAAACCGCCATTAACATGAATGGTTTCTCCATTAATATAATCTGCCATATCTGAAGCTAGAAATAATGCACAATTTGCAACATCCTTTCCTCTACCGAGTTTACCAGATGGTATCTTATCAATTATACTTTTCCTCATGTCATCATTAATTTTCTGGGTCATGTCTGTTTCTATAAATCCTGGAGAAACACAATTTATATTAATATTTTTTTTTGCATATTCTATTGCAAGTGTTTTTGAAAAAGCAACAATTCCTGCTTTAGAAGCTGTATAGTTAGCTTGGCCCAAATTACCTGTATGACCAACAACAGAAGTAATATTTATTATCCTTCCGTATTTTTTTCTCAACATTTTTTTGATTGTATGTTTACACATTAAAAAAGTGGAAGTAAGATTTATATCTAATACTTTTTTCCAATTTTCTTGAGTCAATCTAATCGATAAATTATCCAATGTTATTCCTGCATTATTGATAAGAACGTCAATACCATCCAATTTTTTTTCAGCTTGATCAATAAATTCTTCAATTTTATTATGTTCCTCTAATTTAAATTTATCTATTAAAATTTTTGGAAATTTTTTTTTCAAATTGTCTAGCTTGATCTCATTAGTGCCTGTTGCAAATATTTTTGACCCACTTTTTTCAAAAATTTCTACTAAAGAATGACCTATTCCTCCTGTCGCGCCCGTTATCAAAATTTTTTTATTATTTAAGTTCATTTTTTAAATTTTTAATATCAGCAATTGAGTTAATTGAAAAGCAATTTACTTTACTAATAGTTCTTTTAACCATTCCTGATAAAACTTTGCCAGGTCCAATTTCTACATAATTATGAACACCGTTTTTGGAAATATTGATTATACTTTCTCTCCATCTGACTGTAGAGTAAATCTGTTCTATTAAAATTTGTTTGATCTTTTGGGGATTTGATTCTGATTCGGCCGAAACGTTGTTAATTATATCATAAATTGGTTTTTTAAAATTTATTTGGTTAATTTTTTCTCTCATGTTTTCTGCTGCAGGTTTCATTAAAGAACAATGAAAAGGAGCACTAACTTTTAAAGGCAAAGACTTTATTTTATTTTTTTTTAACTCTTCTTTAAAAGACTCAATTCCGCTATTATTTCCACTAATAATAACTTGTCCATCTGCGTTATCATTTGCTATTTCGCATACTTTTTTGTCTGATTGACAATTTTTAATTAAATCATTTAAAACTTCAATTTTCGTACCAAGAACCGCTATCATACTTCCGTCACCCACAGGAACAGCATTTTGCATAGCTTTTCCTCTTTCATGCAACAAGAATAAAGCATCGTTAAAGTTTAAAGCCTCTGCACAAACTAATGCGCTATACTCTCCTAAAGAATGACCTGCTAAACAAGAAAATTTTTTCACATCGAAATTGAATTCATCTTTTAAAACTTTATATATTGAAAAACTTACAGTCAGAATTGCCGGTTGAGTGTTTTTTGTTAATTTTAAATCTTCATCTGGACCTTGTAGTATTAACTTTGATAATTGAAAATTTAGTCGATCATCAGCCTCTTTATAAATTTTTTTTACAACGTCAAAGTTATTATAAAACTCGGACCCCATACCAACTGCCTGGGAACCTTGTCCTGGAAATAATAAAGCGTTCATTTTGATAAGTTTAATCAATAATTATAAGTATTGCTATAATTTTTCTATGTAGTATAAACCTGCAGTTAAAACAAATTTTTAAAATTTAACGTTATATATGGCATTTTACGAAAATACTATAGTTGCAAAGCAAGATCTAGCTAGCAAAGAAATCAAAACATTGAAAGAAAAATATAATGATTTGATAAACAAATCTTCTGGAAAAGTAATTAAAGTTGAGGAATGGGGTTTAATCAATTTAGCTAATAAAATCAAAAATTATAGAAAAGGTTTTTTTATTCACTACAAATTTGAGGGGAATAATGAAACATTGAATGAAGTTGAAAAAAAAATAAAAATAGATGGATCTATTATAAGATATTTGACTGTCAAATACAAAAAGCTTGATACTAAAAGTGAATTTTTTACGAAAGCTGATAAGTAATGAAAAGAAAGAATAAAAAATTCATTAAAAAAGGATCCAGTTCATTGAATAAGTTAAGCCTGTTTCAAAAAAATGATAATAAATTTTCAAAAAAATGCCCTCTTTCAATTAAAAATGCGCCTATAATTGATTATAAAAATATTTCTGTCCTTAGAAAATATGTTTCAGATAATGGTAAAATATTATCCTCTAAAATATCCTCAGTTTCCTATAATAAGCAAAGAAAATTGAATAGAGAAATAAAAAAGGCTAAAATATTAGGGCTTATTTAAATGGAAGTAATACTTTTAGAGAATATTTTAAACTTAGGTAATATTGGTGACAAAGTAAAAGTAAAAGATGGATACGGTAGAAACTTTTTACTTAAATACGGAAAAGCATTAAGGTTTAATAAGGAAAACCTAGATTTTGTTAATAAAAAAAAAGACGAATTAAATAAAAAAAACACTGAAATTAAAAATAAATTTAAAGAAATTGCAAAAGTAATTAATAACAAAAGATTTTTATTTACTAAAGAAAGTAAAGAAAACGGAGAACTTTATGGATCAATTAAACCGAAAGAAATTTCAAATTTAATTATGTCAACCTCAAAAGTCGAGGTAAGCCCATCGCAAATAATTTTAAAAGATAACTTAAATAAAATTGGAATATTTAAAGCTGAAATTCATTTTCATTCAGATGTAAAAGCAAATATCTCGATAAATATTGACAAAATTCAATCAAAATAACTTTTCCACAGTTCATCAAAAAAAGTGTGTAACTTTTTCCTTTATTAAATAATTTATTAAACCTAAGTATAGGTGTGGAAGAGATAAAAAGTTTACAAAAAAAAAGTGAGAATAAACAGCCCTCAAACCTAGAGGCGGAACAGGCTTTGATTGGTTCTGTGTTAGTAAACAACGATATTATAGATGAGATATCAACAATAATTAATCCCTCGATATTTTACGACCCGGCTCACATCAAAATTTATGAAGTAATTCAAAATTTAAATAATAAAGGAATGATAGCAAACCCTATTACTTTAAAAAACTATTTTGAAAAAGATAATATGCTTAGGGAAGTTGGAGGCACTGAGTATCTTGTAAAATTAACGAGATTTTCAGCTTCAGTTAAACAGGCAATTGATTACGCAAAAATTATTCATGAGATGTATCTAAGGAGAGAATTGGTTTTAATTTCTGATCAATTGTCTAATGACACTTTAAGTGCAAATGATCAAGAACTTAATGCAGAAACTATCATTGAAGACACTGAAAGATCTCTTTATAAGTTGGCTGAAAAAGGAACTTTTTCACAATCGTTCATAAAATTTAACCAAGCAATAGACCAAACTATACAAATGGCTACTTCCGCAATGCAAAGTGATCAAGGTATAGTTGGTGTTCCCACGGGTTTAACAGAGCTTGACGAAAAACTTGGCGGTTTACACAAATCAGATCTAATAATTTTAGCAGGGAGACCATCAATGGGGAAAACGGCCTTAGCAACGAACATTGCTTATAATGCTTCACAAAATATCTTGAAAAGACAAGAAAAATCATCAGTAGCTTTTTTTTCTCTTGAAATGTCATCTGAACAATTGTCTACAAGAATTTTATCTGAACAAGCTAGGATTAAATCAGATGATATTAGAAAAGGGAAAGTTACTGAAGAGGAAATTAATAGGTATATAGAAGCTTCAAGAAATATTTATAACCTCCCTTTATTTATAGATGAAACTCCAGCAATAACTATAGCAACTTTAAGTAATAGAGCTAGACGGATCAAAAGATTGTCTGGTCTAAGTCTTATAGTAGTAGATTATATTCAATTAATGAGATCTAGCTCCATTAAAAATGAAGGTAGAGTTCAAGAAATTTCTGAGATAACTCAGGGTTTAAAAGCTTTGGCAAAAGAATTGTCAGTTCCTGTGTTAGCTTTGTCACAATTATCAAGAGCTGTGGAACAACGAGACGATAAACAACCTCAATTAGCTGATCTAAGAGAATCCGGATCAATAGAGCAAGATGCTGATGTTGTAATGTTTGTTTATAGAGAGGCATATTACCTTGAGAGAAAGCAACCAAAACTAGGATCAATTGAGCATGCTGAATGGCAATCAAAAATGAATGATGTAAATAACCTAGCAGATATAATACTTGGAAAACAAAGACATGGTCCAACTGGTACAGTTAAAGTAGAGTTTGAAGGGATTTATACAAAATTTAAAGATTTAACCACTAATTAAACTTAATTTTTTCTTTAGTTATAAAGAAATTAAGATATATCTGAAATATTCCAATGTGGTCTAATATTTATAAAAAATTAGTTATTGATTTTTCAAAATTCTCTATTCTTTTAGTTTTAGGAGCAGTAATTTTCTCCCTTTATCAAGCCAAGAATTTTAATTTGGATGCATCTTCTGATGCTCTCTTACTCGAAGGAGATAAAGATTTAAAATATCTTAGAGAGATAAATGAAAGATACAAAACTAAGGATTTTTTAGTTCTTACCTACACACCAGTTGCTAGCTTTGTTGAAAAAGAAACTATTTTAAATTTACAGTTACTTAAATCAAAAATCGAAAAATTATCTTGGGTAGAAAATGTAATAACAATTATTGATGTACCCTTACTTAAAAGCACTGACGAGAGTTTAATGGATAGATTGAAAAACTATAAAACATTGTCTTATCCTGAAATTGATAGAAAAAGAGGCTTCGATGAAATACTTAATAGTCCTATATATAAAGATTATGTCATTAGCGCTGACGGAAAAACATCTGGAATAGTTGTATATTTAAAAAAAGATGAAAGATTGAATGAATTTATAAAAATAAAAGAAAAATATTTTGATCAATCTAATGAAACAGGGCTTTCAAAAGAAGAGAAGGAAAATTATAAAATTTTTCTTAAAGAATACGAAAATTATAAAAATCTTTATAATTTAAGAAATCATCAAAATATTTCAGAAATCAGAGATGTAATAAACAAATACGGGGAAAACGCAAAAATTCACCTAGGTGGAATACCAATGATTGCTGATGATATGATGAGTTTTATTAAAAGTGATATAATTGTTTTTGGACTTGGTGTTTTTGTTTTTATAGTTCTAACTCTTTGGTTCATTTTTAGAAACATAAAATGGGTGATAATTCCTTTGTTAGGCTGCGCTACTTCAGTAATAATTATGATTGGTTTGTTGGGTTTAATTGGTTGGAAAGTTACGGTGATTTCATCAAACTTTATAGCTTTAATGTTAATACTAAATATGGCTATGAATATTCATGTAACAGTAAGATATCTTCAATCTAAAAAAGAAAATTCAAATTTGCCAAAAAAAGATGTAATTTTTAAAACATGTAAGCAAATGATGCCGCCCGTTTTGTATACAGTTCTCACAACTGTTTGTGCGTTTATGTCTTTGATCTTTAGTGGAATTAAACCAATTATAGATTTTGGATGGATGATGACTTTGGGTTTATTGGTTTCTTTTTTAGTTACTTTTACTATTTTACCTTGTCTTTTAAATATTTTTTCGTTGGAAAATGAGATAAATGTAAAAGATACTGAAAAATCTTTCATAACAAAAATTTTTGGATCTATTGCTAAAGGAAATAAAATAATACTTTTTAGTATTACTTTAATTGTGATGATTCTAAGTATCATTGGTATTTCAAAGTTAGAGGTTGAAAATAGCTTTATAAATTATTTTAGTAAGGAAACAGAAATTTATAAAGGTATGAAAAAAATTGATGAAAATCTTGGTGGCACTACGCCATTAAATATAATCTTAAATTTTCCATCAAATAAAAAAGGTAAAGAAGATGATGATGAATTTTCTGAGTGGGAAGAAGACAACTCAAATAGCGAAGACAAAGCTAAATATTGGTTTACAAGAGATAAAATGGATAAGATTTTAAAAGTTCACGATTACTTGGACAATCTTCCAGAGATTGGCAAGGTTTTATCTTTCGGCTCAATTTTGAGAGTAGCTGAAGATTTGAATAAAAAAGAATTACAAAGTTTAGAAATAGCAGTTTTATATAGTAAGATCCCAGACGAGATCAAAAAAGAGATCATATCGCCATATATATCTGTTGATCAAGATGAGGCAAGAATAAGTGTCAGAGTAAAAGACTCTTTAGAAAATTTACGAAGAAATGAGCTTATAAAAAAAATAAATACTGAGTTAAACACAAAATTAGGTTTTGATAAGAGTGAGTATAAATTAGCTGGAGTCCTTATTTTATTTAATAATTTATTACAAAGTTTGTTCAAGTCTCAGATTTTAACGATCGGTATAGTGATGTTAGGAATATTAATTATGTTTTTTATCCTATTTAGGAATACTACTTTATCTGTAATAGGAGTTGTGCCAAATTTTATAGCAGCTTTTTTTATTCTAGGAATAATTGGTTTAATGAATATCCCTTTAGATATGATGACAATTACCATTGCTGCTATTACTATTGGAATTGCTGTCGATAATAGCATCCATTACATTTACCGATTTAAAGAGGAATTTGCTAAAATTAAGAATTATAAAAGAACCCTAGACAAATGTCATAGTTCAGTAGGCGTAGCAATTTTGAATACTTCAATAACAATTGTATTCGGTTTTTCTATACTCATACTCTCGAACTTTATACCAACTATATATTTTGGTATTTTTACAGGCATAGCAATGTTACTTGCGATGATTTCAGTGCTAACTTTACTTCCAAAATTATTATTAATTTATAAACCTTTTGGAGAGGAAACTCAGAAAGCTTAATGTTAGAAAACTTAATTGAGTATTTGACTCGAAGCATTAATCTGTTTGATTTATTTGTTACTTTTATTTTTTTATTTTTTATATTACAGTGTTTTTTAAAAGGATTTTCTTTAAGCTTAATTTCATTCATGAAATGGGTGATTTCAACTGTGGTAACTATAATACTGGTTCCTAAATTTCAGCCTTTTGTAAATGAATACATAGAATCTGAGTTTATAAATAGTGTTGGTTTAGGAGTAGCAATTTTTCTTTTTACACTTTTTATTACAATTGTTTTAGGTAAATCAGTAAATAGAGTGGTCAAATGGACGGGTGTGGGAGCTATAGATAAGGTTTTTGGTTTAATATTTGGCGTGTTTAAGGGTTATGTAATAACGGTGTGTATATTTTCAATATTAAATTGGTTTTATCCTTATAAAAATTGGGGTATATCGATTGAGGAGTCTTATTCTTTTAATATAATTCATAAAAGTAGTAAAATATTAATAAATGAGTTTCCGTCAAGCGAAGATTTTATCGATACGAAAGAGCAAATTGAAAAATTATAAATTGGACAAGTTAAGAGAAGAATGTGGTATTTTTGGAGTATCTAATCATGAGGACTCTTCTGCTTTGGTAGCTTTAGGATTACACGCTTTACAACATAGGGGACAAGAAGGATGTGGAATTGTTTCTTTTGACGGAAAAAATTTTCACTCTGAAAAAAGACAGGGTTTAGTTGGAGATCATTTTACAAATCAAGAAATTTTAAAAAAACTTCCTGGTAATTTTGCAATTGGACATAATCGTTACTCTACTACTGGAGAAACTTCTTTAAGGAATATTCAACCTTTTTTTGCTGACTTATATACTGGTGGAGTTAGTTTAGCTCACAATGGAAATTTAACTAATGCTCTTTTATTGAGAGAGAATTTAGTTAAAAATGGTGCAATATTTCGCACAACAAGTGATACTGAAACCATCGTGCAGCTTATCGCAAGGTCAAAAAGAGATAAATTTATCGACAGATTGATAGATACTTTATTTCAAATTCAAGGGGGATACTCATTAATACTAATGACTAATAAAAAATTAATTGGAGTAAGAGACCCCTATGGCATAAGGCCTCTAATTATCGGTAAATTGAAAAAATCTTATATTTTTGCCTCAGAGACTTGTGCATTAGATATTGTAGGAGCTAAATTTGTAAGAGAAGTAAAAAATGGTGAGATTGTTGTTGTTGAAAACAATGAATTGAATAGTTTTAATCCTTTTCCTAAACAAAAATCTAGACCATGTGTTTTTGAATATATTTATTTTGCGAGACCAGATAGTCTAATTAATGGAAAATGTGCTTATGAATATAGAAAAAAATTAGGTATAGAACTAGCAAAAGAGTCGAAAATAGATGCAGATCTAGTTGTACCTGTTCCGGACTCAGGAGTTCCGGCAGCATTAGGTTATGCTGAAGAGTCTCAACAAAAATTTGAACTAGGTTTAATAAGAAATCATTATGTTGGAAGAACTTTTATTGAACCTACACAAAGCATTAGAAGCCTAGGAGTAAAATTAAAGCTTAACCCAACAAGGTCGTCAGTAAAAAATAAAAACTTATTACTAATTGATGACTCTCTTGTTAGAGGAACAACGTGTTTAAAAATTGTGAAAATGCTTTATGAATGTGGTGCAAAAGAAGTTCATGTAGGAATCGCTTGCCCAGAAATCATTTATCCTGATTTTTATGGCGTTGATATGCCAACAAAAGAGGAGTTATTGGCTTATAAAAAAAATAATATAGAAATGGCAAAATATATAGGTGCAAAAAGTTTAAAATTTTTATCTTTAGATGGTCTTTACAAAGCATTGATTAATGATCATAGAAACCCAAACTACCCACAATTCAGCGATCATTATTTTACAGGCGACTATCCTGTAAAGCCGTCAGATGACTTAAAAGGATTAAAAATAAAACAATTGTCTCTTTTAAGTGGAAAATCAACAAATTAGTCAATCGCAATTAGTTTATTTTTAATATCAACAAATAATATTTTATTGTTAATTATAATTGGATTAGAGTTAAGTTTAGTTGGTAATTTTACTATCTCTAATAAGTCTCCTTTGATACTAAATTTTAATATATAAGAATTTTTTAAGTATACAAAAATTTTATTATTTACTAGCATCATAAATCGATAATTTACTTTATATTTTTTTGATTTTATAAAATCTGCAATCTTTTGATTAACATCATAGGAATAGATAACATTGCCATTCATAACATCAACAGCAAGCAAGAGATTATTCTTTGAAATTATAAACAAATTGCTACTATTTATGATAGGTTTTAGTGCCGAACTAAAGTTTTTTCGAAATATTAACGACCCATCAACTACATTTATGATATAAGTAAACGTTTTTGAAGATACGACAACTATTTTTCCAATTGATATTACTTCGCTGCCATCAAATAAATTGCTTAAACTTTTATCAGTTGATTGGTTTATATTTAAAAACCATTTTATTTTCATTGATTTGGAGTCTATTCCATAAATAGATCCATAAGTGTTTAAAAATATTAATAAATCGTTATTTAACGATAAATTATTTACAAATTTGTTTTTAATCTTTGTTTCTTCCGTTGGTATTTTTTGTAAAATTTCTCCATTTTTTTTATTAATGAATATTAAGTCATTATTTTGATTAGCTGTAATTAATTTTTCTTGAAATATTTTTAAGTTTGATCTAAAGGGAATTTTATAATCTTTTGCCCATAATAATTTATCACTTTTAAAATTGTAAGCGTAAGTAAAGCCGATATTGTCAGTAATATAAATTATGCTGTTTTCAACAATCATGTTAATTTTTTTATCAATATTTTTAAATTTTTTTTTGTAAAAATTAAATTTTTTTATAAATTTATTTTGGGAAACAGAAAAAGTAATTATGTCCCCGCTTTCATCTGATAGAATAAAACTATCTTTTTCAAATAAAACATTGTTATTAATTTTATGTTTTGTTAATTTTTTTGTTTTAAATAAAATGTTATTATTTTCAGAATAGGATAGATTTTCTAAATTATTGTTTGAACCATAGTATATATCAGACCAATCAAAATTTTTTAATTTTGGTTCTAATTTAAAATTATACACTCCATCATATAAAATTAATTTATTAAAAGTTTTATTTTTTGGTGAAAATTCTTCAAAATCAGCAAAAGAACTATCATTTAGTTTTTCATTATTATTTTTCCATATTCTAGATTTATTATCAAATGAGCAACTTTGAGTAAAAAGTATTACAAATAAGAAAAGAAAATTTTTCATTTTTCCTGATTATTGTGATCAATGATTGTTTGAGCGATAGATTTATAATTTGAATTAGAATTAATAATTAAGTTTAATAATTTTTCGCCTTCTTTAAAATTAGAGTTATCAATTAAATATAGAGCCTTTTTAAATTGTACAAGATCTTTTTGATTTTTACTTAAATTTATATCCTCTATTATCTTAAAATATTCAAAAATTTTTTTTTCGTCTTTTTCCAAATTTTTTTCAATTATAGTGTATAGTGACAAGACCGAGTAAAATTTATTTTTACTTCTTATTATTTCCTTGTAAAGATTTAAAGAATTTTGATTCTCTTTATTTGCTAGATATAAACCTGCTTGAATATATTTCTCTGAAATCAAATTTTGTTTTTTTTCATTACTTATCTTAATAAAAAAAAATGTGAAAATTATGATCAATAATGAAAAAATAAGTGTGATGACTTTTAATTTATTTTTTTTAAAAAAGAATTCAAATTTATTTCTTATTTGAGAATCTTTATCTAAATTTTGTTCCATTCAAGTAATTTTTTTTATTTGGAAATTTTTTTTGTTTAACATCTTTAGTATATTTTTTTACAGCTTTTTCAATTATTCTATCCAATGATACATATTTTTTTACAAATTTTGGATAAAAACCACTTAAACCAAGCATATCATCAGTTACAAGTATTTGCCCGTCACATTCTGATGATGAACCTATGCCTATGGTTGGTATACTGAGATTTTTTGTAATTAACTTTGATGCATTTGGAGATAAACATTCTAAAACAATAGAAAAAGCTCCAGCCTTTTCTATTGATTTTGCCTCTTTAAGAAGATTTAGCGCTTTATCTACAGTGTTTCCCTCTATTTTAAATTTTTTTTTAAATTGGGGGGTGTAACCTATATGTCCCATAACAGGTATGTTTGAATTTACTAGATGCTTTATGATATTAAAATTTTTATTATTACTTTCTAATTTTACAGCATCACATTTAGTTGTATTAATAATATTTTTTGCATTTTTTTTTGCTTCTTTTTTAGTTTGATAAGTTCCTTTAGGCATGTCTACAACAACTAATGATTTTTTTACTCCTTTTTTAACACTTAAACTGTGTTGGATTATATGATCTAAATTAATGCTGTGTGTATTTTTCATTCCATATAAAACATTAGCCATTGAGTCCCCTACTAAAATAATATCACAATATTTATCTAAAATTCTTGCAACGTTTTTTGAATAAGCCGTAAGGCTAACTATTTTAGATTTATTTTTTTTCTTAAGAATATTTCTAATTTTTTTGCTCATTTTTTTATTCTAATTCGATTGTACTTGGTGGTTTTGAGCTTATATCATACACAACTCTGTTTATACCTCTAACATTATTGACAATTTTATTTGCAATTCTATCTAAAAATTCTTTTGGGAAATTAAAATAGTCTGCGGACATACCATCCTCAGATTTTACTGCTCTCAATAAGCAGGTATATTCATAAGTTCTTGTATCACCCATAACACCCACTGTTTTAATCGGTAATAATGCTGCATATGCTTGCCAAATTTTATTATAAAGAAAGCTTTTATTTAATTCTTTTATAAAGATATGATCAGCTTCTTGAAGTATTTTTACTTTTTCTTCAGTAATATTTCCAATTATTCTTATGCCTAAACCTGGTCCAGGAAATGGATGTTTGTAACAGATGTCATGTGATAAACCTAGCGAATTACCTAAAACTCTTACCTCGTCTTTGAAGAAATCTTTTAGTGGCTCAATTAATTCTAGATTCATTTTTTTTGGAAGGCCTCCAACATTATGATGAGATTTTATTTTTGACGTTTTGCTGCCAGTTGATGATCTGCTCTCTATAATATCTGGATAAAGAGTACCTTGAGCAAGATATTTAACTCTCCTGTATTTTTTTGCTTCTCTTTCAAAAATTTTTATAAACAAATTGCCGATTATTTTTCTCTTTTTTTCTGGATTAGATACATTCTTAAGTTTTTTTAAAAAAATATTTGAGGCATTAATTAATTTAACATTTAGTTTATATTTATTCTTAAACTTCACATAAGTATACTTAAATTCATTTTTTCTCATAAGGCCGGTATCAACCATTATACAGATTAACTTTTTTTTTATTGCCTTGTTTATGAGAAGAGCTACAACACTACTATCAACGCCTCCTGACAATGCACAGATTACTCTATTTTTTTTAACCTTTTTTTTAACTTCTTGAATGAGTCTATTTTTTTGTGAAGTTACTCTCCATTTACTTTTAATTTTACAAATTAAAAAAAGAAAATTTTTGAAAATTTGATTTCCGTTGTCAGTATGTGTTACTTCTGGATGAAACTGCACTCCATAAATTTTTTCTTTTTTATTTTCAATAATCGTCAATTTTGACTCTCTCGTATATGCAATATTACTGAAGTTTTTAGGTAATTTTACTACTGCATCTTCATGACTCATCCAAACCGCTTTTTTTGAATTAAAAAATTTTCTTGTTAAAAGAGAACTTCTTTTTTTCATAATGATCGCTCTGCCAAATTCCCTCCGTTTTTTAGAGGATTTAATTTTTCCTCCGTATAATTTTGCAATGAGTTGTAGTCCATAACATATGCCAAGTATTGGAATCTTTTTTAAAAGAATTTCTTTTGGAATGCTTTCAAATTTTTTTTTGTTTACAGTCGATGGCCCACCTGAGAGGATTATACCTTTAATTAGATTAAAGTTTTTCAAATTTTTGATAGCTCTTGGAGTAATAATTTCAGAATATACTCCTAAATCTCTAATTCGTCTTGCGATTAATTTTGTTACTTGAGAACCAAAATCTACAATTAATATTTTTTCTTTATTATGTTGAAATTGCATTTACTTTTTAGATAAATTATCAATTTCTAAATTAAGTTTTGAGGCTTTATTACAAAATTTCTTACAAAATTTCATCAATTTATTATTTAATTCTTTGCTTTTAATAAAATCTGATGAGTCTAGTTTGAGTCTTGCTAAATTATATACAGCTTCCTCATTTTGTGGATTTAATAAAATTACTGTATTTAGATTTTGCTCCTGCAAATCACTTTTTTTCAATTTTTTGAATATTTTTGAAAGGTATAAATAAGACATTTCGCTTTTAGGATTTAAAACTATCTCTTGTTCAAATTTAAATTTTGCATCATCAAACTTTTTAATATTATAAAGATTAATACCTTCCTGAAAAAACTTATTATTGGCTAATAATAAATTTGGTATAAAAATTATTATTAAAAAAATTTTTAATAGGATATGCATTATAATTTATAATTAATTCTTTTTTCTGTCATTTCAACACTATGTACCATGCTTTCATAAAAACCGGCTTTAGTAATTTTTGTAAATTTTGCATTTTTGGATATTTGTTTCAAATTTTTTGCACCAATATAACCCATAGAAGACCGAAGCCCGCCTTTTAATTGATAAATTATTTTTGAAACATTGCCTTTATATTCAACTCTACCTTCTACTCCTTCAGGGACAAATTTAGATTTATCTCTAAATTTTTTTTGGAAATACCTATTTGCTGATCCAGATGACATAGCTCCTATTGAACCCATCCCCCTATATTGTTTATAAGTTTTTCCTTTAAATTTAAATTTTCTTCCAGGACTTTCTTCGGTGCCTGCAAATATTGAACCCATCATGATCGCGTCTGCGCCAGCGGCAATTGCTTTGGCGATATCTCCAGAAAATTTGATCCCTCCATCAGAGATAATTTTAATTTTTTTGTTCTTTAATGCTTTCTTAACTTCTAGTATTGCCGATATTTGTGGAACTCCTATACCTGCAACCATTCTCGTTGTGCAAATTGACCCTGGGCCTATTCCAACCTTAATAATATCAGCTCCATGATTAAATAATTTTTTTGCAGCTTCGCCAGTAGCAATATTTCCAACACATACTGGAACTGACTTGCTTGTTTTTTTTAATATTTCTAAAATTTTTAAAACTTTTTCGCTATGACCATGAGCTGTATCTACTACAATTAAATCACATCCATTATTTAAAAGTGATTTAGCTCTTTCTAAATCCTCTTTATTTGTTCCGATAGCTGCTCCAACTAATAGTTTTTTTTTCTTTACTTTTTTAATTTCATTCGATTGTTTTTTAATATTTAAGTTACGATGTATCACTCCTATTCCTCCAGCACTAGCGATCGCAATAGCCATTTTCGACTCTGTAACTGTATCCATAGCAGAAGATAAAAAGGGAACTTTTAAAGCTATTTTATTTGTCAATTTTAAAGAAATATCTGTTTCAGAAGGCAGAATCTCCGAGTATCGGGGAAGTAGTAATACATCATCAAATGTCAAAGACTCTTTTATTGATACCATATAAACTTATATACAATTTTTATAATTTATAAAGTCTTTAAAATTCTACAATGTAAATAAGTTTCTTTTGACTCCATTCTACTTGATTTTGGTTTAAAAAAATTTACGTTTTTAAAGAGTGATTTTGCAAGATTCTTCACTTCGATAAAATCCTCGCCCATAAAAAGCTTTGATATGAAAACTCCGTTATTTTTAAGAATTTTAGTTGATAGTTGAAGAGTTTCATTACTCAATAGATTTGTTCTAATTGAGTCTAGAGATTTATTTCCCGTTGTATCTGCGGCCATGTCCGAAATTATAACATCTAAATTACCATTAAAGTAATTTATGATTTTATCTTTAGTGTTGTGGTCTAAAATATCACAATTCAAGAATTTCACATTATTGATAGGCTCCATTTTTTTTATATCTATAGAAAGAATCTTTCCATTTGTTATGATTTTACTAGCAACTTGCGACCAGCCGCCTGGAAATGAACCTAAATCTAATAAATTAGTATTTTTTTTTAAAAACTTAAATTTGTTATTTAACTCGATTAATTTGAATGAAGCTCTAGATCTAAAACCTAAAGTTTTAGATTTTTTTACGAATTGATCTCTATGCTGTTTGATCCTCCAGCTATTACTTTTTTTTTTTCGTTTAGACTTTTTCATTACAAAATATCTTCATGATCCTCATCAGATATTTTAGTAGAGTTTCTATTTTGTTGTTTTTTATAAAGAAAAATACTTACAGGTATTGTTATTAAATACATTAAGCTAAAAATTAAAAGTGTCTCAAATGTATAAAATAATAGTGCAATAAAAATTATGCCAATAGTAAGTAATAAAAAGACTGTAGTTTTTGATGAGATAGATATTTTTTTTAAAGATAGAGTAGGAATTTTACTTACCAATAATAAAGCAATTAAAATTGTTAAATAAGGTGTTAAAGATTTTACAATTATATTAAAATCAAAACTGCTTAGATCATAAATTAATGGCAATAAAATTAGTAAACCGCCTGCAGGTGACGGTACGCCCTCAAAAAAATTGTTTTTCCATTCTTGTTCGTTTTCCGTCTTAGTCAAATTAAATCTTGCCAATCTTAAAACACAACAAACAGAATAAATTAATGCAATAGCCCATCCTAGTTTTCCATAATTATTTAACTCCCAAAAGTAAAGAATTAAAACTGGTGCGATGCCGAAACTTACAAAGTCTGTTAAAGAGTCTAGCTCTTTTCCAAATTCTGAAGTTCCTTTAATTAATCTTGCAACTCTACCATCTAACGCATCTAATATGGCTGCAAGCAAGATTAGGGTAACGGCTAAGCTAAAATTTCCATCAATTGAAAATTTAATTGAACTAATCCCAAGACAAACACCGCCTAATGTTAATATATTTGGTAAAAGGTATCTTGTTTTTTTAGATGATACTAATTTAAATTTTTTATTTTGTTCCATTACTCTGAGGCTAGCAAACTTTCTCCAGCAACAACATTTTGCCCTAGTTTAGCTAAAACTTTTTTGTTTTTGAAATATATGTCTACTCTACTACCAAATCTTATCATCCCAACTCTATCGCCTTGTTTTAATTCTTGTCCTTGTTCTACATCACAAACTATTCTTCTTGCTATTAAACCAGCTATCTGCACAATAATAATTTCTTCGTTATTCTTATTTGACTTTATTTTGAAAAAGTTTCTTTCATTCTCCTCACTAGCTTTATCTAAGGAGGCATTTAAAAATTTTCCTGGTTTATAATATATTTCTTCTATCTTTCCTGATGTTGGAGTTCTATTAACATGACAATTAAAAACATTCATAAATATACTTATTTTCGTAAATGTAGTATTTTCTAACCTTAATTCTTCCGGTCCAGATCTTTCGGATATGTCAGTTACTAAACCATCTGCGGGACTTACAAGAAAAAAATCGTCTTTAATTGAAAAACGTTCTGGATCTCTGAAAAAATAATATACCCATATTGAAATTATGATAAATAATAGGCCAAGTAATTTGGAAAAGAATAAAACTAAAAAAGTGATAAGGACAGAAATAGCTAAGAATTTATATCCTTCTTTATGTATTTTAGGAAAAATTGTATTAAACATAATTTTAAGTTTGCTAAATTTTTCTTAATATGTATAAAAATTGAAGTTTATCAATCAATATTTTATGGCAAAAATAAAAGTAAAAAATCCAGTAGTTGAGTTAGATGGTGACGAAATGACTAGGATAATATGGTCATTTATTAAAGATAAGCTTATTAAGCCTTATCTAGAGATTGACTTAAAATACTATGATCTTGGAATGGAGAGTAGGGATAAAACTGGTGACCAGATTACAATAGATGCAGCTAATGCTATCAAACAGCACGGTGTTGGCATTAAATGTGCTACTATTACTCCAGACGAGGCACGTGTAGAAGAATTCAAGCTAAAGAAAATGTGGAAGTCTCCTAATGGAACCATTAGAAATATTTTAGGAGGAACAGTATTTAGAGAGCCAATAATTTGTAAAAATGTTCCAAAATTAGTCCCTGGATGGACTAAACCTATTGTAATTGGAAGACACGCATTTGGAGATCAATACCGAGCTACAGACTTTTTAATACCTGGAGAAGGCGATCTTGAAATCAAGTGGACTTCAAAAGATGGTAAAAATAAAAAAGAATTTAAAGTTTTTGATTTTCCTAGCTCAGGAACAGCCCTTGCGATGTACAACCTAGACGATTCGATAAGAAATTTTGCAAGAGCGTGCATGAATTATGGTCTTGGAAGAAAATGGCCAGTTTATTTATCTACTAAAAACACAATCCTTAAAGCTTACGATGGTAGGTTTAAAGATCTTTTCCAAGAAGTTTTTGAAAAAGAATTTGCTGACAAATTTAAAAAAGTAAATATTACCTATGAACATAGATTAATAGATGACATGGTTGCGTGTGCTATGAAATGGGATGGAGGGTATATATGGGCCTGTAAAAATTATGATGGTGATGTACAATCCGACACGGTAGCTCAAGGCTTTGGGTCTTTAGGACTCATGACCAGTGTTTTAATGACACCTGACGGCAAAACTGTAGAGTCCGAAGCGGCTCATGGAACTGTAACAAGACATTACAGAATGCACCAGCAAGGGAAGGAAACTTCTACTAACCCTATTGCTTCGATATTTGCATGGACAAGAGGATTGGCTCATAGAGGGAAACTTGATGATACTAAGGAACTGATTAAATTTTCTCATGATATTGAGGAGGTATGTGTTAAAACAGTTGAAAGCGGTTCAATGACAAAAGATTTGGCAGTTTTAATAGATAAATCAAATAAATATCTAACTACGAATCAATTCTTGGAAGCTATTGTTGGAAATTTAAAAAAGAAACTTAACTAATTTTTTTAGATATTTCTTTAAAAGCTTCCTCAATTTTGTTTTGATCTACACCACCGGCTTGAGCAAAATCTTTTCTACCACCACCGCCTTTGCCGCCTAAAATAGTAGATGCAGCTTTTACTAAATCGACAGCATCATATTTTGATGTTAGGTCTTGAGAAATTCCTACAGCTAAACCGACCTTATCTTCAAACGTCGAAATACTAATTATTATTCCAGATTTAATATCTTTTTTTCCTTGATCAATTATACTTCTTAGTTCTTTTGGAGGAAAATCTTTTAAAATTTGTTCTCGAATTAATATATTCCCAATTTTTTTATCCTTGATAATATTTTTACTTTTATCTTTCTTGATACCTTCAATTTTTACTTTATTAAGCTGTTTATTTAGATTTTTCAAATTTTCAGACAAATCTAAATCTTCATTAAAATCAGGTTCAATTTTCAATTTTTGTAGTTCATTTTCAATTAATTTTATATCTTTTTTTAGATTAGATTCTTTCAGGGATTTATCTTCTTTTTGTGTTTTTTCGTATTCCTCTAATTGCTTGCCCCTTAGTGCCTCAACCCTTCTAACTCCTGATGCAATAGATGATTGACTTATTACTTTAAAATTACCAACTTCTCTGGTGTTTTTAACATGAGTTCCCCCACATAATTCTGTTGAGAAGAAACCATTATTTTCTTTTCCCATGAACACCACTCTTACCTCCTCGCCATACTTTTCACCAAATAATGCAAGAGCACCCATGCCAACCGCCTCCTTTGGGGTCATTATTCTTGTTTGCACATCAGAAGAACCCTCTACTATTTCATTAACTATATTATTTATTTTAGTCATTTCCTCTTTTTCAATAGGTTTATTATGACTAAAATCAAATCTTAACCTTTCAGGAGAGACTAATGATCCTTTTTGTGTCACATGCTTTCCCAAGATTTTTCTTAATGATTCATGTAATAAATGAGTTGCTGAATGATAGGCTTTTGAATTATTTCTTTTTAAAACATCAATTTCTAAATTAACGCTTTGCCCAATAGAAATTGAACCCTTTTCAACTTTTCCATAATGAACAAATAAATCTCCCATTTTTTTTTGAGTATCATTTACTTTAATTTTACAATCGGAATTAAAAATATAACCCTGATCACCTACTTGACCACCTGACTCTCCATAAAATGGAGTTTGATTTGTTATGACTTCTATTTCATCTTCAGTACTAGCGGAGTCTACAAATTTACCTTCTTTTGAAATTTTAATTATTACACCTTCAGCTTTATCAAATTCATAGCCTAAAAATTCAGTAGGACTTAATTCCTCTCTAGCTTTAAACCACCTTTCCTCAACAGACTTATCTCCTGATCCTTTCCAATTCGCTCTCGCTAAAGTTTTGCTTTTTTCCATCTCACTCTCAAAACCAACATTATCTACTTTAATATCTTTACCTCTTAGGATGTCAGCGGTAAGGTCTAAAGGAAAGCCATAAGTATCGTATAATTTAAAAGCTTCAAAACCTGGAAAAATTTTATTTTGAACTTTGTTTAAATTTTCATTGAGTATTTTCATACCGCGCTCTAAAAGAGAAGAAAATTTCTCTTCTTCATTTTTAAGAGTTTCAACTATCAACTCTCTTCCACTTATCAATTCTGGATAACTGTTTTGCATCTCATTTAATAAAACTTCAAAAAGTTTAAAAAAAACAGGATTTTTGCTACCTAAAGAATGAGCGTGTCTCATCCCTCTTCTCATAATTCTTCTTAAAACATATCCGCGTCCTTCATTTGAAGGTAATATTCCTTCAGCAATTAAAAAACTACTTGCTCTTAAGTGATCAGCAATAACTCTGTGGCTTGCTATTGTTTTGTTGCTGATTGAAGTCTTTGTTATATCAGATGAGGCAGCCATTATTTTTTGAAAGTGATCAATTTTATAGTTATCGTGAGTACCTTGCAAAACTGCTGTCATCCTTTCAAGCCCCATACCTGTATCGACTGAGGGTTTCGGTAGTTCAATTCTTTTTTCTTTTGATATTTGCTCGTACTGCATAAATACAAGGTTCCAAATTTCTATAAATCTGTCACCGTCTTCGTCAGAACTGCCAGGTGGGCCACCTTTCAACTTGTCACCATGATCATAAAAAATTTCAGAACAGGGACCACAGGGTCCTGTGTCTCCCATTGACCAAAAATTATCAGATGTTGAAATTTTTATTATTTTGCTTTCATTTAATCCAGCAATTTTTTTCCAAAGATTAAATGCATCATTATCTTCATGAAAAACAGTAACTAATAATTTTTCTTTAGGTAAACTAAAGTCTTTGGTTAACAGATTCCAAGCATGATGAATAGCTTGTTCTTTAAAATAATCTCCGAATGAGAAATTTCCCAACATTTCAAAAAAAGTGTGATGTCTAGGAGTGTAACCAACATTTTCTAAATCATTATGTTTTCCTCCTGCCCTTACACATTTTTGAGATGTTGTAGCTGTTTTATAATCTCTTTTTTCTAATCCTGTGAAAACATTTTTAAATTGAACCATGCCTGAGTTGGTAAACATCAAGGTAGGATCATTGTTCGGAACTAAGTTGCTAGAGTCTACAATCTTATGATTGTTTTTTTTAAAATAATCTAAGAATTTTTTCCTGACATCGGTAAGTAAAATTTGGCCCATATTTAATTAAATACAGATATTTTAGAACTTGTCTATAAAGAGATTAATTAGTCTGCTTTTTATCGTTATCTACAACAACGCATATTTCAGATTTTGTAAGAAATCTTTGTCCCGTACCATTATCTAATGAAAACATCCCTCCAATTCCTTTAACTGCATCAATTGTTAGATCTGTGTGTTTCCACTTTTCGTATTGATCCTCATTCATATAAAAAGGGGTTCCATCTACCTCTCCCAGTTTTACATCACTGTTACCTACTTGATATTCTTTGGCTGGAAAACACATAGGCGCACTTCCATCACAACATCCGCCTGATTGATGAAATAAAAGATCATCTCCGTGAACATCTTTAATTTTATTAAGAAGTTTTTTTGCAGATAATGTGAATGATACTTTCATTTGTATGTTTCGGCCCATGATTTAGAATCATGGGCCATTATATATTATTGGTTAAAAGAAGCCTAATTTTTTCTCACTGTAAGACACATGTAAGTTCTTTACTTGTCTGTAATGATTTAGCATCATTTTGTGAGTTTCTCTTCCGATACCAGATTGTTTGTATCCGCCAAATGCAGCATGAGCTGGGTATGCATGATAGCAGTTTGTCCAAACTCTGCCTGCTTCAATACCTCTACCCATTCTGTATGCAATGTTTCCGTCTCTAGTCCAAACACCTGCTCCTAATCCATAAAGAGTGTCATTAGCTATTTCTAATGCTTCTTTCTCATCTTTAAAAGTTGTAACTGATACAACTGGTCCAAAGATCTCTTCTTGGAATATTCGCATATTATTTTTACCTTCGAAAATTGTCGGTTGGATATAGTTTCCTTTTTCTAGACCACTATTAATTTTAGCTTCACTTCCACCACATAGAACTTTGGCACCTTCTTTTTTACCTAAGTCTAAATAAGACTTAATTTTTTCCATTTGTTCTAATGAAGCTTGAGCTCCAATCATAGTTTCCATTTTTAAAGGATTGTCTTGTTTTACAGCTTTAGTTCTTGCAATCGCTTTCTCCATGAATTTATCATAGATAGATTTTTGAATTAAAGCTCTACTTGGACAAGTACATACTTCTCCTTGGTTAAGCGTAAACATAGCAAAACCTTCTAAACATTTATCAAAGAAGTCGTCATCTTTAGCCATTACATCTTCAAAGAAGATATTTGGCGATTTACCACCTAATTCCAAAGTAATTGGAATTAAGTTTTGAGATGCATATTGCATGATCAAACGTCCAGTTGTAGTTTCACCTGTAAAAGCAATCTTCTTAATTCTTTTCGAAGAAGCTAAAGGTTTACCTGCTTCAAGACCATATCCGCTTACAACGTTAACAACACCTGCTGGTAATAGATCTCCTATAAGTTCCATTAAAAGCATAATTGATGCTGGTGTTTGTTCAGCTGGTTTCAAAACTACACAGTTTCCAGCTGCTAGTGCTGGAGCTAATTTCCATGTAGCCATTAACAATGGGAAGTTCCATGGTATAATCTGACCAACTACACCTAATGGCTCAGGTATATGGTAAGAATATTCACTGTTACTTATTTCAGCAACTGAACCTTCCTCTGCTCTTATTACTCCTGCAAAATATCTCCAATGATCAATTACCAAAGGTAAATCTGCAGCCATACATTCTCTGATTGGCTTACCATTGTCTAAACACTCTGCTGTCGCTAAAACATTCAGATTTTTCTCTATAACATCAGCAATCTTTAAGAGTATATTTGATCTCTCAGTTATTGATGTTTTTCCCCAAGCAGGAAATGCTGCGTGGGCTGCGTCAAGAGCAAAATCAACGTCTTTTTCATTCGATCGTGGCACCTTACAGATAACTTCATTAGTAATAGGAGTAGTATTATCAAAATACTTTCCTGATTTAGGTTCTACAAATTTTCCGTTAATGTAGTTTCCATATTTAGCTTTAAATGGAAATTTAACCTTCAAATGAGAGGTATCTAAAGATGATGACACTTTCGAGCTTGATGCTTGTTGTGTACTCATTTTTCCCCCTTTTGTTCTAATTCCTAATTAAAACCAATCTGAACTAGATTGTACACATGTATTTTTGACACTTTTTTTTGATCTACTAAATGTAGATTAAGTCAATCTTAAGTTGATATTTCATGAGAAACGGGAGATTTTAACTAAACCTCCCGTTGAAATGATGGCTGAGAAATTATTCTTCCTCTTTTTTATCGCTAATTTTTTCACTTGCTGAAGGGTTTCCCTCTAGCTCTTTACTGATTGCTGAAGCCTCATCTCTAATAATTTTTTCTATTTCTCCAGCAACATTTGGATTTTTTTGTAGGTAGATTTTTGCATTTTCCCTACCCTGACCTATTTTCTCACCTTTATAAGCATACCATGCGCCTGATTTTTCTACTACGCCTGCTTTAGTACCAAGGTCAATTAACTCACCTAATTTGCTTATTCCTTTTCCGTACATTAAATCAAATTCAACAACTTTGAATGGAGGTGCTACCTTGTTCTTAATCACTTTTACTCTTGTTGAGTTTCCTATAATTTGATCTTTTTCTTTAATAGCTCCTATTCTTCTTATATCCATTCTAACTGATGAATAAAATTTTAGTGCATTTCCGCCTGAAGTAGTTTCAGGATTACCAAACATCACTCCGATCTTCATTCTTATTTGGTTTATAAATATCACCATTGTGTTTGATTTAGACACTGATCCAGTAATCTTTCTTAAAGCTTGACTCATCAATCTAGATTGTAAACCGACGTGATGGTCGCCCATTTCACCTTCAAGCTCTGCTTTAGGGGTAAGAGCGGCTACTGAGTCTACTACCAAAACGGAGACAGAGCCTGACTTAATTAATGTATCTGTTATTTCTAAAGCTTGTTCACCAGTATCTGGTTGAGAAATTAATAGCTCTTCAGTTTTTACTCCTAATTTTTTGGCATAAACTGGGTCCATCGCATGCTCGGCATCAACAAATGCACAAATACCACCTGCTTTTTGAGCTTCGGCTACTACTTGTAAAGCTAAAGTGGTTTTTCCTGAGGACTCAGGTCCATAAATCTCAATAATTCTACCTTTTGGCAGGCCTCCTATACCTAAGGCTAAGTCTAAACTCAATGAACCTGTTGAAATAGCCTCTACGTCAAGAGCCTGTTGCTGACCAAGTCTCATTACAGAACCTTTTCCGAAGTTTTGATCTATTTGACTAATAGCTGCTTCTAAAGACTTATTTTTTTCCTTTAATTCCTGCTGTTTTTTATTGTCGGTTTTTACGACTTTTAAGTTATTTTTTGTCATTTTTTATCCTTTTTTTATGTTCGAATCGTTATGTTAAATGTACACATTTTGTTCTTTTTATCAAGACCTTTAAATAACCCTGTAAATTGAGACTATTTTAATGAATTTTCAGATAATGTTCCTATTTGCTTAGCTAGCTCAAATTGAGAAATCATAAAGTCTCTCTCTGCTTTTGCGAAGGCTATTCTAGCCTCAAATAATAGACTTCTTGATTGAATAACCTCGAGAGTAGTTCGAGTGTTACCTGAATCATATTCAAGTGTAATTCCTTCATTGGCAATTTCAGCCGCCTTAAGTTGAGCCATGGTCGCTTCAAGCACACTTTTAGATGATTGATATTTAGACCATGAATTTGAAGTGTCTATACTAATCTTATTTTTTGTATCCTCTAAAAGAAG
>CACGLS010000004.1 GCA_902573985.1 uncultured Pelagibacteraceae bacterium
TTTTTATTTTTTGTATTTTCTATGATTTTAAGAAATAACTTTTCTAAAATATCAATTCTTACGTAAAATTCTCTAAATTTTTCAAAACCACATAATAAAAGAAAATTTTTTTCATATTTTACATCACTTAGAAAATTAAGACCAGATTTTGGTATTGTATTTTGATCAGACAAATTATGAAATATTTTCCATAAATTAATTCGAAATTCTACTGCTTTTGGTTTAAGCATTTTAGGTAAGTATATATGATATCTTCCTATTTTAATTCCCATACCCCATAACTTTTTCCTTTCTTCTACTGGGATAGATTTTACTATTTTATCGACTATACTTCTTTTAATAACACCATTATTTTCATAAAGTTGGAATACTAAGCCCCTAAGGTATTGATTTGCAATTTTGTGCTTAGAAAGAAGTACCAGGTCTCCTAGAACGTCACTAATATATTTTCCAAGCCAATTACTTAAAAATTTCATTAATTTAAATTTTGCGTCTTCATTTAAAGACTCATCAGCAATAATTTCTATTTCAGGGCTGAGGTAGTTATTTCCTTTTTTTAATCTTGCTATTGGATTATTTTTCCATGTTATTTTGCTCTCGTTATTTAAATCTATCTCTCCTTTTTTTAATATAACATCAACTCTTTTCAACAGTTCTTTTTCAATACCTTTTCTTGCAGCCTTTCTTATTGATTTAATATCTGTATCCAAGGTTTTTGATGTTACCTCTATTAGAAATTTTAGACCTTTAAGTTCACCAATAAGCTGACCATCTATATAAATTTTATTATCATCGTTAATTTCAGTATTTAACACAAGATCTTGTTTTAAACTTCTTGAGAGAATACTAATCTTTTTATCAATAAAACTTTTTGTTAATTCATCGTGAAGTTTATCTGAAAGTTTATCCTCTATGTTTTTTGTAAGCTGAATCCAATAATCAGAGTTCTCAACCCAATTCTTTTTATTAGCAACATAAGACCAAGTTCTAACGTTTGAGAGTCTATGAGAGAGTAAATCTACATTACCATGGTCTTTTTCTAAGCCTTTGAGCTGTTCTTTCATAAATGCACTTGGAATTCTTTTCTTTCTTGTTGTTAAGAATTGAAAAACTTTATCAACAACATTTATATGTTGACCATAAGCTTTTTTTTCAAAGTCAGGTATTTGACAACACTCCCAAAGAATTTCTAAGTTTTTATGGTAAATAATATTATTCGTCCCCTTTTTAAGAAAAAACCTTAGTACACTTTCATCAAGAGAGTCATTTGTTCTTAAAAGATTTTTTCTATTAGGCTTAAGCTCTAGTGAGGAAATAAGTTTTTCAGGACTATTAAAATCTAAGTTGGAATTTCTCCAATAAATTGTTTTTGTTTCAGGAAGCTGATGCTTTTCTATTTTTTCAATTTCGTCAGAATTTAATGTTTCACAATCCCCAGTAGTCCCAAATCCACCATCATTTTTATATCGCCCAGCTCTACCTGCAATTTGAGACATTTCAATAAGGTTTAGTCTTCTTGTTTTTTTTCCGTCAAATTTTTTTAAATTTGAAAAATAAATTTCATTAATATCCATATTTAATCCCATCCCTATCGCATCTGTTGCGATTAAGTAATCAACATCTCCTGATTGATATAAGCCAACTTGTGAATTTCTTGTTTTTGGGCTAAGTGATCCCATGATCACAGCTGCACCACCTTTTTGTCTTCTTACTAATTCTGCAATTGCATACACTTCTTCAATTGAAAAGGCTATAATTGCAGACTTTCTATCCAGTCTAGAAATTTTTTTAATACCGGAGTAGCTAAGTTTAGAATATCTTTGCATCTTCTCGAATTCTACATTTTTTACTAGTTCACTAATCAGATTTTCCATTACTTGAGAGCCCAAAAACATTGTAAGTTTGGTACCTCTAAACTCTAACAATCTCTCAGTAAAAATATGCCCTCTCTCTCTATCGGCACACATCTGAATTTCATCAATAGCAACGAATTCAACGACTTTATCTTTTGGCATAGACTCTACTGTACAAATGAAGTAGTCGGCACTACTTGGAATAATCTTTTCCTCACCAGTAATAAGAGCAACTCTTTTTATCCCAACTTTATTTACACACTTGTCATAAACTTCTCTAGCAAGCAGTCTTAGGGGCAAACCAAATATACCACTTTCGTAACTAAGCATTTTCTCTATAGCTACAAATGTTTTCCCAGTATTAGTTGGCCCTAGCAAAGCAGTAATTTTTTGAGATTGATTTTCCATTTTTGTGTCAGTAAATTTTTTTTACACTATATATAGATCAAGGTTGAGAACAAAATAAGATTAAAACATGACCGAATCGATTTGTCAAATGTTCCTGTTTAAACATTTGATTTGACTTCTAATGGTCAGTCCCCGTATAGGTAGATGTGTTTAAATGACACAAAAAGTAAAAAAAAATATTTTAAAGTTAAAAGAGTCTTCCACTTTAGCAATTAACGAAAAATCAAAAGAACTCATTAAATCTGGAAAAAAAATCTACAGATTTGGTTTTGGACAGTCTCCTTTTCAAATACCAGAAAAAATAGTTGATGTATTAAAATCAAATGCTCACAGAAAAGAATATTTGCCTATTCAAGGTTTGCCTGAATTGAGAGAAAAAATATCAAAATATTTATTTGATAGAACAGGAGTAAAATACTCAAAAGAAAATATATTAATCACACCAGGTTCAAAAGAAGCCATGTTGTTAATGCACGTAACATTTAATGGGGAAATTTTAACTCCTGCTCCAAGTTGGGTTTCTTATGAACCACAAGCTGAAATTGGAGCTAATAATGTCCATTGGCTAGAAACCTCAAAATCTAATAACTGGTTTCCAACAGCAAAAGAACTTGAAAATAAACTCAAAAAAATAGGTAGAAAAAAAAATATTATTTTAATATTGAATTCACCAAACAATCCATCTGGAGCGGTTTGTAATAATTTTAAAGAGTTAGCCTCTGTAGCAAAAAAATATAAATTAATTATTCTTTCTGATGAAATTTATACGGATTTATCTTTTGACAATGATTACAAATCTATTTCTGAATTTTATCCAGAAAATACATTTATTAGTGGCGGCCTTAGTAAATGGTGTGGAGCAGGTGGGTGGAGACTAGGGTTCTTAGCAGTGCCAAACGGATTGAAAGAATTTATGAAAAGTTTAAAATCATTAGCAAGCGAGTCCTATTCAACTGTAAATACACCAACTCAGTTTGCTGCAGTGGAAGCTTATAATGGTAATTATGAGAGTTATAGATTGAAAGTCAGAGCGATACTTAATGCTGTAGGGACATATGTTTACAACAACCTTAAGTCAAACAAAGTTTTAATAAATCCACCTCAAGGAGGATTTTATTTGATGCCTGAATTTAAAAATAAAAAATTTAAAACTTCAGCTCAATTATGCGATATTATTTTGAAAGAGACAGGTGTTGCAATGCTTCCAGGATCGGATTTTGGGTTTAAACCAAAAAAAATGCTCACAAGATTAAGTTATACAGACTTTGATGGAATAGAATTTTTTAAAAATGTAGCGAGTAATAAATCTATTAGTGAGGAAATGGTCAAGACCTATGCCCCAAATGTAGTTGAAGGTGTAACTAAGCTATCAAATTGGGCTAAAAATTTATAAGAATCTCTTTGACCTCTAACTAATAACGTAGTTAAATTAATCATTATAACAAGAGGAGAACACATGAAAAAAATGATGTCATTGATTTCAGCGGTACTAGTAATGTTTGCTTTTTCAAGCCCTATTACTTCGATCGCAAAATCAGCAGAGTTCTTTACTATAGGAACAGGCGGACCTACTGGAGTTTATTTCCAAACGGGTAACGCTATATGTAAAATGTTACACAAATCAGCAATAAGTGCTGATCATGGTAGAAAAAAAGGTACAGCTAAAGCTTATAGATGTACTGCGCCTTCAACAGGTGGTTCAAACTACAATATTGGACAAATCAAGGATGGTGAGTTTCAATTTGGTGTTGCTCAGTCAGACTGGCAGTATCATGCTTACAATGGTTCAAGCAAATGGGAAGGAAAACAGTTTAGCGATTTAAGAGCTGTATTTTCTGTTCACAATGAACCTTTCCAAATTTGGGCAAGTAAAAAATCAAAAATTAAAGATTTTAAAAGCCTAAAAGGAAAAACAGTAAACATTGGTAACCCAGGTTCTGGTCAAAGAGGAACTATGGAAGAATTAATGAAAGCAATGGGAGCAGATATGAGTATGTTCAAAGCAACTACTGAACTTACTTCTTCTGAACAAGTAAAAGCTCTTTGCGATGGAAAAATAGATGCATTTGGATACTCAGTAGGATTTCCAAATGGTGCTATGGAGCAGGCAGCCACTTGTAAAGCTAAAGCAAGCCCAATCAATTTAACAGGTGCACCAGTTCAAGGTTTAATTGATGGAGCTGATTACTATGCAAAAGCAGTTATTCCAAAAGGAACTTACTCAAATCAGAAAAAAGACGCTACAACATTTGGTGTAAAAGCTACTGTTGTTACAAGCGCAAATGTTTCTGAAGAGCTTGTATACTTAGTAACAAAAGCAGTAATGGAAAACTTTGATGATTTCAGAGCTCAACACCCTGCTTTTGGACCTCTGGAAAAGAAAAATATGATAGCTGATGGATTATCAGCTCCGTTACATCCAGGTGCAATTAAGTACTACAAAGAAGCTGGATTAATGTAATTCAACTTTCTAGTTTAATTAAAAAAGGCCCAATATTTTTTGGGCCTTTTTTTTTAGAATAAGGTATCTTAGCTAAAATGAATCAAAACATTCAAAGTAAGATAAAAGATAAAATACAAGAAGATATTTCTCCAACTCGAAATTTATCAGGTATCCATTTAAAAATAGTTTTTGGTATAGCAATACTTTGGACTTTTTTTCAACTTTGGTATGCTTCACCATTTCCTTTTTGGTTTAATTTTGGAATGTTTAAGGGATTACCTGCTAGAGCAATTCACTTAGGTTTTGCTTTAACTTTGGCTTTTTTAATTTTTCCAGCAGTTAGGGGAAAAAAGATTTCAGCAATCGATATCATAATTAGTATAACTGGGGCATTAAGCTGCTTATATATTTATTTTTTTTATGACGATTTAGTAAACAGAGGTGGAATACTTTTAGTAAAAGAAATATTTGGTTTTAAAGTTCCAGTTGAACTTATAATTGGGGCCACAGGTATAATAATTTTATTAGAAGCGACTAGACGAGCTATAGGTTTACCTTTAGTAATAATTGCTGTTTGTTTTCTCTTATTCTCTTATTTTGGAAAATATGCGCCAGATATTATTTCTCATGGTGGATTATCAGTTAAAAGATTAGTAGGATTTCAATGGTTTGATCAAGAAGCAATATTTGGAATACCAATTGGAGTTTCAGTAGATTTCATTTTTTTATTTGTACTATTTGGAGCCTTATTAGAAACCGCTGGGGGCGGAAAGTATTTTTTAGATTTAGCTTTTGCAATGGTTGGAAAAATGCGAGGAGGTCCAGCGAAGGCCGCAATATTAGGATCAGGAATGACTGGTATGATTTCAGGCTCTTCAATTGCAAATACTGTAACAACTGGAACTTTTACGATTCCTATTATGAAAAAAACTGGCTTCTCTCAAGAAAAGGCGGGAGCTATCGAAGTATCCTCTTCAGTCAATGGACAGATAATGCCACCGGTCATGGGTGCCGCTGCTTTTGTGATGGCAAGCTTTATTGGAGTTACTTATTTTGAAGTAGTTAAACACGCTTTTTTACCAGCTATAATTTCCTATATCGCTTTATTTTACATCTCTCATTTAGAGGCTCTCAAATTAGGATTAAAAGGTATGGATGACGCTGATGTTCCACATCTTAAGAAAACTTTTTTGTCTGGATTACATTTTTTAATACCTATTTTTGTTTTAATTTTTTTACTTGTTTATATGAGATACACAGCAGGCTTTTCCATCTTTTATGCAACATTATCTTTAGTATTAGTAAATTTGGTAAGCCGTATTATTAAAAATCCAGATTTTAAAACTGGCTTAATTGATTGGTACAATCAAACTATAGTTGGTCTTCAAAAAGGTGCAATTAATATGGTAGGGGTAGGGATCGCAATCGCTACAGCAGGAATAATTGTTGGCGCAGTGGGTTCTACAGGTCTAAGTACAAATTTAATCATAGTGATTGAGACGATAGCAAGAGATAATGTAATTATATTAATTTTACTAACAATTATACTATGTTTGTTACTTGGCATGGGTCTTCCTACAACTGCAAACTATGTAGTAGTAGCTTCTCTAATGGCTACGGTTTTAGTTGATGTTGGAAATGCCTCGGGCTTTATTTTTCCGTTAATTGCTGTTCACTTATTCGTATTTTATTTTGGATTGATGGCCGATGTAACACCTCCTGTTGGTTTAGCATCTTATGCAGCAGCAGCAATTTCTGGTGGCGATCCTTTAAGAACGGGACTTCAAGCTATTTGGTATAGTTTAAGAACCGGAATTTTACCGATTGTCTTTTTGTTTAATCACGAACTGTTATTAATTGGAGTAGATAGTATCTGGCAAGCTTTATTAGTTATAGTAACTTCATTGATTGGAATTTTAGTTTTTACAGCTGCTACTCAACAATGGTTCATAAATCGTTTAAGATGGTATGAAATTATAGCATTTTTAATTATTTCTTTATCTTTTTTAGCTCCTGATTATGTTTTGGGTAAATTCTACCCAAAATTTAATGAACAAAAACTTTCAGCAGAAAGTATTCAAAATTTATCTTTTGACCCATCAAAAGAAGTTCATATAAAAGTCACAAGAGTTACTGAGTATGGAGAAAGATATAAATTATTTGTGATCGATAAAGGAAAATTTGAAAATAATTATAACTTAGAAGAATATGGCGTAACTTTAAGTAATCAAAACGATCAATTGACCGTCGATAAATTAAATTGGAAAGGGGAGGCTAAAAAATCTGGTATACAAATGGGTGATATCATTAGTAATTTTAAAATTGAAAATCCAGAAAGACCTAATAAAGCAATAGTATATCCTTTTGCATTATTATTTTTATTAGTTTTTGGATATTTAAATTATAGAAGAGTTGTTTAAAGTATTTTCCAGGTTCCAGATGCAGAAGCTACTATTTCTTTATTGTTAGAAATTTCACAACTTATAAAAACTAACGTCTTGGTTTTTTTTAATATTTTCACTTTCCCAATAAGTTTATCACCAAGTTGGCCTACTGAGATAAATTTCATATCCAAATTTATTGTTACACATCTCTTGTCCCCAGCAACTTTGTGAGCAGCCGTTCCCATACCAGTATCTGCTATAGTGGAAAGAAAACCACCGTGTGCAATTTTACCAGTGTTTAAATGTATTTCTTTAACTTCTACCGTAAACTCATATTGAGTTTCGCTAATTTTTTTTAGCTCTAACCCGCCGAGATGTTTCATAAATCCTTTATTAGATTCGTCCATAATTTTTTTTACCATAAATTGGTATCAATTGTGAAAATATTACTGCTAATAAAATAATCATTATACCAAACACTTTTATTTCACTCAAAAACTGATCTAAAAGTATCCATCCAAAAATTGAAGCAAACACTCCCTCAAGAGAAAATATAATTGCTACAGATGCAGGAGATAAAACTCTTTGAGCATATGCTTGAAGCATAAAAGCAACTCCACTAGATAAAATTCCAGCGTAAAGTAATTCTGTAATTTCTTTTGAAATTAAATTGATTGTCACTGTCTCAAAAGCTAAAGCAGGGAAAGAACAAAATATACCTGCAACTAAACATTGAAACGTTGCAATTGCTATTGGAAAATTAAAAATTTTTAAAACTTTATAAATAAAGATTATGTGAAAAGCCCAAAAAAATGCCCCTATGATGACTAGCATATCACCAAATCTTACATCATAATTTTTAATTTCACTTAAAAGCAATCCACCTATTAAACAAAGCGTAACGGAAGGCCAAATAGATGGGTGAATTTTTATTGAAAAAATAAAATATGAAATTAACGGAACAATGACAACATAAAGAACAGTAAAGACTGCAGAGTTAGCAATATCCGTATAAAGAAGCGAAACTTGCTGAAGTATATTTGCCATTCCAAAAATTGAGCCTAGTATTAATGTAAAAAAAAAGACTTTTTTTAAATTAAAATTGATTTTTTTAATTTCATTAAATTCAAAATATATAAAAAAAGGCAATAATCCCAAAAATCCTAAAAATAATCTAACAGCACAAAATGTATAAGGTCCGATGAAGTCCATTCCTGTATCTTGGGCAACAAAAGTTGTTCCCCAAAGAAACGAACACGCAAGGGCACAAGATATAGGGATTAAATTATTCTTCATGACCCTTACTAATTTAATTTGATCTATACAGCAAGCTTGAAAGCAAAGTCTTTGCCAAGGCATTTACCGAGATAAACGCAGAACCTAGCACCCTCCGCACCATCAATTATTCTATGGTCGTATGAAAGTGAAATTGGTAAAATTTTTCTTGAAACAAATTTGTCTTTAACTTTTACTAACCTGTCAAAGCTTTTTCCAACTCCAAGTATCGCTACTTCAGGAGGATTTATTATTGGGGTAAAGAAAGTTCCTCCAATACCGCCCAGGCTTGATATCGTCATTGAACCGCCGAAAAATTCCTTCTTATTAATTTTCAAATCTCTGCAAAGCCTACTTGTTTTTCTTAAAGCACTTCCGATTTCTTTTATACTCATTTGATCAACATCTCTTACTTTAGGCACCATTAAACCATGAGGAGTATCTACTGCAAAACCAACGTGAAAATATTTTTTATAAATGATTTTGTCGTTAGCACTATCAATTGAAGCATTAAAATTTGGAAATTTCTTCAAGGCACTTACAAGAGCTTTTGCTATAAAAGCAAGAGGCGTCACTTTAATTTTCTCACCAGTATAGTAATCATATAATGATGATCTAAATTGTTCCATTTCTGTTATATCAACTTCATCATGCTGTGTGACATGGGGAATTTCAGTCCAAGATCTTACTAGGTGAGGACCAGATAACCTTTTCACTCTAGGTATATCTTTTAATTCGATTTCACCAAACTCTTCATGCGGATACTCTTCTTTATGAACTTTCTTTTCTACTTTACCACCGCTGACTGTAACCTGAGATCTTACAAAATTTTTAACATCTTCCTCGGAAACTCTACCACCTCGTTGAGAACCAGGTATTTCAACTACGTCGGCACCTAACTCTCTTGCAAATTTTCTAACTTTTGGACTAGCTGACTTGCTACTTGATTGTGATGTGGGCACTACAGGAATAATTTCTTTTTGTTTCTGAGGTTTGATTTCTTTTACATCTGTCTTCTCTACTTTTTTTTGCTCACTGACTGCTTCTTTTTTTTCCTCAGTAGCACTCTCTGCATTCAGACTGAGTATTAAGTCTCCTTTATTAACTTTATCACCTACTTTAACATTTATTTTTTCAATAACTCCCTCGTGTGTTGATGGCACTTCAACACTTGATTTGTCACTTTCCAATGTAATAAGAGAGTCATTTTTTTTTATTTGTTGACCTTCTTTGACTAAAACTTCAATAATCTCTACATCCTTGAAGTCGCCCATATCTGGAACTAAAATTTTTGTACTAGCCATATTTATAAATTAGACGGAAAATCTCTATCTTTATCAATCTTAAACTTTTTGATTGCACTTTCAGCTTTCTTGGTCTCAATTAATTGCTCTTTTGCTAAAGCACTTAATGTATAGGCAACTATATGTTCTTTATCAACCTCGAAAAACTTTCTTAAATTTTTTCTGGTGTCACTTCTTCCATAACCATCTGTCCCTAAAGAGTAAAAAGGTTTTTCTGTGTAAGGTCTTATTTGATCTGAAAATGATCTAGTGTAATCAGATGCAGCAATAACTGGTCCATCTCTTTTTGATAAACACTTTTGAACATATGATTTTTTCTTTTTTTCATTTGGATTTAATAAGTTCCATCTCTCAGTTTCCATGCCGTCTTTTCTTAATTCATTGAAGCTAGTTACACTCCATACATCAGAGTCCACACCATAATCTTTTGATAAAATTTCTGCAGCTGCAATTATTTCTCTCAAAATTGTTCCCGAACCTAAAAGCTGCACTTTAGTTTTATTCTTGTTATTATTTTCTTTAAATAAATACATTCCCTTTAGAATTCCTTCAGCGGAACCCTTCGGTTTTTCTGGGTGAGAATAATTTTCATTCATTGCAGTGATGTAGTAGAAAATATTTTCTTTTTTCTCATGCATTCTTTTTAGTCCATCTCTTAATATTACAGCCATTTCGTAAGCAAATGTGGGATCATAACTAATACAGTTTGGAATATTCGATGCTAGTAAATGACTATGACCATCTTGGTGTTGAAGTCCTTCACCAGCTAAAGTAGTTCTTCCTGCAGTAGCCCCGATTAAAAAACCTCTTGCTTGAGAGTCACCTGCGGCCCAAGCTAAGTCACCAACTCTCTGAAAACCAAACATAGAGTAAAAGATATAAATAGGTATCATTTCTAAATCATGATTTGTGTAAGCTGTACCAGCTGCAATCCAAGATGACATTGCTCCCGACTCGTTTATTCCCTCTTCTAATACTTGGCCACTTTTATCTTCCCTATAAGAACTTAACTGTTCTGAGTCCACAGGCTCATACTTTTGACCTTCATGCGCATATATCCCTATCTTTTGGAAGAATCCCTCCATACCAAAAGTTCTTGCTTCGTCAGGAATAATAGGAACTAATCTTGGGGATATATTTTTATCTCTCAGTAATGCAGTAAGCATTCTAACTAATGCCATCGTTGTTGACATTTCTTTATCTCCAGTAGATTTCATAAAATTATCGAAAATTTCTTTAGGCGGAGCTTTTATTTGTTTTGCAAAGGATGATCTTTCTGGAATAAAACCACCAAGCTTTATTCTTTGATCTTTTAGATATTTAATTTCTTCAGAGTTTTCATTTGGTTTGTAATACTCGATATTTTTTACCTGTTTATCAGTAAGAGGCACACCGAACCGATCTCTGTAATAAAGTAAATCCTCCTCATCTAATTTTTTTTGTTGATGGGTAGTATTGATACTTTCACCAGATTTTCCCATACCGTAACCTTTTATTGTTTTTGCAAGAATAACAGTTGGAGAACCAGTATGTTGCATTGCTGAATGGTAGGCAGCATAAACTTTATGTGGATCGTGACCACCTCTATTTAGTCTCCAAATATCTTTGTCTGTCATAGTAGATACCATTTCTTTTAGCTCAGGATATTTACCAAAAAATTTTTCCCTCACATATAAACCATCCTTCGCTTTAAAAGCTTGGTACTCTCCATCAACACATTCATTCATTCTTTTCACAAGAAGGCCAGACTTATCTTTCATTAAAAGTTTATCCCAATAAGATCCCCATATAACTTTGATTACATTCCACCCGGTTCCCCTAAAACTTCCTTCGAGTTCTTGAATAATTTTCCCATTACCCCTTACAGGCCCATCAAGCCTTTGAAGATTACAATTAATTACAAATATCAAGTTATCTAATTTTTCTCTTGCAGCTAAACCGATTGCCCCCATAGACTCTGGTTCATCCATTTCTCCGTCTCCTAAGAATACCCAAATCTTCCTTCCTTCATCTTTGACTAAACCTCTGTTGATTAAATATTTTAAGAACCGCGCCTGATAAATTGCCATGATAGGACCAAGACCCATTGATACGGTTGGAAACTGCCAGAAGTCAGGCATCAACCAAGGGTGAGGATAAGAGGAAAGTCCATCTTTACCAACTTCTTGTCTGAAACCATCCAACTGTTTGGCTGAAAGTCTTCCTTCTAAAAAAGCTCTTGCATACATACCTGGAGCTGAGTGACCTTGAAAATAAATTAAGTCCCCTCCAAACTTATTATTTTTTGCTCTCCAAAAATGATTCATACCAACGTCATATAGCGTTGCTGCTGATGCAAAAGTACCTATGTGACCACCTAGTTCAGAACTTTTCTTGTTCGCTTTAACAACCATGGCAGCTGCATTCCATCTAATAATTGCTCTTAATTTTTTTTCAATATTTTGATCCCCTGGGGATTTAGCTTCTGCCTCTGGCGGAATAGTATTTATATATGGAGTTGTCCTAGTGTCAGGCAAAACTAGTCCTGATTTATAAGCTTGATCAATTACTTTATTAAGAAGATAGCTGGCTCTTGGCGCTCCATCAGATTCAATCACTGAATTTAACGATTCTATCCATTCATTTGTTTCGATTGGATCAATGTCATCTTTTGAGGCTGGTTCTGCAAAAACCTTTTTAACTTGTTTTACAGGATTTAAGTTACCATTTGTTTTTGATTTTTCTTGTATTAGTTCTTCTTTAACAACATCTTGTTTTATTTCTTGTTTTGGAGAAGAAGCTGCTTGACCATTTTCAATAGTTGCTAATAAGCTCCCCTCTGATACTTTATCTCCTATCTTTACTTTTAAATCTTTAATTTGGCCAGCTGAAGGTGATGGAATTTCTACACTGGATTTATCACTTTCAATTGTAACTATAGGATCGTTTTTATTTATTTGATCACCAGGTTTGACTAAAATTTCTATTACTTCTACGTCTTTAAAATCACCTATATCTGGAACTGAAATATTCTGAGCCATATATGTATTATAAACTGGAAGGAACATATAAAAAAGTTATTGAATAATAAACTAGAAAGAATAACGCCTATTAGTTGAATAGTTTAATTTTTGACACATTTTTTGCCATTTTTTGTCACCTCTGAATGGTTCTATAAGTTATGAAATGGCTAATTAATTTACTGTTTAAAAAGAAAGAAATAAGAAGCAATCAAGGTCAGATTGTTCAGAAATTTCTATTAAAAAAATATCTATTAAGATAATTTCATTAGAGCTAAATTAGCTTTTATGAATAAACCACTCTGGCAACCCTCAGAAAAATTAAAAGAAAAATCTTTATTAAGAGATTTTTGTAAATTTATAAATTTTAAATCATCAAATAATTTTAAGGAAATTTGGCAATGGTCGATTGATAATCCAGATGAATTTTGGTCAAAGTTTTGGGATTATTCAAAAATAATCGGAGATAAGGGATCTGAAATAATTAAAAAAGATAAAGTTTTTAATAAAACAAAATTTTTTCCCGACTCAAAATTAAACTATTCAGAAAATATCCTAAAAAAAAAATCTGATGGAATAGCAATAAACTTTCTGTCTGAAAAAGGTTTTGAAGAAAATATAACCTGGAATGAGTTATATGAAAAAGTTTGTAAATTTTCATCATATCTCAAAAAACTAAATCTTCAAAAAGGAGATAGAGTTGCAGCTTATGTGCCAAATAAGATAGAGACCATTATTTGTTTTCTAGCATGTGCAAAAAATGGAATTATATGGTCTTCTTGCTCACCAGATTTTGGAATTCAAGGCGTTGTAGATAGATTTAAACAGATTGAACCAAAAGTTTTTATTACTTGTGATTACTATTATTACAATGGGAAAAAAATAAATATTTTAAGTAAAGTTGATGAAATTCTTAAGCACATACCATCAATTAAGAAAGTAATTGTATACAATTATAATAACAAAGAAAAAGAAAACTTAAAAGATTTCGTTGATTTTGAAGAAACTTTAAAGAGTAACTTAGACGAGGTTTTTGAAAGATTTCAATTTAATCATCCTATCTATATTCTTTTCTCTAGTGGAACTACTGGGAAACCAAAATGTATTACACACGGATCAGGAAACGTATTAATTGAACATAACAAAGAATTTATGCTTCATTGCGATATCAGAGAAAACGAAAAACTTTTTTATTATACTACAACAGGTTGGATGATGTGGAATTGGTTGGTAGGCGGATTAGCAACTGGATCATCAATTTTTCTTTTTGATGGAGCTCCAGTCTATCCTAAGATTGATGTTCTTCTTGAATATTGTCAGAATAAAAAAATTAACCTTTTCGGTGTTAGTGCAAAGTATATAGATCATCTAAAGAATGAAAAATATGAAAGTAAAAAATTAGATTTAAGTTCCGTAAAAATTATTACCTCAACTGGATCACCTTTAGCAGAGGAAAGTTTTAAATATGTATATGATAAGATTAAGAAGGATGTCCATCTCGCCTCAATTGCGGGAGGCACTGATTTGGTTGGATGTTTAGTTCTTGGCAATCTTTTTTCAAATGTTAATAAAGGGGAAATCCAAGGACAAAGTTTAGGAATCGATGTTGATGTTTTCACCGATGTTGGAAAAAGTACCGAGGATGGTGAAAAAGGAGAACTAGTTGTTAAAAAACCTTTTCCTTCTATGCCACTTAAATTTTGGGGAGATAACGATGGTCAAAAATATCACAATGCTTATTTCACAAGATTTAAAAATATTTGGTACCACGGAGATTTTATTGAAAGAACTGATAAAAATGGATTTATTATGCGTGGTAGATCTGATGCCACGTTAAATCCAGGAGGAGTAAGAATTGGAACCTCTGAAATTTACCAACAAGTTGAGGATATAGATTTTATCACAGAAGGACTAGTTGTTGGTCAAGATTACGATGATGATGTGAGAATTATCTTGTTCATTACTACTAAAAATAATCAGGAAATAGATAATGAAAAAATCAAATTAATAAAATCTAAGATAAGAAAAAACTGTTCTCCTAAGCATGTGCCTGCGATAATCATCAAAGTTCCAGAAATTCCAAGGACAAAAAGTGGAAAGATTGTAGAGTTAGCAGTAAGGCAGATAATAAATGGTGAAAAAATCAATAATAAAGAAGCGATTGCTAACCCTGAATCCCTTCAATTTTTTGAGAAACTGCCGCAGTTAAAATTGTAGCGCGTCAGTTTTAATAATCATTTAAATTTTTAAAAGTAGCTATTATTGGCTTAAGTCTTGGCTTTAGTCCCTAAATTTTATCAATCTAAAGTCAGGACCAATTAAAAATAGTTAGCACAATTTTTGTGTAACATTGAGTGAAGCTCTATAAGTTTATCAAAGCTTTTATTATAACCACCACCGAGCACACCACACAAAGGAATATTTTTGGAATAAAAGTTTTCAATAACTATTTGATCTCTTTTATTAATACCTTCATCGGTTATTTTTAGTTTACCAAGTCTATCCTCATGATGAATATCAACTCCTGCAATATAGAAAACAAAATCATAAGTGTTATTATTTAGCTCCTTAAGATTTTTGTTTAAAACATTTATGTATTCATTATCTTCCATGTTATCCTGAAGATCAATATCTATATCGCTTTTAGATTTTTTTGCTGGATAATTTGAAGCACAATGCATACTAAAAGTTAAAACATCTTTATCGTTTTGAAATATTTCAGAATTTCCATTACCTTGATGTACATCTAAATCTAATATCAGTATTTTTTTTGCATATCTTTTGTTTTTTAAATAATTTGCAGCAACAGCAGTATCATTAAAAACGCAATATCCTGCTCCAAAATCAAAAGTGGCATGATGACTACCGCCAGCAGTGTTGCAAGCAAGTCTTGACTCTAAAGCAAGTTTGCTTGCTAGAACTGTTCCTCCAGTAGCAACAAAAGATCTCCTTACTACACTATCATTTATTGGAAAACCAATCTTTTTCTGTGCTTTAATATCAAGGGTCTTATTTTTAATATCATTAATATACTTTAAAGAATGAGAAGTTTTCATTGTTTCTACAGAGCATTCTTTCGGAATATGAAACTTATTTACAACTTTTTTTTCTAATAGATGATTTGCTAATGCACCAAATTTTTTAATAGGAAATTTATTATCATCGTTTATTTTTGCAACATAATCAGGATGATTTACTATAGGTAGTTCCATTAAAAGATAATATTTTATCTTTCAACACACATTGCAATACCCATTCCACCACCGATACAAAGAGTCGCTAAACCTTTCTTGACATCTCTTTTGATCATTTCATGTATTAGAGTAACAAGAATTCTTGTCCCAGAAGCGCCAATAGGATGACCTAAAGCTATTGCGCCTCCATTTACATTTACTTTTTCTTGCGGTATTGAGAGTGTTTTTAAAACAGCTAAACTTTGGGCAGCAAATGCCTCGTTAATTTCAAAAAGATCAACATCTTTTACTGACCAACCTGCTAAGTCGAGTGCTTTTTTTGATGAAGGTATAGGTCCAGTACCCATTAAAGCAGGGTCTACACCGCAGCTAGCCCAAGATTTAATAGAAACCAATTTTGATAAACCTCTTTTTTCGGCCTCGCTGTCAGACATTAAAGTAACTGCTGCGGCACCATCATTTATGCCAGATGCATTTCCAGCTGTAACTGTTCCTTCTTTTTTAAAAACTGGTCTTAATCTCGATAATGCCTCGAGACTTATTCCCTCTCTCGGATGCTCATCCTTATTAAAATTTGACTCAGTATTTTTCAGTTTTATTTTTAAATTAATTATTTCATCCTTAAATTTATTTTCTTTTTGTGCTTTCAAAGCTTTTTGATGTGACTGTAAGGCAAATTTATCTTGTTCTTCTCTTGTTACTTGAAATTTTTCTGCAACATTCTCAGCAGTAATACCCATATGGTATCCATTGAATGCATCCCACAGACCATCGCGTATCATAGTATCAATTATATCTGCATCACCTAATTTTTTTCCATCCCTTAAATGTATAGCGTGAGGTGCTAAAGACATGCTTTCTTGCCCACCTGCAATAATTATATTTGAGTCGCCTGATTTTATACTTTGGAATGCCGAGGCTACTGATCTTATACCCGAACCACAAACTTGATTAACAATGTAAGCAGGTTTTTCTTTTGGTATTCCTGATTTAATGGCTGCTTGTCTGGCTGGATTTTGTCCCGCACCACCAGTGAGAACTTGCCCCATTATCACTTCATCGATATCACTTGACGTTAAATATGGTTTGTTAATTTCATTGGAAATAACAGCAGCTCCAAGATCTTCACTTCTAACATTTTTTAAAGTTTTCCCTAATGATCCTACAGCTGTTCTGCACGCTGCTGTTATAAAAACATTTTTCATTAAGATTAATTTATAGAATTTTTATTTATTTTCAAATGAATTATCAGCTCTAGCTAAAGCTACTAAAATTGACATTATCAAAAATAGATAAGTTGCGTTTCCGGTTGTAAAAAAACTTCCAGTACTTTTAAATGGAAAAATCTCAATTAAAAATAAAAATAAAAATGGTACCAGCAAAATTTTTGTTTGATAATTATTTTTTGAAAAATAATTTTTTAAAAAAGAAATATATAAAATGTTATAAAAAATTATTATTAAAATGAAACTTCCAAAAACTCCTAAGTCTGACAAAATCTCTAAATAATAGTTGTGAGGATGCATATTACAGATAAATTTTGCATTTTTATCAATATTTTGTCTATGATGACAATAAACTCTAAAATTCTTAATCCCTCCTCCAATATATTTATTTAAAAGCCAAGTATCATAAAAAGTTGAAAATTCTTTTAAGTATTGAGAGTTGAAATCTGTATTTTTATCGAGTTTAAAAACGAAATTTTTAATATTATCAATTTGATTATAAAAATTTAAAAAATTTCTTTTTACCTCAACATTTAGATTGAAAATTACAAAAAAAATTAATGCTATTAAAGTTATACCTGGAAAAAAATATTTTCTTAAATCTTTTTGAAATATACATATTAAGCTAATCATTAAAATATAAAGTACAAATGGCATTCTATTTCCAGACAAAATTATACCGATTAAAAATATTGAGAATAACAAAGGAATTATAATTAAATTTATTTTTCTAGATTTATTTTGGAAAAATAAGGGTAAAATAAAAAATGCAAATAGAGAAAATCTTTGGATATATCCACCTGCTATTAATTCATCACCGAAAGGTCCAGATAATTTTCTTCCAGTATGAATAATCTTGTACCCAAAAATATCTTCACCATTAAAAAACTGGTAAAAAATATCGAGACACACAAAAATAGAAAAAAAGCCTGCCGAATAAAAAAATAATTTTAGTTTAACTATCTGTTTTTCAATTAGAAATCTTATTATTAAATATAGTAGGAGATATTTTATATAAAGAACTGAATTTAAAATTGTATCAAAATATTTAAAAGATAGTTTAATGTTATAAAAATGATAATCATTTATTACACCTGTCAATAATACAAAACAAAAATAACCAAAAATTACTTTGTCAAGAAAGAAATATTTAATCTTAAATGTCTCTTTTCCAAAAAAAATAATAGTTAATAGAATTAATAATATTACATTTAAGTTGATTATCATGTTACCGGCGATAAAACTAATAGGCATCAACGCAAGTAACAAACTTAAGAACTGTGATTTTGAAAGTTTATACTTTGAAAATAGCTGCATTTTTTTTATAAAGTATGATATTCATTTATAGCATGGAAAAATTTCAAAAAATAAGATTAATTTTTTTTAGATTTTATTGCGCCTGTAGCTCAACTGGATAGAGCGCTTGGCTACGGACCAGGAGGTTCTGGGTTCAAATCCTAGCAGGCGCACCAAATATGAAGCAAATTATATCAAAACTTCAGCTGTACCATATATTATTAGCTAGTCTAGCTTTTAGAATAATTCTATTTTTTTTCTATGCAGATGTGACTTTAGTAGATGAATGGGCAAACCTGGTAAATAATTTTGAGTCTACTGGTGTAATTGGATTTAGGGTAGCTTTAGATGAATTTAATGCTGTTCCAAAATCTGCAATTACTGGAGAGCGAGTCTTGCCTTCTGTATTCATGCCTCCATTATATTTTTTTTTCATATATTTAATTAAAATAATTTTTGAAGATTTTTTAAATTATATTATTTTGATAATATTTGCTCAAATTCTTTTAAGTATTGTCTCTATTCTTTTTTTCTATAAAATTATCGCATACTTTGAGAATAAAAATTTTTCTTTGTTAATGACTACTTTTTTTGGTTTATTTCCAATTTATGTTTACTCATCTGTTCAAATTAGTTCTATATCTTTACAAATTTTTCTACTAATCTTTTTTTTATATTTTCTTCAAAAATTAATGCAGAATTTTAATTTTTACTATCTTATTTTTTTTTCAATTGTTTCTGGACTAATGATTTTAATAAGAGCTGAATTCTTATTTTTTTATCCTTTGACTATTTTTTACTTATTTATTTTTTTTAAACCAAATTTAAAAGCTATCGTTATTTCTCTTATTATAACAATTTTGACTATTTCACCTTACTTAGCTAGAAACTTACAAACGTTTGATAAAATAATTATTACAAAATCTTTAGGTTATAATTTATTAAAAGGCAATAACCCGACCTTCAAAGTTGAAGGAAATGCTAAATTTGTTGCTGATAATTACGATAAAGATATAAAAATTAGAACAGTAAATAATTATGAAATTAAGCTAGATGATTTTTACAAATCAAAAGCAATAGAATTTATAAAAAATAATCCAATCGAATATTTTTTATTTTATCTCAAAAAAAATCTAGCTTTTATTTTTTTTGATGCAAAATCCTCATATCCTCACTATTTCAATTTTTTTCATATTTTTCCTAAAATCATACTTTCAGTTTTTACTTTGATTGGAGCATATCTTCTTTTTAAAAAAAAAGGCTTTAAGCAATTTCTAATTCTTTACTACTTTTCAAATATTCTATTATTTTCTCTTTTTTTTATTTTACCAAGATACAGTGTTATATTATTGCCTGTACAATTAATTATATCAGTTGAAGCAATTAAGTTCTTAAGAAGAAAATTCATTAACTAATTCCCTAATTATTTTATTTGTAGAATATTTTTGTTTCCATTTAGGATAGTTTTTTTTAAATTTTTTCATACTTGTGATATACCAAATATGATCTCCTACTCTATTCTTAGATATTATTTTTTTCTCTATTTTTATTTTGGCGTACTTTTCTACTATCGCAAGAGCCTCTAATATCGAACAGTTCGACAGTCTCCCGCCACCTACATTAAAAACCTCGCCTCCAAGGGGTCTTTTGTAATATTCCCAAAAACAACTCACTAAATCAAAACTATGTATGTTATCTCTTACTTGTTTGCCTTTATATCCAATCAAATTATATTGTTTATTTTTTAAAGATGATTTTACAAGGTATGATAAGAATCCATGAAGTTTAGCGCCCGAGTGATTTGGTCCTGTGATGCATCCGGCTCTAAAACAAGATGTTTTTAATCCTACATTTTTTCCATACTCTTGAACAATTAAATCTGCATATGTTTTTGAGGAACCAAAAAAACTATGTGTGCAATTATCTATAGACATTGTTTCATCGATACCATGATAAAATTTATTATTCTTTTTTATTTCCCATCTGCTTTTAGTTTCCTCTAGCGGAAGAAAATTAGGATTATCACCGTAAACTTTATTTGTTGACATAAAAATGAATGGACTATTTGGACAATAAATCTTAGTTAATTCTAACAAGTTTAAAGTCCCCCGAGCATTAATTTCAAAATCTATAAATGCTTTATTTTTTGCCCAATCATGAGAAGGCTGTGCTGCACAATGAATAACTAAATTTATTCTCTTTTTGTATTTTAAAAATATTTTCCTTAATAAATTAAGATTCCTTATATCAATATTGTAATGAGTATAATTTTTAATTTTATTTTTTATTTTTTTCTTAATTTTAGAAATATCCCCATCTTTTCCAAAGAAAAATTTCCTAGCATTATTATCTATACCGACAATATCAAATCCTTTGTTAGCAAAAAACAAAGCTGACTCAGATCCAACTAATCCACAAGAACCTGTTATTAAAACTACACTCATTTAAAATATTTCCAAAGTTTTTTATTATCATTGAGCCATATAAAGATATCTTTTACAATGGTTTTAATATTTTTTTTAGGTTTCCATTTATAAGTTTTTAATACCTTCTTATTATTTGAAATATAAATTGGTATATCAAAAATCGACGTTTTAGTTTTTTTTCCAATTTTTACTTTATTGCCAGTTATTTTTTGACATAGTAATGTTAAATTTTTAAGAGATATATAATTCTGCCTTCCTCCTCCAACATTAAAGGTTATATTATTAATTTTTTTAATTTTTCTTAACTGTAAAAAGATTATTTTACATACATCATCTATATGTATTACATCTCTTACCTGATTACCCGTTCCTCCAAAACCAATATAATTTAATTTTTTTTTCAAAACGTGTTTTGCAACCCATAAAGCTACAAAACCTTGATCTTGTTTTCCGAATTGCCATGGGCCTGCGATAACACCAAACCTATTTATAATGTATTTAAGATTTGTTTGGTAAAACATTTCCTTAATTAACTTTTCAGATGCTAATTTTGTAAATCCATATAAAGAACTTGCTTCGGAAGTAATAAAATTCTCATCAATTTTTTTTATTTTGCTAATTGTTTTTTTTTGTTTTTTTTCTTTAATTAGTTTTCTCAAATACTCTATAGAATAAACTCTACTTGAAGATAAAAAAATGATATCTGATTTATCTGTGATACATTTTTTTAATATGTTAAAAGTCCCTACTAAATTTGTGTTGAAAACCTTATCAGGATTATATTTAGAAGCTTCAATAGCTGGCTCTGCACAACAATCTATGATCAAGTTGAACTTTTGAAGTTTAGCTATTTTCTTCTTATCTAAAATATCAATCTTATAATTATGAATTTTAAAATCTTTAAGTCTTTTATGATTTATATCTGACCCTTTGCGAACAAGACTATCTAGACTAAAAATTTTAACATTTCTGAGATTTTTTTTTAAAAAAATCGCAATATTTGAGCCTACAAAACCACAACCACCAGTAATTAGTATTTTCATAAACTATTAAATATCTTATTAATTTCAATAAAGAAACAAACAATTAAATTATGTTATCAATAATTATTCCCGCTAGAAATGAAGCTGAAAATCTAGAAGATATTTTCAAATATTTCAAAAATGGGATGAATAAACTTAATTACGAGATATTATTAATTAATGATTATAGTATTGATAACACATTTGAAAAAGCACAAGAAACATTTAAGAATGATGATAATTTTAGAGTATTGAATAATGAAAAAAAGGGCTTAGGTGGAGCGATAAATCTAGGAATCAAAAAAAGTAAAGGAAAAAAAATTTGTATTATGATGGCTGATTTATCAGATGATATAAATGATGTAATTAAGTACGATAATCTTATGGATAAAAAAAATCTTGATGCTGTATTTGGATCAAGATTTATTAAAGACTCAATTGTTAAAGACTACCCATTTAAAAAGTTATTACTAAATAGAATTTTTAATCTCTTTGTAAGCTTGGTGTTTTTGAATAGATATAATGATTACACTAACGCTTTTAAAATTTATAAAAAATCAACACTTGAAAAAATAATGCCACTTGTATCTGAAAGCTTTAATATTTTTCTAGAGATACCTCTAAAAATAATTTCTCAAAATTTTAGTTACGAAATCATAAATATTAATTGGTTTGGAAGAAAAAAAGGTAAAGCTAAATTCAAAATTTATGAATTGAGATCAAAATATTTATTTACTTTAATTTATTGTTTATCTGAAAAAATTCTTTTAAAAACAAGGAAAAAATGAAAAAATTAATAGAATTATCTTTGCAAAAAGCTGTAATTGTTTTTTTTATAATAGTATTTTTTTTATTAATTATTTTATCTTTGATATTATAAGTAAGCGTATATAATAAGTAAAATTCCTAATATAATTCTATAAATTACAAAAATTTTGAGGTCAGTTTTTCTTATAAAATTTAAAAAGTATTTAATTGTAAAAAATGAAAAAATAAATGATAGGAGTATAGATAATATATTCAAATATGAAAAATTAAGATTTTCTGAAAAAATAATATTTTTGATGCCATAAGCTGATACCACTGCTAAGGTTGGTATTGATAATAAAAATGATATTTTGGCAGCGTCCAATCTGTTAAAATTAAGCATTCTCGCTGCTGTTATAGTTATTCCAGATCTACTCACTCCTGGGACCAATGATAGAACCTGCATGAAGCCTAAAAATACAACAGATTTTGTATCAAAGTTTTGATTAATATTTTTATCTAATTTAAATTTGTCACTTACATAAAGTAAAATCCCGAAAATTAAAGTTGTCCAACCAATAATTTTAAAATTTCTTAACTCTTCAATGTAGTTTGTTTTTACTAGGAAATAACCTACAATCATAATTGGTACAGAGGAAATTAAGACTTTAAACAGTAAATTTTTGTTTTCTATAAAATTAATGAGTTCCTTACGGAAGTAAAATACAACTGCAAAAAAAGAGCCGATATGCAAACTCACATCAATTGATAAGCTTTGTTCTTCAAAGTTCACGTAATTAGAAAAAATAATTAAATGTGAAGATGAGCTAACTGGCAAAAATTCAGTTACTCCTTGAATGAAAGACAAAATTAAAATTTCAAGCATTTATAAAAAATAGTGACACAGGATGTTTTTTTAATGACATTTTCAAATGCATAGCAGGTATGCAGAAAATATCACTGAAAATGAAGGATTTAGTAATTATGTGTAAATAATATTGACCTTTTTAAGCTTTAATTTAAAATGTTTTTAACTATTTTGGCTTCTTATGACAAAAAAAATGCTTCAATTTATTGAGTTAAAACAAGAAACTCCAGTTAAAAGAGATACATCAAAAAGAAAAGCTGATTTTAATGAAATTTATAACGAGTTTATTACTGATAAAGCAAAAGAACAGTCTAGTAGGTGTTCTCAATGTGGAGTTCCATTCTGTCAAATTCATTGTCCATTAGGTAATAATATTCCGGACTGGTTAAAACTTACAGCAGAAGGCAGGTTGAAGGAGGCTTATGAAATTTCTCAAAGCACAAACAATATGCCCGAAGTATGCGGAAGAATTTGTCCGCAAGATAGATTGTGTGAGGGAAATTGCGTTATAGAACAGTCAGGCCACGGTACAGTTACAATTGGCTCAGTTGAAAAGTTTATAAATGATACGGCATGGGAAAGGGGTTGGGTCAAACCAATAAAAATAAAAAAAGAGCTTAAACAATCTATTGGAATTATTGGAGCTGGTCCAGCAGGCATGGCATGTGCTGAAGAATTAAGAAAATCTGGTTATCAAGTTACTATTTATGATAGATATGATAGACCAGGAGGTCTTCTAATATATGGAATACCTAATTTTAAACTTGAAAAATTTGTTGTTGAAAGAAGAACTAAGCTTTTAAAAGACAGCGGTATAAAATTTATCCAAAATTTTGAAGTAGGTAGAGATAAAAGCTTGTACGAACTTAGAAAGAAACACGATGCAATTTTAATTGCTACTGGCGTGTACAAAGCTAGAGAAATTGACATCCCAGGCCATAATTTAAAAAATATTTTTCCTGCTATGGATTTCCTTACAGCATCTAATAGAAAAGGATTAGGTGACAAAGTTGATCTCTTTGACAATGGAACACTTAATGCTGAGGGTAAAGATGTAGTTGTGATAGGAGGAGGTGATACCGCAATGGATTGTGTAAGAACATCTGTTAGACAAAAAGCTAAATCAGTCAAATGTTTATATCGAAGAGATAGAGAAAATATGCCAGGATCTGCTAGAGAGGTAGGAAATGCAATAGAAGAGGGCGTAGAGTTCGTTTGGTTAACTAGTCCTAAGAGTTTTGTCGGAGATATAAAAGTTGAAGCAGTAGAGGTAAATAGAATGAAACTCGGCGAACCAGATTCTTCTGGTAGAAGAAGACCCGAGATTCAAGTTGGTTCAGAATATAAATTAAAAGCTGACCTTGTGATAAAGTCTTTGGGATTTGATCCAGAAAATTTACCAAAATTATTTAATGCGAATGAGCTTGCAATTTCTCAATGGGGGACAATAAAAATCAATCTTAAAACTATGCAAACAAATTTAGATGGTGTGTTTGCTGCAGGTGATATCGTGAGAGGTGCTTCATTAGTTGTTTGGGCTATTAGAGATGGTAGAGATGCAGCGGTGCAAATTGAGAAATACTTGCAAACAAAAATAGATAAAAACAAATCTTCAGTAGCAGCTTAAATGAGCAACTATAAAAAAAATAAAATCCTTTTAGAAAAAACACATAACTATAAACCTGAGATGGAGCACGATGCTTGTGGTGTAGGCTTGATTGCTTCTACGAATGGAAAGAAATCTAGAAAAGTAGTTGAGTATGGTATTGAAGCTCTGAAAGCAATTTGGCATAGAGGAGCGGTAGATGCTGATGGAAAATCCGGTGATGGAGCAGGTATTCAAATTGAGATAGCTCCAGATTTTTTTAAGGAAAAAATTTTAAATACTGGTCACACGCTAGATGAGGAAAAAAGAATCTGCGTTGGTATGGTTTTTCTTCCAAGAACTGACTATTCTGAACAAGAAAAATGTCGAGAGATTATAGAGTCAGCTTTACTTGAGGGTGATTATTATATCTACGGGTGGAGGCAAGTCCCGATAAATCCAAGTGTTCTTGGAAAAATTGCCGATCAAAGCCGTCCAGAAATTGCTCAGGTAATGTTTAAAAAGAATGCAAATTTAAAAACCAATGATCTTGAGAGAGACCTCTTTGAAACTCGAAAAAAGATAGAAAAAATAGCGAGAGAAAGTCAATTGAAAGACTTTTATATCTGCTCATTAAGTTCGCGATCTATTGTCTATAAAGGCATGTTTTTAGCAGAAATGCTCTCAGAGTTTTATCCAGATCTTAATGATGAAAAGTTAACATCAAGATTCGCTGTTTTTCACCAAAGATATTCAACTAATACTTTTCCAAGCTGGGATCTTGCGCAGCCTTTTAGAACACTAGCACATAACGGAGAGATTAATACTTTGAAAGGAAACATAAATTGGATGAAAATTCATGAGCAAGATATGTCCAGCTCATTATTTAAAAATGTAAAAGACTTAAAGCCTGTTATCAGAAGTTCATCAGACTCAGGAGCACTTGATAATGTATTTGAGTTATTGGTTCATTCCGGCAAACTCGCTCCACTCATAAAATTAATGATGATTCCAGACGCTTGGTCTAAAAGAAGCAAAACTGTTCCAAAAAACCACCAAGACTTATTCAATTTTTTAAATAGCACAATAGAACCTTGGGATGGACCAGCAGCAATATGTGCTACTGACGCAAAATGGGTTTTGGCGTCATCAGATAGAAATGGATTAAGACCTTTAAGATATACAATAACTTCAGATGATTTATTCTTTGCGGGTTCGGAAACCGGAATGATAAAAATTCCCGAAGAAAAAATTATAGAGAAAGGAAAGTTAGGCCCAGGACAAATTATTGCTATTGATTTAAAAAAAGGAAAACTATTTAAAGATAAAGCAATAAAAGATTTATTGGCTAAAGACTATAAAAAATACAATAAACAAATAATTGATCTAGAAAAGAAAATTTCTAATGAAAACGAGAAACCTAACTTCACTGGAGAAGGTTTAAGGAAGAGGCAGTATTTATCGGGATTAAGTATAGAAGATTTGGAGTTAATTCTTCATCCTATGGCTGAAGAAGGCAAAGAAGCCTCTGGTTCAATGGGAGATGACACACCTGTTGCTGTTTTATCTAGTCATTTCAGGCCAGTTTCACATTATTTTAGACAAAACTTTAGCCAAGTAACGAATCCCCCAATCGACTCTTTAAGAGAAAACAAAGTGATGAGTTTGAAAACAAGATTTGGAAATCTCGGGAATATTTTAGATTTTGATAATTTAACTGAGGAAAATATTTATGTTTTAGATAGTCCAATTTTAACAAATTCACAATTTAAGAAATTTAGAAAATTTTTTTCGAAAAAAACCAAAGTAATTGATTGTACATTTGACATCTCTTCCTCCCTAAAAGACAGAATAGAAGCAATTAGAATAGAGGCAGAAACATCAGTAAGAGAAGGAAGCACGTGTTTGATTTTATCTGATAAAAATATAAGCGATCAAAAAGCAACTATTCCAAGTATTTTGGTAGTCGGGGCAGTGCACTCTTATTTAGTCAAGCAGGGCCTAAGAGGATATTGTTCATTAAACGTAGAATGTTCAGATGCTTTAGACACACATTCTTTTGCTGTATTAATCGGTGTCGGCGCGACAACTGTAAATCCTTATTTAGCTATAGACAGTATATACCAAAGATTTGAAAAAAAATTATTTGGTAAATCTGATTTTGAAAGCTGTGTGGTTAAATTTAAAAAATCTATAGATGCAGGGCTGTTAAAAATCATGTCAAAAATGGGAATATCTGTGATTAGTTCATACAGAGGCGGATGCAATTTTGAGGCCGTGGGTTTAAGTAGAGCAATAGTCTCAGATTATTTCCCAGGAATGTCATCAAGAATATCTGGTATAGGTGTAATTGGTATTGAAAAAAAAATAAAAGAACTTCATGCAAAATTTAATGCAAAAAATGTTTTTACTTTACCTATCGGAGGTCTTTACAGGTATAGAAAAAGCGGGGAAAATCATCAATATCAAGGTAAGTTAATACACTTGCTTCAAAGCGCGGTAGGAAGTGGTTCTTATGAACAATACAAAAAGTACTCTTCAGGCATACACAATCTCCCACCCATTAACATCAGGGATTTATTAGAATTTAAAAAGTTAAAAGAACCAATAAAAATTGAAGAAGTTGAACCACTTGAGGAAATTTTAAAAAGATTTGGAAGTGGAAGCATGTCACATGGAGCCTTATCAGCTGAGGCACATGAAACATTAGCTATGGGCATGAATAGAATTAAAGGAGCTTCTTGTAGCGGTGAGGGAGGAGAGGATGCAAAACGATTTAAAGTTCTGCCAAATGGCGATAGCGCAAATTCAAGAGTGAAGCAGATAGCCTCAGCAAGGTTTGGGGTTACTGTGGATTACCTAAACAATGCAAACGAAATAGAAATTAAAATTGCTCAAGGTGCTAAACCAGGTGAAGGCGGACAACTCCCGGGATTCAAGGTGACCGAAGAAATTGCAAGATTGAGACATTCAACACCCGGTGTAACTTTAATTTCTCCTCCACCTCATCATGACATTTACTCAATCGAAGACTTAGCTCAATTGATTTATGATTTAAAACAAATAAATCCAAAAGCTAGAGTGGGAGTTAAGCTTGTTGCTTCAACTGGAATAGGTACAATTGCTGCAGGAGTAGCAAAAGCTAAAGCAGATATTATTTTAATATCTGGGCACTCTGGCGGAACTGGAGCCAGCCCTCAAACAAGTATTAAGTATGCGGGAATACCATGGGAAATGGGTTTAACTGAAGCCAATCAGATCCTTACTTTAAATAATTTAAGACATAACGTTACTCTTAGAACCGACGGAGGATTAAAAACAGGTAGAGATGTAGTAATCGCTGCGATGATGGGTGCAGAAGAATATGGAATGGGAACATCTTCTTTAGTCGCAATGGGATGTATAATGGTTAGACAGTGTCACTCTAATACATGTCCAGTAGGTGTTTGTAGCCAAGATCCATCATTAAGAGAAAAGTTTACTGGTACACCTGAAAAAGTTGAAAATCTATTCAAATTTGTTGCAACTGAAGTAAGAGAAATTCTATCTTCATTAGGATTTAAATCTATTAATGAAATTATTGGTCGTACTGATTTATTATCTCAAGTAAACAAAGGTGCATCAAATTTAGATGATCTAGATTTAAATCCTCTCTTAGTTCAAGCAGACCCAGGTGAAAATTTAAGATATTGCAAAGACAACCATATAAATAAAGTTCCTGAAACTTTAGATGAAAAAATATGGTCTGACATTGAAGAAAAGATTAATACATCAAAGAAAAATAATTTTGAATATGAAATTGAGAATACATCTAGGTCTGTGGGAACTAGACTTTCACATCACGTTTATAAAAAATTTGGCAATGGAAAACTAAATGACGAAACAATTAATATAAAATTAACTGGTTCAGCCGGTCAATCTTTAGGAGCTTTTCTGACAAAGGGAATAAGTCTAACAGTTGAGGGAGATTGTAACGATTATGTCGGAAAAGGTTTATCTGGGGGAAAAATAATTATTAAAACTTCAAGTAAGAGTAGATTAATTGCAGACCAAAACACAATTATAGGCAATACAGTTTTATATGGTGCTACATCCGGAACATTATACGCTTCTGGCCAAGCCGGTGAGAGATTTGCGGTAAGAAATTCAGGCAGTTTTGCAATTGTTGAAGGTTGTGGCGCTCACGGATGTGAATATATGACAGGAGGAAATGCAATAATATTGGGAGCGGTTGGAGATAATTTTGGTGCGGGTATGACAGGAGGAATGGCATTTGTTTATGATGAAAAAAACGAATTCGAAAATTTTGCAAATCCAGGATCAATTATTTGGCAGTCAGTTGAAACAGATTATTGGAAAAACTTCTTAAAAGAAAGTATTAAAGATTTTGAGTCTAAAACTTCTTCCCAAAAAGCAAAAAAAATACTTGAAAATTTTGAATATGAACTTAAAAATTTCAAGCAAGTGTGCCCAATAGAAATGCTTGATAAACTAGATAATCCAATTAGTTTAAAACCTCATGTTAAGAAGGCAGGTTAATGAGTAAAATAAATATCTTTTGCTTTGGTTTTGGCCAAGTAGCAGAAGGTTTTATTAATAAATTAATTCAAGAAAAAAAAGATTTTGATTTAAGCATTACTTCTAGACAAGAAACTCATCAAATAGAATTAAACAATTTTAAAATAACATCATATCACTTTACTGATAATAAATTTGATAGCTCTATAGATAAAAAATTAAAGGAAGCAAATTATATTTTAATTTCAATTCCACCAATTGAAGGCAAAGATATAGTTGCTAAATACTTAGATAAAAATCTGCAAGTTATTACAAATTGTAAATGGATCACTTATTTATCGGCTACAAGCGTATACGGGGACCACAAAGGTGAATGGGTAAATGAAAACAGTTCTACTAAACCAACTTCTCCAAACGGGTCAAGCAGACTAGCAGCAGAAAACACTTGGAAAAAAATATCTAATAAACATAAATATCCGTTACAAATTTTTAGATTAGCTGGAATATACTCTAAAGAGTTTAATATTTTAAAAAGATTACAAACAGGTAAATTACAAGTCGTAGATAAAAAAAATCATTTTTTTTCAAGGATTCATGTTGAGGACATAGCTAATATTTTATTCAAGTCTCTTGACAATTTTAAAAATAATGAAATTTATAATATTTGTGATGATAAACCTGCCTCACAGAGTGATGTAGCAGCTTATGGCGCGAAATTACTCAATCTGAAAAATCCAATTACGGTAAAACTTGAAGAAGTCGAAAGTGAAATGTTACGAAACTTTTATAAGGACTCCAAAAAAGTAGACAATAAAAAGATGAAAACCTTTTTTAAATATAATTTGAAATTTCCAACTTACGTTGAGGGATTAGAATATATCTTTAACAATAATCTCTAATTCTTTAATTATTCTTTTCAAGGATCTTTTATTAGATAAACTATGATCACCATTTTTTATAATTACTTTTTTCTTTTTGGCTTTTCTAAATATATTTAATACATAATTTGAATAAATAGTCGGGACAACTTCATCTCTTTGTCCATGTATCATTGTTACCCTTATATTTGCACTAATTTTTTTATTTAAAACCTTATTGTTTCTACCGTCTTTAATTAATTGTAAAGTAATGGGGTATTCATATTCTCCATTCTTAATTAAAATTTTTCCTTTTTTAAGCAATTCTCTTTTTGTTTTTATTGGAAATTTCTTCCACATTAATCTTGTCAAAAATTCTGGAGCTGAACCTATTCCAATAAATCCTTTAATTTTAGATCTAAAATAACTAAATTGATTTAATGCTATCCACGCTCCCATACTTGAGCCAATTAAGATAAAATTATTTTTCCTCACAATTTTTCTTATTACACTTTTAGTATCCCTTGACCAAATGCTAATATTTCCTTTAGTAAAAATACCTGAAGATTTTCCATGTCCAGAGTATTCTAAACTTAAAAAACCCAATTTGTTTTTTTTTGCGAATTTTAAAAGAGTTTGAGGTTTTTCGCCTTCCATATCAGACATAAAACCTGGAAGGAAAATTATATATAGATTCTCTCTAAAATAATTGACTATATATCTAAGTTTTTTCGTATTCGAAATTTTAAGATACTTAAATTTTTTCATATAACGATTAAATAATTGTTATTATATATAAATATGATGACTACTAAAATAAATGTTTTGCAAGTAATTCCCAAACTAGGTTATGGAGGTGCTGAAACGGGTTGTTACGATATTGCTCATTATTTAGCAGAACAGGAATGTGAGTCTTATATTGCAACGTCTGGCGGTGAATTACTAAAATACGTAAAAAAAGATAAAGTGAAAATATTTAGACTTCCTGTTCATTCTAAAAATCCAATTATAATTTTTTTGAATGCAATTTTATTATCTGTAATAATTTTATTTAAAAAAATTAATATTGTGCATGCTCGTAGCAGAGCCCCTGCTTGGTCATGTTATATAGCTTGTTTTATTACTAACCGAAAATTTGTTACTACCTTTCATGGTACATATAACTTTAAAAGTAGGACTAAAAAATTTTATAATAGTGTAATGCTAAGGTCTAAACTTACTATTGCAGGATCAAATTTTATTTTTGGTCATATTAATGAAAACTACAATGAATATTTAAGTAAAAAAAAAAAATTAATGGTTATATTTAGAGGAATTAATTTAGATTATTTTTGTCAAAAAAATATTTCAATATTAAAACAAGAAAAATTGAAAAAAGAATGGAATTTAGAAACTAACAAATTTACTATAATTTTACCAGGAAGACTTACCTACTGGAAAGGCCAGGAAAAATTTATTGAGGCATTAAATATTTTGATTGAAGATTATAATGTAACGAACTTTCAGGCTATATTACTTGGATCAGATCAAGGAAGAAAAGTTTACTCAAAAAAACTTCACAGCTTAGTCGAAAGATATAGTTTGACTAAAAAAATAAAATTCATTGAACATTGCAAAGAAATGCCCTTAGCATACTCTTTAGCTGACGTAGTAGTTTCAGCATCAATTGAACCCGAATCTTTTGGTAGAGTTTCAATTGAGAGCCAAGCAATGGGCAAACCAATTATAGCTAGTAATATTGGAGGATCAAAAGAAACAGTTTTAAATAAAAAAACTGGTTTTTTGTATAAATATGATGACCCTAGAGAACTTGCTAAAAATTTAAATACTGTTATTCAATTAAGTCAAGAAGAGTTGAAATTAATTGGAAACGAAGGTAGAAAAAACGTAACAAAAAAATTTGATGTTGAAGCAATGTGTGACTCAAATCTAAGAGAATATAAGAAATTATTAAAAAATTAATGCCTCAGATTGAACTATTAGACGGTAAAAAAATCGCTTTTACAAAATCAATAAGTGGATTTGAGCTTACAAAAAAAATTAGTAAGTCTCTTGAAAAATCTGCTTTGATTATGGAAGTAGATGGAGCACTAAAAGATCTTAGTCATGAAATTGTTAAAGATTCGAAAGTAAGAATTATTACAGCTAAAGATAAGGAAGGTCTTGAAGTTATAAGACACGATGCAGCCCATATAATGGCTATGTCAGTACAAGAGTTATTTCCTGGGACGCAGGTAACTATTGGACCAGTAATAGAAAATGGTTTTTACTACGACTTCGCAAGAAAGGAACCTTTCACAAGTGATGATTTAATAAAAATTGAAAAAAAAATGTCAGAAATAGTTGACAGAGATGTCAAAACAAAAAGAGAAGTCTGGGAAAGAGATAAAGCGATTTCCCATTTCAAGAAGATAGGTGAAAAATATAAGGCTGAAATAATTGAGAGTATACCAAAAACTGAGGAACTTTCTGTTTATCATCATGGTGATACTTGGCATGATCTATGCAGAGGTCCTCACTTAGCTTCTTCAAGTAAAATTGGAAAGGCATTTAAGTTAACAAAAGTATCAGGTGCTTACTGGAGAGGAGACTCTAATAATGAAATGTTACAAAGAATTTATGGAACTTGTTGGGGTTCTAAGAAAGAATTGGATGAATATCTCCATCGTTTAGAAGAAGCTGAAAAAAGAGACCATAGAAAACTAGGTAAAGAAATGGATTTATTTCATTTTAGAGAGGAAAGTCCAGGGTCAGTATTTTGGCATGAGAAAGGATGGTTATTATTTCAAAGATTAGTTGAGTATATGAGAACGAGACAAAGGTTAGCAGGATATAAGGAAATCAATACTCCTGAACTTTTAGATAAATCTTTATGGGAAAAATCCGGTCATTGGGATAAGTTCGGTGATCACATGTTTACATCAGAGACACCAGACGAGAAAACATTTGCTATAAAACCCATGAATTGTCCAGGATGTGTACAAGTTTTTAATCAAGGTTTAAAAAGTTATAGAGATTTACCCCTTAAACTTTCAGAGTTTGGAAAAGTTCATCGATACGAACCCTCAGGTGCACTACATGGTTTATTAAGAGTGAGAGCTTTCACACAGGATGATGCACATATTTTTTGTACGGAAGATCAAATTACAGAAGAGTCCTTGTCTGTAACAAAATTAATATTACAAATTTATAAAGATTTAGGTTTTAAAAATGTTATATTAAAGTATTCAGATAGACCGGAACAAAGAGTTGGAGAAGATAGTGTTTGGGATAAATCAGAGGCAGCATTATTAGCTGCAATTAAAAAATCAAAATTAGAATATAAGATCAATAAAGGAGAGGGAGCTTTTTATGGTCCTAAAATTGAATTTGTTTTAAGAGATGCGATAGGACGAGACTGGCAATGCGGAACTTTACAAGTAGATTTAAATTTACCAAAAAGGCTTGGTGCAACTTATGTAGCTAAAGATGGCTCAAAAAAAATTCCAGTAATGCTCCACAGAGCACTTTTTGGTTCATTGGAAAGATTTATTGGAATTTTAATTGAAAACTATGCAGGTAAATTGCCTTTTTGGTTATCTCCAGCACAAGCAGTAGTATGTCCGATTGCAGAGGAGAATAATGATTATGTTAAAAAATTATTTGAAGATTTGTTCAAAGAGGGTATAAAATGTGAAATGGATTTAAGAAATGAAAAAATTACTTATAAAGTAAGAGAACATTCTCTCGCTAAGATACCTTACATAATAGTTTGTGGAAAAAAAGAAGTAGCAGAAAACACTGTGACTATAAGAAGATTAGGC
>CACGLS010000005.1 GCA_902573985.1 uncultured Pelagibacteraceae bacterium
CATCGATTGGATGGGCAAGAAAAAATATAAATCATTATAAAAAAAATAAAAAAGTTGAAAATACTTTAGTTTCAAAATTTCTAAACTTTACAGGCTACAAAAAAAATAACATTATTTTTAAAAAAACACATGGATGGAAATATTCTTATAGTTTAAAAGGTTCGCCTTTGAAGAGTTATTGGAATAAAAAATTAAGATTAGGATTATGTGCTGATTGGTTTATCGGTCCTAAAGTTGAGAATGCTTGGTTAAGCGCTAATGATTTAGCAAAGAAAATCAAATAATTAAAAAATACTTTTACCCGTTTTAATTCTTTTTCTCATTTTAGGTAAAATTTCTACATTAAGTCCTTTAAGATCTTTGGATTTTAATTTTCTCAAATTTTGAACACATTTCAAAAATCTTTGTGACTCTTTTTTTGAAATAAAATTATCTGTTAGAACTTTAAATTTATTAATATATTCTTTTCTTCCAAATGGTCTTTTTCCAGCTGGATGAGCATCTGCAACATTGATCTCTTCTGATATTGTTGATCCATTTTTCATTTTTATAATAACTTTTCCGCCGAAACATTTCTTTTTAGGATCTCTATTATGATATTTTTTAGTCCATTTCTTATTCTCTTTAGTTACTATCTTTTGCCAAAGTTGAACTGTGCTTTTTCTTCTAGCTCTTTGCGGTGTGTAAGACTTTACATGATGCCAAGATCCATCCTCTAAAGCTACAGCAAAAATATACATTATAGAGTGATCTAATGTTTCTCTACTTGCATATGGATCCATTTTTTGAGGATCATTAGCGCCAGTGCCAATTACATAATGCGTATGGTGGCTTGTTTCGATTGTAATTTTTTTTATATTATTTAAATTTTTTATTTTCTTATTTAAACTTCTTGCTAAATCAATTAATGCCTGAGACTGATACTCAGCAGAATGCTCTTTGGTGTAAGTTTCTAATATTGCTTTTTTTGGCTCATTAACCTTTGGTAAAGGTACAATATATTTTTTTCCCGGTCCTGATAATACATAAGCTATAACACTATCTTCACCCTCATATATTGGACTAGGCGCACCCTCACCTCTCATACATCTATCGACTGCTTCGACTGCTAACTTACCAGCATGTGCAGGAGCAAAAGCTTTCCAACTTGAGATTTCTCCTTTTCTTGATTGTCTAGTTGAAATAGTTGTATGCAGAGCTTGTTGAACTGACTGATAGACTGTTTCTGTATTTAATTTTAATAAACTTCCTAAACCTGCTGCAACGCTTGGTCCTAAATGTGCTATATGATCTATTTTATGTTCGTGTAAACAAATCCCTTTTACTAAATTTACTTGAACTTCATAACCAGTTAAAATTCCCCTAATAAGATCTAATCCATTGCATCCTTTTTGTTGAGCAACTGCTAAAATTGCAGGTATGTTATCTCCAGGGTGGCTGTAATCTGCTGCTAAAAAAGTGTCATGATAATCAAGTTCTCTTACTGCAGTACCATTCGCCCAAGCAGCCCATTCACAGTCAACTTTTACTTTAGGATTTAATCCAAAAACATTTGCTCCATTCTTTCTAGGATGTGCTAAAGCCATTTGTCTTGCAGAAACAACGGGCTTCCTATTGTAAGACGCTATTGCAACCGATGCATTATCAATAATTCTATTAATGACCATCTCAATTGCATCTTTATTTAATTTTGCTTTGTCAGATGATATCTCTGCAATCTTCCATGCTAGTTGGTCCTTCTTTTTTAAATTCGCTTTAGATGGATGAACTTTTACTTTTATATTTCTCATTAATTGAGCATGTTACGTAAAACATACTGAAGAATCCCTCCGTTTTTATAATATTCTATTTCATTTTCAGTATCTATTCTACTCAAAGCTTTTATCTTTTTAATTGTGCCATCTTTATATTTAATTTCACAAGCTACCTCTGCTCTTGGTTTAATTCCTTTTTCAATATCAATTATTGTAATGAGTTCAGCTCCTATTATTTTTAATTTTTTTCTATTAAATCCCTCTTTGAATTCTAGTGGCAAAACACCCATACCTACTAAATTTGATCTGTGAATTCTTTCAAAACTTTCAGCTAACACAGCCTTAATACCTAATAACTTTGTTCCCTTAGCTGCCCAATCTCTCGAGGATCCTGTTCCGTATTCTTTACCAGCAATTACAACTAAATCATTATTTCTTTTTTTATATTCCATTGCAGCTTCATAAACGCTCATAACCTTGCCATCAGGCTGTAGAGTAGTAAATCCACCTTCTGTTCCAGGTGCCATTTCATTTCTAATTTTGATATTTCCAAAAGTTCCTCTCATCATTACTTCATGATTTCCTCTTCTAGCTCCATAAGAGTTGAAGTCTTTTTGTTGGATTTGATGTTCCATAAAATAATCCCCCGTTGGACTATCTTTCTTGATACTTCCTGCTGGTGAAATATGATCTGTAGTTACTGTGTCTCCTAATAACAAAAGTATTCTAGCATCATTAATTGCCTTAAAACCTTCAGGTTTATCAGGAAGATTATCAAAAAAAGGTGGTCTTTTTACATATGTTGAGTTTTGTTCCCAGTTATAAATATCACTATCAACTGTATCGATCTCTCTCCATTCTTTTGGTCCTTGCGAAACATTAGAGTATCTTTTTTTAAACATATCAGCATTTAAAGAAGTAAGCATAATATCTTCAATTTCTTTGTTGCTCGGCCAAATATCTTTTAAGAACACATCTTTGCCAGCTTTATCTTTCCCAAGAGAAGATTTATATAAATCAAAATTCATATTCCCAGCTAAAGCATAAGCAACAACTAGAGGAGGAGAAGCTAGATAATTCGCTTTTACATCAGGATTTATTCTACCTTCAAAGTTCCTATTCCCGGATAAAACTGAAACCGCATACAAATCTTTTTCGTGAATTGCATCTGATATATTTTTATTTAATGGTCCTGAATTTCCAATACATGTAGTGCAACCATAACCTACAAGATTAAAACCTAATTCATCTAAATATTTATTTAAGCCAGCTTTTTCTAAGTAGTCAGTAACAACTTGCGATCCTGGCGCTAAAGAAGTTTTGACCCACGGTTTTACTTTTAATCCTTTCTCATAAGCTTTTTTAGCAAGAAGTCCAGCTCCGATTAGAACGCTTGGATTTGATGTATTAGTACATGAGGTAATTGCTGCAATAACAATATCCCCATCTTTTAATTTAAAATCTGCTCCTGCAACATCAGACTCTATAACTTTAGATCTTTTAGTGTTTTCTTTATAAACTTTAGTGAACGAACTTGCTGCCTCAGTTAGTAAAACTTTATCTTGAGGTCTTTTAGGTCCAGAGATACTTGTTACAACTGTGCTTACATCTAGAGATACTGTATCAGTAAACTCTACATCATTACTTGCCCATAGCCCTTGTTCTTTAGAATATTTTTCTACCAAAGCAATCATAGCACTATCTCGTCCAGATAATTTTAAATATTTAAGTGACTCATCATCAACAGGAAAGAAACCACACGTCGCTCCATATTCAGGAGCCATGTTAGCAATAGTTGCTCTATCAGCTAAAGTTAAATTTTTTAGTCCTTCTCCATAAAATTCTACAAATTTTCCAACAACACCTTTTTTTCTTAACATTTCCACTATTGTTAAGACTAAATCAGTTGCAGTTGTACCCTCTTTAAGCTTACCTTTAATTTCAACGCCAACCACTTCTGGAATTAACATTGAAATTGGCTGTCCTAACATAGCAGCTTCAGCTTCAATACCACCAACTCCCCAACCTAATACGGATAACCCGTTAACCATTGTAGTGTGGCTGTCTGTTCCAACCAAAGTATCTGGATAAGCATATAAATCATTCCCACTTTTAGATGACCAAACAACTTTAGATAAATATTCTAGGTTTACTTGGTGACAAATACCTGTTCCTGGTGGTACCACTCTAAAATTATCAAAAGCTTGTTGTCCCCATTTTAAGAAAGAATAACGTTCTCCGTTTCTAGAAAATTCTCTTTCTACATTTTTATCAAACGATTTTCCTGAAGCATATTCATCAACCATCACTGAATGATCGATCACTAAGTCTACAGTTGATAAGGGGTTTATTTTTTCTGGATCTTTATTTTTATCTTTTACAGCATCTCTCATAGCAGCTAAATCCGCCACCGCTGGAATTCCTGTGTAGTCCTGCATTAAAACTCTAGCTGGTCTGTAAGCTATTTCAGTATTAGATTTTTTGTTTTTTAACCATTCTTTGATTGCTAAAATCTGTTTTTTATCTACAGTTATATCGTCTTCGTATCTTAGTAAATTTTCTAATAAAACTTTAAGAGATTTTGGTAGTTTTGAAATTCCGTCTAAACCATTCTTTTCGGCTATTTTTAAATTGAAAATTTTATATTCTTTGCCTGATGATGAAATATTATCTAATGATTTAAAGGAATTTTTACTATTAAATTTCATGCGCTATACATAGAACAAAATCACACAAACGATAAGTAAAAAAGACATTGTGTAATTAAAATTCTTAATAAATTTATCACTTGTGGCGAATTTTCTCATATATTTACCCATTAAACACCAGGCTGTTTGACTTCCAACAGCCATCAAAAACCAAACAAATGTTAAAACAATTGAGTCTCTTAAGTAATTATTTTGTGTATCAATAAATAAGGAAATTGAAGTTAAGCCAACAATAATGCTTTTAGGATTTACGAATTGAAACCAAAAAGTATTCAAAAAAGTTACTGGCTTTGGATCAATTTTTTTATCTTTAGTTTGTCCTGCGAAAGATAATTTGTATGCCATAAATAATAAATAAATTGATCCTAATATTTTAATTGTAGATTGAATAATTGCATACTTTTGAAAAATAGCTCCAGAAGTAAGTTGTAAAAGAATAATTAAAAGCGTCCATCCAATTATAACTCCTAGCATTGTAGGAATGGCTTTTCTAAACCCAAAGTTAAAAGCTGTATAAGATGTCATAATATTATTTGGACCAGGAGAAAAAGCGGTTGCAATACCGAATAAAATTAATGGAAAAAGTTGCATTTAAATTTAATGAGGCGCTCTAAACTTACTATGACAAGCAGAACAATTGCTCCACATTAATTCTTTCTGCGCTGCTCTTAGATCTTCAGCAGTATCAATAGCTTTGGCAAGTTTTATCATATCATCTGATGCTTTTTTCATTAAAGCATTGAATTCATCTTTATTTTCCCAGATGCTCGGTAGTGCTCCTGTTTTAAATCCCTCTTTTGCATTTTCAGGAAAATAATCTAATAATTTTATATAATTATCTGAAATTTTTTTCATCAAAGGTTTAGCCTCCTCAATTCTTTTAGATTTCAGTAATATGGATATTTTTTTAGCGTTTTGATAGTTTTCGCTAAACATTGCTTTTCTACCTTTAATAGTTTCTTCCACAGTTTGAGCATTAGCAGAAAAAGAAAGACTTAAAGAAAAAATAATAATAAGTGATTTTATTATTTTTATCTTTTGCATCATAAAATTTATATTGTCATGAAAACTGAAGATTTCCCATCTTTAAGTTGATAAATAACATAGGGCTCATCTTTATCACCTGGCATTCCTGGTGTACCAATAGGCATTCCTGGTAATGCTATACCATCAATATCTGGTTGCTCTCTTAATAATCTATCAACTGCTTCAAACGGGACATGACCTTCAATAAAGTATTTGCCCATAATTGTAGTATGACAAGACTGCATTTCTACTGGAATATTATATTTTTGTTTTATTGTATGAAGGCTTCTCATATCTGTTTGTTTTACTTTGAATTTTTCTTCTTCTAAAAATAAGACATACCCATAGCAACATCCGCATGAGGGTGTCTTAAAGACTTCAACAATTTGTTTATTGTTAACATTGGCTAAAGCGTCTTTTTTATGTGTGACAAAATTAAAGATATAATAAACAGAGATTAATACTACTGTAAAAATAATGAATTTAGATGTAGTGCTTTTAAATGACATATCTAATTATATTTAATAATGAGAATTTTTAACAGTCAAAATGAATATGGCCTATTGGCCAAATTGTTCCACTGGATTACATTTATTGTCTTAATAGCCCAAGTTCCTTTTGGATTTTATTTAGTAGGGCTTGAATTTTCTGATGAAAGAATTGAACTTGAAAATATACATATCCTAGTTGGAATAACCGTTTTCTATCTTACTTTGTTTAGACTAATTTGGAAATTTTTTAATCCAAGTCCATCTGAAACTAAGAGTTTTTTTAAAGGACAAGTCTTCATTGGAAAGGCTAACCATTTTTTGCTTTATGTAACTATTTTTTCCATAACTATTTCTGGCATTCTTAAGAAGCTTTATATGGGAGAAACACTTAATTTTATATTTTTTAAATATGGATTTAAAAAAGATAATTTTGTTTTAGCTGATGCTTATTACCAAGTTCATATTTACGCTAATTACTTATTATTAGCACTTGTAAGTCTACATATACTTGCAGTGATTGTTCATCATTTTATTTTTAAGGATAAAATCTTAAACAAAATTACTTAATGGCAAGCTTCGTTGAATTTTTTGAGTCTCCAATAATTGTATGGCCAAGGTGTAACAAAACCAACAGCTAACATTATCGGCACAACCCACCAAGTTAAAATAGCTCCACCTGTAAGAAAATAATCAGTAGCATTCATAGCAACTTCCATACTTACCATTGAGATTAAACTCATTCCAACAGCTGTTTTAAAAGCTAACTTTAAAGAAAAATTTTGTCTTAATAAAATAATTGTTTCTAAAATAATGCTTGTAATAATCCCATTGATTATAGCTAAAACCATGATTGCTAAAACAGGAAAAGGAATTTTCGTTAATTGGAAAAATAAAATAGTTCCAAAATCACCAATAGAGCAACCAAGTAAACACCAAAATGTATTTTTGGCACTTCTTGACCATGTATGTCTACAGCTCCAATTAAATGTTTCAGAACTCATTATGCAATGTCTAAACCATTATCAGTTTTCTGAGATGGATGCACTAGGACAACTTTTCCGTCTTTTTCAATTGCACCAAGCACTAATACTTCTGATACAACACCAGCTATATTTTTTGTAGGAAAATTACAAACTCCAATAACCTGTTTACCAACTAAATTTTCTGGGGTGTAATAGTGAGTAATCTGAGCTGAGGATTGCTTAATCCCTATGTCTTTTCCAAAATCTACCTTAACTACTAATGAAGGTTTTCTTGCTTTTTCATTTACTTTTACTTCTAAGACAGTACCGACTTTAATTTGTACTTTTTTAAAATCATCATAAGTTATTTCCATAAATTCCTTTCTATAAATAAAAAAGGGGGCCTAAGCCCCCTTTTAAATTAGTTAAGCAATTGAATTACAGTTCTTTGTAATTACCTTTGCTCCACTCATAAAATACGTAACCTGGTAAGCTCACGTCACCTTTTTTATCGAAGCTTAATGAACCAATTACAGTATCAAACTTACCTTTTCTCATTACTTTAAGAACCTTAGCAGGGTCGTTTGATCCAGCTTGGTTAGCAGCTTGTTCAAATACTTGTAATGCAGCATATGAGTAAAGAACATAACCTTCTGGTTCAATACCAGCAGCTTTAAATTCTTTTACAACATCTGCAGCTGCAGGATTATTTCTTGGATCTGGAGAGAAAGTCATTAACGTACCTTCACCTGCATCACCTGTAATATCCCAATATTCAGCTGTAACTAAAGCGTCACCACTGATTAATTTAGTTTTCATACCTTGGTCTCTCATTTGTCTTACGATCAAACCACCTTCTGTATGGTAACCACCAAGATAAACTGCATCGATGTTATTAGATTTTAGTTTCGAAACTAAAGCAGAGTAATCTTTTTCCCCTGCTGTGTAAGCTTCGTACATAGCTTCTTTGAGGCCAGCTTTCTTCATATTTTTTCTCGTCGCATCTGCTAAACCTTTTCCGTAAGCAGTTTTATCATGAAGTATAGCTACTTTTTTACCTTTGTAGTTATCAGCTAAGAATTTACCAGCAACTTCACCTTGCTGATCATCTCGACCACAAACTCTAAAAGTATATTTACCACCTTTATCCGTTAACGCTGGATTTGTTGAAGCTGGTGAAACTTGAATGATTCCCTCTTCATTATAAACCGCAGAAGCTGGAATTGATGAACCAGAGCAGAAGTGACCTGCAACGTAAGCTACACCTTGACCAGCAAATTTGTTAGCTACAGCAACAGCTTGTTTAGGATCACAAGCATCATCTCCGATTTCTAATTTAACTTTCTCACCATTAATTCCACCTTTTTTATTTACGTGCTTTAACCACATTTCAGCACCAGCTTTTAACTGAGCACCAAATGAAGCGTACTGACCAGACATAGGTCCAGCAGAAGCAACAACAACTTCAGCTTTAGCTGATACTGTTGCAAGCATTAATGTTCCGACAATTAATGAAAGAAGTTTATTGAACGTTCTTAACATATTATTTCCCTTTGTTATTAATTAATTAATTATGATATTGAACACCTTAATTACAATCTTGTAAATATGAAAAAAAGTTAATTTTTTGACCCACCTTCGAGATAAGCGGCTTGAATGTCTTTATTTTTAAGCAACTCTTGGCCAGGACCCTTTATGGTCACCTTCCCGTTTACAAGAACATATGCTCTGTCTGCAAGCTCCAAAGCTTTTTTGGCATTTTGCTCAACTAAAAAAATAGTAACATTTTTTTCTTTATTAATATTTTTTATTGAAACAAAAATTTGGTTAACTAATTTAGGAGCTATTCCAAGCGAAGGTTCATCCAATAATAGTACTTTAGGTTTGCTCATTAGTGCTCTTCCAATGGCTAACATTTGTTGTTCACCTCCAGATAGTGTTCCACCTCTTTGAGTTTTTCTATCGCTTAATACAGGAAATAAATCATAAACTTCCTTTATATCATTTTCAAAATACTTACCTTTTTCGTTGGCATGAGCTCCTAATCTTAAATTTTCTTCTACTGTTAGTCTTGAAAAAATTCTTCTTCCTTCTGGTACTTGGCAAATACCCATATCAACAATTTTGTGAGGTGCTTGGTTTTCAATACTTTTTCCATTGAAAACTATATTTCCTCTTTTGGCTTTATTCACTCCACTAATCGTCATAAGTAAAGTTGATTTACCCGCTCCATTAGAGCCGATTAGAGAAACAATTTCACCATCATTCACATCAAGATCAACACTTCTTAAAGCTTGAATCTTACCGTAAAATGTTTCAACATTAGAAATTTTAAGCATTATTCATCTACTCCTAGGTAGGCTTCGATAACTTCTTTACTGTTTTTAGTTTGATCAGCTGTTCCTTCAAATATCTTTTTACCATAATTCAAAACTACAACATGATCAGAGATCCCCATTACTACACTCATATCATGTTCAATTAATAAAATTCCTGTTTGTTTTTCTGTTTTGATAAATTTTAATAATTTGTTTAATTCAGCTGACTCTTTTGGATTTAATCCAGCGGCTGGTTCGTCTAGACACAATAGCCTTGGCTCAATACACATCGCCCTGACAATTTCTAATTTTCTTTGATCTCCATATGGTAAATCACCAGCATTATCGTCTGCTCGGTGAGTTAAGCCGATTATATCTAGCCAATATTTTGCTTTATCGACAGCCAACTGTTCTTTGTCTCTGTAAGATTTTAGATTCAGCAAGCCAAACAAAGAATAGCCAGAGGCAACCATTAATTCATTATGTTGAGCAACTAATAAGTTCTCTAATACTGACATTGCGGGGAATAACCTTATATTTTGGAAAGTTCTGGCTACCTTAGCAACATAGGCAATTTTAAAATCAGTATATTTTCTTAGAGAAATTTTACTGTCCTCTTTATGTAAAAACATTTGACCGTTGGTAGGTTTATAAAATCCTGTAAGACAATTAAAAACAGTTGTTTTACCTGCACCGTTAGGTCCAATAATGGAGGTTATTTGATTATTTTTAGCATCAAAACTTAAATCATCGATTGCAGTTAAACCACCGAACTTCATTGTTAAATTTTCTACAGATAATAAATTGCTCATTTTTTATCTCCGTGCATAAGAATAGTTGGTTTTCTATTCGCTAAGATTCCTTTTGGCTTAAACACCATAATTAATACCATTGCTCCACCAAAGGCTATCATTCTGTATTGTTCTAAATCTCTAAACATTTCTGTTATTCCAATTAAGAAAATTGATGCAAGAACGACTCCAGTTTGTGAACCCATCCCACCTAAGACGACTATAGCAACAATAATTGCGGACTCGATAAAAGTAAAACTTTCTGGACTAATAAAAGCTTGTCGTGTTGCAAAGAATGAACCAGCGAAACCACCAAACATAGCGCCGATTGCAAAAGCAGTTAATTTTGTATTCGTAGGATTAACTCCTAAGGATTTACAAGCAATTTCATCTTCTCTTAAAGCCTCCCAGGCTCTACCAACGGGAAGTTTTCTTATCTTCAGTGTAAAATAATTTGTAATTAAGGCTAAGACTAGAATTAAATAGTATAAAAATATTATTCGGTGCATTGTTGAATATTCAAGATTGAAAAACAAATGAAAACTTGTTTCCCCTTCATCTGGAGATCTTTTAAAAGGTAATCCAAAAAATGATGGTCGTGGTATTCCGGTGATCCCATCAGGTCCATTGGTTACTTCATACCAATTAATTAAAATAATTCTTATAATTTCTCCAAATCCTAAAGTAACAATCGCAAGATAATCTCCTCTTAATCTTAAAACAGGAAAGCCAAGTAAAATTCCAAAAAAAGCTGCAAATAACCCTGCTAAAGGTAAACAAATCCAAAAAGACCAACCAAAAGTAGTTGCGATTAATGCATATGAATATGCACCAACTGCATAGAAGGCTACATAACCTAAATCGAGAAGACCTGCTAAACCAACTACGATATTTAAACCCCAGCCAAGCATGATGTAGGTTAAAATCATTATGGCAACATCCATAAAATATCTGTCAGTAAAAGGTAGAAACGGAAACACAGCAGCAAATAAAATTGCAGTAATTGCAAAGTGTTTTGCTTTATCTTCGGTTATCGCTGAAAACTTAGATGTTAACTTTGAAAAAAAAGTAATTTCAGTTTTTCTAGCGGAATTTAAATTAATTAAAAATCGTCCTAAAATACAAAGTCCAACTAATAAAAAAACTAATCCCCATTGAGTAGTGATAAATAAACCTTCTCCTTTAGATGCAGTTCTAAGACCAACTATCGGACCGAATAGTGCTAAGGCAATTAAGCCTGTAAATAAACTATCTTTAAATGACTGAATAATATCTTTCTTTTCCATTAAACTTTCTCGATATCAGGTTTTCCAAGAAATCCCGTTGGAAAGAAAATTAAAACTACAATTAATACACTAAAAGCTGCAACATCTTTATATTCAAGTGAAACATATCCAGCCCAAAAGGTTTCTATAAGCCCGATTAACAAGCCACCTAACATTGCTCCAGGTAAAGAACCAATTCCGCCAAGCACTGCAGCCGTAAAAGCTTTAATACCTGCTAAGAACCCAATGTAAAAATCAATTACACCGTAATAAAGAACAAACATCATTCCAGCTACTGAGGCTAATGAAGAACCAATTATAAATGTAATTGAAATTGTTCTGTCAACATTAATTCCTAGTAATGCTGTCATTGTTCTGTCTTGTTCACAAGCTCTCTGAGCTCTACCTAAATCTGTTTTTGTAATAAGATAAGTAAAAATACCCATTAAGATAATTGTTAAGATAACTATAAAAATTTGAAGATAACTTACTGTAACAACAAATTCAGAGTTTTTAAAAAATTCTAAACCACCACTAATCAAAGGTTGCATAGGCTTTACTCTGGCTCCTTGAGCAACTTGGACATAGTTTTGTAGCACAATTGACATACCTAAAGCAGAAATTAGCGGAGCTAATCTGAAAGATCCTCTTAACGGTTTGTAAGCTAATTTTTCAACTGTCCAGCCATAACAAGCTGTGAAAAGCATAGCTATTATTAAAACTAAAAGTAAAATTATTGGTAAAGCTACTCCAGTTAAACCAAAAATTATAAATGAGATTAAAGCAACAAAAGCTCCGATCATAAAGATATCTCCATGGGCAAAATTAATCATTCCAATAATTCCATAGACCATTGTGTAACCAATTGCGATAAGTCCGTAGATCGAACCTAAAGTAATCCCGTTAACTAATTGTTGTATAAAATATTCCATGATTTACTTACTTACTCTCTTATTTACGTTATCAAGAGCTTTGGTGAATTTAGTAAAGAATTTTCCTTTTTTCAATTCATTAAGAACCTGCATATTTAGGCCTTTAGGCGTTTGAGAGTCTGCTACAAGCTTCTTATAACCTTCAGAAGATTTATTTAAAGCATCTTGGCTTAAAGCTAAAAATAATTCAGCAATATAAATATCTGCAAATTTTTTATTAATTCCCTTTTTAGTAAGCCAATTAGAACTTGTATTAAGAATTTCATAATATGCAGCCATTAGAGATGCCGTGCACCAAAATTTATAACTAAGTTTTTCATTTCTGATCTCTAAAACTTTGCCTAAGTGTTTAAATATATTTTTTGCAAACTTATTAGGAGGACAAATAATTATTGGTCCTCTCTTAATTTCTATGGGAGGTAAAGGAGTTGCCCTAACTATATTTTTTACTTTTGTGAACTTTTTTAATTTCTCTAAATTAATAGTAGAAATTAAACTTATTATTTTTTTATTTTTTGAGAACCTTAATTTAGGAAGAATTTTGTTTCCTACCTTTGGGGTAATTCCTAAAAAAATTACTGTGGATTTGTCGACAATTTCCTGGTTGTCTTTTAAAACTCTTATTGACCTAAATTTTTTAGCTAGTTTTTTAGCTATATTTGTATTTCTTGAAGATATATAAATCTTCTTAACTTTTAATTTAGATTTGAAAATACCATAAATTATAGATGAAGAAATTTTTCCAGTTCCGATGAATCCTAAAATCATAGATTATGCAGAATAACCAAGCTATCCCATTTAATAAAGAAAATTTTAAGCAAATCTTTTCGGTAAAATTTCTTTTGGTAATAGCTATTTCAGTTCCAAGTGCTTTCGTAGCTGATTATTTAAGTTTACCACTTGCTTGGTTTTTAGGACCTATGATAGCAACTTCTATTGGGGCTTTAATGGGTCTAAGTATCAGAATTCCAAGAATAATTTTATCATCAATATTAATTTTTTTAGGTCTCTATATTGGAAATTATATTGATAAGAATCTTTTTGCTCAAATTCATGAGTGGGCATACACATCCTTAATTATGTTTATTTACATAATTTTAAGTATTTTTATAGTCTCCATTTATTTACAAAAATTTTCTAAATATGAAAAAAAAACCTCTATATTTTCAGCTGCGCCAGGAGCTTTAGGTCCTCTAATGATTTTAGCTGAAGATCAAAAAACGGATTTGAGTCATGTAGCAACTTCACATTTGATCAGACTTATAATAATTGTAACTGTTTTCCCTTTTTTTGTTAACAGTTTTTATGATGTTGAAATTGGAAAACTTACTCAAGAAATTGTTAAAAAACAAAATATTTTTCATCTATTTATTTTAATAACTATTTCAATGATTTTTATTTTTGTTTTTGACAAACTTAAAATGCCAGCAGCCCTTCTTTCAGGAACTCTTGTTGCAAGTGGTTTGCTTCAAATAACAGGGGTTGCTTCTTACCAAATATCTCCTGAAATTGTAGACTATTGTCTTTTAATTTTAGGGTCATCAGTAGGATGTAGGTTTGCAGATAAAACTTTTAATGAGGTTGCTAAAAATGCATTACATAGTTTTGTGGCTACCTTGCTGCTTGTTTTTTTAGGGGTTATAGCTGCAATCGCAGCAAGTTTAATAATAGACAAAAATTTTTTTACTTTATTGCTTTCTTATTGCCCTGGTGGAATTTACGAAGTAGCGGTTATCGCAATTTTCTTTAATCTCGATCCAGAATTTGTATCTTTTCACCATATAATCCGCTTATTAATGATATTATTTGTTGTACCAGTTATATTAAGGTTTCTAAAAAAAACCTGAATTAAACTATCTTTTTTTGACATTAATCATTATTCAATCTAATTTTTTCTTATGGCAAATGTTTTTGATCTAATTGGAAGAGTTTTTATTTCGGCTTTGTTTTTAATCTCTGCCTTCAATAAAATTTTTAATTTAGAGGGTTCTATGAATTGGATGGAAGGCTTCAATGTGCCAGGTTTTTTAATATTCCCTGCAATAGCTGTTGAAATAATTTTGCCAGTTCTTGTGATTGTAGGTTATCAAGCAAGGATTGCTGCAGGTATTCTGGCATTTTTTTGTATAATCACAGCTTTTTTATTTCATTTTGATTTTTCAAATCAGTCACAGTTTATATCATTTCTTAAAAATATTGGCCTAGCTGGTGGATTTCTGTTTATTGTAGCAAACGGAACAAAAGACTGGGCAGTTGATAGAGAAAAAAAATACGTTAGATTATAAATAAAAAACCCGCAATTAAAATTGCGGGTTTTTTTTAATACTATATTTTTAAATTAAAATAAGTATGAGAATTTTACACCAAATGCATCAGCATCAGCTTCAATTACGTGAGTAGCACTTCCGCCTGTAGCAGAAATACTTATATCCTCAAAATCAGAGTAAAAAACTTCCCATTTATAATTACCTTCTTTAACACCAATACCTACTTGGTAACCAAATATATCTTCGTCACCGTAATTTGATGAAGGCAAAGTTTCGTTTGTTGCAATTGTTACATGGTGAATACCACCAAGTAAATATGCACCGGCACTTCCGATTGGGTAGTTAGCGTATAAAGTAATTAGATTTTCTAAGTCAGCGCTTGCATTGTACGTACCACTGTCATCTGTTGACTCATTTGAATCTGTTGTTGAGTCTGTTCTAGATTTAGAACCAAGTTCCACACCAAATGGAATAATGTCTAAACCAACAGTAACACCTGCGTATTCAGTTTCTACAAAAACTGAAGCGCCTGCAAATACTTCATCAATATCTTCGCTGTTTTTATCTGCAGAACCTGCTCCATCCTCAAATTCTGTACCTGAGCTTGAAGCCAAACCTGCCATTACTGAAACACCGAAGTTAACCTCTGCTTTTAAACTTGAAAATGAAAACATTAACAACAAGCTAGCAATTAAAGTTGTTATTTTTTTCATATTATTTCTCCTTATAATTTATAAATTATATTCCTTAGAATAATTGAGTCTACTTATCATAAATTAGTAAAAAATGAACTTTCTAAGTTCTTAGAAAACCTTAAAAAAATAGATTTCTTTAATGTGTGACATTTAAGTCACGTTATTTTCCTTGTTTTTTTAGGGTTTTAATCATTTGCCATGCAACTATAACTATTATTAATACCAATATAGCTATTGTAAGAGGTCTGTCCCAGAGGAAGTTCCATGATCCGTCGCTAATTAATAAGGATCTTCTCAAATTTTCCTCCATTAATCCTCCTAAAACAAAAGCTAAAATAAGCGGGGGCATAGGAAAGTCATATAAACGTAAAATAGTTGCTACAACAGCTATTCCTATCATCATATAAATATCAAAATTATTGAATGACATTAAATAAATTCCTGTCACTGAGAAGAATAAGATTAATGGAATTAAAAATGTTCTAGGTGTTGCTAAAACTCTAGCGATATATGGAATTAAAGGAAGATTTAAAATCAAGAGTATGACCATTCCAATATACATTGACATTATAACAGACCAAAAAATTTCTGGATTAGTTTGATAAAGTCTTGGTCCAGGTTGAATACCAAATCCTAACAATGCCCCAAGCATAACAGCTGTTGTTCCGCTTCCGGGAATACCTAAAGTTAACAAAGGCACAAAAGATCCTGAACATGCTGCGTTATTTGCAGTTTCAGGTGCTGCTAGTCCATTAACACTACCTTTGCCAAATTTTTGTTTTTCTTCATCATCAACAAAATTTCTTTCCATTCCGTAAGCCAAAAAAGAAGCTATCGTTGATCCTGCTCCAGGCAAAACTCCAATGATGAATCCTAAAACTGATGATCTTGGAATTGTTGTTACCATTTTTTTTGTCTCTACTTTATTGAGTTTTATTGAACCTAACTGAGACAATGAGATTTGTTTAGCTACTCTGGTTGGATCATTTGCTTTAAAGATAATTGTTAAAGCCTCACTCATTGCAAAAGTTGCCATAACGACTAATACAAAACTAATTCCATCTGATAGATTCATGTTTTGAAATGTAAATCTTGGAATATCAGAGAGTGTATCCTGGCCTACACTCGCTAGCATTAGTCCTAAAACCACCATCATCATAGCTTTTAAAAAATGTCCTTTAGCAGAAAAGGCTGATACAGCAGTTAAACCTAAAATCATCAAACCAAAATAATCTGGGGATCTAAATGCTAAACTAACTTTTGACAAACTTGGTGCCGCAATCAAAAGAAATATTGCTGCAATCGTTCCGCCTGCAAACGAACTATACGCAGCGATTGCCAATGCCTTACCAGCTTTTCCTTGTTGAGCCATTGGGTATCCATCAAATGATGTTGCAACAGTTCCTGGTATTCCTGGTGCATTAATTAAAATTGAGGATGTAGATCCACCAAAAACTGCACCGTAATAAACGCCTGCCATTAAAATTAAACCTGTTGAAGGTTCAAAACCATAAGTAATAGGTATCATTAATGCTATAGCAGTCATTGGTCCTAAACCTGGTAACATTCCGATTATGGTTCCAGCGAAACAACCAATCATAACCATCATTAGATTTTTAAGTGAAAAGGCTGTTTCTAATCCAATTAGTATTCCTTCGATCATCCCATAACTCCAATATATTGTAAAAATGGATCACGAAGATAAATATTTAATAGTCCGTGTAGGAGATACATAAATATTGCTACAAAAGGAAATGATAAAAGAAATATCCATAACCACTTCCTTTCACCTAAAACAATGTAAGATAAAACTAAAAAAATTGAAGTTGATAGAAAATATCCTACTCTTAAAATTGTTAGTCCATACAAAATCATAAGTATAACCAACGTGATTGTTTTTTTATAATCTAGAACTGTTAAATCTACATTTGAAGGTCTTGTTTCTGGCAAAAGAACATAAAGTGCAGAAAATATTAAACCTGCATAGCCTAAGTAAATTGGAAACGTTTTTGCGTTGAATGCAGCGTTCTCATCAAAAGTAAAAACTTGAATTTGATGCGCTGTATAAAGATAAAAACCAGAAAAAATAAAAAAGAGCAGTGAAATAATCTTTGAAGGACTTATTTTCACTGCTCTTTCCTTAACTATTTATTTAATTACGCCTAAATTTTTTAACAATCCAGTCATCTCGACTGTTTGTTTTTCTAAAAATTTAACGAATTTTTTGTCTGGGTTGTAAATATTTACCCAAGCATTTCTTTTTCTGACTGCTTCCCATTCAGGTGTTTTTTGAACATCACCCAACATTTTTGCAATTTTCTTTCTCTCGCCATCACTCATACCTGGAGGGCCAAAGAAACCTCTCCAATTTACGAAGATTGCGTTAGTACCTTGCTCTTTTAAAGTAGGAACATCTGGAGCATCAGCAACTCTGTTAGGAGCTGTAATACCAAGAATTTTTACTTGATCTCTAGCACCCATTACTTCTCCCAAACCAGTCGAAAGAATTTGAGTTTCACCTGACAATAATCCTGCTAATGCTTTACCGCCTGCGTCGTAAGGAATGTAAACAACATCATTTGGATTAGCACCAGCTTCTTTAAATGCTAATGCGCCAATCAAATGGTCCATACTTCCTCTAACAGATCCACCAGCCATTTTTACTGACTTTGGATTTGCTTTGTAAGCAGCTACTACATCTTTCCAAGAATTGTATGGTGAATTTTTTGCAGCAACAATGGCGCCGTAGTCACCTATTACACCAGCTATTGGCACTACATCTTTATAAGATGTAACCTTTGCTGCATTCTTTTTATCTACATAACCAGAGTGTCTAGTTATTGATCTAAGAACTAATGGAGTAGATTGCACTAAAATCGTATCTGAAGGTTTAGTATTTATCATGTATGATAAAGCTTTTCCTCCACCACCACCTGACATATTTTCAAATGATGCGCTATTTAAAAAACCAGCTTTAGTTAGAGCTTCACCAGTTCCTCTAGCAGTTCCATCCCAACCACCACCAGCACCACCACCAATTACAAAGTGTAATTTGTCAGCAGCGAAAGATGTGTTTGAAACTGAAGTTAAAAGAACAGTTGCGAAAACTAGGCTGATAAGTTTTTTGAACTTATTGAACATTATTTCCCCCTGTGTTTATTAATTATACTTATTAAAATAAATATCTAATCTAGAGTCAACTATGTATTAATTGAAAAAAGTTCCTCGAATTCTCAATAATTCTCTAGATAACCCAGAATGCTCTTTAAAAGCTTTTCTTCCATGCAACCAAAAATAGTTATTAGAGAAAATTGTCGATCCAACAGGCAAAGGAAAGCTTATTTTATTTTTACTTTGTTCTAAAGCATCTGATAATTTTTGCAAAAATAAACCTTGTTTCATATTTTTTGGCACAGGAAATTGGTCAATATAGGAAATAACTGGCTTGCCATTTTTATCTTTTGAAAATACTGGATGTTCAACTTTATAATCAACATTCTTGCTTTTCGGTGATCCCCATACGAAATCTTCTTGACCCACAGGATCATTACTTAAATCTTCCAAGTGTTCCCAATCATCTAAATGTAAAATTACACTTTCTCCTCCACCTACATTCTGTTCCTCCATTTTGGTCATTATAATCCAATCAGTTTTCTCTTTTACATAAGTTCCGTCGGTGTGAAGATCTAAATTTGTGTAGGCTTTTCTAAGATAAGAGTCGCTACTATCTTGATGCTTTACATGAAATCTTGCATAGTACTTACCTGTCATGGAGTCAAAGTTAGGATTGCCAATTAAATAAGCAAGACCTGTTGAAAGCTTGACTAAAAAATCTTTATCAAATTTCTTATTTTTGATTTCAGGCTCAACGATAGCAGTCCCAGTTTTTCTATCATTAAGAATTTCACTTAAAGTTTTACTTAGTTTATTTTGAAATACCTCATCTAAGCTTTTTGCCAAGCTAAATCTAGAAAATGGTTTGTATTCTAAAGATAGAATTGAATGTTTTTTAAAAGGAAAAATCAATCTATCTAGGTCGCTTTCATTTAATTTTATTACACGAACTCTTTTAGAATTATTATGATCTGAAATCGAAAAACTCATTTAATCAATAGTGCCCATGATCCATAAAACAATAAAAATTGCTAATATTGGTTCCATTTTTAATTTTACCACAAATCAAATGTTAGTCAAAAAACTTAATAAAATTGCTGAAGCAATAGTAGGAACTACTAAATTTTTTTTAGATATTATAAATATAGCAATACAAGTGAAGAATACTATCAATCTTATTGTTAAGTCTGAGTCAGCTAAAACTCCAGCAGGAAATATTATCATTCTTCCAAGCAATGCAGCCAAAGTTGAATAGGCAACACAATTAAACCATTTAAAAATTTTAGATTTCACACTAACTTTTTCTGAAGTAAGTGCTCCCATAAATCTAGATATATATGTAGCAACTGAAGTTGCTATAATTGCATAAATTATAATTTGACTACTTACCATCTTTTTCTCCAAATAAATAAGCAACAGTCCCAGCTATCAATCCTGCAAATAATAGTGACCACTCAGTAGAAAATAAATAGATTACTGGTCCTAAAGTTGTTCCTAAAATTACCGAAATTGATATGGCTATGTTTTTCATAGCGCCTATCATCATACAAAAAAAATAAATTGGATTTACAATCGCTAGTCCAATTAACATTTCTTTATTTAAAAGATCTGCTGCTAAGTAACCTATAACTGTCATAAGCACAGCTGTTAACCAAGTTCCAGTGCCAATGCCTATCCAAAAATCTATTCGATACTTTGCATTAATTTTTTTATAAGCATCTTTAGCAATTAACCACGATGAAACTGCTAGAAAATGACAAGATAAATAATATTTCCACTTAGGTTGGGATTTATGCTCTAATAGAGGAAACAATGAAACTGTCATTGGATAAAGTCTAAAATTTACTAACCAAACTGCTAAAAAAATATTTACAACAGATGCGCCTAATAATAATGATTCAGCCATTACTAATTGTCCGGGTAGTGCGTATGTAAAAAAACTTGAGGCTGCACTTTGTTGAATGTTAAATCCAGCATCTTTAAGTAAAGCTCCTAAAGCAACAAAACATGCCGCCAAAGGTAACGCCGGACTTCTTGCGCCTTTTAAGGATTTTAAACCTGTAAAAAAAGCTTGTGAGTTAATCATCCACCAAGGAATAATCTTCCTACATCTGGATTTTTTAAAAGATCATCCCCTTTGCCTGCAATAGCTGTTTGACCAGATACTAAAACGTATCCTATATCTGCAAACTCTAAACCTTTTTTTGCGTTTTGTTCTACAAGTATTATTGTTTTCTTTTCTGCTTTTTGAAGATCTTCTAAAATTTCAAAAACCATATTTATATATTTTGGTTCCAAACCAATTGATGGTTCATCTACTAATAAAACTGATGGCTTCATAACTAATGCTCTTGAAATTTCTAATAATCTTCTCTCACCGCCTGATAAAACTTTTGCAGGTTGATTTCTTCTATTTCTCAATCTTTCATATTTTTGAAAAATTCTCTCAGCTTCCTCATAAGCTTCGTCCTGTTTATCTTTAATGTATCCACCCATTAAAAGATTTTCCTCAACTGTCATATCAGGAAATACTGAGTTATCTTGTAAGATATAAGCTATGCCCACTTTGCTAAGTTTTTGCGCAGGAGTTAATGTCGTAATTTCATTTCCCTCTAATTCAATTTTTCCATCAAAAATATTTGTAAAACCATATATTGAGTGAAGAATTGTAGATTTTCCCGCACCGTTAGGTCCTATTAAACATAACGATTGAGCCTTACTCACTGTTAAATCAAAATTATGTAGTATCTCCATTTTTCCGTAGCCAGCGTTTAATCCTCTAATGGTTAAATGAACATCGTTAGGAGACAATTTATTAAGATCTTCTAACCCAGGAGCTTTACCTAAAACATCGTATTGATTTGCCATTACTGTGCTCCTAAATAAGCATCTACAACTCGCTTATCATTCTTAATTTGATCTGGTGAACCTTCTGCTAGCATTTTACCGTGCGCTAAACAGAAAATTTTTTGTGCTAAACTCATAATTACTTTCATATTGTGCTCTATGACTAATAAAGTAATTCCGTAATCTTTATTTATTTTAATTAATCTATCTATAATTCCGTTAATTAAAGTAGGATTAATACCAGCTGTAGGCTCGTCTAATAAAAGCATTTTAGGCTCATTCATCAAAGCCATTGCTAATTCCAGTAATTTTTGTTGTCCAAATGATAAATCACCTGCTCTCAAATTTCTTTTTTGATAAAGACCTACAAAGTTTAAAATATTTTCCGCTTTCTCAGTAAGATCAGCAGGTACTTTTGCAAAAATAAATCCTGAGTCACTAGCTTTGTGACTTATTAGCATATTCTCTACACAATTAAGTTTTGAATAAATTCTTGTTTGTTGAAAAGTTCTTAACAAACCAAGTTTTGCGACTGCTGGCACAGGCATTTCAGAAACTTCTGTATTATCAAAAACAATTGATCCATTATCAATCGGATGAGTTCCAACAATAGAATTAAATAAAGTAGTTTTACCTGAACCATTAGGCCCTATTAAACCAACTATAGATCCCTGCTCTACCGAAACAGAAATATCTACGTTAGCTTGAACACCGCCAAAAGATTTACTTACATTTTTAACTTGTAAGATACTCATTTTAATTCCACCTGTGCTTTACGATCTTTTTCATCTATCACTTCACCAAATCTTTCAGGATATTTTTCTCGCAACCAACCCATTAATCCTTCTGGGAAATAAACTACGATTACAACAATTAAAACTCCTAGCGCAACATATTGCCAGCCTAATATTAACGTCCAAAGTCCTTCTTTGAAAAAATGGAATAAAGTTGCCCCTATCACTGGGCCCCACAAAGTTCCTTTACCACCAAGAATTGCCATAAGAACCATGAATACTCCCATCTCTCTTCCGTCAAAAGCAACATCTGTAGAGTCTATATACCCAATTAGTCCACCCATAATTCCACCAGCAAGACCACAGAAGAATGCAGAACACATCCAACCTACAATTTTATATTTCATAGTTTGGATACCCATTGCTTCTGCTTTATCTTCGTTGTCTCTTATCGCATTTAAAATTAATCTAAATCTAGAACCGTAAATATATTTAACAAAAACAAATGTTCCGATTAATAATGCAAAACTTAAAAAATAGAAAAATTTTCCTCTGGCTTCAGCGTCAACGATTTCAGCAGGAAAAGGTGGTGTGGTAAAACCTTGACCAGCTCCAATAATTTCTATTCCTCCAGCAATTTCACCTGCAGCGATCCCTAAACCTAATGTGCAAATAGCAAAGTAGTGGCCTCTCAAACCTAATATAGCGTAACCTATCGCACCTGCTATAATAGTTGGTATAATAGCTGCAACCAATAATCCGACACCTATTCCTTGAAAATATTGCGTTGTGGTATGGACAAATGTTTTTTCTCCACCACTTTCAGTCCATTCTGCTAATGGAAAAAACATGCCAACCTGAACCGAGGCAGTTAAATACATTCCAAGACCATAGAAAAGAATATTTCCAAATGTGTTATAGCCCATCTCTCCACCTTGTAAATTCCATGTCATTGCTAGAACGATCAAGACACAAAGATATGTAAGCTGAACTTTAAAAGCAGAAAATAAATAAGGCGCGGTTAAACCTAATATAATTAAGCCAGAATATAAGATTAAATCTTTTTGTTTTAGTTTTTCCATTTATTTCAGATATTCCCTTTTTCTCGAAAGTTTAAATCTTCTGTAAACTAATATTAAGACTAGTAGTAAAAATACTGCACCTATTCTAAACTCTGTTCCTAAAATATAATCAGCAAATTCCTCAAAAAGACCTAGCCCCATCCCAGAAACTGCTACTGCAGGTAAATTTCCAAGACCTGCAACAATAACTATCATGAAAGATCTTACTGTATATGGAAGTCCTACATATGGGTGAAGAGTTAGAGTTATTGAAATTAAAGCTCCTGCAATTCCACATAGCGCAGCGTTAATTCCAAAAGTTGCCGCATAAACTTTTTCTGTATCTACACCTAAAATTTTTGCAGCTCTAGCATTTTGTGCTGTAGCTCTTATAGCTCGTCCAAGTCTGGATTTTTTCATATAAATAACCAAAGCTACTGCATATAAAACACTTATAAAAGCAGAGAATATTTTTGAATTTGGTAAGGTTACTGAATTATCAAATAACATTGTTGTTCCGTATTCAGACTGTGCAACAACTACGTCTGCACCGAAAATAAAATTCATTAATTGTTGGAAAACAATAGCTATTCCAAAAGTTGCTAAAATAGAAATAAATAAGTCTCGGTCTACAACTTTATTTATAACAAGTTTATAAAGTCCCCATCCAACAAAAAACATTATTATTGGAGAAATAATAACTCCCCAAGCAGGATGAATTCCCCAAAGATAAATAGTGTATGCAATATAACCTCCAAGAATTACTAAATCACCTTGTGCAATATTAATTATATTCATCACTCCCCACTGGAGAGCCATTCCATATGCTATCAAAGCAAATAAGATTCCTAATAGAATTCCGTCCAGTGAAGCCTGGACCATTAACATTGGAGCTTTAAAAATAAGAAAGTCCATAAAATTTCAAAACTTATAAAAGAAAAGCCCCTAGAAAACTAGGGGCTTTTCAAATTATTCAGAAGTTATTAGCTTCTTTCAGACCATTTCGGGATTGGATGATAGAACTTATCAGAAGCCCATTTTGTAGGAGCTACTACTCTATTCTCACAATCATCGCCTTTACATCTTACTTGGAACAAGATCATTGGCTTAGCAACGTTTTGGCCACCAGGTCCAAATTTAATGTTTCCATAGAAAGTTTGCATTTCTGTATCAACTAGCGCATCTCTCACTGCATCTCTGTCAAAAGAATTTGCTCTTTCGAACGCATCCTTGAACACTAATAATGCTGCAGAAGACTCAGCTGATTGATATGGCGGGTCATATCCAAATTCTTTTTGGAAGTCTTTAGCGTATTTCTTACCAGAGCCAAAGAATTTATCTTTGTAAGATAAATTTTTGTGCCACTGAGAAGCACACAATGCGAATTCTGATTTCTTTCCGTGTTGTTTTGAAAGTTTTGCAGCATCACAGTGTGTCATCGCTAACATAGGAACATCAACTTTCATTTCAGAAATTTGTCTGATTGCAGTTAATGCACCTTTTGTGTGACCTGATACAACAAGCACATCTGGCTTAACAGCTTTTACTTTAGCCAATGTAGCTGCCATATCGTTAAGTTCTTTTGGTAGTTTGTCATCGATGATGATCTCAGATCCAGTTCTTTTTGCTGCATCTAAAATACCAAGTCTCACGTCTTGTGAGAAAGCATCTTGTTCAAATGCTTGAGCAATTTTTACTCCTTTACCACCGTTTTTTTCTACCGCTAAATCAATAGCTACTTCAAGGTATTGGTTAGCTGGTGATAACACCGCAAACAAATATTTGTATCCTTTTGTAAATAAAGATCTAGATGCACCATTCGCTTCAACCATAGGAATTTTATATTTCTCGGTTACTGGTGCAATGGCTTTCGTTAAACCTGAACTGTATGGTCCAAGCATGTAATGAACGCCATCTTGTTTAATTAGTCTTTCAGCTAACTGAGCGGCTCTTTTTGGGTTTGACTCATCATCATAGTAAATGATCTCAAACTTATATTTCTTACCTTGTACTTCTACTCCACCCATTTTGTTAATTCTGTCAACGGCCATGTTGTAACCATTTTGAGTATGAACTCCATTCGAAGAGTATTTACCTGTAAGAGATATTGCAGAACCTAACACAATGTACTCACCTTCTACTTTTGCAAAAGAAGAAGTAAAAGATACAAGTGCTAAAGTTATTGCTGAAATAAATGTAACAAATAGTTTAGCTATTTTATTCATTATTTCCCTTCTTGTTAATTAATTAATTAATGATTAATTAAAACAAGAAATGGAGATTTTGACAACAGTAAGAAGTGATTAAAAATTCTGTGTCGCAGCAATGTAAACTGCTAAAATTAGAAGAACACACGCAGAAATTGTATTTAATAGCTTTGGTTTACTTCTTAACCATACTGAAATTTTTTCAGCTGCTAATCCGTATATCATTAACGTTAAAAAATCTAAAACCACGTATGTAATCAATAATATTAAAAACTGTGAAATTATATTTGATCCAAAATTTATAAAAGTAGGAAATATTGTTCCAAAGAATAAAAGTGCTTTTGGGCTTAAACCTGCTACTAACAATCCGTCTTTATAAAATGAGAGCGGTGATTTTAAATTTTGGTCTTTAGAATTAAAACTTCTAATTTTAGAAGTAAAAGTATCATAGGCTAAATAAACTATATAAAATATCCCTGCCCATTTTAAATAGTAAAGGACTTGGGGGTTATCGCTTAAAAAAGAACCGATTAAAAAAACTACTAAAATAGCTTGAATAGTATTTGCAGATATATCTCCCAAAGCAGTCCAAACAGATCTATTTAATCCATAGTTTAACGTGTGTGAAACAATTACAACTCTGGGCGGACCTGGAGAAATAAATAAAAATAAAATGATTTGTAAAAATATTATATAGTCTGTTGGAAACATTTGATTAGTCACTATATATAAATCTATGAAGAAAAAAAGTTTTATCCCTCAAACAAGAGTTAAAAACCCTGAGCCAAAAGAAAAGGATGATAATTGGATTATTTGGGCTGCTTGGGCAGATAGGATTACTTTTGAAGAGATTAAAGAAAAAACTGGAAAGAATGAGTCTCAAGTCATTAAAATAATGCGAAAAAATTTAAAACCAGGCTCCTTCCGCTTATGGAGAAAAAGAGTGCATAATACTAGCATCAAACATAGGAAAAAGTTTCAATTAGGCAGAAAAAAACTAAGAGAAAAAATAAAATTAACTGATATATATTAATTATGAAAAAAGTCACAATGTATACTGGCAATCCTTGCTCATTTTGTGCAGCAGCCAAATCGTTATTGAAAACAAAAAATGTTGAAATTGAAGAAATCGATATTTGGGCAGATCCAGCTAACGCTAAAGAAATGTTACAGAGAACAAATGGCGCAAGAACTATTCCTCAAATTTTTATCGGCGATCATTATATTGGTGGTAATGATAAACTTCAGGAAGCAAACAGAAACGGTGAATTAGATAAAATAATAGATGGAAAATGAGGAGAAATTTTTTAAAATATTTAAGCTTAGCAATTTTTTCTTCTTTTATTCTTCCTTTAAACTCATTATTTGCTAATACAAAAAAAATTATCAATAAAAACCTTACAAAAAAACAAAAAGAAATAATGTTTAACGAGGGCACTGAGAGACCCTTTTCTAGTGATTTACTAAGAGAAAGTAGAAAGGGTTTTTATCATTGCGCTAATTGTGGAAATAAACTTTTTGCTTCTACTAGTAAGTTCGACAGTGGTACTGGTTGGCCATCATTTTCAGAGGCTTTACCTGGAGCATTTAAAACTAAGATAGATTATAAATTTGGAATGAAAAGAACAGAATATCATTGTGCTAAGTGCGGTGCGCATCATGGACATGTCTTTAACGATGGACCAACTAAAAGTGGTAAAAGATTTTGTAATAATGGTCTTTGTTTAATTTTCAGGCCTGAGTAAAATTATTTAATATCTTGGATAAATGGCATAGCATCCCCTGCTCCAAGTTTAGTTGTAGATATTCCAGCAACTTTATTTGCTAATTCTAAACACTCTTTTATTGGTTTTTCTTTAGATAACCCAAAAGCTAAACCTCCATTAAAAGCGTCTCCTGCGCCAGTTGTATCAATAGCTTTTACTGCGCTGGCTTTTATATAAGTTTCTTCTTTTCCATCAGAATAAAACAGCCCTTTTTCTCCTAGCGTAATTATTATTTTTTTAATTCCTAAATTTAAAAGTTTATCTGCTGCCTGCTTTGCCTCTTTCTCGCTAGTAATCTTTATTCCAGTATAAAATTCGGCCTCGGTTTCGTTAGGTGTAAAAAAATCGATATTATTATAAAACTCTTTTGAAATTTCAGATGCTGGTGCAGGATTTAAAATAGTAATACATCCATTTTCTTTAGCAGTTTTCAAACAATGTAAGGTTACGTCTTTAGGAACCTCTAATTGAGTTAAAAAAATTTTTGATCTTTTTATTAAATTAATTTGTTTTTCAATTTCACTTATTCGCAAAGAAGTTGGGGCGCCTACAATTACATTGATTGCATTTTTACCCGTATTTTGATCAACTAAAATTCCTGCTACGCCAGTTTGTTGATTGCCATCTTGAATTATATTTTCTGTAGAAATTTTATTTTTTTCAAGAGTTTTAAGAGCTAATTCTCCATATGCATCTTTTCCAATTTTACTAATAAAATTTGTATTTCCTCCAAGTCTTGCAATCGCTATAGCTTGATTGCAGCCTTTTCCTCCTGGGCCTACATTATATTTTTTTCCTAAAATAGTTTCGCCTATTGATGGGATTTTAGGTCCAGAAAAACTTATGTCAGCAACAAAAATACCTAGGACTGTTATTTCACTCATTAACCAACTTTAGCGAGAATTGGGAAGGTCGTCAAAATATAATAACTTATTACTTGGATATAATTTGTAGTAATCAAGATGCCAGTAATTAATAGAATGGCTCCGCCAGATTTTGTTATAGTTCCATAATATTTTCCAAAACCTTTTTTAGAATTTAAAAATCTACTCATATAGTATCCTGATAATATAAATGGAATAGCTAATCCTAAGGAGTAAAATGATAATAATAAAATTCCTTTACTAATCGTAGCCTCGGTTGCAGATAGAGCAATTATAGATCCTAAAACCGGACCAATGCAAGGTGTCCAACCAAAAGCAAAAGCCGCGCCAACTATAAAAGGAAATGCATAATTATCTTTATAATTTGAATTAGTTTGAATTTTTTTTTCAGTGTTTAAAAAAGAAAAATTTAAAAAACCTAACATTTGTAATGAAAAAATAATAATTATTAATCCTGCAACAATCCGTAATTCATTAGAAAAGAAAAGAAGCACGTTCCCTATTGCAGAAGCGGCCGCTCCAAGTGTTATAAAAACAAAGGAGAAACCTAGTGAAAAAAGAATAGTTTTAGTCAAAACTATTGATTTGTCTTTATCTATTTCCCCTAGATCTTTTCCAGTAATATAAGAAATATAACCAGGGATAATTGGAAGTACGCAAGGGGTGAGAAAACTTATAAATCCAGCCCCAAAAGCAAACGCAAGTTTAATGATCATATTACTTTTATATTTGCCTTTGAACTTTACCGCAATTACAATATTGGCTCATGATAATTAAATACGCAGGTTTTTTATTCACTCTTTTGTGGTCATATACTTTCATTAAGTCCCAAAGTATTTTTAAAAAAGGATCAGGTATTTTAATTACTTTATTTGTAACCAATATATCATGGTTCACATTTATCGCAGCTTGCTTTTATGGGCTTAAAAATTTTAGTTTTTACCATGCACTTCTTGGAATAGCTCTTAGTGTGGTTTTAGTCCACTTGGCTTTAGCTCGATTAACTTTATTTATCAATAACAAATTTCAGGATAAAAGCACCCTTTTAAAAATTAAAACATTTATTGAGTACTTAATTTTAATAACTGTTGGATATTTAATATTTTTTTAAAAAGTATTAATTGTAGATAAAACTTTAAAATTCTTATCGGTGATGACTAGTTCGCCAGATCTTGCTGTTTCTCCAGTTATTGCCAAGATAATTACATAATGTGTAACTAAAACTAGGTTTCCCCCTTTACCATTCCAATTATTTACATATCTTTTCAAGACCTTAATCTGCTGTTTTTCATTTTGGTCATATGGTGGAGTATAAGTAGAATTTAATGCAGAAAATTCTTTGAAATTGCCAAAAGCATATTTTGCTGTATCTTTGCATCTACACCACTGGCTTGATAAAACTTGATCAATTTTAACTTTTTTTTCTCTAAAGAGTTTGCCAATTTTTTTTGCTTGATTAATGCCCATCATGTCGAGATTTCTTTGGGTTTTACAATCATCAATTTTAAATCCTTCTGGGTCTCCGCCCCCAGGAGCTTTAGCATGTCTAATTAAAATAATTTTATCTCCAACCTGAGCTGGTTTCCAATTTTGTTCTGATGCTAGAGTTTGAAATGAAGTTAAAGAGAATATAATTATCAGTAGGGAAATAATTTGCTTCTTCATGGTGGATGAAATGATAATCTTACAAACTTGTGTCGCCTTGGTCTAGAGGACATGACAATAAAGATTATAATTTTTTGATAAGTTGTATTAAAACACTTAATTGGTTTGTGTATAACTACTCGCCTTTTGGTTTAAAGACTAAACAGATACCGTTGTTACAATATCGTTTTCCAGTAGGTTTTGGACCGTCATCAAAAACATGACCATGATGACCTCCACATTTTTTACAATGATACTCAGTTCTTGGATAACCAATGTGCATATCTTTTTTTTCTTCGAATACTCCTGGAATAGATTCGAAAAAAGAAGGCCAGCCTGAACCACTCTCATATTTAGTTGTAGACTCAAACAATTTTGTTCCACACCCAACACAGTGATAAGAACCTTCTCTTTTTTCATGATTTAAAGGACTACTACCTGGAGACTCTGTTCCCTCTTGTTTTAAAACATAATTTTGTTCTGGAGTTAAATTTGAGTCCCAATCTTTACTCATCTTTTACTTTATCGTCTACACCATAAGGTCTGAAGCTACCTTTATTTTCCAACTTGACTGCTCTAGCAGGAATGCCAACCATCGTTGCGTTTTCTGGAACATCTTTTACCACAACTGCGTTAGCTGCTATTCTTGCATTGTTACCAACTTTAATTGGCCCAATTATTTGTGCGCCAGACCCGATCACAACATCATTACCAATGGTAGGATGTCTTTTTTCATGTCGTTGTCTCTCGCTATCTATACTGGGAGAACTCCCACCTAAAGTGACGTTATGATAAATAGTAACATTGTCTCCAATTTCAGAAGTTTCGCCGACTACTACACCCATGCCATGATCAATAAATAAATTTTTACCTATCTTGGCCCCGGGATGAATTTCAATACCTGTAAAAAATCTAATTGTTTGTGAAATAATTCTAGCTATTAAATCAAATCCAGCTTTGTAAAAAAAGTTTGATATTTGATGAAAGAAAACTGCCTTTACACCAGGGTATGTGAGAATGATACTTATTATAGATTTTGCCGCAGGATCTCTTTTTTTTATAGATTCTAAATAATCATTCATAAGATGTATATAATGACTACTTGATAAATTTAAAGAAGAATATATAAAAACGCCATGAGTAGACCTTTTCATTTAGCTGTGCCAGCAGGAGACTTAAAGGATTCAGTTCATTTTTACGAGAAAATACTAGAGTGTAAACTAGGTAATAGAGAAGAAGGTAAATGGATTGATGTCGATTTTTGGGGAAACGAACTAACCTTACACAAAACCAATATGAAATTACCCTCTGAAAGACACGAAGTGGATATGGGATCAGTGCCTGTTCCTCACTTTGGAGTACACTTAGAGCCAAAAATATTTGAAAAAATAAAAGAAAATTTAAAAAAAAATAATATTGAATATTTAGATCAGCCCTATACTCGTTTCAAAGATAAAAAAGAACAACAAGAAACTTTTTTTATTAAGGACCCACACGGGAATGTTTTAGAGCTAAAAACATTTGGCTAATGAAAGCATATATAATTCACGAAAACGAAGCATGGACTAAACCCCTTGAGTCTCATCTAAATAAACTTGAAGTTGGTTATGAAGACTGGCATGTTGAAAAGGCTAAAATTGATCTAAGTCAAAGCCCTCCTGAAGGTATTTTTTATAACCGAATGAGTGCGAGCTCACATGTCAGAGGACATAGATTTGCTCCAGAATATACATCTGTAATTATTAATTGGTTAAGAAGTCATAAAAGACGAATAATAAATGATGGTAATGCTTTAGCATTAGAAATAAGTAAGTCTCTTCAATATTTAAAATTGAGTGAAAGTGGAATTAAAACTCCTAGATCTATTTTTTGCTCAAGTAAAGAACAGATAATTCAGTCGGCGCGAGATTTTAAAAAACCGTTTATTACAAAACATAACAGAGCTGGTAGAGGTCTTGGAGTAAAGCTTTTTAATAATCAAAACGAATTAGAACAGTATGTTAAAGGACCAGATTTTGAAAATTCAATTGATGGCATTACAATTTTGCAAGAGTATATTGAAGCAGACCCAAAAGTGATCCATCGTCTAGAATTTGTTAATTCCAAATTTTTATACGCAGTCCAAGTTGACGCGGGTGACTCGTTTGAGCTGTGTCCTTGCGACAGTAAAAATAATTCTTTAAGCGATAAATCAAACAACCCAGATGGAAACAAGTTTATGATCTTAAATAATTATAAAAATCCTGACATAAATAAATATGAAAGTTTTTTGAAAAAAAATAATATTGAAATAGCTGGTATTGAATATATTACTGATAAATCAGGAACTAGATACACTTATGATGTCAATACAAATACAAATTATAATTCAATCGCTGAGAAAAAAGTTGGGCAGGATGGAATGTTAGAGATAGCTAAATTTTTAAAAAATGAGTTAAAAGCCTTTGAATAAATTTTTAGTTGATACAGTCGACTCTAAAGATAAGTTGATTCAATATTTCCGAAAAGGAATAAAAAAAGATAATGAACTAAGAATTGGCGTCGAGCACGAAAAATTTCTATTCAATAAGAGTGATTTAAAACGAGTAGATTACAATCAAATAAAAAAAGTATTTGAAAATCTTAAAAATAATGGATGGGAGCCTGAGTATGAGAAAGATAGAATAATTGGTTTAAAAAGAGAAAATCAAAAAATTACCACTGAACCTGGTTTTCAATATGAATTGTCAGGTGCACCTTTTAAAAACATACATTTAGTTTGTTCAGAAAATAGCTCTCATTTCAATGAACTGAAAGAAATTTTTAGCTCTACTTCTATAACTACTTCTTCTATTGCATATGATCCATTTAATAAATTAACTGATATCCCTAAAAGTCCAAAAGAGCGTTACACAATTATGACATCTGAAATGCCAAAAGGTGGCAAATTAAGTTTAGATATGATGTACAAAACTGCAGGTATTCAAATTAATTATGATTATATTTCTGAAGAGGATTTTGAAAAAAAATTTAAAATCGGTAACTATTTAGCTCCCTTAACTATTGCTCTTTTTGCAAACTCTCCTTTTAATGAGAATAAGCTCTCAGGTTTTTTATCTTATAGAGGAAAAGTTTGGCAAGAAACTAATAGAGGAGGAATAATGCCAATTACTTTTGAGAATGTTAATTTTGAAAAATATATTGATCATGCAATCAATTACCCAATTTTATTTCTTAAAAAAAATGGAAAATATTACTCGCCAAACGGTCAAACTTTTAGGGATTTTTTAAATGGCAATTTAATTTTTTTAAAAGGAGAAAAACCAACTTTAGAAGATTTTGAAAATCACTTAAGTACTATTTTTACTGAGATAAGATTAAAACAGGTTATAGAGTTTAGATCTTTAGATACATGTAATTTCGGTTGTATTTGTAACGGTCCCTCTTTCTTTACAGGTTTAATTTATGGATCTTTGGAGGAGACTTATGAAATTATAAAAAATTGGAAAAAAGAGGAAGTTATGGAAGCATACTTAAACGCCCCTAAACAAGGATTAAACACTTTGCTAAAAAATAAAAAATTAATTGATTGGGCAAAAATATTTTTAAACTTGTCAAAAAAAGGCTTAGAAAAAAGAAATGAGCTGA
>CACGLS010000006.1 GCA_902573985.1 uncultured Pelagibacteraceae bacterium
TGGCACAGATAGAATTTCTAGTAGTGAATATGCTTTTGTTACATTGGCTTCTAAAATTAATTTAAAAACAATTTTTTTAGATTTTAAATTTCTTAATCTAATCTTACTTTTATTCATATATACAAACTTTAGAATTTATAAATTAGATCCAGGAAGAAGATCAGAAAATTTACAATTTTTTTTATTAATTTTTTTTTCTGTAGTAATATTAATTTTCAATCAGTTATTAACCGCTAATCAAATATATATCTTTTCTTTAATTCCGATCTTAGCAGGGATTACACATTTACAAATTAACAAAAAAATGAAAGAAAATAAAATCTTAATATCTATTCTTATGATTTTAGTATTAGTATCTACATTTAAATATCATGAAAGATTCAATATTAATAGAAAGTTTATAGATTTAGAAAATATTAACCTAAGTTCTAAGATAGATGCCTCTGAAATAGATAAAAAACTCGAAAATCTTGAGTGGATTAATAGACATCACAAGAATACAGAAAAAGAGATAAAAAATGTTAATTACGCCATTGACTTAATTAAACAAGAAAAAAGAGACAAAATGGTAATAACTCAATATCAATTTTTTTCTGCCATATTAAATGAAAATCTTAATATACCAAATCGATGGTACACTCATGATAATAATAGTTACCCATTGATCACGCATAAACATGCTAAATTCTACTCAAAATTTTTACAACGTAAAATCAATGAAAATAAAATACAGATCATATTTATTATAGATGCAACGCAAAAAAATGATTTAAAAATATCAAATTTTAAAGAATACTTAAAAGATGTTTGTTTTTCTGATAAAATCATTATAAATAATTTTTTTTCGTCTCACGAAATAACAAAATGTAAAAACTAAGATGAATATTCATGAACATCAAGCTAAAGAAATTCTAAAAGAATTTGGTGCCCCTGTTTCTAATGGTGTAGTTGTTTATTCATTAAGCGAGATTAAAGAAAAAATAAAAAAATTAAAAAGTAAAGAATTTGTTCTAAAAGCTCAAATTCATGCTGGCGGGAGAGGTAAAGCTGGTGGTGTTAAGTTAATTAAAAATATTTCTGAATTAGAAAGTGAAGCAAAAAAAATGATGGGAAAAGTTTTAGTTACTCACCAAACTGGACCAGAGGGAAAAGAAGTAAAAAGATTATATATAGAGGAAGCATCAAATATATTAAAAGAGTTTTACTTTTCTTGTTTGGTAGATAGAGAGACATCTAAAATTGCTTTTATAAGTAGCACAGAGGGTGGAATGGATATTGAAAAAGTTGCTGCTGAAAGCCCTACTAAGATAATTACTACAAAGATAGATCTTAAAGTCGAAGGACCAAGTGATAAAGAATTAGAAGAAATCATAAAGGTTTTTAAATTTAATCAAAAACAAAAAATCATAGCTAAGGAGCTCACCAAATCTTTATATAAAATAATTCTAGAGAGAGACGCGAGCTTAATTGAGATCAATCCATTAATACTAACAAAAGATAATAATATTATTTGCTTAGATGCCAAAATGAATTTTGATGACAATGCAATCTACAGGCAACCGGATATATTGAAATTAAGAGATCTAAACGAGGAAAACTCTGCAGAAATCGAAGCTAGCAAATATGATCTTGCTTACATTAAACTGAATGGTTCAATTGGATGTATGGTTAATGGTGCAGGTTTAGCAATGGCAACAATGGATATAATAAAGATATATGGTAAAGAACCAGCCAATTTTTTAGATGTTGGGGGAGGCGCCTCAAAAGAGAAAGTAACTGCAGCTTTCAAATTAATTTTAGCTGATAAAAATGTAAAAGGAATTTTGATAAATATTTTTGGTGGGATTATGAGATGTGATGTTTTAGCACAAGGTGTAGTTGAAGCAGCAAAGCAAGTGAATTTATCTATTCCAATTGTGGTAAGACTCGCTGGCACAAACTTTAAAGAGGGAAAAGAAATTTTAGATAATTCTAAATTAAAAATTCTATCAGCATCTGATCTAAACGATGCCGCAAAAAAAATTATAAAGGCTATTGAATAAATGTCAGTTTTAGTCAATAAAAATACTAAAGTTATCTGTCAAGGCTTTACTGGAAAACATGGAACTTTTCACTCAGAACAGGCTTTAAAATATGGAACGAAATTAGTAGGAGGAGTTACTCCGAAAAAAGGAGGCCAAAGACATTTAGATCTACCAGTTTTTGATACAGTTCAAGAGGCAAAAGACAAAACTTCAGCTAATGCTACAATGATTTATGTTCCTCCAAAATTTGCTGGCGCAGCAATAATAGAAGCCATAGAAGCAAAAATAGAATTAATAGTTTGTATCACAGAGGGAATTCCAATCCTAGATATGTTGAAAGTTAAAAAAACTTTAAATAAAAGCACCTCAAGATTGATTGGCCCAAACTGTCCAGGAGTAATTACTCCCGGAGAATGTAAAATTGGAATTATGCCTGGAAATATCCATAAAAAAGGCTCAGTTGGAATTGTTTCAAGATCTGGAACTCTTACTTATGAAGCAGTTGCACAAACTACTTCAAACAACATGGGACAATCAACTTGTGTTGGAATAGGAGGTGACCCAATTAATGGAACAAACTTTATAGATTGTTTGGAGCTTTTTCTAAAGGACGATGAAACTAAATCCATAGTAATGATTGGAGAAATAGGTGGTTCTGCGGAGGAACAGGCTGCTGAATTTTTAAAAAGAGAGAAGATTAAGAAGCCAACAGTAGGTTTTGTAGCAGGATTGACTGCACCTCCAGGCAGAAGGATGGGCCATGCTGGCGCAATCATCTCTGGTGGTAAAGGAGGGGCTGAAGAAAAAATTGAAATTATGAAATCTGCAGGAATCACCATATCAAAATCACCAGCAGATATCGGTAAAACTCTATTTAATAAACTAAATAGTTGATTTTTATAAATTTGTGTTAAAATAACTAATTAATGTCATCTTCCGATAATAATATAACTTTTAAAAAAACCTCATTCCTTTCGGGTATAAATTCTGAATTTATAAATCAACTGTATTCAGATTATCTTTCAGATCCAGAGTCGTTACCTCTTGGGTGGAAAAATTTTTTTGAAGGGCTAAGCGAGGATGAAAAATTAATATTAAATGACATTAATGGTCCAAGTTGGTCTCCAGGAAAAAAAAATAAAAAAATAAATTTTCCCAAAAGTGAAATTGATAATGATAATGAGTCTGAGAACGTAGATGCTGATTCACTTAAACAGGCTTCACAAGATTCTGTTCGAGCCATAATGTTAATTAGAGCTTATAGGATAAGAGGACATCTGATTGCAAATTTAGACCCTTTATCAATACAAGAAAAAAGAGAACACTCTGAATTAAAACCCGAAACCTATGGTTTTACAAAAAAAGACTTCGGAAGAAAAATATTTTTAGATGGAGTTTTAGGACTTCAGTACGCAAATCTTGACCAAATTCTTAAAATCTTAAAAAAAACTTATTGTTCTACAATTGGATATGAATTCATGCACATGAGTGATCCTGAGGAAAAAGCCTGGATTAGAAATAGAATTGAAGGACCTGAAAAAGATATTACTTTTACTGAAAATGGCAAAAAAGCAATATTGAACAAGATTATACAGGCTGAAGGTTTTGAAAAATATTTACATGTTAAGTTTGTTGGCACAAAAAGATTTGGCTTAGATGGTGGTGAGTCTTTGATACCTGCTTTGGAGCAGATTATCAAAAGAGGTGGTAATCTCGGAGCAAAAGAAATAAAGATCGGTATGCCACATAGAGGAAGATTAAACGTTTTAGCAAATGTAATGGGTAAACCATTTAGGGCAATTTTCAGTGAATTTTTTGGAAAGTCAGTGGGCGCAAGTAAAGATTTCGAGGGAGATGTTAAGTATCATTTAGGAGCTTCATCAAATAGAGAATTTGATGGAAACGTTGTTCATATCAGCCTTACAGACAATCCTTCCCATCTAGAAGCTGTTAATCCTGTTGTTTTGGGGCAAGTTAGAGCTAAACAATTTTTTCATAAAGATAAAAATAGAAAAAAAGTAATCCCAGTATTAATGCATGGAGATGCAGCTTTTGCCGGCCAAGGTATAGTTGCAGAATGTTTTGCAATGTCTGGATTACCAGGACATAACATTGGAGGGACTATTCATATAATTGTAAATAATCAAATAGGTTTTACTACTGCACCTAGATTTGCCAGGTCATCACCTTATCCTTCTGATGTTGCCAAAACTGCACAAGCTCCAATATTTCACGTTAATGGAGACGATCCCGAAGCAGTTACACATTGTGCTAAAATCGCCACTGAGTACAGGCAAAAATTTAATCGTGACGTAGTAATCGATATGGTTTGTTATAGACGTTTTGGACACAACGAGGGAGATGAACCTTCATTTACCCAACCGATAATGTATAAGAAAATTAAAATTCATCCGTCTACGCTAACTTTATATGGAAAAAAACTGTCTAGAGAGGGTTTGATCAGTGACGATCAATTACAAAATGATAAAATTAAATTTAAAGATTATTTAGAAAATGAGTATTTAGCTTCTAAAAACTATAAGTCAGAACTTAAATGGTTTGACGGTGTATGGTCTAGATTTAAACCTGGGTTAGGAAAAGATAAACGAGGAAAAAGTGGAGTTGAAAAAAAAGTTTTATCTAATATTGGAGATCAAATATTTAAAATTCCAAAAGATTTTAATGCTCATAAAACTCTTAAAAGAATATTTGAAGTAAAAAGTAAAATGTTTCAAACTGGTGAGGTCGATTGGTCATCAGCTGAGTCATTAGCCTTTGGAACACTATTAACTGAGGGATTTTCAGTTAGGCTATCTGGCCAAGACTCTGGAAGAGGAACATTTAGCCAAAGACATGCAGTTTTAAGAAATCAAGACAATCATGATCGTTATGTGCCTTTAAACAATATTCAAGTTGGACAAAAAAAATTTGAAATAATTGATAGCTTATTATCAGAACTAGCAGTGCTTGGGTTTGAATACGGTTACTCTCTATCAGAACCAGAGACTTTAGTTATATGGGAAGCCCAATTCGGTGACTTTGCAAATGGAGCACAAGTTATTATAGATCAATTTATTACTTCTTCCGAATCTAAGTGGGGTAGAGCAAGCGGCCTCGTGATGTTGCTACCTCATGGTTATGAAGGCCAAGGACCTGAACATTCTTCAGCAAGATTAGAAAGATTTTTACAATTGTGTGCTGGAGAGAACATTCAAGTTGTGAATTGTTCTACTCCTTCTAATTATTTTCATGTTTTAAGAAGGCAAATGCATAGAGAGTTTAGAAAACCTTTAATTGTAATGACACCAAAGTCTTTATTAAGACACAAGCGTTGTGTATCTAATATTAACGAATTCGTTTCAAAAAGTTCATTTCACAGAGTTTTAGAAGACGATGCTTATGAAAAAAGAAATAATTTGATTTCATTAAAAAAAGATAATCAAATAAAAAAAGTAATTATGTGCTCTGGTAAAATCTATTACGATTTAATTGAAGAAAGAGAAAAGACCAAAAAAAATGATATTGTTTTTGTTCGAGTAGAGCAGCTTTATCCTTTTCCAGCAAAGACGCTAGCTAAAGTGTTAAAGAAGTATAAAAAGGCAGAATTTATATGGTGTCAGGAAGAGCCAAAAAATATGGGTGCTTGGAATACAGCAAGAAATTACATTGAAAGAACTTTGGAAATGATAAATTTCAAGGATATTAACATAAAATTTGTTGGCAGATCAGCCTCTTCAACCACTGCGACTGGAAATGCTAACAAACATCTTGCACAACAAAAAGAAATATTAGAAAAGATACTTAAATAAGTATGTCAGAAAAAATAACAGTTCCTACTTTAGGTGAGTCGGTCACTGAAGCAACGGTATCGAAATGGTTAAAATCTCAAGGTGAAAAAGTAGTTGTAGATGAACCTATTGTCGAACTAGAAACTGATAAAGTTAATGTAGAGGTGCCCGCACCATCTAATGGTTTTCTTGGAACTATAGACGTTAAGGAAGGTGAGACAGTAAACGTTGGGTCAATATTAGGAACAATTAATGACAGCTTAAAAAATAGTGATACTATTGAACCAAAAGAGGTAAAATCTTACAGCCCTCCAAAAAAACAACCTAAATTATCCAAAGAAAAAAAGAATGTTGCGCAGAAGAAAAAAACAATTAAACCAAAAGTGACTGAAGAAATTTTAACGTTAGATACTGAAAAGGTAGAGGACGAGCTCCTAATTCTAAAAGAGGTTCATGAGGAGAAGAAGATTTTAAAACAGCCTCTGAAAATAAAAAAAGAAACTAAAGTTTCACCAGCAGCAAGAAAAATGGCCAATGAGGCAAAGATCGATTTAGATCAAGTAAGAGGGACCGGAAAAAATGGAATAATTTTAAAAGAGGACATAATGGAACTAATGGGTTCTAAGCCTTCACCTTCTGAAAGAAAGATTAAACATGGCCCGGAAGAAAGAGTAAAGATGACCAGGCTGAGATTAACTATAGCTAAGAGATTAAAAGAAGCTCAGGAAAATGCGGCAATGCTAACAACTTTCAATGAGGTGGATATGAGTGAAGTAATCTCAATGCGAAATGAATACAAAGAGGAGTTTCAGAAAAACTATGGAGTTAAATTAGGTTTTATGTCTTTTTTTGTAAAAGCCTGCGTGATTGGCTTAAAAAATTTTCCTGCTATTAACTCAGAAATACAAGGAGAAGAGATAGTATATAAAAATTACTATAATATCAGTATTGCTGTTGGTACAGATAGAGGTTTAGTAGTGCCAGTCTTAAGAGAAACTGACGAAATGTCTTTTGCTGATATCGAAAAAAACATTGCAGAACTTGGCTCAAAAGCAAGAGACGGTAAGATAACTATTGAAGATCTTCAAGGAGGAACATTTACAATTACAAATGGGGGAATTTATGGATCAATGTTGTCTACACCAATTTTAAATCCTCCACAATCTGCCGTATTAGGTATGCATAACATTGTACAAAGACCTGTAGTTATAAATGGAAATGTAGAAGCAAGACCGATTATGTATTTAGCCTTGTCCTATGATCATAGAATTGTAGATGGTAAAGAAGCAGTTTCTTTTTTAAAAATTGTAAAAGAATGTTTAGAGCAACCAAAAAGATTATTTTTAAATATATAGAATGGATAGTTTTGATTTAGTAGTTATTGGTGGCGGACCGGGCGGTTATGTGTGTGCGATTAGAGCAGCACAACTTGGTTTAAAAACTGCATGTGTAGAGTCAAGAGGAACTCTTGGAGGTACATGCCTTAATGTTGGTTGTATTCCCTCTAAGAGTTTATTAAATCTTTCAGAAAATTTTCATAAAGCTAAAAAAGATTTTAATAATCAGGGTATTGAAGTAGAAGGTGTAAAATTAAATATCGAAAAAATGATGTCTAATAAAAATAAATCAGTACAAGTTTTAACAAAGGGAGTAGAGTTTTTATTCAAAAAGAATAAAGTAACTTACATAAAAGGAAAAGGTGTTCTATTTTCAAAAAATGATATAGTCGTGTATGATAATAATAAGAAATCAAATTATAGTGCAAAAAATATAGTTATAGCAACCGGATCATCAGTTGCTTCATTACCAGGCATAGAAATAGATGAAAAAAACGTGATATCATCAACTGGCGCTTTGTCTTTAAATAGTGTTCCTAAAAAATTCGCAGTTATAGGTGGAGGTTATATAGGTTTAGAAATGGGTTCAGTTTGGTCTAGACTAGGATCAGAAGTAACAGTTATAGAATATCTAGATCATATTACGCCAGGTATGGATAGAGAAATTTCAACTGAATTTAAGAAAATCTTAACTAAACAAGGGATTAAATTTAAAATGAGTTCAAAAGTCAACAAGGTAAGTTCTTCAAGCTCAAGTGTTTCAATAAATTACACAGACTTAAAAAGTTCAAAAGATGAAACTTTAGCATTTGATAAAGTCCTTGTATCAGTTGGTCGAAAACCTTACACGGAAGGCCTTAATCTAACAAAAATAGGTGTAAAAAAAGATAATAAAGGAAGAATTGAAGTTAATTCAAAATTACAAACCTCAATTGATAACATTTATGCAATTGGTGATGTAATAAAAGGCCCAATGCTTGCACATAAGGCCGAAGAGGAAGGTATTGCTGTAGCCGAAATACTAGCAGGACAAGCAGGTCACGTAAATTATGATGTAATTCCAGGTGTGATATATACTTCACCCGAAGTTGCAACAGTTGGTAAAACCGAAGAGCAGCTAAAAGAAGATAATGTATCTTATAAAGTTGGAAAATTTCCATTTCTAGCTAATTCAAGAGCAAAAGTTAACAATGAAACAGAGGGTTTTGTTAAGATTTTAGCAGATAGTAAAACTGATAAAGTTTTAGGAGTGCATATTATCGGTCCTCATTGCGGCGATATGATTGCAGAAATGGCATTGGCAATGGAATTTGGTGCTAGCGCAGAGGATATTGCTAGAACGTGTCACGCCCATCCAACCCACACAGAGGCAATAAAAGAAGCAGCATTAGCTGTTGATAAAAGACCAATTCATTTTTAATTAAGAATATTTTAAATACTATTATCTAATGAAAGCGCAAGTATTGTTGCCAAAAGTTTTTAACTTTCCTTTTACTTATAACTCCAAGTATGAGAGTAAAATTGGAGATTTAGTGGAAGTTCCATTCGGTACGAAAAACGAAATTGGTGTGATTTGGAAAAATAAATATACAGAGCCAAAAGATATAAAAATTAAAGATATAAAAAGAAATATAGGGTATTCAATCAATAGCAAATTAATCGATTTTATTGAATGGTTTTCATCATACAACATGGTACCGATTGGATTAGTTTTGAAGATGGTAATCGGGGGCACAGATAGGTTTAAAATAAATAAAGATGATTTAATTAAAGTAAAAAAAACTCAAATAAAAGAATTCAAGCTTAATTTAGAACAAACAAATGCTTTAAAGTTTCTTAGAAAAATAAAAAATAAATTTGATGTATCTGTTTTACAAGGAACTACAGGATCAGGAAAAACTCTTGTATATTTCGAGAGAATAAAAGAAATAATAAAAAAAAATAATCAAGCCTTGATTTTATTACCAGAAATATTCTTGACTAATGATTTTAAATCAAGATTTGAAGACTTTTTTGGTTTTGAACCTGCGATCTGGCATTCAAAAATCACGCCAAAAAAAAAGAGGATAATCTGGAAGGGGTTAATGAAAAATAAAATAAAGATTTTAATTGGTGCAAGATCAGCATTATTATTACCTTTTAAAAATTTGGGAATTATTATTGTAGATGAAGAACATGATACATCTTATAAACAAGATGAAGGAGTTATTTATAATGCTCGAGATATGGCAATTTCAAGGGCTAATTTTGAAAAAATTCCAATACACTTAGTTACTTCTGTTCCTTCAATAGAAACATACAATAATATTTGTAAAAAAAAGTATAGGCATTTTAAAATTGTAAAAAGGTTTAATGACTACCCTCTTCCAGGTACCAAAATTATAAATTTAAATATCGGTAAAATGAAAGACAGGTTCATTTCAAAAGAAACAACAGAAATCGTAAAAAACTACCTTCAAAAAGGAGATCAAGTTTTGTTTTTTATAAACAGAAGAGGTTTTGCTCCTTACTTAATTTGTAAAAAATGTGGATATAAAGAATGTTGCCCTAATTGTTCACTATATTTAACATTCCACAAATTAATTAATAAAGCTATTTGCCACCATTGTTACTTTGAAAAAGGGGTAAAAACAAAATGCAAAATCGAGGGAAATTGTAAATTTGTGATGTACGGCCCAGGAGTAGAAAAAATATATGAGGAAGTAAAAGAGATATTTCCGAATAAAAAGATAAGTATATTTTCAAGTGATTATCTAAAAACAAAAGAAAAAACTAAAAAATTTTTTAAAGAAATTAACGATAATAAAATAGATATTTTAATTGGCACTCAAATGATATCCAAAGGTTTTAACTTTCCCAAATTAAATTGCATTGTTGTCATCGATGCTGATTTCTCAGGCAGAGGCTATGATTTAAGAACAACTGAAAAAAATATTCAATTATATCATCAGTTAAGTGGTAGAGCAGGAAGATTTAGTTCAGACTCTTTAATTGTATATCAAACATTAACTCCTCATGACATGACTCTGAATGAATTAATTAAAAACAATTCAGAAAAACTTCTAAGAAATGAACTTTCAATAAGGAAAAAAAATAAATTACCTCCTTTTATAAGACTAGTTGCAATAATTATATCATCAAAGACACCAAGTTTAAGTTTACAAGGTGCAAGAGAAATTAAGAATAAATTAAGTATTATGAAAGATCTTGAAGTATTAGGGCCAGTTGACTCCCCGTTGTTTAAAATCAAAAAAAATTTTAGATCTAGGCTACTAATAAGGTTTAATAGCCGTTTTTTGATGCAGAAGGAAATCATAAAAGTCTTAAATGGGCTTAAAATCTCATCAAAAATAAAACTTACGGTTGATGTTGATCCTGTCAATTTTGCTTAAGACTAAAATTGGCAACTTGATCATGATATACTCTTATGATACGACCAACGCATATTTCATATAAAATTCTAACAACAAAAAATGAGCGCAAACAAATCTTTCTCAACTGAAACTTCAGAAAGGTATTCTCGCGCTTTATTTGAAGTGTCCAAAGAGTCATCCGAACTTGATAAGGTTGAGGATAATATAAAAAATTTTCAAATTTTATTTAATTCTAGCCCGGAGATTAAAAATTTTTTAAAGAATCCTACACAGAGCCTTAACAAACAACAAGAAGTAATTAATTTATTGTCAGATAAATTAGAATTTTCGAAGAATTTAAAAAATTTCTTTTTGCTATTAATTGAAAAAAGAAGAATTTTCTTTGTACAAAAAATTTCAGAAAGTTTTTTGAAATTATGTTCAAAAAAAAGAGGAGAAATAAAGGCTTCATTAATTTCTTCAAAAGAGCTCTCTAAATCAGAGCTCGATGAAATAAGTAAAGATTTATCAGTTTCAATGGGATCAATATTAAAATTTGACTATAAAGTGGATAAAGAACTAATTGGAGGTTTAAAATTGCAATTAGGAAGTTTTATGATTGATACATCAATTAAAAGTAAATTAAAAAAATACGAACAAGCAATGTTAGAAAGTTAAAATGACAATTAACCCTTCAGAAGTGACAAAATTATTAAAAGATCAAATAAAAAACTTTGGTGAAAAAGCAGAAATTTCTGAGATAGGAAAGGTTTTGTCAGTAGGAGATGGTATAGCACGTGTTTACGGTTTAGATAATGTACAGGCTGGAGAAATGGTTGAATTTGAAGATGGCTCTAAAGGAATGGCGCTAAATTTAGAAAACGATAATGTCGGCGTTGTAATCTTTGGTGATGATAGAAATATTAAAGAGGGAGATACCATAAAAAGGACTAATGCAATTGTAGATGTACCAGTTGGTAAAGAACTTCTAGGAAGAGTAGTAGATGGACTAGGAAATCCAATTGATGGAAAAGGTCCACTCTCCGTTAAAAATAGAAAACGTGTAGAAGTAAAAGCTCCCGGTATTATTCCAAGACAATCAGTTAATGAACCGATGCAAACAGGATTAAAATCAATTGACTCTTTAATACCTATCGGCAGAGGCCAAAGAGAGTTAATAATTGGAGACAGACAAACAGGAAAAACTGCAGTAGCTATTGATGCTATTATTAATCAAAAAAAGATAAACGAGTCTTCTGATGAGAAAAAAAAATTATATTGTGTTTACGTGGCTATAGGTCAAAAACGATCAACAGTTGCTCAGATAACAAAAACTTTAGAAGAAGCAGGTGCTCTTGAATATACAACAATTGTTGCAGCCACGGCTTCAGACTCGGCTCCATTGCAGTTTTTAGCTCCTTATACTGGATGCACAATCGGTGAATTCTTTAGAGATAATGGTATGCATGCATTAATAGTATACGATGATTTGTCAAAACAAGCTGTAGCTTATAGACAAATGTCTTTACTATTGAGAAGACCGCCTGGTAGAGAAGCCTATCCTGGAGATGTATTTTACTTACACAGTAGATTATTAGAACGAGCAGCTAAATTGAGTGAAAAAAGCGGAGGGGGATCTCTAACAGCGTTACCTATTATTGAAACGCAGGCAGGAGACGTTTCTGCTTATATTCCGACTAATGTAATCTCCATAACTGATGGACAGATATTTTTAGAAACCGAATTATTTAATCAAGGAATTAGACCAGCAGTTAATGTTGGACTATCTGTATCTAGAGTAGGATCTGCTGCTCAAACAAAAGCTATGAAAAAAGTAGCTGGATCAATTAAATTAGAACTAGCTCAATATAGAGAGATGGCAGCTTTTGCACAATTTGGCTCTGATTTAGATGCTTCCACTCAACAACTTTTAAATCGCGGCTCGAAATTAACAGAGCTATTAAAACAAGATCAATATTCACCGATGACTGTTGCAGAACAAGTCATATCAGTTTTCACCGGAGTTAAAGGATATCTGGATGATTTAGAATTAGGAAAAATTAAAGAATTTGAAAAAGGTATCATTGACAGAGTTAAATCTGATAATTCCAAAGTAATAGATGCAATACAATTATCTGGTAAACTTGATGAAAGTACTGAAAAACTTTTGATGAAAATAATTGAAGATTATAAAAAAGAAAATAAATAATGCCAAGTTTAGATGATCTAAAAAAAAGAATTAAAAGTGTGAAATCTACTCAAAAAATTACAAAAGCTATGAAAATGGTAGCTGCAGCAAAACTTAGGAAAGCACAAGAAAATGCTGAAAAAGGAAGACCTTACAGTCAAAAAATGCAAAATATTATACTTAATTTAACTAAATCGATTACTGATCCTGAAAATGCTCCAAAACTACTGGTTGGAACTGGAAAAGACCATACGCATTTATGTGTAGTTTTAACTGCAGATAGGGGTTTATGTGGAGGATTTAATTCAAATATCTGTAAGTTAGCTAAAACGAATTTTAAAAAAATATTAAGCGATGGAAAAGAGTTAAAAATAATTACAGTAGGCTCTAAAGGGTTAGATCAAATTAAGAGAGAATATGGTAAATACATTATTAAAAAATTTAGCTTTAAAGAAAAAAAACAAATTTCATTTCATGAAGCTGAACTAATTGGAAAAGAAATAATAAAACTATTTAAAGAAAAAGAGTTCGATAAATGTATTTTATTTTACAATAATTTTAAAAATGTAATAACTCAGATACCTCAAGCACAGCAATTAATCCCAGCTGAAAATAAATCATTAGCAACCAAAACTGAAGAAATTACTTCATACGAATTTGAACCCGAAGAAGATGAAATTCTAGAAGATTTGTTGCCTAAAAACATATCAACTCAAGTATTTAAGGCTTTTCTGGAAAACGCTGCTAGTGAACAAGGCTCTAGAATGACTGCAATGGATAATGCAACAAGGAATGCAGGAGATTTAGTAGACAAGCTTACAATAAATTACAACAGAAGTAGACAAGCTTCTATAACTAAGGAATTGATAGAAATTATTTCTGGAGCTGAGAGTTTATAAATATGAAAGCTAAAGGAAAAATAACTCAAATTATCGGTGCTGTAGTCGATGTTAATTTCACAGGTGATTTACCTGAAATATATACTGCATTGAAAGTTAATAATGCAGGTAATAATCTCGTATTAGAAGTTGCACAACATCTGGGAGAAAACGATGTAAGAACTATTGCAATGGATGCAACTGAAGGATTAAAAAGAGGGGACGAAGTTATTAATACTGGATCTCCGATTAGTGTACCAGTTGGACCCGAAACCTTAGGCAGGATTATAAATGTTGTAGGTGAATCTATTGATGAAAAAGGCGATGTTAAAACAAAAGAAAGATGGCCTATTCATAGACCTGCTCCAAAATTTACTGATCAAGCGACTGAGACTGAACAACTAGTAACGGGAATAAAGGTTATAGACTTGCTTGCTCCTTATGCAAAAGGAGGTAAGATTGGATTATTTGGCGGTGCGGGAGTTGGAAAAACAGTTACCATCATGGAGTTAATAAACAATATTGCTAAAGCCCACGGTGGCTTCTCAGTATTTGCAGGAGTTGGAGAAAGAACAAGAGAGGGAAATGATTTATATCATGAGATGATTGAGTCTGGAGTGATCAAAACAGAGGGTAAAGGATCTAAAGCAGCTCTAGTTTATGGTCAAATGAATGAACCTCCTGGAGCAAGAGCACGTGTCGCTTTGACAGGATTAACAGTTGCGGAATATTTTAGAGATAAAGAAGGTCAAGACGTACTTTTTTTCGTTGATAATATTTTTAGATTTACTCAAGCAGGATCAGAAGTTTCTGCCCTATTAGGAAGAATACCCTCAGCCGTTGGTTATCAACCTACATTAGCGACTGATATGGGTAATTTACAAGAGAGAATTACCTCTACAGATAAAGGATCTATTACCTCAGTTCAGGCTATATATGTTCCTGCAGATGATTTGACAGATCCTGCACCTGCCACTTCATTTTCTCACCTCGACGCAACTACAGTGTTATCAAGACAGATAGCTGAAATTGGCATTTACCCTGCAGTTGATCCACTAGACTCGACGTCGAGAATACTTGATCCGAGAATAGTTGGAAACGAACACTACAGAGTGGCAAGAGATGTACAAAGGATACTTCAAGCTTATAAATCTCTTCAAGACATTATTGCAATTCTTGGTATGGACGAACTCTCAGAAGAAGACAAATTAACAGTTGCAAGAGCGAGAAAAATACAAAGATTTTTATCTCAACCATTTTTCGTCGCTGAAGTTTTTACAGGCTCTCCGGGAAAACTTGTTGATTTAGATGCAACAATAAAAGGATTTGATGCAATTTGTAAAGGTGAGTATGATCACCTACCCGAAGCTGCATTTTATATGGTTGGCGGAATAGATGAGGTTTTAGAAAAAGCCGAAAAATTGTCAAATGATAGTAAATAGATGTCTGATAAATTTAAAGTAGAAATAATATCTCCCGAAAAAACAATTATTAGTTCTGATGCCAAAGAGGTAATAATTCCCTCCTATGAGGGAGAAATGGGCATTTTAAAAGACCATATTCCTTTAATTACGTTCTTAAGACCAGGCGTAATTAAAATATTGAATAATACTGATAAGAAATTTTTCGTTGAAGACGGAACTGTAGAATTTTCAAATAACAATCTTCTTGTATTATCTTCAACAGTTAAAGAAATATCAAAAATTGACATGAATAATATTAAAATCCTTTTAAACGAGGCAGAGCAAAAGATTAGTCAAAATAATTTAACAGATAAAGAAAGATATTCGATATCTTATAAAATTCAAACTTTAAAAAATATCAGTAAATAAAATCTTTAAGACTCCTTAAAAGATTTAAGTACAATTCTTTTTTAAAATCTACTATAATTTTAGGAAGTTCGTCTGGTAAAACCCATTTCCACTCAATAAATTCAGGATTCTTAGTATTTAAATTAATTTCTTTATCTTCACCGCTAAATCTTGCAATAAACCATTTTTGTCTTTGTCCCCTAAACTTTCCTTTCCAAATAATACCAAGAAGATTTTTTGGAAGTTCATACTCAAAAAAACCATCTATTTCTTTTAGGATTTTAATATTTCTAATACCAGTCTCTTCAAAAAGCTCTCTTCGCATTGCTGAAATAAAATCTTCGTTCTTATCAACCCCACCTTGTGGCATCTGCCAGTTGTCAACTGGATTGTCTTTTCTCTTACCAACAAATACTTTATTTTCCTTATTTAATATTATTACCCCTACGCCGGATCGCATTGGAAGTTTACTAGGACTCATATATTAGGAATTAAAAAGCTTTATAGCGTAACTTAGTTGATTATCCTTATCTGAATTTATCCTAAAGTCATCACCCTCTTCCTCTACAAAAATATCTGGTGTAACACCTACTTCTGAAATAGATTTCCCCGAGGGCAGGTAGTATTTTGAAATTGTTAATCGCATCCCACCACCATTTTTTAGTGGTATTATAGATTGTACAGAACCTTTACCATAAGAGCTTTCTCCCAAAATTATAGCTCTTTTATGATCTTTAAGTGCTCCTGCAAATATTTCTGAGGCTGAAGCTGAGCCATTATTTATCAAAACAACAATTGGTTTACCTTTTATTTCATCTCCTTTTCTAGCGAAGAATTTTCTTGTCTCCGAAATATTTCTCCCCTTGGTCGAAACTATCTCTCCATCTTCTAAAAAAAAGTCTGTTATGTTAATAGCCTGTGTTAGTAACCCTCCAGGATTATTTCTTAAGTCCAGCAAGTAACCTTTGATATTAGTTTTTTTTTCAAATTTTTTAATAGATTGTAAGAATTGTTTGTCGCTATTTTCATTAAAAGATTTTAACCTTATATATCCCAAATTTTTTTCTTTACCAAGGATCTTTGAGCTAACAGACTTTACTTCAATAATTTTTCTCTCAATTTTAAATTCTAATGGTTTTTTTATATTTTTTCTTCGAACCGTAAGATTAATTGTTGTTCCAACGGGACCTCTCATTAACTTTACTGCCTCAAGCAATGATTTTCCTTGCACCTGTTGTTTACCAATTTTCACTATATAATCTCCAGCTTTAATTCCAGCTTTTGCTGCAGGGGTATCGTCAATTGGTGATATCACTTTGACTACCCCAGCTTCCATCCCAATTTCTATTCCTAACCCACCAAATTCCCCCCTGGTATCTGTTTGCATTTCTTTGAAAAGGTCAGGACTCATGTAAGCTGAATAAGGATCTAAAGATTGAAGAACTCCATTAATTGCTGAGTCAATCATTTCTGCTTGATCTACATCGTCCACATAATCTTTTTTTATGTTTTCAAGAACTTCACCGAATAGGTCTATTTTTTCATAAAGTTCATTTTTTGAATAAACATTTAAAGAAGCAAGATTAAAAAAAATTAAAATTAAAAATAATCTTCTTTTCATATCATAGCCTTTTCTTTTGGAATTTCCTCAGACCACATTTTTTCTAGGTCGTAAAATTCTCTTTTTTCTGGATGAAATATATGAACTATTACATCCTGTGTATCAACTAATTTCCAGTCGCTACTATCCCTTCCTTCAATACGACAATTTTCTATTCCTAATTTTTTTAATTGAGCTACAAGAATTTCAGATAATGCTTGCAAATGTCTAGAAGATGTTCCAGATGCTATAACCATATAATCTGCTATGTATGATTTATTTTTTAAGTCAATGCTTATTATATTTTGAGCTTTATTATCGTCTAATATTTTTTCAATATTTCTTTTTGTATCAATGATTCCCATTAAATTAATTTTGCACGCTTTTTTAACTGTGTCGATGATATAGATATTGACTTGTTTTTTATGAATATAATTTTATTTTTAAAATTTTTAGCCACAATAGATTTCATCCCTTTTCTATCATATCCTTTTCTAGAAAAAACTATTAATTTTACTAATTTTACTATTTTTTTCCAGCTTTTCCACTTGTGAAATAGTATTAAATTATCAGAACCAATTATAAAGTAGATATATTTAACTCTCCTTTTTTTTACAAAGTAATTTATTACATTAATAATCCTTGAGGATTTTATTACGTTATCTAAATAAATTGTTTTAATTTTTTTTTGAGCTTTAGTTATTTTTTTAGCATATTTAATTCTTTCTTCTAAAGAATAAAAAGTTTTATTTTTGAAGGGATTTTTTTTTGTTATAACCCAGTAGATTTTTTTCAATTTAAGTTTTTTTATAGCAATTTTTGAAATACCTAAGTGTCCTCTATGTGCAGGATCAAAACTACCACCCAACAATCCAATATATTTTTTTCGGATATTTGCCATCAATTATGGTCTAATAATTCCTTTTCCGGAAACCAGATATTTATATGATGTTAATTGATTTATTCCTACAGGCCCCCTTGGCGGGAGTTTATTTGTAGAGATACCAATTTCACCACCAAAACCAAACTCACCACCATCGGCAAACTGAGTTGAAACATTATGCATCGCTATCGAGCTATTAACACCGTTTAAAAAAAACTCTGCATTTTTTTTGTTATTTGTTATAATGCTATCTGTATGCATTGTGCCATATTTCAAAATATGTTCTACGGCACCAGCTACATTCTTGACTGCTTTGATTGAAATAATCGCATCAAGATATTCCGTTTTCCAATCTTTTTCTGTTGTTTTTTTTAATTTTCCTCTAAAAAGCTTATTAACTTGTTTATCAGCTCTTACTTCACATCCTGAATTTAAAAGAGCATTTATTATTTCTTTAGCATGCGAGTTTAAGGCTTTTTCTTCAATTAAAAGAGTTTCAACTGCACCGCAAATACTCGTCCTTCTCATTTTTGCATTTACAATTAAATTTTTTGCCATTTTTATATTTGCAGTCTTATCAACATAAATGTGGCACAATCCTTCAAGATGGCCAATTACGTGTACATTAGAAAATTTTTGTACTTTTGCTACAAGTCCTTTTCCTCCTCTTGGTACAATCACATCAATATATAAGCTCATTTTTGATAATAGTTGATCTACAATCTTTCTATTTTTATTGGCAATAAACTGAACACAGTTCTGGTTGATATTGTTATTTCTTAAACTGTCTCTGAACAAATTAGCTAATAATCTGTTTGAATAAAATGCTTCAGACCCACCTCTTAAAATAGAACAATTACCTGATTTTAAACATAATGCCGCAACATCAGCAGTTACATTAGGTCTGCTTTCATAAATCACACCTATAATACCAATCGGGGTCGTCACTTTTTTAATAGTCAAATTATTTGGTCTTCGCCATGTTTCTAAAACTTTGCCGACTGGATTTTTAAACTTAGCTATTTCATTTATTGAATACCTTATTCCTTCAATTCTCTTTTTATTTAAAATAAGTCTATCAACTAAATGTTTTCTTTTGACATTTTTAATATCTTTTAAATTTTCTCTGATTATTTTGTTGGTATTTTTTAAAAGCGATTGATTGTAATTATCTAAAACTTTTTTTACTTTTTTATGTTTCACACCTTTTAAATCTTCAAAGGCTTTTTTTGCACTCTTTCCTATTGATTCTAAATAATTCATTTATAATAATACCATATCATCTTTATGAATTACCTCAGTTTTACTAAGATAACCAAGTATTGTTTCGATCTCTTTGCTTTGTTTGCCTTTAATTTTATCTATTTCAGTAGAGCTAAAAGAGGATAATCCTCGAGCTAATTGAACATTATTCTGATCTAAAATTATTACATTTTCTCCTTTTTTAAAATTTCCATTTATTTTAGTTATACCAGCAGCAAGCAAGCTCTTACCATTTGATAAAGCTTTTGCCGCTCCTCTGTCAATATATATAGTTCCATTGTAGTTGAGAGAACCGATTATCCATTTTTTTCTAGCATCTAAGGTAGAAATTTTCGGTATGAAATGGGTATATTTTTTATTTTTAATCATATTAAAAATCGGGTTACTTACTTTACCATTTGCAATAAACATATGACTGCCTGAATTCATACAAATCTTTGCAGCATCTAATTTTGTAGCTATACCTCCCGAGCCAAATTTATTTTTCCTGTTATCTATAAGTGATGTAATTTTTTCATTTATTGAATTTACCTCTCTTATAATTTTTTTGCCTTTTGTCTTATCATACAGTCCATCAACATCAGAAAATAATATCAGCACGTCAGCCCCAATAATTTGTGCCACTCTCGCTGCCAATCTATCATTGTCACCGTATTTTATTTCACTTGTTGCTGTTGAATCATTCTCATTTACCACAGGGATAGCTTTAAGTTTAAACAAATTGTCAAAAGTTCTTCTTACATTTATGGCTCTCCTTCTTTGCTCTGTATCATCTGGACTAATCAAAATTTGACCAGTCTTAATCTTATATTTATCAAATAGCTTCTGAAATTCTCCTGCCAAATGAATTTGACCAACTGCAGCAATAGCTTGGCTCATTTCAAGTTTAATTTTACCTTTTTTTATTTTAAGATATTTTTGGCCAAGAGCAATTGCACCTGAAGAGACAATAACAAAGTTTTTCCCCTTTCCGTATTTTTTAATATCTTTAATTAAGGAAGTAACCCACTTTTTTTTAAAAACACCTTTACTATCCACCACAGTTGTAGAGCCAAGTTTTAAAACTATTTTATTAGCATTCTTAATTAGCATACTTTATTAACAATTTTTTCACTCTTTGAATATCTTTATTAGAAAAAACAGAAACAATTTCATATTTAGTTTTAATTTTCTTTTTAAATTCCTTTAATTTTTCATTTATCTCATTGTTTTCTAACAAATCCGATTTATTGAAAAAAACAATTTCTTTTTTTTTTATTAAATCTTTATCATAATTAGATAGTTCCAATTTAATTTTTTTGTAAGAATTTATCAAACTGTTGTCTGATAGGTCTATCAAGTGAAGTAAAATTTTACATCTTTCTATATGTCTTAAGAATTTATCTCCAAGACCAACACCTTTATGTGCACCTTCCACTAAACCAGGAATATCAGCCAAAGTTATCTCTTTACCTCCGTAGTAAGACACTCCTAAATTTGGATTAATTGTTGTAAAAGGATAGTTTGCTATTTTTGGCTTTGCTCTTGTTAAAGCAGCAAGCAAACTGGATTTACCAGCATTTGGCTTACCAATAATTCCAATATCAGCAATTACTTTTAATTGAAGCCATATCCAAAATTCTTCGCCTAATTTACCATTAGTTTTTTTTCTTGGTGCTCTATTTGTCGAACTTTTAAATCTTACGTTGCCAAGTCCACCTTTTCCTCCCAATGCAACAAGATATTTTTCATTATTTTTTGTAAAATCGTAAATTAAGGTATTATTATCCTCCTCGTATAATTGAGTCCCTAATGGAACTTTTAAAATCAAATCTTCTCCATTAGCTCCAGTTTTATTTCTTTTACTCCCAGGTTTTCCATGTTGTGCTTTAAAATGTTGAGCATACCTGAAATCAATTAACGTATTGAGGTTTCTATCTGATTGGACAACTATAGACCCCCCGTCACCACCGTCACCTCCATCTGGTCCGCCGTACTCCACAAACTTTTCTCTTCTAAAGCTTGCAGATCCTGATCCACCATTTCCAGCTTTTATATAAATCTTTGCTTGATCTAAAAATTTCATTTTTATTTTAATATAAATAACTTTGGTTATTTATATATATTTAATTGGGGATTACAGAAACAAAAGTTCTGTTTAATTTAGATTTTTTGAATTTTACTTTTCCTTTAATTAAAGAAAAAATTGAGTGGTCTTTACCCATACCAACATTGTCACCAGGATGAATTTTTGTCCCTCTTTGTCTTACTATAATGTTGCCAGGTATTACAACTTGGTCACCATATTTTTTAACTCCAAGACGTCTACCTTTACTATCTCGGCCGTTCTTCGATGATCCACCTGCTTTTTTAGTTGCCATTTAATTTCCTATTTATTTGCTATCTTTTTTATAACTTTTTTCTCTTCTTTGATAGGCTTCTTTTTTTCGACAATTTTTGCCTCATCTATAACTTTTCCACCTTTAGCTAAAATTTTCGTAATTTGTATTTTAGAATGACGTTGTCTATGCCCGTTTTTCTTTCTTGAGTGCTTTCGTCTTCTCTTATGAAAAATTAATATAGTTCTATCTTTAACATTATCTAAAAGTTTAGCTTCAACTGTTGCTCCGTCAATTTTAGGACTTCCAATTTCAGTATTTTTGTCATCATTCAAAAGTAAAACATTATTAAATTTAATAGTTTCTCCAACTTTAGCATTAAGTTTTTCAATTTCTAAAATTTTACTTGCAGATACTTTGTACTGCTTCCCACCTGTTTCAATTATAGCAAATGACATAAATTCTTTTTTTTTAATTTCATCGCAATATAGCCTTCACTGATAGCAAGTCAAGATTATTGAAGTTAAAAAGAGTCCTTTAAATCTCTTAATTTTGAAAAAACTTTAGCTTCTGATGAATCTTTTAGTCCTAAAGTTTGCCTTATCTCAGGGTCATTACACCTAAAAAAAATATTCGTTTTAATTTCCTGACCTAAAGTAGTTGGGATAGTTGGTTTATTAGAACTTAATTTTTTTTGAATTTCAATTTCTTTCTCTGTTAAAAAAGTATTTTTGGAGTCATATCTTAAACAAAAATTTAAATTTGATTTAGTATACTCGTGTCCACAATATATTTTTGTATCTGGTGGAAGTTTTTTAATTTTATTTAAAGAATTAAACATTTCCTCATGGGTACCCTCAAAAACTCTACCACATCCTAATGAAAATAAAGTATCACCTGTAAAAACTACTTTTTCTTTAAAAAAGAAAAATGCGACGTGACCTTTAGTATGACCAGGAACAAAAATTACTTCAAATTCTAATTTTCCAATTTTATGCTTTTGGTTTTCTTTAAGCAGGATGTCTATGCCAGGAATTCGATCTTTATCTAATTCAAAACCCAAAATTTTAGAGTTATATTTTTTTTTTAATTCTAAATTACCATCAACATGATCGGCATGATGATGAGTATTTAGAATAAAATCTAATTTCTTATACTTTTTAATTACATTATCACATGCTTTATATTCTGCAGGATCAACAATTGATACCTTGTCGTACTCTTTATCGTAAATTAAGAAACTAAAGTTATCACTTAAACAAGGAATAATTTCTATTTTCATATTAACTGATTAAAAAAATACCAACTTTCGAAAAAAGATTTTTAATTTCTAAATTACTTTTACTTATTAACGAAGTTTTATTTTCATTAACTCCAACAACTTTTTTAATAATAATATTTTTTTCATCACAAAAATTAAATAAATCTTTTATTGTGCACATATGTAAATTAGGAGTATTATACCAAGTATTTGGCAGTGTCTTTGTAACCGGCATCTCACCAAAAAGTAAAAGTTTTGTTCTTACTTTCCAATAGCCAAAATTAGGAATTGAGATAATAACTGATTTTCCTATTCTTAAAAGATTTTTTAAAACTTTCTCTGGCTCATAAAATGCTTGTAGAGTTTGACTCAGCACAACATAGTCAAATGACTTATCAGGAAATTGATGCAATTCAGTTTCTGCATTACCCTGAATAACTGGCAGACCTTTATAAATACATTCTTTAACATTATCTTGATTAAGCTCTAGTCCACGTACCTCTATATTTTTTTCTATTCTCAGAAGATGCATTAAAGATCCGTCTCCACATCCTATATCAAGAACTCTCGTATTATTAGGTAATAAGTCTGCAATTACTTTAAATTCTTTTTTCATTTTTAAATTTTTCATACATAGAGTCTAAAAAACCTTTAAGTGTTTTTAAAAATTCAGGCTCATCAAGTAAAAATGAGTCATGTCCTTTGTCTGTGATTATTTCAGAGTAAGAGACATCTGCACCTGACGCATTTAATGCTATTACTATATCTTTGTTATCTTTCGGTGTGTAAAGCCAATCAGAGGAAAATGATATGATTAAAAATTTTGTTTTTTGATTTTTAAATGCTTCTACCAAACCTCCTTTAAATTGTTTTGATAGATCAAAATAATCCATCGCTCTTGTTATATATAGTACTGAATTAGCATCAAATCTTTCAACAAATGCATAGCCTTGATGTCTTAAATAACTTTCAACCTGGAAGTCAGCATTAAAACTAAACTCATAATCTGCCTTCTCTTGTAATTTTCTACCAAATTTTTCCTGCATACCTTTTTCAGATAAATAACTTATATGCCCAACCATTCTTGCAACTGCTAAGCCATTTTTTGGTTGAACATTTTTCAACACATACTTTCCATTATCCCATACAGGATCTGCCATAATTGCTTGGCGCGCTAATTCATTAAGAGCAATATTTTGAGCGCTATGGCTCGAGCTACAGGCTATCGGCACCGCTGAAAAAGCTTTATCCGGAAAAGTTGCACAAAATTGTAAAAGTTGCATTCCACCCATTGAACCCCCAGTCGCACATAAAAGTTTTTTAATTCCCAGATGTTCAAGTAAGGACTCCTGAGCTTTTACCATGTCTTTAATTGTTATAACTGGAAAATCCAATCCGTAAGGTTTTTTTGTTACTGGATTAATATCTTTAGGACCTAACGAACCCATACATCCTCCGATCACATTTGCACAAATAACAAAATATTTATTTGTATCTATTGCTCGTCCAGGCCCTACTGCAGTAACCCACCAACCTTCTTTATTCGTAATAGGATTAGTTTCAGTCACGAACTGATCTCCAGTTAATGCATGAAACACAAGTATTGCGTTGTCTTTGTTATCATTCAATTTTCCATAAGTCTCGTAAGCGAGAGGAAAATCTTTTATTGTTTTCCCGCAGTCTAGTTTAAGCGGTTTAGTAACATCTAATTTCTTTATATTCTCAAGTTTTATATTCATCCAAAAAAAAAGCCCAGCTAAACTGGGCATCCCCTTTTTAGCTACATTTATTATGCGCTTGCAATATGGTTAAATCAGCGCGAGTAATATTTACTAAATCATCACAAACTTGTCAATTTTATATACGATAAAGAGCTATAGAAAAACTTAAACAATTTAGATAATACATTAATTAAATGAGATTTCCGAAACCAAATAACATTGTTGCAGAGAAATATGTAGCTGGAATGAGCTTATTCAAGACTAAATTAGCAAAGATTAAATTATCTGCTAATGAGTCTGCTCTTGGCCCTAGCCCGAAAGCAAGAAAACAATACTTAGAAGTTTCAAAAAACTTTGCAAGATACCCTGACTCCGATGGAACCTTTTTAAGAAATACGCTAGCTAAAAAGTTTAAGATTGATAAAAATAGAATAATTTTAGGATCAGGTTCTGATCAAATTTTTGAACTTATATGTAAATCGTTCCTAAAGAAAGGAGATGAAGTTATAGTCCCTAAGTTTAGTTTTATAATTTACAGAATTTACAGTAGAATGAATGGAGCAAAAGTTATTTATTCGAAAGAGAATAATTTTACTGTTTCAACTGAAGATATACTAAAAAAAGTTACAAGAAAAACCAAAATAGTTTTCCTTGCTAATCCAAATAATCCAACTGGAACATATATTCCAAAGAAAGAATTAATCTTTTTAAGAAAAAAACTAAGAAGCGATATCTTGTTAGTAGTAGATGATGCTTATTTTGAGTATGTAAAAAATAAAGATTATTTATCTGGTTTAAAAACTTTTACAAATTTTAAAAATGTAGTTATGACAAGAACTTTTTCAAAAATATATGGTTTAGCAGGGCTCAGAGTAGGCTGGGGATATGGATCAAAAGAAATTATTTCCGCATTAAATAAGGTTAAGCCACCTTTTAATGTGAGTAGACCAGCTTTGTTTGCAGCTTCTGCTGCTGTAAAAGATAGATCATGGTTGAATAAAGAAATTAAACACGTAAATAAATGGAGTAAAAAAATGTATTCTGAGTTCAAAAAAATGAGAATAGAAACAAATAAAAGTTTTACTAATTTTTTATTGATCAAATTCGATAAAGTTAAAATAAATTCCGCTAAAGTATTTGGATTGCTAGCAAAATCGGGAATACTGGTACGTAAAATGGATGTTTATGGAATTAAAAATTCTTTACGTATAACCATTGGGACAACATCAGAAAATATTGCACTAATGAAAAAAATGAGAAAAATTTTAAATGTTCGGTAAAATAAGTATTATAGGTTGTGGATTGATTGGTTCCTCAATTCTGAGAGCAACAGAGGAAAAAAAATTAGCTAAAAAAATAAGTGTTCACGACAAGTCAAACAAAGTCATGGAATATTTAAAAAAAAATTTTACAGCTGATATTTGTTCTAATGCGACAGAGTCAACAAAAGATGCAGACCTGACAATAATTTCTGCACCATTAAGCAGTTACAAAGAAATTTTGCTTTCTATAAAATCAAACTTAAAGGAAGGATCTATTCTTACCGATACTGGTTCTACTAAAAAAGAAGTTAACAAAATTGTAAACAATTTAGGTCTTAAAAATATTAGCTGGATAGCTTCACACCCGATAGCTGGAACAGAACATAGCGGACCTACTGCAGGATTTTCAAGTTTATTTAAAAATAGATGGTGCATTCTTTCAGCTGATAATCAAGTTGCAAAAGATAAAATAGAAAACCTAGAAAAATTTTGGTCAAAATTAGGAAGTAAAATTAAAGTCATGTCATTTGAAGACCATGATTATGTTTTATCTTTAACAAGTCACCTTCCACATGCAGTTGCATACAGCATTGTTAGAACTGCAATTAATAATGAGGACAAATTTAAAAATGATGTTATTCAATATAGTGCTGGAGGATTAAGAGATTTTACTAGAATTGCTGCTTCAGATCCTTTGATGTGGAAAGATATTTTTATTGATAACAGTGAAAATATATTGAAAGTTTTAGATAATTACTCAAAAAATCTCGATGATATAAAAAGTGCTATTAAAAATAAAAACAGTGAAAAGCTTTTAGAAATATTTTCATCAACTAAAAAAGTAAGAAAAGAAATTATTGAAGCTGGACAAGATACTGAAAAACCAGACTTTGGAAGAAAATAATTAATAATATTTTTTTATTTCAGTATAAATCTTATTTTCAAGTTCTTTAGTAAATTCATCATTTTCTTTACCAGGCATAATAGGATCTAGAAATGAGATATGAATATCTCCTGAGAATTTCATAAAACTATTTTTCGGCCAGACTTTTCCAGTATTTAATGCAACTGGAATACAGGGTAAATTCAAAGCTTTATATATTCGACCTACTCCTTTTTTAAATGGAGGCTGTTCGTCTAATTTTACCCTTGTACCTTGAGGAAATATCAAAAGTGGTCTTTTATTTTTTTCTAATCTCTCTTTTATTTTTTCAAAAAAATTTAAATTTTCTTTAGTAGTAGTCTCTCTTATTATAGCTATAGAACCAATTTTTCTTAAATACCAACCAAATAAAGGTATATTTAAAAGCTCTTTTTTTAAAATAAAAATTGGACCATCAAGCGGAATTTGTAATGCAAAAGTTTCAAACATTGATTGATGAGCAGAAGCTATAAAAAAATTATCAACTTTTTTTAAATTTTCTTCTCCGTGAAAAATTACTTTAGTATTCATTACAAGTTTTAAAATTAAAACAATGTATTTAGCCGATAATCTTCCAAAAAAAATTGTAACTTTATTAGGAAGAATTAATGTTGGTATTGCTAATATGAAAATAAAAATAAGTCCAAAATAAAGAAAGATATTAAAAATTAAAGATTTAATAAATTGCATTAAGAATTTATCAATTTTAGTAAATTTTGTTTTTTTCTTATATACTTAAATTTATTTTTATTAATTAAAATTTCAGCGATTAAAGGTCTCGTATTATAGTTTGATGACAATGAGGAGCCGTATGCGCCAACATTCGTAATTGCTACAAAGTCATTCTCAATTAATTTTTGATATTTTTCGTAAACTCCAAATTTACAAGTGCTTTCACAAATTGGACCTACAAATTCAATTTTACTTTTCATTTTGGATGAATTTTTAGTTATAGGAATAATCTTATGAAATGCGTCATATAAAGCTGGACGCATAAAATCGTTCATGCCCGCATCTAAAATTATAAATTTTTTATTAACTCCTTTTTTTATAAATTGAACTTTACTGACAAGTAAACCCGTGTTTCCAATTATAGATCTACCAGGCTCAAAAATAATTTTACATTTTAATTTTGTTGCAAAATTATTTACTAATTTTGCGTAATTGTTAAGATTTATTGGTTTTTCTTTATCACTATAATTTATTCCAAAACCTCCACCCAAATCGACATATTTTAAATTTAACTTTAATTCTCTAATTAACTTATTCATTACATTAAGTGTTTTTCTAAAAGGCCCATCACTCAAGATTTGGCTACCTATATGGACACTTAAAGCTTCGAGTTTAATATTTTTAAATCTATTTATTTCTTTGAGAAAAGACTTAAAATTATTTATTGATAAACCGAACTTATTATCTGATTTACCGGTAGATATATTTTTATGTGTTTTGGCATCAACATTTGGATTAAGTCTGAATCCAATAGAAACTTTTTTTTTTAATTTTTTTGCTAAAGTGTTAACTAAATTCGCCTCACTTTCGGACTCGCAGTTTATCAATAAAATTTTTTTATTAATTGCAATTTTTAGTTCCTCCTCAGACTTACCTACCCCCGAAAAAACAATTTTTTTTGGTTTAATACCAGCTCTAAGAGCTTTTAACAGTTCTCCACCAGACACAACATCAGCTCCAGCTCCAAGTTTTCCTAAAATTCTTAAAATATTTGTATTGCTATTAGACTTTGCAGCGAAACATATTAAAGGATTAGTTTTTTTAAATGTTTTTATAAAATTTGAATAATTAGAAACTATTTGACTTTCAGAATAGATATAAAAAGGAGTTTTGTTTTTTTTTAAAAAATTTCGGATTGATACTCTCTCTAGAAATAAATTTTTGCCCACGTATCTTAAATTTTGCATAAGATTATAAAACTATTTGAATATGATTAATTTTTCCTTGATATTTAGGCTCTGATTTCTTCCCACACCCTGACAGAGTTAAAATTATTATACAAATTGTTGCCAATATTTTCATTTTATTTCCTTTTTATATTTTTTAATCATCGCTCTAACATTTGCAATAGAAGTTCCTCCATGGGATTTTTTTGAGTTCATTGAATTGTTTACATCAAATATTTTAAGTACATTTTTATCTAAATTTTTGTAAATTTTCATTATTTCTTGCAGAGATAACTCACATAATAATTTATTTTTCTTTTCAGCGTAATTCACTAATTTCGCAGAAATTAAATAAGACTCTCTAAACGAGAGCTTTTTTTCCTTTACTAAATAATCGGCAAAATCAGTTGCTGTTGTATAACCTGAATTGGCCATATCAAGCATATTTTTTTTATTTGTTTTAACTGAATTTACTAACTCAAGACTTAAAACTAATGATTCACTCAAAGTATCAAAACCATCGAAGACAAGTTTTTTATCATCTTGAAGATCCTTAAAATAAGACATTGGAAGTCCTTTCATTAAAGTAAGCATTGAATTTAAATTGCCGTAGTTCAAACTAACTCTACCTCTGATTAGTTCAGCAGGATCAGGATTTTTCTTTTGCGGCATAATTGATGAGCCTGTTAACATGCTGTCATCAAACGAAATCAAATTAAATGCATTCGAATTAAAAATTATAAAATCTTCGGCTAATCTAGACAAATGCATTGCACATAAAGCAGAAGCATATAAAAAATCTACTGCAAAATCTCTGTCGGCAACAGAGTCAATTGAATTATCTGTTGGTTTCTTAAAACCGAGTTGTTTCGAAGTATAATTTCTATCTATATTATAAGATGTACCTGCTAGTGCAGCTGAACCTAATGGGCACTCATCTAAAAGTTTTATATTATTTTCAAATCTTTTTATGTCTCTTTTAAACATTTCAAAATAAGAGAGAAGATAATGCGCAAATGAGATTGGCTGAGCATTTTTGAGATGTGTTAAGCCAGGCATAACAGTATCAATATTTTTCTCTGCTTTTTTGATTAAAATTTTCATCAAAGAATTAATATTACCAATTGTTTCTTTCGATGATTCTTTAATCCATAATTTGAAATCTGTAACTACTTGATCATTTCTTGATCTAGCTGTGTGTAAAAAGCCTGCTGAATGACCAATCAATTCAAATAATTTTTTTTCAATATTCAAATGAATATCCTCAAATTTTTCTTGAAATTTAAACTTTCCTTTATCAATTTGTGATTTAATTTTTTTAAGGCCGTTGATTATTTTAGATCCTTCTTTACTACCAATAATCTTTTGTTTAACGAGCATTTTAGTATGAACAATGGACGCAGCTATATCTTGCTCGTATAGTCTTTTATCTATACTAATAGATGAGCCTATTTTTTGAAAAGAAATTGATGTCTTTCCTTTTAGTCTATTCGCCCAAACAGTTTTATTTTTCATTTTACTATGTTATTTACAATTTAAATTAATATGAAAATTAGTAAATCTTTTAAAATCTATATTCACATAATAGTTCTATCTCTTCTTAGCCAAAATCTTATTGGAGCAGAAGATTTTTCAAAAAACGTTATTATTCATGAAAAACCTCAAATTATCAGCGAACTAAAATTCAAAGACTCAAATCTTCAAGACGTTGATTTAATCAATAAAAGAGGCAAGATCATGATAATTAATTTTTGGGCTACATGGTGTGCACCGTGTCGAAAAGAAATGCCCTCATTGGAAAAATTAGGTGTCAAGTTACCAGAAATTGATATTTTTGCTGTAAATATGGAAAAACCAAATAATACAAAAGTAGATAAATTTTTTAAAGATATAGGAGTTAAAGATCTTAAAACTTATTATGATCCTGAATTAAGATTGGTTAAAGGGTTCAAATTAAGAGGGTTGCCAACAAGCATATTAATTAATAAA
>CACGLS010000007.1 GCA_902573985.1 uncultured Pelagibacteraceae bacterium
AAATTTTGAATTAATATAATTTCTTATATTTCCATGCCAATCGATATGGTCATTACTGATATTAAGTAAAATTGCATAATCGGGGCAAATAAATTTAGAATGGGCTAGCTGAAAAGACGATGCTTCAATTATTAAAAAACTATTTTTCTTGACATCTAAACTTAAAATTGGTGTTCCTATGTTTCCTCCTAGCAAAGTTTTAAATTTATTCTTTTTTAAAACATGTTCTAAAATTTTACAGGTAGTTGACTTACCATTTGTTCCAGTTACAACTATGCTTTTAAAAAACTTTTTAAGCAAAAATATAAGATCGATATCGGTAATTATTTTTTCTTTATATTTTGTTAATTGCTCTCTATTTTTAGATTTTTTTAAACTCACACCTGGGCTTAAAACGATATAATTAGTTTCTGAAAGAACTTTTTCAAAATTTTTTGGCCTAAGTTTTTTGTATAATTCTTTATTATTATCATCCCAAACCTTATAATTCTTTATATTATTTCTTCTAAAAAAATTAATAACGGATTGACCTGTAGAACCAAGTCCATAAACTAAAAAAGATAGATTTTTAAAATTTTTAGCTGAAATCATTAACTACCTCAGTTTTAAAGTCGCTAATCCTACTAAAGCTAAAATTATAGCTATAATCCAAAACCTAATTACTATTGTAGACTCTGCCCAACCCTTTTTTTCAAAATGGTGATGTATTGGGGCCATTTTGAATATCCGTTTACCTGTTAATTTAAAAGATACTACCTGTATTATAACTGACACTGTCTCTAAAACAAATAATCCTCCTATAATAGCTAATACAATTTCATGTTTTACAATTATAGCTATCGCAGCTAAAGATCCTCCTAAAGAGAGAGAGCCTGTGTCACCCATAAAAATTTTTGCAGGAGGTGCATTGTACCAAAGAAACCCTAAACAAGATCCAACAACGGATCCACAGAAAATTGAAAGTTCACCGACGTCTGGTATATACTGAATTTGAAGATATTCAGAAAAAATTGTATTACCTACTACGTATGAAATTAATGTAAAAGACAATGCAACTAACATTACTGGTACTGTTGCTAAGCCATCAAGTCCATCTGTCAAGTTCACTGCATTAGATGCTCCAATAATCACAAACAATCCGAATGGAATGAAAAATAAACCCATTTGCCAAATAAGATTTTTAAAAAAAGGAAAATAAAGTTCGTACAGATATTCGTGATTTGAAAACTTGATCAAAATTAATAAAGTTAAAGTGCCAATAATTAATTGACCTGTAAATTTATATCTTGATTGTAATCCACTTGAGTTTCTGTATTTAATTTTTAAAGTATCATCAAGAAATCCTAAGCCTCCAAGACTTAATGATACAAATATCAATGTCCATACATAAATATTTTTTAAGTCCGCCCAAAGTAAGGTGCTTGAAATTATACCAACTATAATTATTACTCCTCCCATGGTAGGAGTTCCAGTCTTTTTGACGATATGATCTATGGGCCCGTCTTGTCTTATGGGGCCAGTGATCATTTTATCAGAGAATATTTTGATTAAAGGTGCTCCAATTATGAAAACTACTAATAGAGAAGTTATTACTGATAAACCAGTTCTGAAAGTTAAATATTTGAATACATTAAAAAAGGAATATTGTTCAATTAAAGATGTAAAAAAGTGAAAGAGCATTAATTGCCTTTAATTATTTTTTTAGCAAAATTATTTAACCCAGTTGCGTTAGATCCTTTAATCATTAAGTAGTCATTATTAGATATAATATTATTAAAAGTAAAATCCACATCTTCTTCCTGTTGAAAAATATTACCTCGTTTATTTACATTCAAACTCTTATAGGTATTGAATGTTTTTCCGCCTTTAATAAAAACTTTGTCGATATCTGAAATGTTAATAACTTTAGATAGATCTTTATGAAGAAATTCAGACTTTTTCCCTAATTCTAGCATATCACCTAGAAGTAAATATTTTTTAAAATTTTGTTTTTTTATTTCATTAAAACTAGAAATTGCATTTTTTACAGAAAGTGGATTTGCGTTATAACTTTCATCAATGAGTTTAAAATTTTTATTATATCTTTTAATTGTATAAATTTTTCCACGCCCTTGGATCGGTTCATATGTGCTAAATTTTTTAATAATTTTTTGCATATTTAAATTTAACTCATTTAATAATGCAAGAGATGAGAGAACATTGTAAATATTAATATTTTTAATCTCTAAACCCAAAATCTGTTTTTTTATCTTTATTAATAATTTTGTTTTGCTTAAATTTTTTTTTATCGAAATTGGATAAACGTCAGACATTTTACTCATTCCAAATGAGACTATTTTCAAATTCTTTGATTTTGCTTTTAATCTAAGATAATCAAAAAATTTATCATCATGATTTAAAATTATTGTGCCATTTTTTTGAATGTTGTTAATTATTTCTCCTTTAGCTTTAGCTATTCCTTTTACATTTTTAAAGTTTTCAATATGTGCCTCTCCAATGTTTGTTATTATTCCAATATGAGGTTTTATAATTTTTGTAAGAGAGTCAATTTCGCCTGCTTTACTCATGCCTACCTCAAACACACCGTATTTGTGATTTGATGTTAAAAAAGATAAACTTATTGGTACACCATACTGATTATTATAGGATTTTGGAGAATGAAGTGTCTCACCAAAATTTTGAAGTAAATCTTTAATAAGATTTTTTAAAGAAGTTTTTCCAGCGCTTCCTGTTATAGCTATAATCATTGCTGATGAGCACTCTCTCTTTTTTAAAGCAAAATTATTTAAAAAATTTACTACATTATTTACCTTTATTATTTTATTCTTAAATTTTTTTACTCTTTTATTAGATACAACGTATGTCGCTCCTTTTTTTAATGCTTTAGGTATAAAACTTGCACCATCATTATTTTTTCCTTTTATTGTTAAAAAAAGATTATTTTTTTTTACTACTCTTGAGTCGATAGCTAACCCATGAAAATTTCTCGGTTTATTCACATTAGTTATACTTTTTAAAATTTCATTATTTTGCAAAAATTTTTGATCTTTTTTTGTAAGGCTTTTAATTTTAAGATTTAAATTTCTAACAATTTTTTTATCTGAAGTTTTTAAAATCTTATTTTTATATATTTGTTCTTCCTCATGACCTTTTCCAGTAATTAAGATAATTTCATTTGGATTGGCATATTTTATTGAACTCTGAATTGCTTTTGCTCTGTTAGCGATATTAAAGCAATTGATATTTTTAATATGTTTGAAAATTTCATGTCTAATCTTTTCTGGTATTTCATTTCTTGGGTTATCGTCGGTAACATATATTTTTTTACAATTTTTATCGGCAATTTTAGCCATTAATGGTCTTTTCTTAAAATCTCGATCACCTCCACATCCAAATACTAAAGATATATTATTACCAAAACTATTCTTTAGGGCAAAAAGAGTTTTATTAAGAGCATCTGGAGTATGAGCAAAATCCACAAATACTTTAATATTATTTGGAAAGGTTCTCACGTGTTCTAATCTTCCGTTAACATCTTTCAACTTACCTATAACATTAACAATTTTTTTTTCTGATAAATTACATAATTTTGCGGCTGAGATTGCCATTGATAAATTTTTTAATTGGAAATCATTTAAAAAATTAACTTTTTTATTTTGATATAATCTATTCTTAAGATTGTTTATGTCAATTAAATGTAAATTTCTCTTTTTTGATATTCTTTCTAAATATGCAAATTCTTTTATTGAACTATCAGAGATAATTGTTTTTTTTTTAGTTAATATACTTTTAAATAATATCATTTTAGCGTTAAAGTAAGATTTCATAGATTTATGATAATCAAGATGGTCTTGGCTAAAATTCGTAAATATGCCGGCTCTAAAATCTACATGATTAATTCTTTTTTGAGATAAACCGTGACTTGAAGCTTCAATTATAACATTGTTGATTTTGTTTTTTTTAATTTTTTGGAGAACCTTGTGTAACTCTATGGTATCAGGAGAAGTTAAATTAGATTTAATTATTTTTTTTTTAAATTTAATGCCTAAAGTGCCTATAGATGCTACTGGAACATTGTTCAAATTTAAAATTTGGTAGAATAAATCGGCCACTGAGGTTTTTCCATTGGTTCCAGTCACTGCTATTATATTTTTAGGCTTTAATTTATAAAAGTTTGAGCATATTTTACTTAAAAAATTTCTAATATTTGAAGTTTTTATGATTGGAATGTTTTGATTCTTATATTTACAATTTTTAGAGCAAACAATTGCGATTGCACCTTTTTCTATTGCTTCATCAATATATTTTTCACCATTGAAAGTTTTACCTCTTATTGCAAAAAAAATATAACCTTTCTTAATTTTTTTACTATTATTTGAAATACCTGAAATCTTTAATCTTTTTTTTTCTTTGGGGAGATTTTTAATTATTTTTTGCAGTAACATAATGTTGATTAAACTCTTCATTCTTTATGGCTAAAATTGGCCCAATTCTTTTTATTATTTTGCCTGCCACATAAACCGAATTCCATCCTGCTTCGTTTCGAAAAGCTTTTATTTTCATCCCTCTATAATTGTATGTTAAATTCTCAGCGACTTGAGGGTTTTCTAGCATTACCAGCAATGCATACTTGGGCTTATTTGATGGAAAAATTGATATAAAAGTATTTAAATTCTCATTCTTATTAGTATATTTTTGAGAAGTCCCAGTTTTTCCACCGACAAAATAACCGTTAATATCAGCAAGTTTAGCTGTTCCCTCTTTTTCAGTAACAACTTTCCTTAAAATATTATTTATGTGATTACTCGTTTTTTTTGAAACTATTCTTCCGTACTCTTCTTGGTTTTTATCTTTCTTTTTTATTAAGTTTGGTTTTATAATTTTTCCGCCATTTGATATTGAAGCATAAATAGTTGTTGCTTGTAATGGGGTAGTTGTTATTCCATGTCCATACGAAACAGTTTCTAGTTTACACTTATTCCAATGAAATTTGATAGGTTTACCAACTTCCTCTAATTGTATATCAGGATTTTTTAATAATTTAGTATCTTCAATAAACTTTTTAAATTTTTCCTCACCAATTTTTCTTGCTAGCAATAAAGTTCCAATATTTGAAGATCTAATTAATATATCTTCTACTGATAAATTTTTCGGAAATTCTTTTATATCTGAAATTTTGTAACGAGAACATTTAATTGATCTTGGTATATTTTCAAAGATATATTCAGGTGTGACCAGATTGTTTTCTAGCGCCAAAGCAACAGTAAAAGTTTTAAAAATAGAGCCAAGTTCATAAACACCTTTAGTAATTTTGTTAATATATTTTTTATCACCAATATTTGCTCTGGTATTAATATCAAAATCAGGAAGAGAAATTAAAGATAGTATATCTCCATTTTCCACATTCATTAGCAAAGCTCCGCCTCCAGATGCTTTGAAAGTTTCTAAGGCTTTGTCCAATTCATTTTTAATTAAAAATTGTATATTAGAATCCAGAGTTAACTGTAATGGTTTTTCTATGAGTTTTTTATTTCTTAATTCTTTATCGAAATATTTTTCTATACCTGAAATCCCGTAATTGTCGTAGTCAACCTGTCCAATTATATGACTAAAAAGATTTCCATGAGTATAGATTCTTGATTGAAATGGTTCAAAAATTATTCCTTTCTCTCCTAATGCCCAGAGTTTTTTTTTATCTTTTTGGTCAATACGTTTTTTTAAATAAAAATATTTATCATTATTAAGCTGTGCTTTTATTTTTTCTACTTTTAATTCAGGAAAGTGTAGTCTTAATTTAATAAGGAAGTTCTCTTTATTAGTTATTAAACGTGGATTAATAGCTGCATGATAAGATTTTACATTTCTTGAAATTAATATTCCGTTTCTATCCACAATATCTCTTCTTAATAATAAAAATTTTTGAGGCGAATTAATTTGATTTAAAATTTCAATTTTATTTAATGAAATATGAAAAATTCTAATACTAAATATTAAAATCAACGAAAAAAATAAAAAAAATAATAAATAGATTCTGTCTTGAAATAAGTTATTTTTTTTTAAAGACTTATTTTTTTTATTGGTTTCTATATAGTCTTCAAAATAAAAACTGCCTTGGTTTTTATTTAAATTCTTTTTCTTTACTAGTTTCATAATTATTTTTTTTGATTACCAATCTTTTTTGTAATTCAAGAAAACTTGACATACTTAGAAAAATTTTTGAATAATCCATCGTTATATATTTCTCATAATCTAGTTGATTTATTTGATTATGAATCATAGACGGAGAGGATAAATAAGAGAATTCAAGCTGGGACTCGTTTAAATCTTTTTCTTTTGTGTTTATTATTTTGTTCAAATTAAAAATTTTTTTTTCGGTTTCTCTTGTTTGATTTTTAATAATTGAGGTAAAAATCATTAAAAAAGAAAAAATTATAACTGATGAGAAAATTTTAATTTTAAACACTTATAGCCTCCAAATTTAAATATTTGCTAAATTTTTTAATCAAATTTGAGGGATAAACAAATTCATTATGACTTCTAATAGCAAGCCTTAATTTTGCTGATCTAGATGGATTATTTTTTTCTATTTCATTTTTTGTAGGCTTAATTATCTTGTTAGAGTATTTTTCAAATAAAGCTATATTACTATTATTATCTTCTGGAAGGTACCTTGAAGGCCTTGAACTGTTCTTTGAAAAGTTGCTAAAAAAAAATTTTACAATTTTATCTTCAATCGAATGAAAACTTACAATAACAATTTTTCCCCCTGGTTTTAAAATTTTAGTAGCTTGAATTATTCCGAATATAAGTTCCGAAATTTCTTTATTCACAAAAATTCTTAATGCTTGAAAAGTTTTGGTGCTTGGATTTATCTTAGAATAGAAATTTTTTTTTTTACTTTTTTCAATTATTTTTACTAATTGATCTACCCTTGTTATTCTTTTTTCTGATCTTGTTTTAATAATATTTTTTGCAATGTTTGAAGCATCTTTTTCTTCACCTAAAGTTCTGATTATTAATCTTAATTGGCTTTCGTTTAAATTGTTTACAACTTTCTCAGCAGATAAGTCTGTCAAGCCCATTGTCATATCCAATTTCTTATCAGACTTGAACGAAAAACCTCTCTCCAGATCATTAAGTTGAATTGATGAAATGCCAAGGTCAAAAACGACTGTATCAACTTTATGGTTAAATATTTGATCTATCTGGCTAAACTTTAATTGATAAAATTTAAATCTTTTTTTAAATTTTTTTTCTATTTTTTTTGCTATTGTGGTTACTGAAGGGTCTCTATCTATTCCTATTACTTTGGTTTTAGAAAATTTAAGAAATTCACTTGAATACCCTCCACCTCCGAAAGTACAATCTACAAAATAACCACCTTTTGATGGAGATGAAACTTTTATGACTTCACTCAACATCACTGGAAAATGGGAAAATTCCAGTGATGATATTTGAGTTTTCATTATTTTCTGTTTTGATCATTAAAATTTTTGTCGTCTCAAAAAAGCAGGTATTTCGAAGTCCTCGTCTTCATTTGTTTCTTTTTCAAAAAGCTGTTGCGTCTCATTATTTTGATCAAGGTTTTCCGTCTCTAAGCTTTCCTGGTTTTGCTCATCTGAGAAAAGCACCGGGGTGCTCTCTTCATCTTTTGTATTTTCTATTTGATTATTATTTCTTAATACAGTTTCACCAATTTTTTCATCAGGATTATTTTCCATGTAAGATGCATTTTCTATTGAAACTCCATCAGGTATTGAGTGAGATAAATTATCTTGAGATAATATTGATTCAGCAGTATTATTTTCTTCATTGATTTCAAAACTATTTATTAAAGCATTTTGTTCTTCGTTACTTTTTATCTCAAAACTTTCATCTAACTTTAAAGCATTTGCTCCATCGATAGAATTGACTATATTTTGATCAATATTCGTTCTAGAAAATAAATTATCTGAGTGGTTGCTGTTTTTACCATTGGATCCACTTACCACGTTTAAAACTGGTTTAGGATCTGGGTTGATTGTAGTCCCTTTTAAAGAGGTAGCTACTATTGAAACTCTAATTTTACCATTCATATTTTCATCTTTTATCGCCCCAAATATTAGCTCTGCTTCCGGATCAACTTCGGCTCTAATTTTATTAACTGCCGCATCTACTTCAAAAAGTTTAATATCACTTCCACCTGTGATGTTAACAAGTAACCCTTTTGCACCTTGCAATGTATATTCATCAATTAACGGATTGTTCAAAGCTAATTCTGTTGCAGCCATAGCTCTATTTTCTCCTTCTGCTTCACCCGTTCCCATCATAGCTTTTCCACTAGAGTTCATTACTGTTTCAACATCAGCAAAATCTAGATTTATCATGCCGGGTCTAACCATTAAATCAGTTATGCTTTGTACACCTTGTTTCAAAACATCATTAGATAAACTAAATGACTCCTCAAAACCTGTAGACTCGTTTGCAATTTTAAACAAATTTTGATTTGGAACGACTATTGTAGTGTCTAAATATTTTTTCAACTCTTCAAGACCAGTATTTGCTCTTCTCATTCTTTTGGGTCCTTCATAAGCAAAAGGTAAAGTCGTTACACCTACTGTTAAAATATTCATTTCTCTTGCTGCCCTAGCAATTACATGAGAGGCTCCAGTTCCTGTGCCTCCTCCCATTCCAGATGCAATAAATACCATGTTGCTTCCTTGCATATAATTTACTATTTCATTTATTGACTCGTCTGCAGCAGCTTGGCCTATATCATGTTTAGCGCCAGCTCCAAGACCTTTAGTTAAATTCATACCAATTTGAATTTTTGCATCAGCTTTACTCATTTTAAGATCTTGAGCATCAGTATTGACCGCAACAAATTCTACACCTTGCATCCCAGCCTCGATCATTGCATTAATAGCATTTCCACCAGCTCCTCCTACTCCAATAACTAAAATTCTTGGCTTTAATTCTCTAAGTTCTCCTCCTCCAACATTTATACTCATGATAGTTCTCCTTTCTGTTTATTTTCCCATTTTAAATTAGATCTATTTTGAAAGGCTTTTTTCTTGGCTACAACTTTGAATTTTTCAAAATTTTTTGGTTCCCAAATTTGAAAAGTTTTGCCAAGTCCAACAAATAGAATACTATTTTTAATATTAGCATGATTTAAAAGTTTACGAGAAAGTGAGATTCTGCCTTCTGTATCAAATTGTAAATTTTCACTTTCAGATAAAACTGAAGTTGCAAAATAATCCCTTTTTTCCTCAAAAGGATTTAAAGAGTCTATTGTGTTAGATAATTTTTCTATTCTATCTTGTGAACATGCTTCCAAGGCTGAGTAACTAAATGATGGGTATGCAATAAAACCATTGTATCCAATTGAACTTAAGTAAGCTCTAAAAGTAGCTGGCACAGACACACGTCCTTTCTTGTCTAATTTGTTTTCGTAACTTGATAAAAACATATTCTTTAAAAACCTTATAAAAACTTCAAAATTCAATATTCCCTCCATTATGGGATTTATTGGGATAGTATGGGTTTTTTAAAAATAGTCAATAACTAATGTTTTAAAGCTTTTAGTACAAAAGAAGAACAATTTTTTTGGATTTTTGCCAGATAATCTATAAGCCGGGTTCTGTCATTTAAGATGTCATTTCTCTAGGCTTAAACTCGCGCCTAAGCTCAAGCGGTTAACCCGAAAGACTAACAAAAGACTGTTTTTAGTAATTAAATTACAATGTCTTTCCTATTTAACCTTGCTCCCAGTGGGGTTTGCCGTGCGTTTTTTGTTACCAAAAAACCGGTGAGCTCTTACCTCACCGTTTCACCCTTGCCTTGATAAGGCGGTTTATTTTCTGTGGCACTTTCCCTAAAGTCACCTTCGCCAGTCATTAACTGGCACTGTATCTTTTTGGAGCCCGGACTTTCCTCTATTAAACAAGTTAATAGCGACAGTCCAATTATCTGGCAGAAATTAATTATAAAATTTTTAAAGATTGATCAAGAGAATTTTAAATATTTGCTAAAAAATGACTAATTTTAAGGGTTTTTTTATCTATCTGCCCAGAAATTTTTTTCGGAAGATATCTCATTTGGAAAGCTTTTATAACATTTTTATCTTGATGACTTTTTTTTTTAATTGAAAAATAACGATACCCTATTTTAAGGAGATTTCTGAAGAAAAATATACGAACATTATTCTTTTTTATCTTAATTCTCTTTTTTTTCTTGTCGTTTAAATTATACCATCTACCCATCTTATAACGACTTATTTTTTTCCACGGAAATTTTTCACCTGGATCAATTTTTCTTAAAGGAGCAATATCTGAGTGTCCTAAAAAATTTTCATCTTTAATCTTATATTTTTTTTTAAGCTCCTTGCATAATTTAACAAAGCTTCTTATTTGAATATTTGGGAAATTTTGATATTTATTTTCATGCCCTTTATTAACTAATTCGATCCCAATTGAATTTTTATTTAAATTATTGAAATTTTTCCATTTTGATTTTCCTGCATGCCAGGCTGTGTTTAAGTCAGATATTAGCTGAATGATTTTTCCATTACGACTAATCAAATAATGACAGCTCACCTTGGATTTTTTTGATTTGAGCCTCCTAATTGACTCAATCTCAGATTGCATACCTGTGTAGTGAATTATTATGAACTTTATATCTTTTTTTAATCTGGGCTTTTTTGAAAAATTTGGTGAGAAATCAGTTAATTTATCCATAATATGCTCATATTATCTAAGTAAATAAAAATATAATAAATCGGAATTTATATAGCATAAGTTAAAAATATATATATATAGTTCATTATAATGACTTTAAATAAAATTTCATCTTTGGGATTTGCAATATTTTTTTCATATATATTGATAATTACACCTGCTAAAGCAACTACTGAATGCTTTGAGCCGGTAAGTAGAACTATTTTTAAATTTAATATGGCTTTTGATGACGTAGTGTTAGAACCAATCGCTAAAGGCTATAATAAATTACCTAATTTTATAAAAGTTGGTACAAGCAATTTTACCTCTAATATTGCAACCTTGCTTTCCATTCCAAATTCTTTATTACAAGGAAATATATCGCAAGTTGGTCATGCAACTGGTAGTGTTTTGGTAAATACAACTTTAGGGATATTAGGTTTTTTTAATCCTGCTGAAAGATTAGGATTAAAAGCTCATAAAGAAGACGTTGGTCAAACTCTTGGTTATTATGGTGTTGGTCATGGATGTTATTTTGTTTTACCCATTTTAGGCCCGACAACTGTTAGAGACTCGTTTGGTTTAATTGCGGATACTTTTATTGATCCATTTGCACACGTTACAATTAGAGAGCATGAACTAATGGGGATATCTGGTAATGATCTTGATTATTTTTCGGTAAAAGGTACAAGTGCAATTGACTTTCGTGCAGAAAACATAAAAAATATTGAAAGTTTAGAAAAAAATTCGATAGATTTTTACTCTTCTTTAAAAAGTGTATATTTACAAGACAGAGAAAATAAAATAAAAAATTCTAGCTCTACAGAGGACGACTGGGGAAATTTAGATAACTAAAATTTTAAAATGAGAAAATTTGAAATTTTTTTAATTTCTATATGTCTGTTTTTTAATATTTCTGCCTACTCTTATAGTACAGACCCTCAAGAATTTGTAAACAAATTAGTAACTGAAGCGATTTCAAAACTTTCAAATAAAAGTTTGACTGAAGATCAAAAAGCAGAATTTATTAAAAAAATTGCTTTAGAAAATGTAGATATAAAGGCTTTAAGTTTATATACTTTAGGTGAGTTAAGAAAGAGTTCCAATAAAAGCGATATTGATAATTTTAAAAAAACTTTTGAAAGGTATTTTTTAAAAAGTCTTACTTCAAGACTTTCAGACTATTCATCCAGTGAATTTAAAGTTATAGGCTCTGAGCAAAAAAGTGCAAACTATACTATTGTCAACTCTGAAATTGTTCCCAATGATGACGGTCCTGAAATTAAGGTTGATTGGCGAGTTTTTACAAAAGATCCAAATAAGCCTTTGATAAGAGACTTAATTGTTGAAGGATTAAGTCTAGCTAGAACTCAAAAGGAAGAATTTGCATCAATACTAATTTCTAGTAACAACGACATAAACGTTCTAATTCAAAAACTGGAGGAATTTATAAATAATTAATTTGGTGGGCCCGCCAGGACTCGAACCTGGGACCAATACATTATGAGTGTACTGCTCTAACCAACTGAGCTACAGGCCCATTTAATATAAATTCTTATATCACAAATGTTTATTTTTCTAAGAAACTTTTTAGTTGTTTTGATCTACTAGGATGTTTTAGTTTTCTTAATGCTTTTGCCTCTATTTGCCTTATTCTCTCTCTTGTCACTGAAAATTGAAGACCTACTTCCTCTAAAGTGTGATCAGTATTCATTCCTATCCCAAACCTCATTCTTAACACCCTTTCTTCTCTTGGAGTTAAAGATGCTAAAATTTTAGTTGTGGATTCACTCAAGTTCGATTGAATCGCTGTATCCAGAGGTTGTAAGGCGTTTTTATCTTCTATAAAGTCTCCTAGACTGCTATCTTCTTCATCGCCGACTGGCGTCTCTAGAGAGACTGGTTCTTTAGCAATTTTTAAAACTTTTCTTACTTTTTCTAAAGGCATTGCCAATTTTTTTGCTAATTCTTCAGGGGTAGGCTCTCTTCCAAACTCACTCATAATTTGTCTTTGAGTTCTTACAATCTTATTTATAGTTTCTATCATATGAACTGGAATTCTTATTGTCCTTGCCTGATCAGCGATAGATCTTGTTATAGCTTGTCGTATCCACCAAGTAGCATAAGTTGAAAACTTGTATCCTCTTCTATACTCAAATTTATCTACAGCTTTCATCAAACCTATATTACCTTCTTGAATTAGATCCAAAAACTGAAGTCCTCTATTAGTGTATTTTTTTGCTATTGATATTACAAGTCTGAGATTAGCTTCTACCATTTCTTTTTTAGCTATTCTCGATTCCCTCTCACCTTTTTGAATTCTGCTAACTAATTTTTTGAATTCTCCGACAGATAATCCTATTTTTTTGCTAAACTCAACCAACCTATCTCTTATTTCTGCAAAGTCTTTTTTATATTTCTTAAAAAAAGCTTTCCATGTTGCGTTTTCTTTTAAAAAAGACTCAAATTTTGGATTTATTTCATTACCTAAATAATATTTCAAAAATTCATCTCTTGATATTTTATTATCCATTGCTAACCTAAGCAAAACTCCTTCTAGTGATACTATTTTTTTATTTTCTTTGTAATGGGATTGAACTAATTCCTCCACAACGTGAGGTGCTAGTTGTAAGTTTTTAAAGTTATCTACTAAAATCTCTTGAATTTTTTTAAAGTTTTTATTTTTAGAGACAGAGAGTTCTTTTGAATTTAACAAACACTCAAGTTTTTCGATTTGATATTTTTGAAGTTTGCTATAATTTTTACTTAATGAATCCAAAATATTTAATATTTTTGGTTTAATTTCCTCTTCCATTTTAGCAAGGGAAACATTAAATTCGTCCTCTTCGTTCGAAGAGTTATCTTCATTTTTCTTTAGTTCTTCCTCTTTATCGTCTCTATCTTTTAATTTTTTATTAGCTTTAGCTCCATCATCTTCCTCGAGTGACTCAAAATCTTCATAGGTTGAATCAATATCAATTATATCTCTTACTAAAAGTTGTTGGCTCTCGATATGCTCTTTCCATTCATTAATTTTTTTTCCAATAATTGGACTTTGTGTTAAAGCATTAATCATAACATCTTTTCCCGCCTCTATTCTTTTAGCAATTGCAATTTCTCCTTCCCGAGATAATAACTCGACACCACCCATCTCTCTTAGGTACATTCTGATTGGATCGTCGCTTTTATCTGAGGATTTTTCCTCTGAGGAATTTGTGTTTTCTTTTTTCTTATTTGATTGAAACTGTGATTTTTTTTCTACTAATGTAATTTTTTCATCAACAAGAATTATAAATGCTTTTTCAATATTTTCATTAGTGCCATTTCTTTTACCAAGAGATTTACCAAGTTCTTCATAAGTAATAAATCCCCTATGTTTTCCTTTTTCAAAAAGTCTTTCAAAGGATTTTGTAATCAATTTTTCAGGCATATATGAAATGAAGATTATATATAATAACTAATTATAAAAAATCTACACTTTATTTACTCCCTATTTAATTGACTTTTAAGCTTAATTAATTCTGAATAAGAGTTTTCGTCTAAGTTATTAATTAATTTCTTCTCGATGGATTCTATTTTCTTAAGGTTATTTTGATCCTTATAATCTTGAATTAGTTCATCTAATAGTTCGGTTAAGTTCTGGTCTGTTTTATTCTTTGTGATAATTTGAATGTTTGAATTAGAATTAATTTCATTAATAATTTTTTCAAAATCTTTATTTGTTTTAGTTTTTATGTCAGAAAAATCATTTCCATCTATTATAGAATTTACTAAAATATTCTTTAAACTCTCATTTTTTTTGTCAATAAAATTGATATTTGATAGCTCTTCTATTTTCTTTAATGCAATTTTTTTATAATTTAAAATAATAAATAAAATCGAAAATTCTAAAATTTGAATTTTTGATAAATCTTTTTTTTTTAAGTGCAAAATTTTTGTTTCCTTGAGAATTTTAATATTTTTCTTTTTTTGATAAATATAACCGTAGTTTTTTCTAGCTGTCTGATTTGGAGTTAATTTATTAATTTTTTCTAAAAAATCTTCAAGAACATATTTCTTTAATGTTTCATCTTGAATTGAATAAGACAATTTCTTAATCTCTTTTTCAAATTTAGATATTTCATAAGGATTAAATTTATCTATTTTATTTAGGTTGCAATTCCAAATAAATGATTGAATTATTTCTTTATCTTTAAGCAAATTAGTTAGCCCCTCTTTACCATTTTGTTTAATATAATCATCAGGATCCTCTCCTTCGGGCATTTTTGAAAAATAAATTTTATTATTTTCATTTATTAGAGGAAACAACCTTTCAGCAATTCTTAAAGCAGCTTGTTGACCGCTTTCATCTCCATCCAAACAGATGATAGGACTTGAAAAAAATTTCCAGATTAAAGAAATTTGTCTTTCTGTAAGGGCTGTGCCTGAATTAGAAATTACATTTTTTATGCCTGAAGAAAAAACACTTACAACATCCATATACCCCTCTACAATTAATACTTCTTCGGAGCCTGATCTTAAGTTTTTTGCTTTATCCAAATTGAAAATTACATTACCCTTTTTGTAAAATTCAGTTTCTGGGGAGTTTATATATTTTGCAAGTTTACTTTCTCGAATTATCCTCCCGCCGAAAGCAATTGTATCACCTGAAATATTATTAACCGGAAAAATTATTCTTGAGTTAAAACGATCAAAATATTTACCAGTTTTATCATTTTTATAGTAAAGACCTGTAAAATTTAAATCTTCTTCGGAATACTTTTTAATTAATTCCTGATAAAAATCATTTTTCCAAGGAACAAAACCTAATTTAAATTCCTCTATAATATTTTTTTTTAATCCTCTTTTTAGAAGATAATCTAAAGCTTCTTTATTGTTTTTGCTAAATAATTGCTCATGAAAAAAGTTAGAATAATCAATAAATATATTTTTGTAAGTTTGAAATCTTAAATCTCTTTTTTGATCAATACTAGAAAACCTGTATGGCTGCATACCTGCTTCAGCTGCCAAAATCTTTACCGCTTCCCCAAATCCAACTGATTTAGTTTTAATTAAAAAATCAAAAATATTTCCATGTTCTCCGGTACTAAAACAATGATAAAATTCTTTTTCATCATTTACGGTAAAAGAAGGTGTTTTTTCGTTTTTAAAAGGAGATAAGCCTATAAACTCTTTACCCCTTTTTTTTAACTGAACAGTTTTTCCAACCACATGAGAAACCTTAAGTCTTAATTTAATTTCATTTAAATATTCTTTAGGATATTTCATATTTATTTCAGAAGTCCTCTCAAAATTACGCTTACTTTTGAAAAATCTAAGGAGTCAGAATGTTTTGATTTTAAGGCTCCCATAATCTTTCCCATATCTTTAATAGAAGAAGCGCCGACGGACTTTATCGTTTCCTCGCAAATCTTTTTTGTTTCCTCATCACTAAGTTGTTTTGGTAAGAAAGAATTAATTACCGTTATCTCTTTTTTTTCATTTTCTAAAAGTTCTTTACGACCAGCTTTTTCATAAACCTCGCAAGATTCGTTTCTCTGTTTAACCATTTTTTTGAGCAGTGAAATAATGTCACTATCCTTAAGTTCTTTTTGACCTTTTGACCTACCAGCTATTTCAGCATCTTTTATAGCTGAAACAATTAGTCTTAGTGTGGGATAGGTATTTTTATCTTTCGCTTTTAGGGCTTGATTTAGCTTATCGTCTATTTGCTTTTTTAAAGACATAATTAAAAATTTATTTTAATCACAATTGTAATACAAAATAAAAAGAACTTTCTTGACGATTTTGTTTCTATTTCATATGTTGCGCAAAATCATGTTTATAAGTTTTTTACTTTAACTCATGAGTTGTATTTGAAGAAGATTGGTCAAAATATAAACTCAACAAAAAATCTTAAAAAGATCGATTCCACAGCTATTCTAGTTCTTCAAAACGGTAAATTCTTTAAAGGTGTAGGTTTAGGTTACAAAGGCACCGCAACTGGTGAAGTATGTTTTAATACTTCTATTACTGGTTACCAAGAAATTATATCTGACCCCTCCTATGCTGATCAGATTATAAATTTTACCTTTCCGCACGTTGGAAATGTTGGAACTAATAAAGAAGATCACGAGTCAGACAAGATTTGGACTAAAGGAGTAATAATAAATACAGAGATAACTAATCCATCAAATTACAGATCTTTAAAACATTTAGATCAATGGTTAAAGAAAAATAAGATTGTTGGAATAACTGGAATTGATACTAGAAATTTAACAAATTTAATTAGAGATAAAGGTGCTCCTAAGGGGACAATATCTTTTTATAACAAAAATAAATTAAATATAAAAAAACTAATTAGAATAACTAATAAATGGAGCGGCCTTAAAAACTTAGATTTGGCAAAAATGGTTACTACTAAGAAAAATTATTTGTGGCAAGATTATAAAACATGGGAAAAGGGAAATGGATATTTAAAAAATAAGAAAAAAATATTGCATGTTGTAGCCATAGATTACGGAATTAAGAAAAATATTTTAAGATATTTTTCAGATTTTAATTGTAAAGTTACAATCGTACCATGCAAAACAGCTGCAAAAGATATTCTAAAACTCAAACCTAATGGAATATTTTTATCAAATGGACCCGGAGATCCTGCGGCGACAGGAAAATATGCAATAGCAACAATCCAAGAATTAATCAAAAGAAAGTTACCATTATTTGGAATCTGTTTGGGCCATCAAATCCTAGCTTTAGCACTCGGTGCTAAGACAGAAAAAATGAAATTAGGGCATAGAGGAGCTAACCATCCTGTTAAAAATTTGATTGAGGGAAATGTTGAAATTACAAGTCAGAATCATGGATTTGAAGTAGTAAAAAAAGGTATGCCTAAAAATATAAGAGTCACTCACCAGTCTTTATTTGATAATAGTATTGAAGGTATCGAGTTAAAAAATAAACCCGTTTTCTCAGTTCAATATCATCCAGAATCTAACCCTGGTCCTCAAGATAGTGTTTATTTATTTGATAAATTTGTAAAGAGTATGAAAAAAAATGCCAAAAAGAAAAGATATTAAAAAAATTTTAGTTGTAGGTGCAGGGCCAATTATTATTGGGCAAGCTTGTGAATTTGATTACTCAGGAACTCAAGCCTGTAAAGCTTTAAAAGATGAAGGTTTCAAAGTAATTCTAATAAATTCAAATCCAGCAACAATCATGACAGATCCAAACATCGCTGATAAAACTTATATTGAGCCAATTACAATAGAAGTTCTTGAAAAAATTCTTATCAAAGAAAAACCTGATGCGATCTTGCCAACCATGGGTGGTCAAACTGCTTTAAATTTAGCAATGGAGGCAGAAAAAAAAGGTATTCTTAAAAAATACAAAATTGAACTTATAGGCGCTAATTCAAAAGCTATATCCAATGCAGAAGATAGAAAAAAGTTCAGAAAAAATATGTTAGAGATTGGTTTAGATCTTCCCAAATCAAAAATAGTAAACAATTTTAAACAATCTTCAAAAGTATTAAAACAAATCGGATTACCGGCAATTATTAGACCGGCTTTTACTCTAGGTGGTTTGGGGGGTGGTATCGCAAAAAATAAAAAAGAATTTTATAAGATAATAAAAAATGGGCTTCACGAGTCACCTGTAAATCAAGTCTTAGTTGAAGAGTGTTTAGAAGGTTGGAAAGAATTTGAGATGGAAGTTGTTAGAGATAAAAACGACAATTGCATTATAATTTGCTCTATAGAAAATTTAGATCCCATGGGTATTCATACTGGGGACTCAGTAACTATCGCTCCAGCATTAACTTTGACCGACAAAGAATATCAAGTAATGAGAAATGCCTCTATAGCTTGCCTGAGAAAAATTGGTGTGGAAACAGGAGGGTCAAATGTTCAATTCGCAATAAATCCAAAAAATGGAAGAATGGTAATCATTGAGATGAACCCTAGGGTTTCAAGATCATCAGCGCTAGCTTCTAAGGCCACTGGGTTTCCAATAGCAAAGATAGCGGCAAAATTAGCTGTTGGTTACACTTTAGACGAATTAAAAAATGAAATTACGAAAGTTACACCTGCATCTTTTGAGCCCACAATAGATTACGTGGTCACTAAAATCCCAAGATTTACTTTTGAAAAATTCTCCTCCTCCGCTGCAGTTTTAGGAACATCAATGAAATCGGTGGGGGAAGCAATGGCTATAGGTAGAAATTTTAAAGAGTCTCTTCAAAAAGCTTTAGTATCTCTAGAGACAGGTTTCTCAGGATTAGATCAAATATTTAATTTAAATACGAAACTAATTAGAAAAAAACTTAAAGAAAATATTCCAAATAAGATTTTACTGGTTGGGGAAGCAATAAGAAAAAAAATAAATTTAAAGGAGATTAATAAACTTTCAAACATTGATCCTTGGTTTTTAAATCAGATAAAGGAAATCATAGAGATTGAGATTAAAATAAAGAAAAAAGGTCTTCCTAAAAATTTTAATGAGTTTAACTATATTAAGTCGATAGGATTCTCTGACAAAAAGTTATCTGAACTAACTAATCATTCAGAATCGTTAATTAGAAAGAAAAGAACTGCTTTAAAAGTTTTACCAGTTTATAAAAAAGTCGATACTTGTGCCGCAGAATTTAAATCTTTCACTCCATATATGTATTCTACTTATCAAAGAAATTTTTCCTCTAATTCAGAATGTGAAGCTAATCCCTCTAAAAGAGATAAAATTATAATTCTTGGTGGGGGCCCAAATAGAATTGGTCAAGGAATAGAATTTGATTATTGCTGTTGCCAAGCTAGTTTTGCTCTTAAAGAAGCTAAATATGAAACAATCATGGTTAATTGTAATCCTGAAACCGTGTCAACAGATTACGATACAAGTGACAGACTTTATTTTGAACCTTTAATAGATGAATATGTTTTCAATATAATAAAGAGAGAAAAATCAAAAGGTAATGTAAAAGGTGTCATTGCTCAATTTGGGGGACAAACTCCAATTAAACTGGCAAAATTTTTATATAAAAATAAGCTTCCAATTTTAGGAACTCAATATTCATCAATCGATCTTGCTGAAGACAGAGATAGATTTAGGAGTCTTTTAAATAAACTTAATTTAAAACAAGCTGAAAGCGGTATCGCTAGAACTTTTCCTCAAGCAATAAAAATTGCTGATAAAATTGGTTTGCCTCTAATGGTAAGGCCATCTTACGTTTTAGGTGGAAGAGCAATGGAGATTGTTCACGAAAAAAGGCAACTCAAAGACTTTGTAAGAGAAGCATTTAAAGTTGCTGAAAAAAATCCAATTTTGATTGATAAGTTTATTGATAATGCAATGGAGGTTGATGTTGACGCAATATCGGATGGTAAAAATGTTTTCGTAGCCGGTATTATGCAACACATTGAAGAGGCAGGAATACACTCAGGTGACTCAGCATGTAGTTTGCCTCCGGTATCAATAAAACCTTTTTTAATTAAAGAAATTGAAAAACAAACAAAAAAATTAGCCTTAGCTCTTAAAGTTAAAGGTTTCATGAATGTTCAATATGCAATTAAAAAAGATCAGATTTATGTGATAGAAGTTAATCCAAGAGCTAGTAGAACCGTACCATTTGTTTCAAAGGCGAAAAATTTACCTCTTGCAAAAATAGCTTCTAGAGTGATGGCAGGAGAGAAATTATCAAATTTCAGTTTAAAAAGTAAAACAAAAAATATGTTTGCGGTAAAAGAGGCGGTCTTTCCATTTAACAAATTTCCAAACAGCGATCTTTTACTTGGGCCAGAAATGAAATCAACAGGTGAAGTTATGGGTTTTGATAAAAATTTCGGTATGGCTTTTGCTAAAAGTCAGATTGCAGCCTCAAACTCTCTTCCTAAAAGAGGCTTAGCTTTTATTTCTTTGAAAAATAGTCATAAAGAAGAGGGGGTGCAATTAGCAAAACAATTAATTAAATTAAATTTTACACTTTGTGGAACCGGAGGTACTGCCGATTATATTAGCAAACATGGGATTAAGTGCAAAAAAATTAATAAAGTAAATCAGGGATCTCCTCATATTGTTGACATTTTAAATACTCAAAAAATAGCATTAGTAATTAATACAGGTGGCGGAAATAGTGAAGCTCAGTTGAGCGATGCGGTAGCTTTAAGAAGGGCTACGTTAGCTAACAAAGTTCCATATTGCACGAATATGTCGACAGCCAAGGTTTGTTTGGAAGGTATTAAATCTCTTAAATTGAAAGATATCAGCGTTACTTCTTTACAAGATCTTTAACTTTTAACTTTCCAATCAGTTTTAAATGTAACATAATTTATTTGAATACATCTTCTCTCTTTTTTAATCTCTTTTTTTTCCATTCCATGCCAAGTGTTTGGTCCGCTGGTAAAGAAGTATCCATAATTATGTTTATAAGGAACTGTTTTAACTTTATTCAATTTTGCATCATAAAAATCAGTACCTAAATTCTCTGACTCATTATGTAAATTTACAAAAACTATTGATGACATTAATTTTTCCTCAATATCGCAGTGAGGCTTTAACCAAAAACCTTCTCTATCACAAATTACCTCTAGCCTTACATAAGAATTACTCAAATCTTTTCCAATTAATGATCCAATCTTTTTATAAACATCAGGTGATCTTAATTCTTCTATAAATTTTGTTAAATTTGGAAATTGATAAGAGTTTTCTTTAGTAACATAACATCGAAGTTTTTTTGCTTTACCACCATCTTTAATTCCAGCTCGAAAGGCTCCCTCTCCTCCATCGAGAGCTCTTGTTCCATCATAATTTAAATTTTGTTTTCTAGGATCAGCTATCTCTGCTCTACAGATCTCATCAATAGCATTTTGAGTCAGCGGCTGGTTGATTTCAAAATGTTTAAAAGGATCGCTAAATAGTTTAGTCCTTTTTTCTAATGATTTAAATAATTCCATGTTTTTTCATTTTTGCTTTTACAATTGGAGCAATCCTGTTTACCTCATTTAAACTATTGTAACTCCAACTTTCAACTCTATCTTCTAATTCTCTAGTTATACCTAAATCTTTCAATTGTGAATAAAATTTTTTAAATCTTCCAGTTGGCTTAAAAGACTTCATCATGGCAATATAAACAGGTTTTCCAGTCATCGCAGCCTCTGAAATCATTGACGTGGAGTCGCACGTTACAACTATGTAATTTGAGATTGCTAGTGCAGAAAGATAAGCTTTTTTATCAATATTTTTTACAACATGATGATTAATGCTAAAGGTATTAAATGCTATTTTTAAAATATTTTCAGGTGTTCTGTAGGAAGGAATTACAATAATTTTAAATTTATCTGGAGTAAATAATGTTTTAACTTTGTTAAAAAGTTGATGAATTTGTTTTTCTGAATAATTATAATATTTGTTTGGTCCTCCAATAATAAATGCTACTAATTCTTTTCTTTTATCTTTTTCAATTCCTAAATACTTTGAATTATCGTTAATTTCTTTTTTTGTAAGGTAGTGAATAGCGCCCGTTGTGTTAATTATATTTTCACCTCTCAAACGATCATGCTCAGGACTCACTATAAGGTCAAAGTGTTCAAAAGAAACTTTAGGATCTTGTATGTGAATATTGAAAATTTGATTACCTAATCTTTTTTTTAAAGCTATTGATGGTATTACACTTTTTCTTCCACAAGATATAATGATTTTACAATCACATACGAATTTATTTTTTACCAAATTTTCTGATATTGGGCTTATTTTAGGAGGAATTAAATTCCAAAAAGATTTTAATTCAATTTTTTGGTGTTTATAACTTAGGCCTAAAGCTTTAGCTAATCCCTCTACTTGACTAACCATGCCGTGCATACCTTGCGTTAAAAGAAGTGCTTTTAATTCTAACATTAGTTACTATATACCTTTACATAATGAATAATAAATCAACAAAACATACAAAAGTGTTAATTCTTGGATCAGGTCCTGCCGGCTATACAGCAGCTATTTATGCGGCTAGAGCTATGCTTAAACCAATACTTGTTCATGGTTCTCAACCCGGAGGACAATTAACTACTACTACAGATGTTGAAAATTATCCTGGATACTCAAAAGTGATTCAGGGGCCCTGGCTAATGGACGAGATGAAAGGCCAAGCAGAAGCTGTGGGCACAGAGATGATACAAGATCATATAAGTAAAGTTGACTTAACTAAAAAACCTTTTACAGCAACAGGTGATAGTGGTCAGGTTTACACTGCAGATAGTTTTATAATTTCAACAGGAGCACAAGCAAGATGGTTAAATTTAAAATCTGAACAAGAATTCAGAGGATTTGGAGTTTCAGCATGTGCTACTTGTGACGGGTTTTTCTTTAAAGAAAAAGAAGTGGCTGTAGTTGGTGGGGGAAATGCCGCCGTTGAAGAAGCAATGTTTCTAACTAAATTTGCTTCAAAGGTTTATTTAATACATAGGAGAAACGAACTTAGAGCAGAAAAAATGCTTCAAGCAAAATTAAAATCTAATAAGAAAATAGAAATTATTTGGGATACTGTAGTTGAGGATGTTATTGGCACTAAACAGCCGAAAACTGTTAATGCATTAAAAATTAAAAATGTGAAAGATAATAAAGTTAAAGAGCTTAAAGTTGATGGTTTATTTATTGCCATAGGTCATGATCCAGCAACATCTTTGTTTAAAGATCAACTTAATATGGACAAAGAAGGGTATTTAATTACAAAACCTGACTCTACTGAAACAAATATTCCAGGAGTTTTTGCTGCAGGAGATGTAAAGGATAAAATTTTTAGACAAGCTGTTACCGCTGCTGGGATGGGTTGCATGTCAGCACTTGAAGCTGAAAAATATCTATCTGAGTCTAATTAAGGCTATCACAAAAATTTTTAATTCTTTGCATTGCTTTTTTCAAATTTTCCATTGAAGTAGCGTAAGATATCCTAAAGTAACCGTCTAAACCAAAGGCAGAACCTTGAACCACAGCTACCTCAGCTTTTTCTAACAGTTTCTCTACAAAATCTTTATCGGTTTTCAGTTTTGTTTTTTTGTTTAGTAGCTTTTTACAGTTTGGAAAAACATAAAAAGCTCCTTCAGGGCTTAAGCAGCTTATACCTTTTATATTATTTAAACTATCAACAACAAAATTTCTTCTCTCTTTAAAAGAATTTGATCTTTCTGAAATAAAATCTTGTGTTCCGTTTAAAGCCTCAACTGCAGCTGCTTGGCTTATGGATGTAGGATTACTAGTTGATTGGGATTGAATTTTAGCCATCGCTTTAATTATTTCCTTTGGACCTGCAGCATAACCTATTCTCCAGCCAGTCATTGAGTAAGATTTACTCACTCCATTCATAGTTAAAGTTCTGCTTTTTAATTTTTCAATTTGCGCAATTGTAAAAAATTTAAAACCGTCATAAGTGATATGTTCATAAATATCATCGCTTAAAATATATAAATTTTTATATTTCATTAAAATCTTCGATAAAGCTATTATCTCATCTTTAGTATAACCAGAGCCTGTAGGGTTAGATGGAGAGTTTATAATTATCCACTTTGTTTTCTTTGAAACTACTTTTTTTAATTTTTCTGGTGTTAATTTAAAATTATTTTTTTCATCACACTTAATTATTTTAGGTCTTCCTCCAGCTAACAAAACAATGTCAGGGTAAGAAACCCAATAAGGTGCTGGAATAATTACCTCATCACCTTTATTAATGGTTGCCATAAAAGCATTATATAAAACTTGCTTTCCACCAGTTCCAACGGAAATTTGATTAAGCTCATATGATAAATGATTTTCTCTAGAAAATTTTGCTTGGATAGCTTTTTTTAAAGCTGGAGTTCCATCCACTGCTGTATATTTTGTATCCCCTTTTCTAATCGCCTCTATTGCTGCCTCTTTAATATTGTCTGGAGTATCAAAATCGGGCTCCCCAGCGCCTAAACCGATAACATCCTTTCCGGCAGCTCTCATTTCCCTAGCTTTTGAGGTAACTGCTATTGTAGGCGACGGTTTTATACGTTTTAAACTATTGGAAACTATGCTCATTGAAATTTATAATATAATTAATTTATTATTAACACAAAATGCAAAATACTTATCAAGAAAAATTAGCTGATCTAGAAGTTAATAACTCAAAAAAAATTAAGAAGTTAGAGGGAGGTATTAACTTTAAAATCAAAAGTGATTTTCAACCTAGCGGTGACCAACCAGAGGCCATAAAGCAAATATTAAAAAACTTAAAAGACAACAAACAGGAACAAGTACTTTTAGGGGTCACGGGATCAGGTAAAACATTTACAATGGCAAAGGTTATCGAAAAAGCTAATAGACCAGCTCTAATTCTAGCGCCAAACAAAACTTTAGCTGCTCAATTGTACGGAGAATTTAAAAGTTTTTTTCCAGATAATGCTGTAGAATATTTTGTATCATATTACGATTACTACACTCCAGAAGCATACGTTCCTAGATCTGATACTTACATAGAAAAAGAGGCCTCAATAAATGAGCAAATTGATCGTATGAGACACTCGGCAACAAGATCTTTGTTGGAAAGAGATGATGTAATTATTGTTGCAAGCGTATCATGTATTTATGGTTTAGGTTCTGTAGAGGCGTACTCAAAAATGACTATTACTTTAAAGAAAAATTATGAGTACGAGCGAGACGATTTAATTAGAGCATTTATAAACTTACAGTACAAAAGAAATGATCAAAATTTTTTTAGAGGGACATTTAGGGTAAGAGGTGAAAATTTAGAGATCTTTCCATCACACTTAGAAGATAGAGCTTGGAGAATAAGTTTTAACCTAAATAAATTGGAAAAAATTGAGGAATTTGACCCACTTACTGGAGATAAGACAAATGATTACTCAATAATAAAAATTTACGCTAATAGTCATTATATAACTCCCAAGCCTACTATCGAGCAAGCAATCAAACAAATAAAATCTGAGTTAGCTGAGACTTTAAAAAGACACAGAGAAAATAATAAACTTTTAGAGGAGCAGAGATTAAGAGAACGAACTAAGTTTGATTTAGAAATGATTGAAGCCACCGGAACTTGTGCAGGGATAGAAAATTATTCAAGATTTTTATCAGGAAGAAAAGCTGGTGAACCACCTCCTACTCTGTTTGAGTATTTTCCAGATAATGCAATTATATTTGTAGACGAAAGTCACGTAACAGTCCCTCAGTTAAATGGAATGTATAAAGGAGATCGTACAAGAAAAAGTACGTTAGCCGAATACGGGTTTAGACTCCCTTCATGTATGGATAATAGACCTTTGAAATTTGAAGAGTGGGATTTAATGAGAACACAAACTGTTTTTGTTTCTGCTACCCCAGGTCCTTGGGAATTAAAACAAACAAGCAATAAATATATTGACCAAATCATTAGGCCAACGGGTTTAATAGACCCACCAGTTGAAATAAGGCCAGCCAAAACTCAAGTCGATGATCTTATGCACGAGGCAAAAGAGATTGTAAAAAAGGGATATAGAATTCTTGCTACAACGCTGACAAAAAAAATGGCTGAAGATCTTACTGAATACCTCCACGAAAATGGTCTTAAAGTAAGATATATGCACTCTGACATTGACACTCTTGAAAGAATTGAGATCATAAGAGATTTGAGAATGGGAGTGTTTGATATTCTTGTAGGAATTAATTTGTTGAGAGAGGGATTAGATATTCCTGAATGTGCTTTGGTAGCAATTTTAGATGCTGATAAAGAGGGATTTTTAAGATCTGAAACTTCTTTAATTCAAACAATTGGAAGAGCAGCGCGAAATGTTGATGGTAAAGTAATTTTATATGCTGATAAAGTCACGAAGAGCATTGAAAAGGCAATTAAGGAAACAGACAGAAGGAGAAATAAACAATTAGAATATAATAAGAAAAATGGAATAACTGCTGAGTCAGTAAAAAAAGAGATAAGTGATATTCTAGAATCCGTTTATGAGAAAGATTACGTTAAAATTAGTGAAGGCTCAAACGTAGGTGGTAATTTAAAAAAACATCTTAAAGCTTTAAACAGAAAAATGAAGGAAGCTGCATCTAATTTAGAATTTGAAGAGGCTGCTAAACTAAGAGATGAAATGAGAAAACTAGAAGCTAGTGAACTTGAAATAACTTTAAATCCTAAAATATCTCAATATAATTTGAAAAGTAAGGTTTATCCAAAAGGAAGATCAACTATGGGTATGCCCGGCACAAAACCAAGAAAAGCGATAAAAAAATGGAAGCCAAAAAAATAATTATCACTGGTGGAGCTACTAGAATAGGATCTGCAATCGCTAAAAGTTTAGTTAGCTTTGAAACAAAAATAGCTGTCCACTTTAACAAATCTAAAAGTAGCGCTTTAAAATTAAAAAAAGAATTAGAGGAACTTGGGGCTGAAGCCTACTTATTTAAAGCCGATTTAAATAATTTAAAACAAACCGAAACTTTAATAAAAAAAGCTTATAAAACTCTCAAAGGATTAGATTGCTTAATTAACAATGCGTCTATCTTTGAAAACGATAACCTTGAAAATTTTTCTGAAAAATCCTTTACAAAACATATGAACGTCAACTTAAAATCACCAGCAATTTTAACTCAAAATTTTAAAAAATTAATCAAAAAAAAAGAGGGATGTATCATTAATATTATTGATCAAAGAGTTGAAAAATTAACTCCTTTTTTTTTCTCTTACACTCTTAGTAAATCTTCATTGGCAGTTTTTACAAAAACATCAGCCATGAAATTAGCGCCTAATATAAGAGTGAATGGTATTTCACCCGGACCGACATTAAAAAACAAAAGACAATCTGAAAGACATTTCAAAAAGCAATGGAAATCCACGCTCTTAAAAAAAAAAGTAGATTTAGAAAACATATGTAATGGAGTAAAGTTTCTAATTGAAAATAAAAATATAACAGGGGAGATAATTAATATTGATAGCGGACAAAGACTTGCTTGGCAAACACCAGATATTATTAATACAAAAGAATGAAGATAATTAGATTTAAGAAAAAAGAAAAATTTAAATATAAAAGAAAAGTAATTATAAAAGATTTAATCTTAAATATTTCTATAGGAGTACACAACTTTGAGAAAAAAAAGAGACAAAGAGTAAGATTTAATATTGAAATTTTGACAAACCCATATGTGACTCCAAATAACAAAGATTTGAATTCAATACTTAATTATGAGGAAATTGTAAGTAAAATTGAGAAAATTGCTTATCTAAAACATCACGAGTTACTAGAAGACTTGGCAGAAAATATTTTTAATATGATATTTAGAAATAAACTTGTTAAGAAGATTAATCTTAAAATAGAAAAGTTAGATATCTTAAAGAAAACAAAATCTGTTGGCATCGAGGTATCAAAATCAAAAATATGATTAATAGTTTAGAGTTAGGAAAAAAAGTAATAAAAGAAAAAATACCGCTGATACCAAAAAACCCTGGTGTTTACAAAATGATTAGTTCTTCTGGTGAAATTTTATATATTGGTAAAGCTAAAAATATCCCAAATAGACTCAAAAGTTATGTCACTGAGTCTAATCTTCCTATTAGAACTGAGAGAATGCTCTCACTTACCCATAATCTTGAAACTACTACTACAAGTAATGAAAGTGAGGCTCTT
>CACGLS010000008.1 GCA_902573985.1 uncultured Pelagibacteraceae bacterium
TTCTGATGAGTACATATCGTATTGAGTAGAGGGCAAAATTAAATTTGAACTATGATCGGTATATAATGGAAATTGTTCCGCTAATTTATCGCCAGCGATTACAACTCCGGCAGCATGCGTAGCCATATTCCTATTAAGGCCTTCTAATTTTAATGATAAATCTAAAAGTTTTTTTACTTTTGGATTGTTTTTTATCTCTTCTTTGAATCTAGGCTCTCTATCAATAGATTCTTTAAGAGTTAGAGGTCTTGATGGATCAAAAGGGACCATTTTACATAGTTTGTCTACATGGCCGTAAGTTAGACCTAAAACTCTACCTACATCTCTCAAAGCCATCCTAGCTTTAAGTTTACCGAAAGTTATTATGTGAGCTACACCTCCTGGGTATTTTTTTTTTAAATATTCAAATACCTGATCTCTTTTTTCTTCACAAAAATCAATATCAAAATCCGGCATTGAAATTCTATCTGGATTTAAAAATCTTTCAAAAATTAAATCATATTCTATAGGATCAAGATCTGTAATATCTAAACAATAAGCTACCAACGATCCGGCACCTGATCCTCGACCTGGGCCTACAGGTATAGAATTTTTTTTTGCCCACTTTATATAATCTGAGACAATAAGAAAATAACTAGCATAATCCATTGAATTGATGATATTGATTTCATGTTTTAATCGATCAGCATAAATATTTTTCAAATTTTCAGTATTTTTTGATCTTGATCTTTTTAAAATAAAATTATTAATTCTATTTTTGAGGCCTTCGTTCGCCTGTTTTAAAAGCTCATCTTCTGGTGTATTGCTTTTTTCACTAGCGATTGATGGTAGAATGGGTTTTGATTTTTTTGGCTTAAAGTTAAACCTTAAATGAAAATTATAATTATTTTCTAAAGCTTCAGGAAGATCAGAAAATATTTTTAAAAGCTCCTCATTTTGTTTTAAAAAATGATGATTACTTAATTTATGTCTTTTTTCGTCATCTAAAAAATTTTTTTCACCAATACATTTAAGAGCATCATGTGCCTCGAACATTTCTTGATCAATGTAAAAAACTTCTTGTGAGGCGATCAAAGGAATATCAAGTATTTTAGAGTAATTTAGAATATGTGCCTCAAAGTTCTTTTCCTCCTTTTCTTCATGTCTTTGTATTTCAAAATAGATTCTATTTTTAAAATTTTCCTTAAATAAATTAATTATTTCTTTAAATTGCTTAATTTTGTTTGACTGAAAAATTTTTCCGAAAAAGTCTCTATGACTACCTGTCAGCAAGATTAAATCAGCATTATTGTCGATTAAATCTCTCATTTCGCATACAGGACTGCCTATTTCTTTGCTTTTTAAATAACTCAATGAAGATAATTTTGTTAAATTTTTATAACCGTTTTCGGTTTGAGCATATAATGTAATTTTTCCTATAGTGTTATAAGCTCTTATATTTATTTGGGTACCAATAATGGGGTGTGTGCCTACCTTAGATAATTTTTCAGAAAATTCTAAGGCGCCACATAAATTATAACTATCTGCTAATCCGAGTGTTTTTATTTTATTAGATTTACAATACTCTGCAAGATCATCTATTTTAATTGCTCCTTCACAAATAGAATATTGTGTATGAATTTTTAAATTTGTAAAATTTTTACCATTGTCGAGCATTTACCCGTTTTATAACACCGTCTGAAATATACAACTTGTAATCAGCCCTGTTAGCAAGTTCTCTATTGTGGGTTGCAAAGATAATTGTTTTTTTTAGTTTTTTTAATTTTAAAAAAAGCGAAAAAATTTCTTTTGAGGTTTTAAAATCTAAATTTCCAGTGGGCTCATCTGCTAGAATAATATTAGTTTCTGATATTAAAGCCCTCGCAATTGCTACTCTTTGTTGTTCACCGCCTGAGAGTTGATTGGGAAAATGATTTGATCTATCAAATATTTTTAAATCTTTTAAAATTTTTTCTGCTTTTTTTAATATTATTTCTTTATTTTCATTTTTAATTATTAAAGGCATCTTTATATTTTCGATTGCTGTAAAATCTGTCAACAAATTATGATCTTGAAAAATAATTGAGATATTCTTTCTTCTCAATTCATCTTTTTCATTACTATTTAACTTTTTAGTATCTATCTTGTTTAATATAATTTTACCATACGTTGGTTCGTCTAGTAGTGCAATTAGATGAAGCAAAGATGTTTTTCCTGACCCAGATGGCCCTACTAAAGCAACAAGTTCACCCTCTTTGATTTTAATATTAAAATTATTAAAGAGAGTTATTGATCCACTCAAATGTTTAAAACTTTTGTTTAAATTTGATATTTCAATTTGAATTTTACTCATACCTTAAAGCTCTAAATGTATTCATTTTTGAAATTTTAGTTGCTGGTAAATAAGAAGCTATTGCAGAAATTACTAAAGATATTATAAAAACTAATAAAATTGAATTAATATTTATCTCATATGGAAGTTTCTCTAGGAAATATATATCTGATGGAAAGATCTCTAAATTAAATGCAAACGATAAGAAAATTCTTATTTTCTCAATATTAATTGAGAATAAAATTCCTAAGATCATCCCACTCAAGGTTGCAAAGAAACCAATAGTTAATCCTGTCAAAAAAAATGTTCTTTTTATTGATTGGTTGCTTAATCCTAATGTTTTTAAAATAGCTATTTCTTTCGTTTTATTTTTTATAAGTATTGTTAAACCAGAAATAATGTTAAATGCGGCTACCACTATAATTAGGGAAAGAATTATAAACATTACATTTCTTTCTACTTTAAGAGCGCTAAACAGAGATTTATTCAAATCAGACCAAGTATAAATAAAAAAATTTTCATTCAATTTTTGTATCTTTTCTTTATAGATATTTGCATCTAAAGGGTCATCTAAATAAATTTCAATATTCTGATCTTGGTTTTTTTTATCGAAAATTGATAATGCATCTTCGATATTTAAATAAATGATATTTTGATCAAATTCTACAAATCCAGTGTTAAAGACCCCGGCTACTTTAAAATTATCTTGTTTTGGTAAATTGCCTAGCGGAGTCCCTACAAAAGAAGAGGTCATCAAATTTATATTATCGCCCTTTTTAAGCTTTAAGTTATACGCGAGCTCTGATCCAATAAGTATTTTGTTATAATTAAAATTATTTAAATCTCCTTTGGATAGAAAATTATCAAAAAATTCAATTATATTTTTTTCATTTTTATCAACACCTTTTACAATTACGCCTTTAGCCTGATCGTTGATGATAATAATTCCTTCTCCAGAGTAAGTTTTACTTATTTTTATATCTTTAAATTCTTTTTTTAATCTTGAGATATAATTGTCATCTATTTGAAAACTATTTGGTTGAATTATTACATGTGGGTTTAACCCTAAAATTTTTTCAGTTAAATCTTTTTTAAACCCATTCATTACAGACATAACTATTATCAAAATAGCAACACCAAGCATTATGCCTAAAAAAGAAAATATTGAGATAATTTTTAGAAAACCCTCTTTTTTTTTAGGTCTAAGATTTCTTAAAGAGATAAGTCTTTCTGCTCTAGTAAACAATGATTTAGCTTTTTAGTTTTTTTAAGATTTTATCTAAACTTAATTGCTCGCTTTTAAAATTTAATTCCTTAAATTCAAAATTATTTACCTCAGATTTTGAACCAATTATAATTTGGTAAGGAATTCCAATTAAGTCATGTTTTTTAAATTTGTTCGACATATTCTCATCAACATCATCTAACAATACGTCAATATTTTGTTTTTTTAATTCATTGTAAATTTTTTCAGCTTTTTCTAGGTTTTCTCTGTTGTTTTTGCTTATACTTGGTATTATTACTACATCGTATGGAGAAATAGATTTCGGCCATTTCATTACATCGTTATTATAATTTGCCTCAATAATAGCTCCAACCAATCTTGAAACACCGATTCCATATGACCCCATTTTAACAGATGTTTTTTTACCATCTTTATCGTCTATTAAACAATTCATTGGTTTAGAATATTTATCACTAAAATAAAAAATATGACCAACTTCTATACCTTTAGTGATCATTTGATTTTCTTTTTTTACATTTTTGTTAAACTTTTCTGGATTATGCTTTTCATCAGTCACAGCGTAAATATTTGTAAAATCTTCTCTCATTTTTTGAAGAGAAGTATCTGTAAGTTCATATTGATTAAGATTTATTTCACAAATATTTTTGTCTGCATAAATTTTACTTTCACCAGTTTCAGCTAAAATTACAAATTCGTGAGATAAGTCACCACCTATTGGTCCAGTATCTGCAGCCATCGGAATAGCTTTCAAACCCATTCTATCGAAAGTTTTTAAATATGAATAAAACATTTTATTATAAGATTTTTTTGCATCCTCGTCTGACAAATCAAAGGAGTAAGCATCTTTCATATAAAATTCTTTACATCTCATGACACCAAATCTTGGTCTTATTTCATCTCTAAATTTCCATTGTATATGATAAAGAAGTTGAGGTAGAGACTTATATGATTTTATACTAGATCTAAAGATGTCTGTTACTAGTTCTTCATTAGTTGGTCCATAAAGCATTTCTCTTCCTTGCCTATCCTTGATCTTTAGCATTTCCTCACCATAGTCATCATATCTACCGCTTTCTTTCCATATTTCAGATGATTGAATAGTAGGCATTAACATTTCTTGAGCACCGATTAAATTTTGTTCTTCTCTAACAATTTGCTCAATTTTTTTCATTACTTTGTATCCAAGTGGTAACCAAGAGTAAATGCCAGCTGAGGATTGTTTAATCATTCCCGTTCTTAACATCAATTGATGAGATTTAATTTTTGCTTCGGAAGGAAGACTCTTCGTTATTGGAATAAATAATTTAGATAGGTACATTATTGTAAAAATTCTCTTAAATTTAACAAATCAATCTTTACAAGATAATATATAACTGCAAAAATTATAGAAGTAATTAATGTCGTTAATAAAAATTTTTGAACTATTCTAGGATTTTTTGGTGCGCCAGGATCGTTTCCACCGATTTTCTCCTTATATATCTCTTTATTTGATTGAATTCCAATAGGCAGAACCGAAAAAAATATTATCCACCAAATCATAACATAAACTATAATAGAACCAGTTACTCCCATTAAATCCTTGCAATATTGATATTAGTAAAAGGTTTCTTTCCTGTTTTTTCTCTGACAATTCTTCTACAATTTTGTTTAAGAGTTTCAATTAAATTTTGTTGCTGTTTCTTACTATCCATTGAAAAAGTTCTGCAAATATTCATTATCTCAGTCTCCATATCAAATATGAAAGTATTATCCTCTGCTTTCTCTGGTATACCTCTATAAGAGATAACAGGTTTTTTAATGTTACCGTTATTGGAAACTATCAATGTAATTTCCAAATACCCATTCACGGATAAGTTTTTTCTGTCTTTAATAGATTGAGAATCTGTTTCAACATTAACATTTCCATCAAGATAAACTTTCCCTGAAGGCGCTTTATCAATTATTTCAGGTTTATTACCAGGCAAAAGCTTTATTATGTCTCCATTTTCAATAAGTAATGTTTTAGGTACCTGCATTTCCTTAGCGAATGAAACATGTTCTGCCATATGTCGGTGTTCACCGTGTACAGGTATCACACATTGAGGTTTAACCCAATTGTACATATCTTTTAAATCGTCTCTATTAGGATGACCGGAAACATGAACAAATGCATTTTCTTCACTAATCATTTCTATTTTATTTTTTACAATTAAATTTTGCAAGAAATATAATTTTTTTTCATTTCCTGGAATAATTTTAGATGAAAAAATTACACAATCTCCGCTTTCCAATTGAACGTCTGGATGAACTCCATTTATTATTCTGTTCATTGCGCCCATTGGTTCACCTTGGCTTCCAGTTGCTAAATATAATATTTTATTTTTTTTTATTTTTTTTGCATCCTTAGGTTCTAAAGGATCTATAAGTCCCTGAAGATAACCACATTTTCTCGCCGCTTTATAAATTCTTTGCATTGACCTACCTACTAAACAAATATTTCTTCCAGTTTTTTTTGCACAATAAAAGATAGACTCCATCCTAGCAACATTCGATGCAAAAGATGTTACTAGAATTCTATTAGTTTTAATTTCCATAATCCTTAAAAGACTATCTCTTACGTCAGACTCTGATCCTGCTCTCCCGGGACTGAAAATATTTGTAGAGTCGCATATCATTGTTGATACACCATTCTTTCCAATAGACTTCAATTTTTGTTCGTCAATTTGACTTCCAATCAAGGGGTTAGGATCAATTTTCCAATCTCCAGTATGTAGGACAGTTCCGAGAGGTGTCTTTATACTCAATCCGTTTGGCTCTAAAATGGAATGTGTTAAAGTAACAAAATCAATTTCAAAGTTTCCAAGTTTTATTTTGCTGTTAAGAGCCACAACTTTCAAATATGAAGAAATGTCTATTTTTTTTTCTTTAAATTTTTCTAAAATTAATGCAGCCGTAAAAGGAGTGGCATACATTTTACATTTTAGATTCGGCCAAATATGTGCAACTGCACCTATATGATCCTCGTGCGCATGTGTAAGAACAATTCCAAGTAAGTCTTCTTTTTTGTCAATGATGAAACCTGCATCTGGCATTATTAGATCAACTCCAGGAATAGAGTCATCTGCGAACGAAACACCCATGTCTACTATAATCCACTTTTTTTCATCCTCTTTGCCATAGGCGTATAAGTTCATATTTCCACCTATCTCACCGGATCCACCTAGAGGACAAAAGATTAATTCATCTTTGCTCATAAAAATTCTCTGTAAACTTTTGAAACTCCTTTAATTGTAATATTCTGATCAATAATTGTTCTTTTCTTTATAATTTTTTTAAATAAATTTGCATATCCCCCTGTAAGTATTATTTTATATTCCATTTTCCAATTATTTGTTATTTTATAAATTATATTATTAATTAATCCTTCATAACCCCAGATAAAACCAGCATTTAGAGCGTCTTTGGTATTTTTTCCATAACTCTTTTGCTGATTTTTTAAATCGAACATTGGAAGTAAAGCTGTAGATTGACTTAAATTTTTAATAGATAATTTAATACCTGGAGCTATAACGCCACCTTCATATGTTTCATTTTTCACAATATCAAAAGTCGTTGCAGTTCCAAAATCTATTATTAAACAATTTTTAAATTCTTTACCCTTTATAGAATTTACAATTCTATCTGAACCAAGTTGCTTAAAATTTTTAATATTTATTTTGATCATTTTCTTTAAATTTAAACTTTTTATTTCTAATACTCGATAATTTGTTTTTTTTAGGTTTTTTTTGATTTCTTTTAGTGCCAAAGGTACGACACATGAAAATAATATTTCACTTTTTAAATTTTTTTTACTAAATCTATTAATAGTCTTTTTAAAAAAATCTTTTAAAAAAATTTTTTTAGTATCAAAAATAATTGAATGTAAAATTTTTGATTTATTTAATAGACATACTCTTGTAGAAGTATTTCCTATATCACCTATTATATAATTCATTTGGATTATTTATATTTTTTTTTCATATCTGAAAAAGATAAATTATTTTTTTCTGTTAAAAATCTTTCATAAGCAATGATTATATTTTTCAAAATTTTTTGATTGTTAATTTTTATATTTAATATATTTTTTAAACTGGTTGAATAAAAGCTTTTGTTTTGTGGAGCTATGTTAGTGTTTAACCCAATACCTACAATCAAATAATCAAAATCATTAAATCTTATTACCTCTTGTAAAATTCCACAAAATTTTCTTTGGTTTACAAGCAAATCATTTGGCCATTTTATCTTTATTTTTTTTGGAATTGTTTTTGAAAGTACTTTTCTTAGCAAGAATGCATTCAAAATTGCAAATTGTTTAAAATTGATTTTTTTTTGATCAAATTTAAAAAATAAAGATATGAAAAGATTTCCTTTTTCGGAAACCCATTTTTTCCCTACTGTGCCTCTTCCATTAGTTTGTTTTTCAGTCATAACTATAGTTGGGTTTGTAATATTTTTTTTAATTAGTTTAAGGGCAGTATCGTTTGTGCTTTTTACTTTTTTATATTTTATTAAGTTAATCTTCATTAACTAACGAATAATGTGTCTACTAAATTATTCAAAATTGAAGGATACAAAAAAAATGTAATTAAAATTGTACAACTAGCAATTACAGAAAATTGAGCTGTTCTATTTTTTGTTGGCTCAAATGTGTTGATGCTATCATCGAAATAAATGGTCTTAATGATTTTAAGGTAATAAAATGCTGACATAACTGTAGTAATTAAACCTATTATTGCTAAAGCATACATTTCTTTTTCCAATACAGCGACAAAAACATAAAACTTTGCAAAAAATCCTCCTAAAGGTGGAACTCCAGCCAGTGAAAACAAGATTATCAATAATGAAATAGCTAAAAGAGGATGTTTTTTTGAAATTCCTGACAAATCAGAAATATTTTCTTTATATTGTCCATCCTTCTTTAACAAGTATAGACATGAGAAAGCCCCGATATTCATAATTACGTAAATTGAAATATAAACTATTGCGCTTTGGTAGCCTGATATAGCCCCAGTAGCAACTCCAGCAAGTGCGTAACCAATATGGCCAATCGAACTATAAGCCAAAAGTCTTTTGAAATTTTTTTGAATCATTGCTGCTACTGCTCCTAATATCATCGATGCAATAGAAATAAAAATTATAATCGTTTGCCACTCTAATAAAATATTTGAAAATGGAACAAACATAAATTTTATTAATAGTGCTAGTCCAGCGACTTTTGGAACAACGGCAAAGAAACTTGTGATTGATGTTGGTGCTCCTTCATAAACATCTGGTGTCCACATATGAAATGGAACTGCAGAAATTTTGAATGCAAGACCTACTAATATAAATACCATTGCAAAAACTGCACCTGTATTTTCTTTATTAAGTTGTTCAGCAATCAATTCAAAATTTGTTGAGCCTGTAAATCCATATAGTAATGAACATCCGTATAATAATAAACCTGAAGATAAAGCACTTAATACAAAGTACTTTACGCCTGATTCTGTTGATCTTAAATTATCTCTGTCAATAGAAGCGAGAATATAGAGTGATAAAGATTGTAGCTCTAATCCTAAATAGAAAAGTATTAAATCATTAGAACTAACCATAAAAAACATTCCAAGAATCGACAAAAGAATAATTATAGGGTACTCAAATTTATCTAATTTATTATCAATGATGAAATTTTTAGATGAGTTAAGAACGAATAATGTAGATAAAAGAATTAAAATTTTAAAATAATTTGAAAAAGGATCTCTAATAAAACTATCTAAAAATATTCTTTCTTCATTATTAGAATTTGTTAAAATAATTGAAATAGTAAAAATAATAATCAAAGATGTTAGATTGAATATAAGATTGAAGCTCTTTTTAATGAAAACACCAACCATCAAAATACAAAAAATTGACAAAGATAAAAAGATCTCTGGAAACATTATATATAAATTGTTTATCATGATTAATTTGTAATTAATGCTGTCTCGTAATTATTGATTAAACTATTAACTGAAACATTAAAAGTTTCCATTAATGGAATAGGGTAAAAACCAAAAAATAAGATAAAAAAAGCTAAAGTAACTAACATTACAATTTCGGATTTATTAATATCTTTAATTTTTTTGATTTCTGAATTATTTGTAACACCAAAAATAACTCTTTTTGTAAGCCAAAGCATATAAGCTGCGCCTAACACGACGCCAAAAGTTGCTAACATTGCTGCTAAAAAACTTTTTTGAAATGCGCCTGCTAAGACAAGAAACTCTCCTAAAAACCCAGAAGTGCCAGGCAATCCTAAAGCAGCTAAAGCAAATATTAAAAATAAAAAAGAGTATTTTGGAATATAATTTACTAATCCTCCATAAGTACTTATCATTCTCGAATGTAAACGATCATAGACTACTCCAACACACAAGAATAATGCTGCTGATATCAAACCATGACTGATCATTTGATAAATGCTTCCCTCTATACCTTGCTTTGTTAGTGTAAAAATGCCCAACGTGACGTAACCCATGTGAGCTACAGAGGAATAAGCAATTAACTTTTTCATGTCATCTTGCATTAATGCTACTAAAGAGGTGTAAATTATAGCTATTATGCTTAAAGTATAAATAAGAGGAGTAAAATATTCTGATGCTATAGGAAACATTGGTATTGAAAATCTCAAAAAACCGTAGCCAGCCATTTTTAATAATATAGCTGCTAGAATAACAGAACCTGCCGTGGGCGCTTCTACATGCGCGTCAGGTAGCCAGGTATGTACTGGCCACATAGGCATTTTAACCGCAAAAGAGCTTAAGAAAGCCAACCAGAGGATGTTTTGATATTCTTTTGGTATTTGAACTTCATATATCTGAGTAATGTCGGTAGTACCTGTTAACCAATATATAACTATTATAGCCACAAGCATTAAAACCGAGCCAAGTAGAGTAAAAAGAAAAAATTTAAAGGCAGAATAGACTCTTCTTGGACCGCCCCAAACTCCTATAATTAAAAACATTGGTATTAAACCGGCTTCAAAAAACAAATAAAAAATTACAAGATCGAGTGAGCAAAAAACACCAATCATGAATGTTTCTAAAATTAAAATAGCAATTAAAAATTCTTTGACTCTTACTTTAACGCTATTAATACAAGAAATGATACAAATCGGAGTGATAAAAGTTGTTAAAACTATAAAGAGTATTGATATACCATCCACACCTAATTTAAATTTTATATAATTATTTATCCAAGATTTTTCCTCTACAAACTGGAACTCAGAGGTATTTATATCTAAAGAATACCACAAAAATAATGAGAGAAAAAAAGTAGCGATACTACTAAATAAAGAAATAGAGATTGAACTTAAATTTGTAGTTTTGTCTTTGGATAATAAGATAAAGAAAGAACTAATTAAAGGTAAAAAAATTAAAGTCGATAATATTGGAAAGTTCATTTTATTTTAAGATCAAATAAGTTAGCAAAATCGATAGACCTAGTAACATCACAAAGGCGTAATCATAAATAAATCCTGTTTGAAGGCGTGCAGTTTTATTAGAAATTATTTTAACTAATTTTGAAATACCATCAGGTCCAAACCTATCTATTATACCCACATCTCCTTTTTTCCAAAAAAATGAGCCTATTTTCTTCGCTGGATTTACGAAAACTTTTTCATAAAGTTCATCTACGTACCACTTATTTAATAAAAAGTTGTATAAAGGCATATTTGTGTTCTTAAAATCCTCCAGAATTTTAGGTTTTAAAATATATAAATAAAAAGAGATGGGTATTGATATCAAAACTAAGATCGGGGTAATTAATAAAAACCATAATGGTATAGACTCATGTTTTATTTCATTTAAAAAAAATATTGACTCTTGCCAAAATTCATTGCTGTGGTGGCCGATAAAGGTAGTTTTAAAAAGATAACCAGAAAATAACGCTCCGATACCTAAAAATACTAAAGGGATCAACATTACTAACGGTGACTCGTGAGTTTCGTCTATAGGAATTTTTTTATTATTATAAGGTCCATGAAATGCTTTGAAAAATAACCTCCATGAATAAATTGAGGTTAAGAAAGCTGTAAAGATACCAATTGTAGCTGCGTAATTTCCTAAAGTAGAATTTTTAAGATAGGCAAATTCAATAATTGCATCTTTTGAGTAAAATCCTGATAAAAAAGGAAACCCTGTTAATGCTAGGGTTCCTAGTAACATAAAAGTGTAAGTATATGGAAGTTTTTTTCTTACACCGCCCATGTTTCTAATATCCTGCTCATCTTTAAATGCGTGTATTACTGAACCAGCGCCTAAAAACAATAACGCCTTAAAAAAAGCATGTGTAAATAGATGGAACATCGCAACATGGTAAGCTCCAACTCCTGCTGCAAAAAACATGTAACCTAATTGGCTGCAGGTTGAATAAGCAACTATTTTCTTAATATCATTCTGTACCAGAGCAACTGATGCAGCAAATATTGCAGTTATCATTCCTACAACTGTAACCAGATTTAAAGCATATTGAGAGTATTCAAATATCGGCGAACATCTAACTACAAGAAAAACACCAGCGGTTACCATTGTTGCTGCATGTATCAAGGCTGAAACCGGTGTCGGTCCCTCCATTGCATCTGGTAGCCAGGTATGAAGTAAAAATTGAGCAGATTTTCCCATCGCTCCAATAAAAAGGAAAACACATATTAATGTTATTAAGTTTGCCTCAAAGCCAAAAAAAATTATTTTTTTTTTCAGCAAACTGACTTGTGGCTTGAAAGGTTTCTTCAAAATTAATAGTACCAAAAAAGAAAAAGATTAAAAATATTGCAATCGCTAAACCAAAATCCCCTATTCTGTTAACGATAAAAGCCTTAATAGCTGCATTATTTGCTGTCTCTTTTTTGTACCAAAAACCAATTAATAGATAAGAACATAATCCAACACCCTCCCATCCAAAAAAAAGTTGTAAAAAGTTATCTGAGACAACCAAAGCTAACATTGAAAAAGTAAATAATGATAAATAAGACATAAATCTTGGTTTGTGAGGATCATGACTCATATATCCAATAGAATAAATATGAACTAATGCTGAAACAAAAGTAACAACTACTAGCATTATCGAACTTAATGGATCAATTTTAATTGACCAGTTTGCTGTGAACCCACCGGAACTTACCCATTCAAAAATTTTATAATTTCCATATATATCGTTCTGAATTCCATTCCAAAAGACAATGATAGAAAGTACCGCTGAGATACTTACGAATAAACTCGTAGAGATTTCAGCAAAATATTTTGTAGTGAACCTACCCAAATAGCCTACGAGAGAACCGATTAATGGTAAAAACAATATCGCGTATTCCATTTAGCCCTTCATTCCGTGAATATCTTCAACCCTTATTGAACCTCTGTTCCTGTAATAAACTACAATAATAGCCAGACCTATCGCTGCCTCTGCTGCTGCAACTGTGAGAATAAGCATAGTAAAAATTTGACCTAAAATGTCACCTGAAAAAATTGAGAAAGATATTAAATTTATATTCACTGCCAGCAAAATTAGCTCAATTGACATCAAAATGACTATAATATTTTTCCTATTTAAAAAAATTCCAATTACTCCTAAGAAAAAAATTATTGCACCTAACGATAAATAATGTCCTAAACCAATTTCAGTCATCTACCTTAACTCCTTGGTTAGATTTGACCTCAATTAATTCAACTGCATTTGATGGACTCCTTGAAATTTGATTTAGATAACTTTGCTTTTTTACGCCTACTCTTTCTCGAAAAGTTAAAAGAATAGCTCCGATCATCGCTAATAGAAGCACTATTCCAGCCAACTGAAAATATAAAATATAGTCAGTGTACATAACCAGACCTAATTGATGGGTGTTTGAAATTTCTGATAAAAGTAATGTACTGCTTGACATTAAATCCTCTTTATACTTCCACCCTCCTACAACAACTAACAATTCCAATAAAATTAATACGCTCACAATTAGGCCTGTTGGAATATGAGTTGACTTTTTACCAATAAACCATGATTGTTTTTGTTCTGCAACATTCAACATCATTACGACAAATAAGAATAACACTGCGACTGCACCCACATAAACAATTAATAATATCATTCCCAAAAATTCAGCTCCAACCATAATAAATAGGCATCCAACTGAAATAAAATCTAAAATCAAGAAGAAAACTGAGTTAATAGTGCTTCTTGAAGTTATTACCATTAAAGATGAAAAAATAGCAATTACGGAGAAGAAATAAAAAAAAATTGAGTGGACTATCATCTATCTGTAAGGTTTATCTAGCTTGATATTTTTTGCTAGTACTGTCTCCCATCTATCTCCGTTCTCTAAAAGTTTTTCTTTGTTATAATAAAGCTCTTCTCTTGTTTCTGTAGCGAATTCAAAGTTTGGTCCTTGTACAATTGCATCAACTGGGCAAGATTCTTGACAAAGTCCACAGTAAATACATTTAAGCATATCAATATCGTATCGAGTTGTTTTCCTGCTTCCATCTGATCTCTCTGAAGATTCAATAGTTATGGCTTGAGCAGGGCAAACAGCTTCGCATAATTTACAAGCTATACATCTCTCTTCTCCGTTGGGATATCTTCTTAAAGCATGTTCTCCTCTCATTCGAGGACTGATTGGGCCTTTTTCAAAAGGGTAATTAATTGTTTTAGATGTTCTAAACAACTCTTTTACTGCCATGTAGAGACCAGATATAAACTCAACTAGAAATATAGTTTTTAATAGCCTGCTAAAATTCATTAAATGTTTACCTTTGGTAATTTGTCAAAATAAAATAAAAAACTTGCGGTTAACACGAGATAAATAAGTGAAAATGGTAAAAATATTTTCCAGCCCAATCTCATTAGTTGGTCATATCTATATCTTGGAACAATCGCCTTGATCAGAGCAAATAATAAAAATAAAAATAAAATTTTTGATATCATCCATATTGGAGCAGGAATTATATTAAGTGGATAAATGTCCATTAGTGGCAACCAACCGCCAAGAAAAAGTATAGAACCCATCGCACACATTAACAATATATTTGCGTATTCGCCCAACCAAAACATTGCGTACATCATACCTGAGTATTCAGTTTGATAGCCTGCCACCAACTCGGCTTCGGCTTCTGGTAAATCAAAAGGAGGTCTGTTTGTTTCTGCTAGTGAAGATATAAAAAAAATTACAAACATAGGAAAAAGCGGAATCACATACCATAATTCTTTTTGTGCAATAACTATATCGTTTAGATTTAATGATCCGACACATAAAAGAACATTGATAATTATTATTCCTATCGAAACCTCGTAAGAAACCATCTGCGCCGCAGATCTTATAGCTCCAAGGAAAGGGTATTTTGAATTAGATGCCCATCCTCCCATGATAATACCGTAAACTCCAAGAGAAGAAATTGCAAACAAATACAAAATTCCCACATTTATATTTGCTAAAACTAAATCTTCACTCATGGGAATAACTGCCCAAGCTACCAAGGCTAATGTCATAGTGACGATAGGAGCAAGAATGAAAACTACTTTATTAGCACTAGCTGGTATAATTATTTCTTTAAAAATATACTTTAATGCATCAGCTAAAGTTTGAAAGAGTCCAAAAGGTCCAACAACATTGGGTCCTTTTCTTTTTTGAACTAAGCCCCACACTCTTCTATCTAACCAAACAATCATAGCTACGGATACAAGAATTGGGACAAGTAAAAAAATTATTTTATAAACCTCTTGACCCAAAATTTCTAAATACTCTATCATAAATTATCTGTGCCAGTTTTTTTTGAACTATACTTGATCTGTCTACATTCACTCATCGTCTTCGAGGCTCTTGAAATAGCGTTAGTAAAAAAATAATCCAATTCTTTTATATTGATTTCCTCACTTTCAAAGTAAGGAGATGTATTAATTAATTCACAATCTTTAAAATAGGGTAATTCATTTAATTTCGAAAAATTTGGAATTGATTTTAAGACTTCTTTTCTCAAAGAGTCAAAACTTAATAAATTTTCATTTTTTCCTAAAGCTTTCAAAATTAAATTTAATATCTTCCAATCTTCTAAAGCTTCTCCTATAGGGTAAGAGGCTTTTTTGCATTCTTGCACTCTTCCCTCGAGATTTTCATAAAGACCGTTCTGTTCTGTAAAAGCAGCACTTGGGAGAATTAAATCTGCAATTTCAGCGCCTCTATCACCATGACTTCCTTGGTAAACAATAAACTCATTATTTTTTTTTATATCTAAATTATCAGACCCTAAAAGGTATAATAACTTAAATTGATTATTTTTTAATTTTTCAAAAAATGAATTTCTCTTATCTTCCTCGTTAGATAATATTTTTAAATCTATTAAGCCAACTGTTGAAGCATTTTGAGGTAAAAAGTTAAACGCATTCCAATCTTTATTAATAAAGTTATTATCTTTTAAAAATTTTTTAAAACCTTCAATTAAATATTTTCCACTTCTTAACTCCAAAGCTGACTCTCCAATTATGACCATAGGTTTTTTTGAGGAAGATAATATTTTTGAAAAATTTGACTCCTTGCTCAGTATTTTCTTAATATCATCTGTCTTATTCCCAATAATAGTATAATTGTATGTGAGTTCGCCTGGATTTCCTATTGAGTAAATTGGAACTTTGTTTTGGGCAAACACTTTTCGAATTCTTGCGTTTAACATTGTTGCTTCATGTCTGGGATTTGTTCCAATTAGAAGTATTAAATCAGACTGTTCTATACCTTTTATTGAAGAATTAAATATATAGTTGCTTTTTGCAGACGGGTCTATAAAAAAATTTTTTTCTCTAAATTCCAAATTATTACTTTTTATAACAGAGAAAAATTTTTTAAAGCTAAGGGCATTTTCTAAATTAACCATATCTCCGATATGGCCGCCTATTTCATCTGGATTTAATGTTTTAAATTTCTCTACCAAAACTGAGACGGCTTCATCCCAGCTAGATTTTTGAAGCTTATTATTTTTTTTTATATACGGCACATCTAGCCTCTGTTTTAATAAGCCATCACATGAATATCTTGTTTTATCTGAAATCCATTCCTCGTTAATATCGTTATTAAGTCTGGGTAATATTCTTTTTACTTCCCAATTGTAAGTATCAACTCTTATATTTGAGCCAACTGCATCCATTACGTCTACGCTTTCAGTTTTTTTAAGTTCCCAAGGTCGAGCTTCAAAAGCGTACGGTTTGGAAGTAAGAGCTCCTACTGGACATAAATCTATAACATTTGCTGAAAGTTCTGACTCCATGGCTTTTTCTAAATATGTAGTTATTTCCATATTCTCACCTCTTCCTATTGCCCCTATTTCAGGAACGCCTGCGACTTCTGTCGCAAACCTCACACACCTTGTACAGTGTATACATCTTGTCATTTGAGTTTTTATAAGTGGGCCCATGTATTTTTCTTTGACTATTCTCTTATTTTCTACGAATCTTGACTTATCAACTCCGTAGTACATTGATTGATCTTGAAGATCACATTCACCACCTTGGTCGCAAACCGGACAGTCTAATGGATGATTAGCTAATAAAAATTCCATCACACCCTTTCTAGCTTTTTCAACGAAAGGAGTATTTGTTTTAATATTCATACCCTCGGCTGCTGGCATTGCACATGATGCTATAGGTTTTGCAGATTTTTCCATTTCAACTAAACACATTCTGCAATTTCCAGCTATAGACAATTTTTCATGGTAGCAAAATCTTGGAATTTCTACGTCAGCAAGCTCGCAGGCTTGAAGAACTGTCATTCCTTTCTCGAATTCTATTTCTTTTCCATTGATAGTAATTTTAGGCATTCTTTTTTTCCAAAAGATGTTGATCAACTAAATAAGGGTTATTAGTTTTCTTTCTAATCAAGGGTTCCTCTCTGCACCTACTTTCAATTTCTTTTCTAAAATGTCTTAATAAACCCTGAATCGGCCAAGCAGAACCCTCACCAAATGCACAAATTGTATGACCCTCTATTTGTTTTGTAACATCAGATAACAGTTCAATATCACTAAAAGTTGCTTTTCTTTTTTCTATTCTATCAAGTATTCTCCACATCCATCCAGCTCCTTCTCGACAAGGCGTGCATTGACCGCAGCTTTCGTGTTTATAAAATCTAGCTATCCTAGCCATACAAGAAATAATATCTTGGTCTTTATTGATTACGACTACCCCAGCTGTCCCTAAACCACTTTTATTTTCTATTAATGCGTCAAAGTCCATCGTAATTGTATCACAAATTTTTTTTGACAGTAATGGCATTGATGAGCCTCCAGGGATTACTGCTTGAAGATTATCCCAGCCACCAATTACACCTCCAGCATGCTTTTCAATCAGTTCTTTCAGAGGTATACCCATTTCTTCTTCTACGTTACAGGGAGAGTTAACGTTTCCAGATATACAGAATATTTTTGTTCCAGTATTTTTTGGTTTTCCAATAGATGCAAACCATTTGCCCCCTCTTCTTAAAATTGTTGGTACAACAGCAATTGTTTCAACGTTGTTTACTATTGTAGGACAACCATATAAACCTACTAAAGCAGGGAAAGGGGGTTTAAGTCTTGGTTGGCCTTTATTGCCTTCTATACTTTCTAATAAGGCTGTTTCTTCTCCGCAAATATAAGCCCCGGCTCCATAATGAATATGAATATCAAAATCCCAACCAGAGCTACATGCATTTTTTCCTAGGAAACCTTTCTCGTAGGCCTGATCAATTGCAACTTGTAATCTTTTACCCTCATTAAAATATTCACCTCTAATATAAATATAACAAACGTGAGCATTTACAGCAAAACCAGCTATTAAACATCCCTCAATTAATTTTTGGGGTTCAAATCTTAAAATATCTCTATCTTTACAAGTGCCTGGTTCGGACTCATCAGCATTTATTACTAAATAATGTGGTCTTGAACCAACTTCCTTAGGAGCAAAGGACCATTTTAAACCTGTTGAAAAACCAGCTCCACCTCTTCCTCTCAGCTCGGATGCTTTTATCTCGCTAATTATCCAATCTCTTCCTTTTGAGATTATATTTTTAGTATCTTTCCAGTCATCTCTTTTGATAGAATTTTCAATTTCCCAACCAAATTCATTATATAAATTTTTAAAGATTTTATCCTCTTTTTTAAGCATGATTTTCTCCATTAACGGTCTGTTTCTTTTCAGGAGATGTATTTGCTCTTCCTCTGTAAGAACCTGGTTTTAAAGGTTTATCTTTTATTAATGAATCTAAAATATCTTTTGCGCTTTTTTCATCAAGATCTTCGTAGTAATCATCATTAATCTGTATCATTGGTGCGCTAACACATGCACCCAAACATTCTACCTCCATCCAAGAACAGTCCCCTGCTTTAGACAGTTCATTTTCTTTAGGAGAAATTTTTTCTTTACACAGTTTAACTATTTTATCTGCTCCACGTATTAAACATGGTGTAGTTGTGCAAACTTGAATGAAATGTTTCCCTACAGGTGCTAAATTATACATTGTATAGAAAGTAGCTACCTCATAAACCGATATATATGGCATTGATAAAAAATTAGCTATATATTTCATAGCAGCTAAGGGTATCCAATTGTTATTTTGCCTTTGAGCCAAGTAAAGAAACGGCATCACTGCACTTTTTTTATTTTTTTCGGGATATTTTTTTAAAATCTCCTCAGCTTTTTTTAAATTGTCACTTGAGAATTTAAAATCTTTTGGCTGATCATCGTGAACTTTTTTTAAACTCATCTATCAACCTCCCCAAAAACTATATCTAAAGAGCCTAAGACTGCTGGAACATCAGCTAACATATGGCCACGAATTAGATAGTCCATAGCCTGTAAATGAGAGAAACCTGGAGCTCTTATTTTGCATCTGTAAGGCTTATTACTTCCATCAGAAATTAAATATACGCCGAACTCTCCTTTTGGTGCTTCAACTGCTGTATAAACATCTCCTTTTGGAACTCTATATCCTTCAGTAAATAACTTAAAATGATGTATTAAAGCTTCCATTGATTGTTTTAAGTCATCTCTATTTGGGGGTGATATTTTTCCATCAATAGATTTAATTGGGCCTTTTGGAAGATTTGCTATACACTGTAAGATGATTTTCACACTTTCTCTCATTTCCTCTATTCTACAAAGATAACGATCATAACAATCTCCATTTTTTCCGACAGGTATTTTAAAATCTAAATCTTTGTAAATTTCATATGGCTGGGATCTTCTTAGATCCCACGGAACACCTGATCCTCTAAGCATTACTCCCGAAAAACTGTGATCTAAAGCTTCTTGTTTAGTTACCAATCCAATTTCAACATTTCGTTGTTTAAAAATACGGTTATCGGTTAGTAAACTCTCTAGATCATCGATTATTTTTGGAAAACTTCTACAAAATTTTTCAATATCTTCCACTAATTTTAAGGGTATATCTTGATGAACTCCGCCTGTTCTAAAATAATTTGCATGTAATCTAGAGCCAGATGCTCTTTCATAAAAAGTCATTAAAGTTTCTCTTTCCTCAAAACCCCATAAAGATGGGGTTAAAGCGCCAACGTCCAATGCTTGAGTTGTAACGTTTAGTATGTGACTTAAGATTCTTCCAATTTCACAAAAAATTACTCTTATATATTTAGCTCTAATAGGGACCTCTATTTTGAGCAATTTTTCTGCTGCCAAGGCAAATGCATGTTCCTGATTCATTGGCGCAACATAATCTAATCTGTCAAAATATGGTAATGCCTGGGTATATGTTTTTTGCTCTATAAGCTTCTCTGTCCCTCGGTGAAGTAAACCTATATGTGGATCAGCTTTTTCAACTACCTCTCCATCTAACTGCAAAATAAGCCTTAGCACTCCGTGGGCTGCAGGATGTTGTGGTCCAAAATTTAAATTTAGAGATTTAGTTTTTTTTACCATCTTCTTTTAAACCCTCGATCTTTTTTAAATAATTTGTACCCTCCCATGGACTCTCAAAATCAAAATTTCTATAATTTTGCTCAAGTTTAACAGGTTCATAAATAACCTTTTTTTCTTTTTCACTATACCTGACCTCATTAAAACCTGTTAAAGGAAAGTCTTTTCTTAAAGGATGACCTTTAAATCCATAATCTGTTAAAATTCTTCTTAAATCTGGGTGATTTTTAAATTTAATACCGTACATATCAAAAACCTCTCTTTCCATCCAATTAGCTGAAGGAAAAATTTTAGTAATTGAATTTATAACTTGATTTAATCCAATGCTAAGTGAAACTTTAATTCGATGATTATGTTCATGTGACAATAAAAGGTATACAAGCTTAAAACGTTTTTCTTCTCCAAGATAGTCTACTCCCGCAATATCAATTAATTGTCTAAATTTGCATTTGTTATTCGATTTAAGAAATTGAATTACTTCGATCAAATTATTTTCATCTATCTCTATTAATAATTCCATATTTTCAATAGTTGAAAATTTAATTTTACTTGACATTTCAGAATTAACCAATTTTTCTAGTTTTAAAAGATTTTCTAGCATTTGTTATCTTTGTAAGGTACCTTCTCTTCTAATTTTTTTTTGTAACTGTAAAATTCCGTACAAAAGTGCTTCCGCGGAGGGTGGGCAACCCGGAATATAAATATCAACCGGGACAATCTTATCGCAGCCTCTAACAACAGAATAAGAGTAATGATAATAGCCTCCACCATTTGCACAGCTGCCCATTGATACTACGTATCTAGGTTCAGGCATCTGATCATAAACTTTTCTTAAAGCTGGAGCCATTTTATTAGTCAAAGTTCCAGCAACAATCATGACATCTGACTGTCTTGGTGAAGCTCTTGGGGCTGCACCGAATCTCTCTAAATCGTATCTAGGCATAGAGGTTTGCATCATTTCAACTGCACAACAAGCAAGGCCGAACGTCATCCAATGAAGTGAGCCTGTTCTAGCCCAATTAATTAAGTTTTCTGATGACGTAGTTATAAATCCTTTTTCGGCAAAATCCTTCGCTAAATCTTTAAACTCTTCTGGGATCTGTTTTTCTTTTTCGTGGTTTAAGTTAAATTTTATTCCCATTCTAAAGCTCCCTTCTTCCATTCATAAATAAAACCAATGGTTAAGACTCCTAAAAAAACTATCATTGACCAAAAACCAAGGGCCCCGAGACTTCCTAATGAAATTGCCCATGGAAATAGAAAAGCTATTTCTAAATCAAAGATAATAAATAATATTGCAACTAAATAAAATCTAACATCAAATTCCATTCTAGAGTCGTCAAAGGCATCAAATCCACACTCGTAAGCTGAAAGTTTCTCTGGGTCAGGGTTAGAGGGTGATGCTAAAAAATTAGCTACTACAAATCCTATGCTTATAAATAAAGCTAAAAATAGAAATATTATTATTGATAAATAATCTGATAAAAAGTTGTAAATCATTTTTTTATTAATACCTACCTCAATACCGTAGTTTGAGGATTCTTATATTAATATTAAATCTTTATAGCATTTATTAAAAAAGAGTACAGGACAGAAGGAAGCATTAATGTTGATCGATAAATGTTGTTTTGCAACTTTTTTAGATGACAATCATTATCAAGTAGTGGCGGGAGTGACGGGACTCGAACCCGCGACCTCCTGCGTGACAGGCAGGCGCTCTAACCAAACTGAGCTACACCCCCTTATTTAACTGGTGGGCGGTAAAGGACTCGAACCTATGACCCTCTCGGTGTAAACGAGATGCTCTACCAACTGAGCTAACCGCCCTAATTAAATAAAATCGAGATATACAATAAAAACTTTATAAAGTAAAAAAGTATTTAAATTCTAGTGTAATTTATATAAATAGCGGTATTATTGAATTTGTATGATTTTGACTTGTAATTCATGTGGGAAAAAATTTGTTGTTCCAGATAGCGCAATTACTGCATCAGGAAGAATGGTTCAATGTGGCTCATGCGGAAATAAATGGAAACAATTTCCCTTGGGAGAAGTTGAAAAAACTCAATCTATTGCTCGTCCAAAAAAGATGGTCTCAAGATCTCAACAAGGTCAACAAAAAATACAAAAAACGAAAAAAGTAAAAAAGACTACCCCAAAAAAAACCAGAGAAATCAGTTTGTACTCACCCGAGTATTTGGCAAAGAAACATGGTATCAAAATTGGTGATACGAAACCAGAAAAAATATCTAATCAAAATAAAAAAGATAAAGTTTCTTTTGGGTTTTATAATACACTGATTTTATTTATTTTTTTAATAATCTCTATTTCAAGAATTTTATATTTTGCCCAAGATTTTATAGTAACTATTTTTCCAATCTCTGAATTTTATTTAAACTATTTCTTTGAAAGTATAAGAAATATTTTTGAAATTTGGAAAAATTTGATTAGTTACTAACCTCAAGATCTTTAATATTAATAATATTATCAGAAAGATTCATATTATTTTTTTTTATATCTTTAAAAAAGTTCCATGCTAAAACGATTAAAGTATTTTTTTTATTTTTAATTAAAGATTTGTTTTTAATTGGTATTTTTACTCCTGGGATAAACTTATCATGTTTAAGTTTATTATCTTCTACAACAAAATCGATTTCATCAGAAATACCAAAAAAATTCAAAGCGGTTGTAGCTTTAGCGGGCGCTCCATATCCAATAATTAATTTATTTTTATCTTTAAGTTTTTTGATGTTTCTCCTTACGTTATCTCTGATTTTATATATCTTTTCACCAAAGTCTTTATAAGTTTTAAATCTTTTTATACCAAATTTTTCTTCTTCTTTGAGCATTTGTTTAACACTAGCTTCGATTTTTATTTTTTTACCTTTTTTTATATAAATTCTTATAGATCCTCCATGGGTCTCGATACGCTCAGATTTAAATATTTTTGCGTTAAACTGATTAAAAAAATTTACCAAAGATGTTAATGACCAATAATTATAGTGTTCGTGATAAATATTATCAAATGTCAAATCTTTTAAAGTATTCATCAAGTATTGAACCTCTATAATTATAGTTCCTTTTTCACTTAACAGTTTAAACATACATTCGGCCATTTCCTTTAATTTATCAGAATGTGCAAAAACATTAGAAGCTAATATTAAATCTGCATTTTTCTTTATTTTTTTTAGATTTTTTTTCTCTAAAAAACCATTAAAAGTTTTTATTTTATTCTTATTAGCAAAGTTTGCTAAATTTTTCGCTGGTTCAATTCCTAGCACTTTTTTAAAACCTAAATCTAAAAAAGGTTTTAAAGCAACCCCATCATTGCTTCCAATATCAATTATCAATGATTTCTTTTTATTTAATCTAAGATCTTTTGAATATTTCTTTGCTGCTTTAACAAAGTGATTTCTAAAAACTTCTGAAGTAGAAGAAGTATATAAGTAGTTTGAGAACATTTTTTTTGGATCAACTGATACAGATAATTGGCAGTTGTGACATTTACTACAATAATTTACTTCTAACGGGTAAAGCTCACAATTCTCACCAATATTTTTTAACAGATTATTTGCTAGCGGTTGATAACCCAAAGAGACAACTCTTTTTAAATCTTCATTCCCACAAGATCTACATTCGAACTTATAGGTTTTTAAAAGAAGTTCTTTTTCTTTTTCATCGACAAATACATGCTTTATAGTATGTGTAATTCCATAATTTTCATGATCTCTTTCGCCTCTAACCAGATTTAAAAATGTTGTATCCTTTGAAAAAACCATCGTATGGGCAACATTTGGTTTAATTACAGATAATTGACCCGCATTTACTACCTGAGTAATTTTTGGTTGATCTGGATTTAGTATATCTTGAAAAACTTCAATAATTTGTCCTTTAGTAAATAAACACTTCTGTTCTTGTTGTGGGTGGTAGTGGTTCGCTCTGATTGTTCCTTTTTTAGATTCTATTAAACCTATCAGATTTATTGGTTCGGTTAATTCATGATTACTAATCGATCCTCTTTTATCAATAAATAAATTTTCGCCACTTCTAACATGCTCTAATTCTTGAGTAATATTTTGTTTTGACCATTTTTGGATCATTTCTTTTATATTTTGATCCAAGTTATATAAAAATTCAAATCCGGTACTTAATATTTTTTTATTTGATAATGAAAAACCCAAATTAGGAATTTCATCGTTAGTTTCCATGAGTTGTATTTTGGAATTATGTTTTTTACATATTTCAGCGACATCTTTTACTGTCACAGTGTCTTTAGTGAGATTAAAAATTTGTGAACTTATCTCATTTTTTTCCTCCATAAATTTAAAACATCTTGCCACATCAATTAATGGCACTAAGCTTTTGATTTGCCTACCTCCAGCAAACATTTTAATTGTTCCGCCCTGTGACGCAATTTTTGAGAATAAATTTGGCATAATGTCTAAACGCATTGAGTCGGTTGAATAACCATATACAGATCCTAATCTTAAAATTATATAATTTTTTCCTGAATTCTTAAGCTGTTTCTCATTAATATTTTTTGATGTGGAATATGATAAAATAGGTCGAGTTTTTTCGTCTTCTTCAATATTTTTTTTAACTTGATCTATACCTTCAAACACCACGTGAGTTGATGGAAAGATAATCTTACAGTTATTATTTACTGTGTCTAAGATATTTTGTGTACCTTTTTCAGCAACCTCTTTTATCTTTTCATCCCAAGAAAGAGAAGACTCGCTTTTTACTCTTGGAACATTAGTTATTCCTGCTAAGTGGTGTACAACATCCGCGTCTTTAAAATGCTTCGCTACTAGGTCTTTATCAAGGATATCTCCCTGAATAAAATCAATGTTCCAATTTCTTAATTGGTTCACTCTTTCTGAAATAAACCTATTATCAATTACTTTGATAGTATGGTGCCAAGTTACTCCTGAGTAAAGTTTACATAATTCGGTTCCAATATATCCCAGTCCCCCGGTAATGATGATATTTTTCCTCATACTTTTTAATTAATGTTTACTTATATTATATTTTATTATAACTCAAATATCATGAAAATTTATGACTGCTTTATGTATTTTGATGAGGATTTGCTCCTAGATTTAAGGCTTAATTATTTGAATAAATTTGTAGAAAAATTCGTAATAACAGAGGCGACTTACACTCATAATGGAAAAAAAAAAGATTTAAATTTTGATATAAATAAATTCCAACAATTTAAAGATAAAATAATTTATTTAGTAGTAGATAAACAACCTGATAATATCTTAGAGATAAGTGAGACAGACTCAGAGGAGAAAAGAGGAGAAAAATTAATTTTAAATGGTATGGCTAGAGATTATTTTCAAAGAGAAAATCTCAAGAGAGGATTGTCCGATGCAAGAAATAATGATTTAATTTTAATAAGCGATTTAGATGAAATACCTGATCTGGGGAAAGTAAATTTTCACGATTTAAAAAATAATATTTTAATCTTTGAGCAGAAAATGTTTTACTATAAGCTTAACCTCTATTACAGCGAATATACTTGGCAAGGAACGAAAGGAACTAGGTTTAAGAACTTTTTATCTCCTCAATGGTTAAGAAATATAAAAGGCAAAAAATATCCTAAATGGCGTTTAGATATATTATTTTCAAAAAAAAAATATTCAAACTTAGTTCATATTACTAACGGAGGTTGGCATTTCACATGTCTAAGAACCCCAGAGGATTTAGAAAAAAAACTACTTAATTTTGCACATCACTATGAATTCGAAGAAAGCGGATTAAAAATAGATGATCTTAAGAAATTAATTTCTGAAAAAAGAGTTATGTACGATCACACAGTTGATCAAAAAGGTTATAAGTGGTCGGGTAAATCAATACTAAAAAAAGTTGATTTAAATCACTTGCCTTACTATATATCTAAAAATCAAAGTAAGTACAAAGACTGGCTTGACTAAGAGTTAGTGTGTGCTTAGTTCCTCTTTTGTCTTATCTTTTTTAGACATTTGATCAACTTCTACCCACTCCACTCTTTTTAACTTTTTGGTCAGCGCAACTTCAAGAACTTCATCCACATTTTTAACCGGAATTACTTCCATATTATCCAAAATTGTTTTTGGAACCTCTACTAAATCTTTTTTATTTTCTAAAGGAATAAGAACTTTTTTTATACCTGCTCTATGTGCTGCTAACAATTTTTCTTTAAGACCTCCTATTGGCAAAACGAGACCTCTTAGAGTAATTTCTCCTGTCATCGCTACATTTTTATTAACAGGAATTTCAGTTAGTGCGGATATAATAGAAGTTACCATTCCTATACCAGCAGATGGTCCGTCTTTAGGAGTTGCCCCCTCTGGAACATGAATATGAAAATCTTTTTTGTCAAACATGGGTGGTATAACCCCATAATCTAAACTTTTGGAACGTATGTAAGATTTCGCTGCTTTAACAGACTCTTGCATAACATCGCCTAATTTTCCAGTAATTTGCATCTTTCCTTTTCCTGGCATTACAACTGACTCGATCTTAAGTATTTCACCACCAACCTCTGTCCAAGCTAAACCTGTTACCACTCCTATTCTATTTTCTTCCTCTATTTCTCCATAATTAAATTTTTGTACACCTAACAAATTTTTTAAAACATTTTCTGAAATTGGATTATCAACTTTTTCTTTACTATCAATTTTTTTAACTAATTTTCTAGCTATTTTGGATATTTCTCGTTCTAAATTTCTCACTCCTGACTCTCTAGTATAATTTCTAATTATCTTCCTAATAATACTCTCATCTAAATTCCATTCCTCTTTTTTTAAACCATTATTCTTGCTTTGGTTAGGAATTAAAAATTTTTGAGATATATTTACTTTTTCATCCTCGGTGTATCCCGACAATCTAATTACTTCCATTCTGTCGAGAAGAGGAGGCAGAATATTTAAAGTATTTGCAGTTGTAACAAACATTACATCAGAAAGATCATAATCAACTTCCAAATAATGATCATTAAATTCTTTATTCTGTTCTGGGTCTAGTGCCTCTAAAAGAGCAGAGGATGGGTCACCTCTATAGTCGTTTCCTACTTTGTCAATTTCATCGAGTAAAAAAAGAGGATTTTTTGTTCCAGCCTTTTTCATCATTTGAATTATTTTACCGGGTAGAGAGCCAATATAAGTTCTTCTATGACCCCTAATTTCCGCCTCATCTCTAATACCTCCAAGAGATATTCTTATAAACTTTCTATTAGTTGCTTTAGCAATAGATTTTCCAAGAGAAGTTTTACCAACTCCTGGTGGTCCGACTAAACAGAGTATTGGGCCTTTCATTTTTTGTATTCTTTTTTGAACAGCTAAAAATTCTATAATTCTCTCTTTTACTTTTTCTAATCCATAATGATCTTCGTCTAAAATTTTTTGTGCATTGTTTAGATCGGTATTAATTTTAGATTTATTTGACCATGGTAATTCTGTCATCCAGTCTAAATAATTTCTTACAACTGTAGCCTCAGCTGACATGGGACTCATTGATTTTAATTTTTTTAACTCTGAAAGACATTTTTC
>CACGLS010000009.1 GCA_902573985.1 uncultured Pelagibacteraceae bacterium
TAAATAAGGGTATTTTCCCACGATATTTTTTAATATTCTTCAAATTTTTGGGCATTAACTCTTTCATAAACTTTTTAGCTCTTTGATAACCCTCGTTACCTTCTATATAAATATACTTTGTGTCATTATCATAAGTATCTCTCAATGTTCTTTTAATGATGTCTCCTTCTTCATAGACAAGAGAGGGTGCATTTGAAACCAAAGCCTTATCTCTTATCTCTTCCCAAGTTTTTAATGTATTTTTAAAATCTTTTTCAATATCATTTTTAGTTTTATTTGAGCCTGCAGTTCTTACAATAACACCCATACTTTTTGGAATTTTAATCTCATTTAAAATAGATCTTATTTTTTGACGGTCTGAAGAACTGAAAATTTTTCTAGAAATACCTCCGCCTTTTGGAGTATTAGGCATTAAAACTATAAATTTTCCTGCTAAAGAAATAAAAGTTGTAAGAGCAGCACCTTTTTGGCCTCTCTCTTCCTTAATAACCTGTATTAAAACTACTTGCCCAGGTTTTATTACTTCCTGAATTTTGTATCTTTTAATTCCATAAGAAGTTTTTATCTCCTCTCTATAATCTTTTTCTTTTTCTTCAGGATTTTTTGTATTTTCAATTTCTTCTTTTGTGTTAGCTCCATTGGAAATAGAACTAGAAACTTGACCTACGTGATCCTGAGGATTTTCTATATTTTTATTTTTTAAACTTTCTCTAATTTCCTCTTCTACAACTTTGATTTTTTCTTTGTCTTCCGAGGGTATTTGATAATAATCTGATTGAATATCGTTAAAAGCCAAAAAACCATGCCTCTCTCTTCCAAAATTTACAAAAGCAGCTTGTAAAGATGGCTCAACTCTACTTATAGTCCCCAAGTATATGTTATTTTTAAAGTTTAAATTGTTTTTATCTTCAAATTCATATTCTTCGATTGAATGATTTGACTTAAGAACAATACGTGTTTCGTTAGGATGCGATGCATCAATGTATAAATTTTTTTCCATTTAAGTTGAATTCCTCTGATTTTTTTGAAATTTGTAAGAATTAATTTTTTCATTTTATCTACATTATACAATTTTTTTTAATAAATACACTTATTTCGATTATAATGCCTAAAGAAAGTCAAAGTTTTTATTGATATAAAGGTTATATGTTAAAATTTTTGAATTTTTCTTTAAAAGCGATAATAATTTCATTATTAGTTGTTGTTTTTTTTATATTTTCAACTCTGTGGTATTTTTCTATAGGACTACCTGATTACAAAAAGCTTTCTAATTACCAGCCGCCAATATCAAGCAGAGTTTATTCTGAAGACGGCAAATTAATAGCAGAATATGCTTTGCAAAAAAGATTATTTGTTCCTTACGAAAATATTCCAAACATTGTAATTAATTCATTTTTATCAGCAGAAGATAAAAATTTTTTTAATCATCCAGGGGTAGACGCTAAGGGGATTTTAAGAGCCGTGATTAATAATATTAAGAATATTTCTCAGAATAAAAGATTAGAAGGGGCCTCAACAATTACACAGCAAGTTGCAAAAAATTTTCTTTTAACTAACGAAGTTTCAATAAAAAGAAAGGTTAAAGAGGCGATATTAGCTTTTCGTATTGAGCGAGCATATTCAAAAGAAAGGATATTAGAGCTTTATCTTAATCAAATCTATTTAGGTGAGGGCACATACGGAATTGCAGCTGCAAGTTTAGAATATTTTGATAAATCGATTAAACAGCTAAATTATTCAGATGCAGCTATGTTGGCTGCATTGCCTAAAGCACCAAGTAAGTATAATCCAAAAAAATACCCAAAAATAGCAAAATTTAGAAGAAATTTAGTTTTGAAAAATTTAGAGGAAAATAATTTTATTACGAAAAAAGAGTTAAATAAATTTGTAAACTCAGAAATAGAATTAAAAAAAAGAAAAATAGAAATAGTAAATGAAGCAAACTCTTATACTGAAGAGGTAAGACGATCTGTAAAAGAAAATTATGGATTTGAAAAGTTATATTCACAAGGTTTAAGTATTAAAACGCCTCTTAATATAGATTATCAAATTCAAGCAATTAAATCATTAAGAAAAGGCATAGAGGAATATGATAAAAGACAAGGGTGGAGAGGTCCTATTACTAACAAATATAATATTAAAAATTGGGAGAAAAAAATTAAAAAATTTAAACTAGATCCCACTTTGAATTGGGAAATAGTAGAAATTATAGGTTTAGAGAAAAATAAAATTATATTTTCATCAATTGATAAAAAAAAAAGAATAAAAGATTTTTTAGCATTTGAAAATTTTAAGTGGTCTTTGCCAAAAGGAAAAACGGCTGAGGATAAATTTAAAATTGGTGACATAATTTTTGTAAAGAAAGAAAATAAAATCTGGAAACTTAAACAGTATCCTAAAGTGAATGGAGCAATTGTAGCTCTTGATCCTTTTAATGGTGATGTAAAAGCTTTAGTAGGAGGATTTAATTTTAAATCAAGTGAATTTAATAGAGCTACTCAGGCAAAAAGACAACCAGGATCAGCTTTTAAACCAATCGTTTATGCTGCAGCACTAGAAAATGGTTTTTCACCCAACTCAATTATTTTAGACGCACCATTTGTTGAAAGACAGGGTGTTGGGTTGAAAAATTGGAAACCAGAGAACTATGGAAAGAAATTTTATGGCCCTACTACATTGAGGAAAGGTATAGAGTATTCAAGAAACTTAATGACTATCAGAATTGCGAAAATTTTAGGCTTAGATAAAATTCTAAATCTATCAAAAAATTTAAATATTTACGATGAAATTCCAGAGTTGCTTTCAGTTTCTCTTGGCTCTTATGAAACCACTTTGTTAAATCTCACATCCGCATATGCTACATTTGCTAACGGAGGTAAGAAAGTTGAGCCAAAGTTAATTTCAAGAATACAGGACAGAAGAGGAAAAACAATTTTTAAAGCTTTAAACAGAGAGTGTTCAGGATGTGGTAATTTTCAAAATGAGGCTTCAGATTTTCCAACTATAAAGAGTACTGAAAAACAGATAATCAGTGAAGAAACTGCCTATCAAATGGTCTCAATTTTAAAAGGTGCAGTTCAAAGAGGTACAGCGAAAAAATTAAGATCTCTCAATGTTCCTCTAGCCGGAAAAACTGGTACCACAAATGATAATTATGATGCTTGGTTTATTGGTTTTTCATCTAATTTGGTAATTGGAGTTTATCTCGGATACGATAGCCCTAAAACTTTGGGAAAATTTGAAACTGGCTCAAAAGCTGCTCTTCCAATATTTAAGAGCTTTGTCGAAAATTCTCTATTTAAAGAAGACTTTGATGATTTTAGAATTCCAAAAAACGTTTATCTTACGTCTTTAAATTATGACACAGGTTTAAAACCCTCATCAAATGACAAAAATACTATTATCGAAGCATTAAAAATTGGAGATATTAACAACATAAATAATAATGATTTAATTTTAGTAAATGATCGTGATAACCTTGTTAAATTTAGACAATTTTATTAATGCAAAATTTTGAGACAAAACTAATAAAAGTGGAAAAAACTCTCTCTAACATAAGGGGGTATCTTTGATAAAAATAAAATTAGCTCAAAGCTTAAAGATATCGAAAATACTTTACAAAAAGAAAATTTCTGGAAAGATAAAAATCTAGTCAAAAAAACAGTCAAGCAAAAAAAAATTTTTGAAGATATACTTAACTCTTTCAATTCTACTTCTTCCGAAATTACTAATCTTAAAGAGCTATATAAACTTGCTTCACAAGAAAAAAACGATGAAATTATTCAAGAATGTATCAATAAAATGGAGACTATCTCAATTGATTTAAAAAAAACTGAAATAATCTGTTTTTTATCAGGAGAAAATGATGAACTAAATATATACCTCGAAATTCATGCTGGTGCAGGCGGAACAGAAAGCCAAGATTGGGCTGATATGTTAAGACGAATGTACATGAAGTGGTTCGATAAAAAAAATTTTAAATACGAAATTATTAGTGAGCACAAAGGTGATGAGGCCGGCATTAAATCATCTACAATCAAAGTTGATGGAAATTATTTATACGGGTTAATGAAAGCCGAGTCAGGTGTGCATAGGTTAGTAAGAATTTCTCCTTTTGACAGTGGCGCACGAAGACATACTAGTTTTGCCAGTGTATGGGTTTACCCTGCTGTTGAAGATAATATCGATATTAAAATAGAGGATAAAGATTTAAGAATAGATACCTATAGATCAAGTGGTGCAGGTGGCCAGCATGTAAATACTACTGATAGTGCAGTAAGGATCACTCATTTACCTACAAAAATAGTAGTGCAATGCCAAAATGAAAGATCGCAACACAAAAATAAAGAAACCTGTTTTAAAATGTTAAGAGCAAGACTTTATGAGCATGAAATACAAAAAAGAGAGCAGGCAAACCAAAAAGAGCTTGATACAAAAACAGATATTGGTTGGGGTCATCAAATAAGATCTTATGTTCTACAACCTTATCAATTAGTAAAAGATTTAAGAAATAAAACAGAAAATACAAATCCATCAAGTGTTCTAGATGGGAATATAGATCAATTTATTGAGGAGGGTATAAAAAGTAAATAATGAGAAAATTTATATTTACGATATTTCTACTTATTTTTGTTTCAATAATTTCAATGATTACTCTATTGTCTACTTTTGGTATTGATACCAAAAGATTTAATAATCTTATTTCAGATAAAATAAACAAAAATTACAACATGATTGATATAGAACTTTCCTCAGTCAGATTTAAAATTGATTTAAAAAAATTAAAACTTTTTTTAAATACAGAAAATCCTTTAATTAATTTTAGAGATGAAAATATACCAGTCAAAAACTTTAAAACTTACATTGATTTTTTATCAATTATCAAAACAGAGCCTAAAATAGATAAAATAGTTTTAATTTTAGATGAAATTGATGCGGATCAACTCAAAAAAATTTCATTAAAACTTAAACCTTCGAATTTCAGAAGTTTTTTGATTAATAGGGTTAAAAAAGGCAAATTAATTGGAGAAATTGAATTTTATTTAAATAATAACAATTATTTAGATAATTTTATTGCGCGCGGATCTGTTAGTAGAATGCAAACGGAGGTTAACAAAAACCTATCATTGTTTGATACAAACTTTTCCTTTTTCATAGATAAAACTGATGTTTTAATTAAGAAATTTTTTGGTAAAACCGATTTATTCAATATATTTGATGGTGATATAAATTTAAAATTTAGTGAAAATATTTACTTACAATCAAATTTTGAAACACAATTAAAATATAATAAAAAATTTAATTACTCAAAAGTTTTAGAGCAAAATAAATTTATTAAATCCGTAAGTGATTTAGATGCAAATTTAAATAATACTATTATTCTCAATTTAGATAAAACTTATAAAATACAAAAATATAGTATTAAAAGCTCAGGCAAGATATCGAAAGCATTATTAGCTTTAAATCAAGAGCATGAAATAATATCTGGTCAAAATTTAAAAACCTTATTAATGATTAATACAGATATTAAATTGAATATTGATACAAAACAAAACATAACAAACTTATCAGGTAAATACTCTTTAAATGAGGGAAAGTTTCTTAATTTTTTCTTGGAGAATATTTCAGGAAAAAATCAAACAAATTTAAAACTTGATATAGATTATGATAAGAAAGTTGATCTAGATATAATTAATTACAAAAAACCCCAAAATACTATTGCTAATTTTTTAATCAATCTTAACAAAAAAGATGAAAACATTTATTTTGATAAGATAGATTATAAAGAAAGTGATAATTTGATTAATGTTAGTGGACTTTATTTTAAAAAAGGTAAATTTTCATCTTTAAAAAAAATCTCAGTAAAAACTTTTAAAGAAAAAGAAAAAAATAATGATTTTAAAATTTTTTATGATAAACAAATAAAAATTTCTGGTACAAACTTTGACGCAACGAGTTTGCCGAAAATTATTCATCAAAAGTCAGATAAGATTAATTCTTTTAAAATAAACAAAGAAATAGAAATTGATTTTAAAAATGTAATAGTCCCATTGTCGAAAAGATTATCAGATTTTAAATTAATTGGAAAAATTGAGAATGGAAAATTTATAAAAATATCCTCTAAAGGAGATTTTGGCGAAAATAATTTTTTAGAGATAACTGTAAAAGAAAATCAACAGAACCAAAAAAAATACTTAGAATTGTATTCTGATCTACCACAGCCTTTTTTGACCGAATATAGTTTCTTTAAAGGTTTAATTGGAGGTAAATTATTATTCTCCTCAATAATTGATAATAATTCCACAAATTCAAAATTAAAAATAGAAGATTTTAAAGTAGTAAACGCCCCTGGTATGGTAAAATTATTATCTTTAGCAGATCTTAGAGGACTTGCAGATTTAGCAAGTGGGGATGGAATATCTTTTGAAACTTTAGAAATTAAAATGGAAAAAAATGAAAATTTTTTAAAACTTCACGAAATTCTTGCTTTAGGGCCGAGTATGTCGGTATTAATGGAGGGATATCAAGACAACCAAATAACCAGTCTAAAAGGGACATTGGTTCCAGCAAAAACAATTAATAAGATGATTTCAAAAATTCCAGTTATTGGTGACATCGTTATACCAAAAGAGACTGGTGAAGGACTTTTCGGAATTAGTTTTAGAATGAAAGGCCCTACAGGAAAAATTAAAACAACAATAAATCCCATTAAAACCATTACACCAAGGTTCATTCAAAAAATTATCGATAAAAGAAAAAAAGCTAAATAATTTTGACAGTATAATGCTTTTTTTTACCAATTGATAATTTTAACATTCTATTGTTAAAGTCATTTTCTTGAAGAATTTTTTTTTCGTCATTAATCAAAGTATCATTAATTTTCAAACCTTTGTTAGCTATAATTCTTCTAGCTTCACTTTTTGAAAATACTATTTTATTAATTGATAAAAAATCTGTAATTTTTATTCCTTCATTCAATTGAATCATTTTAATCTTAATTTCTGGAAGATCAAAGCCAACACCCTTTCTTTCAAAAGTTTCTTTAGCAGTTATCTCTGCTATTTTAGAGGCTTTCGCACCGTGCAAAATTTTTGTTGCCTCATTAGCCAAAATTATTTTAAGTTTATTTATATTCTTTTCACTATTACAAAGCATGTCGATTTCATTTTCTTCAATTTCAGTAAAAAATTTTAAAAATCTTTTGACATCTTTATCATCTGTATTTCTCCAGAACTGCCAATAGCTGTAAGGCGATACAAATTTTTTATTTAACCAAACTGCTCCTTTTTCAGTTTTCCCCATTTTTGCTCCAGAAGCTAAAGTTATTAAAGGAGATGTTAAACCAAAAGCTTCTGCATGTAATACTCTTCTTATAAGTTCAACTCCATTAATTATATTTCCCCACTGATCTGAACCACCAATTTGTAAAATACAATTATGCTTTTTGAATAATTGATAAAAATCATATGCTTGTAAAATCATGTAATTAAATTCCATGTAACTTAGAGACTGTTCTCTTTCTAATCTCAATTTTACGCTATCAAATGTAAGCATCTTATTAATTGTGAAATGGCTACCTATTTCTCGAAGGAATTTAATATAATTCAATTTTGTGAGCCATTGAGCATTATCTACAAATATAGGTTTGATCTTTTTATCAGAATTATTAAGCATCTTATTTAAAATTTTTTTAATATTTTTAATATTTTTTTTTATTATTTTTTGCTCTAGAATTTTTCTTGTCGAGTCTTTTCCTGATGGGTCACCTATTAATGTTGTACCACCACCTAACAATACTATTGGGCGATGACCATGTTTTTGCATTAATCTTAAAATCATTATCTGCAATAAACTCCCAACATGAAGACTATTTGCAGTACAATCAAATCCAATGTACCCAACTATAGATTTTTTGTTAATTATCTCATTAAGTTTGCTATTATCTGTACATTGATGAAGATATCCACGAGATTTCATTTCTGTAAAAAAATTATTTTTCATAAAACAATTTATTTAAACTACTATTATACCAAAATACTTATAAATAAATAAAAATATGCATCATCAATATACTTCTTTGGGCCTTATGAGTGGAACATCTGGTGACGGTGTTGATGCTTCAGTAATTAAATCTAACGGAATTGATCATTTTGAGAAAATAATAGATAAATACTTTGAATATGATTCTTATATATTTCGAGGAATTCACTCGCTCAAAGAAAATATTTTAAACTCAAAAGATATAAAAAAATTTTCAAAAGAAATTTCAGAAATGGAAAGAGAAATTACTTTTTTTCATGCGAAAATTATAAAAGAACTAGAGGCAAAAAATAATGATATTTTGGTAGGATTTCACGGCCAAACGATATTTCATAACCCCAAAGAAAAAATTTCTTTTCAATTGGGTGATGGAAAATTATTGAACCAGTTGACTCAGAAAAAAATAATTTTTAATTTTAGGAAAAATGATATAATAAATGGTGGGGAAGGAGCGCCTTTAACTCCTCTTTTTCATCAATTAATTACTTTCCAAAAAAAAATAGAATTGCCAGTTTGTATTTTAAATATCGGCGGAATATCGAATATAACGTTAGTAAAAGAGTCTACTGACCCTTTAAAATTGTTGAGTAAAGACTTAGGACCAGGAAATTGTCTCATAGACTCTTGGGTGAGAAATAACTCTAATAAAAAAATTGATTATAATGGCAAACTAGCTGCTGTTGGAAGAATAAATGAAATAATACTTGAACAAGCACAAGAACTATACGCAAACAGAATCAATAAAGAGAAAAAATCTTTTGACACAAGCGATTTTGACATCTCTTTTGCAAGAGGTCTGTCTTTAGAAGATGGAGCGGCAACGATTACAGAATTTTCAGCATCGATTATTGCAGACTCTATATTATCTATAAAAAAAGATAATGATTTTAGAGAAATAATTGTCTGTGGTGGAGGGAGAAAAAATATGACTTTAATTCAGAAAATAAAAAAAAATTTACAACGAAATATTAAAATTGATTTAATAGACGAATACGGAGTCGATGGAGATTTTATCGAGTCCCAGGCTTTTGCATTTTTAGCTATAAGAACTTACAAAAAACTTCCTATTTCTTTTCCAAGCACAACAAACTGTATAAAACCATGTATCGGAGGTGAGATAATTGAGAATTAAATCAAAGCAGTTTTTTCTTTGAGATACTTTTCTATTTCAGTCCTTAGTTCTTTTTCTTTATTTTTAAAAAAGTGATTTGAATTTTTTATTTTCGAAAAAAGTACCTCTACGCCTTTTTGGCTTTTAATTCTATTATCTAATTCATTTATGCTTTCTTTTGTAACCAGCTCATCATTTTCACTATAAATAACTTGTCCTGATGTTGGACATGGTGCTAGAAAAGAAAAATCGTAAACATTGGGTTGAGGTGACACAGCTATAAAATTATTTACCTCTGGCCGTCTCATAATTAGTTGCATACAGATTAATGATCCAAAAGAAAATCCTGATACCCAGCATTGACTGTAATCTAAATTTTGTCTTTCTATCCAATCAAGAGCTGCTGCAGCATCAGACAATTCACCTTGTCCGTTATCAAATATCCCATCACTTTTACCCACACCTCTAAAATTTACTTTTATAACTGAAAATCCATTTTCTAGAAATATATTATACATGAGTTGTACTATTTTATTATTCATTGTTCCTCCGTATTGAGGGTGAGGATGAAGAACAATCGCAACTGGAGAACCAAATTTTGGATTTTTATAATATTTTGCTTCAAGTCTACCAGCAGGCCCGGGAATGAAAATTTCTAAACTTTTTGGTTTCATAATTGATAATGATTACTATTAAAAAAAAAAGTAATGAGTTATAGCATGTTTTTATGCGACAAATATTTTTTTTTAATCCTGACTAAAATAGTAGGAATTCATCTAAAACTATTATAATACAACGTTTAATTATGAAATTAACTAACAAAGGTAGATATGCTGTTATGGCTATGGCCGACTTAGCCTCCAATGAGAGCAAAGGTCCAACTAGTTTAACAGAAATATCTATTAGACAAAATATTTCTCTAGCTTATCTAGAACAAATTTTTATTAAACTAAAAAATAATAAACTAGTAAAAAGTTCGAGAGGTGCAAATGGAGGTTATGTTTTAGAAAAGTCAGCATCTGAAATAAAATTATCAAACATTATTCATGCGGTAGATGAAGAAGTGAGAACACTTAATTGTAAAAAAAACTCAAAACGCGGATGTAACAATAAATCATCTAAATGTATCACACATAATTTATGGGATAAATTAGACCAACATATCAATGGATTTTTTGAAAAGGTAAAACTACAGGATTTGACAAGAAATAATTAATTTTATGAAAAGTGAGGAATTAAAAAATCAAGAATATAAATACGGTTTTACAACTCAGATAGAAAATTTTAAAGCACCCAAAGGTTTATCTGAACAAACAATTAAATTTATTTCAAAAATAAAAAAAGAACCTAAATGGATGCTAGATTGGAGATTAAAAGCTTTTAATAGGCTTAAAGTTTTGAAAGAACCAAACTGGCAAAAACCCAAGTTTCCAAAAATTGATTATCAAAACTTATATTACTACTCTGCACCTAAAAGCATGAAGGAAAAACCAAAAAGTCTAGATGAAGTTGACCCTAAATTAATTGAAACTTACAATAAACTCGGGATCCCACTAAATGAGCAAAAAAGATTAAGCGGTGTCGCCGTTGATGCTGTCTTTGACTCTGTTTCTGTTGCAACAACTTTTAAAGGTGAACTCGATAAAAAAGGAATAATTTTTTGCCCAATATCTGAAGCTATACAAAAACATCCAAATTTAGTAAAAAAATATTTAGGCTCAGTGATACCCATCAGTGATCATTATTTTGCAACACTAAATTCTGCTGTATTTACTGATGGATCTTTTGTTTATATTCCTCCAAATACGAGATGTCCAATGGAGCTTTCGACTTATTTTAGAATTAATGCCTCTGAAACGGGTCAATTTGAGAGAACTCTTATAATCGCAGATAGAGGCAGTTATGTAAGCTACTTGGAGGGTTGCACTGCTCCTATGAGAGATGAGAATCAACTTCATGCGGCTAACGTAGAATTGGTAGCGTTAGATGATGCAGAAATTAAATATTCAACAGTTCAAAATTGGTATCCTGGAGACAAAGATGGAGTAGGTGGAATTTATAATTTTGTAACTAAGAGAGGAGCATGTAGAGGTAGAAATTCAAAAATTTCATGGACGCAAGTAGAGACTGGCTCCGCGATAACTTGGAAATACCCGAGTTGCATTTTGCAGGGAGATAACTCTGTAGGTGAATTTTACTCAATCGCTATAACTAATAATCATCAGAAAGCAGACACTGGAACTAAAATGATCCATTTAGGCAAAAATACAAAGAGTAAAATCATTTCCAAGGGAATTTCTGCTGGACAAGCTGATAATACTTATAGAGGTCTTGTAGATATTGGAGCAAAGGCTAAAAATTCCAGAAATTATACTCAATGTGACTCACTTTTAATGGGAAATAAATGCGGAGCACATACCGTTCCATATATAAGAAATAAAAACTCCTCTTCAACAATCGAACATGAAGCGACGACATCTAAAATCAACGAGGACCAATTATTTTATTGCAATCAAAGAGGGCTAAACCAAGAAGAAGCAGTAAGTCTTATCGTAAATGGTTTCTGTAAAGAAGTATTGCAGCAACTTCCTATGGAATTTGCAGTTGAGGCACAAAAACTAGTTTCTATTAGTTTAGAAGGCAGCGTAGGATAATGCTACAATTACAAAATCTTAAAGCTTCGGTAAATGATAAGTCAATTTTAAATGGATTAAATTTAGAAATTAAATCTGGAGAGGTTCATGCTATCATGGGGCCAAACGGATCAGGAAAAAGTACTTTAGCAAATATTTTATCTGGTAAAAGTGGATACGATGTAAGCGGCAGTTTAAAATATGAGGGCAAAAACTTACAGGAAATTCCTATTGAAGAGCGTGCTCAAAAAGGAATCTTTTTAGCTTTTCAATATCCCTTAGAAATACCGGGTGTTAATACAACTAATTTTCTCAAAACTTCATTAAATTCGATTAGAAAGGCTAAAGGCGAAAAAGAATTAGATACATTAAATCTTTTAAAATTAATAAAAGAAAAAGCCTCTGAATTGAACATTGACGAAAAATTTTTATCTAGGCAATTGAATGTTGGTTTTTCAGGAGGGGAGAAAAAGAAAAACGAAATACTTCAAATGAAACTCTTAGAGCCAAAATTATCCATCTTAGATGAAACAGACTCGGGCTTAGATATAGATGCATTAAGAATTGTCGCTGATGGGGTAAACTCTCACAAAAATAAAAACAATGCATTTCTAATTATTACACACTATCAAAGACTACTCGATTATATTAAACCAGATTTTATTCATGTGTTGTCAAAAGGTAAAATTATTAAAACAGGATGTGCCGAATTAGGCCAAGAACTAGAGAAAACAGGTTACGAAAATTTGAAATAATGGAACAATTATTCAACATAGATTTTAAAAGATTTAATTCCTTGAATGATAAAGAGGCTGCAGATAGAAAAAAAAACTTTGAATTATTTTTAAAAGAAGGTCTTCCAAATAAAAAAAATGAAAATTGGAAATTTTCTGATCTAAACTATATAATTACTAAAAATTTCAAGAATATCACAAATAACGATGATTATAAATTTCAGGAAAAAATTGATTCAATCCATGACTTTGATCATAATAAAGTTATTCTTGTAAATGGATCATTGAAATCTAGTGATTTTCATTTTGAGGAAAAAGGAAAAGTAAAAATTGAAACTTTAAAATCACTTGAGGGCTTTCACCATCGGTCAAAAAATAATCTTGATTATCTTAATAAAGCTTTATCTATTGGCGGGTTTAATTTAGAAGTTCAACAAAACTACAAATGTAAAAAACCAATAGTAATTTATAATTATTTTACCGCAAACTTAAATAACAAGATTATTAATAACTCAAATATGATAAAAGTAGGACAAAACTCCGAACTAATCTTAATCGAGTATAATATTAGTAAAAAAAGTAAATTTATTAAAAACACCTTTGAAAAAATTAATATTGATAAAGGTGCAGTGTTAAAAAATGTTATTTTACAAAAAACAAAATGTAACGGTTATTTTTATAAGAATATTTCTGGAACACAAGATTTTAACTCGAGCTATCAAAATTTCATATTAAGTTCAGGACTTAAATTTAATAAAATTGAAATTGATATGAACCTGGAAAAAGAAAAAAGTAGTTGTCATATTTTATCTGGATTAAATTTAAGCAGAGAAGAACATCAGGAAATCAAAACTCAAATTAATCATTTGGCACCAAATTGCAAAAGTTATCAAAAAATTAAAAACGTTTTAGATAGTGATAGTAAGGGAGTTTATCAAGGAAAAATATTTGTTAAAGATATTGCTCAAAAAACAGATGCATATCAACTAAGCAAAGCTATAATTTTAAATGACCAAGCTGAATTCGATGCTAAGCCAGAGTTAGAAATTTATGCTGATGATGTTAAATGTTCTCATGGGTCTTCTTCTGGTAGCATAGACGAAGAAGCCATACACTATTTAATGACTAGAGGAATTGAATTGAAAGAAGCAAAAAAACTTTTGATCAAGGGTTTTCTTAGTGAAATTTTTGAAAACATACCTGAAGATAAAATTAAACCTTTTTTAGAAAAAAGCATAGCGGTGCAGATTGATGAAATTCGATAATATAAAATCAAAATTTCCAATTTTTAAACAAAAAATCAAAGGCAAACCTTTAATTTACTTGGATAGTGCTAATTCTTCACAAAAACCAAAAGCAGTAATAGATGAGATGTCTAGATTTTACGAAACTGAATTTTCGAACGTAGGAAGAAGCGTACATACCTTAGCAGTTAAAGCCACAAACAAATTTGAGGAAACTAGAGATATAGTAAAATCTTATATTAGCGCTCAATATAGAGAAGAAATAATTTTTACAAAAGGAGCTACGGAGGCAATTAATTTAGTTGCCAACACTTACGGAGAAAAATTTATTAAAAAAGGTGATGAAATTATTGTGACTGAATTAGAACATCATTCAAATTATGTGCCTTGGCATTATTTAAGAAAAAAAAAAGGAGCAGTAATTAAATTTGCATCTGTTAATAAAAACGGAGAAATAGATATCGATGAGTTTAAAAAAAATATTACTGAAAAAACTAAGATGATTTCTTTTACTCATATTTCAAATGTGACAGGTGCTATTATGCCTATAAAAAAGGTTGTAGATTTAGCAAAATCAAAAAATATTCCAGTTTTAATTGACGGGACTCAGGGCGCCCCTCACTCAGTTCTAGACGTACGAGATTTAGGTTGCGATTTTTATGCTATTTCTTGTCATAAAATGTATGGCCCAAACGGATTAGGTATTTTATATGCTAAAAAAAAATGGGTAGATGAATTGCCTCCTTATCAAGGAGGCGGTGGAATGATTAATGATGTAAAAAAGGATGAGATTACTTACGCCGACTCGCCTAATAAATTTGAAGCTGGAACAATGCAAACCGCAGAGGTAGTAGCTTTTGCTAAATCAATAAAGTTTATTCAAGATTTTGGAATAAAAAACATTGAGAACCATGAAAGTCAAATTCTTGAGTATGGTTTAGAAAAATTAAGAAAAGACAATTCTGTTAAAATTATTGGCAATCCTAAAAATAGAGCATCTATAATCTCTTTTACAATAAATGGAATTCATCCTCATGACATAGCTACAATTTTAGATGATGATGGTGTTGCAATTCGAGCTGGCCACCATTGTTGTCAAATTTTACATGATAAATTAGGCATTCCTGCCTCTGCAAGAGCTTCAATTGGAGTTTATAACAGCAAAGAGGATATTGATGTTCTAAGCGAGTCAATTAAAAAATGTAAGAAAGTATTTCAGATTTAAATGGAATTAAAAGAATTATATCAAGAAATTATTTTAGATCACGCAAAGAATCCTAGGAACAAAGGTAAATGTGAAGGATATAATCATGATGCCAAAGCACATAATCCTCTTTGTGGAGATAAAGTTCATATTTATTTAAGATTAGACAAAAATAAAAATATTTCAGGTCTAAGTTTTGAAGGTGAAGGATGTGCTATATCTTTGGCATCAGCCTCAATTCTTACAGATACTTTAAAAGGTAGAGATTTACAATTTTCAAAAAAAGTAACTGACGACTTTTTAAAAATGTTAAAAAATAAATCAAAAATCACTTTAAACAGCTTATCAGAAGATCAAATAACTACCATATCCTCTCTATCAGGAGTTCAGGAATTTCCAATGAGAATTAAGTGTGCTACTATGGCTTGGCACACACTTCTATCGGCGTTAGAAAAAAAGGTTTAAAAATAATGAGTGAATTGAAAGAAAAAATTATAACTGAAATCAAAAAAATTTACGATCCAGAAATTCCAGTCAATATATATGAATTGGGTTTAATATATAAAATCGAAGTTAATGAAGAAAATAAAGCGATTATTGAAATGACATTAACTTCACCGAATTGTCCTGTAGCTGAAAGTTTGCCAAACTCAGTTAAAGAGAATATATTGAAAATTGAGGGAATTAATGATGTTGATTTAAAGTTAGTTTGGGATCCTCCATGGACAAAAGAAAAAATGTCTGAAGCAGCAAAACTTGAATTAAATTTATGAGCGAGCGAGTAATTAAACTTAGTGACAATGCAGCTGAAAGAATAAAACTTATCATGTCTAAAGCTGAACAATCCGCGGTGGGTGTTAGAGTTGGTGTAAAATCAGGCGGATGTGCTGGAATGTCTTACGTAATGGAGTATGCAAAAGAAATAAAGCCAAATGAAGAGATAATAGAGGAAAAGGGAGTTAAAGTTTTTATAGATCCTAAAGCTATAATTTATTTGTTAGGGACAGAGATGGATTATAAGGAGGATAAATTTTCTTCTCAATTTGTCTTTAAAAATCCAAACGAAACTGAGCGATGTGGTTGTGGAGAATCTTTTAAAATTTAACCGCTATAATACATCTCAAATTCAATTGGATGAGGTGTATGCTCAAAATTGTAAATTTCCTGAAATTTTAATTCAATATAAGCATCAATTTGATCATCTGTAAAAACACCGCCTTCAGTTAAGAACTTTCTATCCTTATCAAGGTTCTGCATAGCCTCTCTTAAAGAGCCACAAACTGTTGGAAGTTTTTTTACTTCATCTTCAGATAAAGAATATAAATCTTGATCAAATGGTTTACCTGGATCTATCTTATTTTTTATCCCATCTATACCCGCCATCAACATAGAAGCAAAAGTTAAGTAAGGGTTTCCAGCGGCGTCTGGAAATCTTATTTCCATTCTTGCTGCTTTTGGATTCATTATAACTGGAATTCTGCAAGAAGCAGATCTGTTTCTAGCTGAGTAAGCTAAGATAACAGGTGCCTCAAATCCTGGAATTAATCTTTTGTAACTATTTGTCGTAGCGTTAGCAAACGCATTAATTGCTCTGGCGTGTTTTAAAATTCCTCCAATATAATAAAGTGCTTCTTTTGAAAGTCCTGCATACTCTTTTCCCATGAAAAGTGGAGTACTGCCTTTCCATATTGATTGGTGGCAATGCATACCAGATCCATTATCACCCTTAACTGGTTTAGGCATAAAAGTTGCAGTCTTCCCAAATGAATGAGTTACCATCTGGACAGCATATTTATATAACTGAACATTATCGGCTTGATTTGTTAATGTTCCAAAATACATACCCAACTCATGCTGACTTGGAGCAACCTCGTGGTGATGCTTCTCTACTTTCACACCCATATCTTTCAAAGCTTTTAAATATTCACCTCTCATGTCTTGAGCGCTATCTACTGGAGGAACTGGAAAATAGCCTCCTTTAATTCCGGGTCTGTGTCCCATGTTACCGTTTTCATATTTTTTGCCAGTGTTGTAAGGTCCCTCAGAACTGTCTATTGTAAAGCTAGTCTCGTTCATGTCATTTTTAAATCTAACATCATCAAAAACAAAGAACTCTGGTTCGGGTCCAAAATAAGATTTGTCACCAATACCTGTTTTTTTTAAGTATGCCTCAGCTTTTTTTGCTGTTCCTCTTGGATCTCTTTCGTAGGGATCTTTTTTTACTGCATCTAAAATATCACAAAAGATATTAAGAGTTGTGTGAGAATTAAATGGATCAATAATTGGTTTATCCAAATCTGGTTTTAATATCATATCTGACTCGTTTATAGCTTTCCAACCTGCAATTGAAGAACCATCAAAGAAAACTCCTTTGTCGAGCATATCCTCGTCTACAACAGTCGCATCCATTGTTAAATGTTGAAGTTTACCTTTGGGATCTGTAAATCTTAAATCAACAAACTCAACTTGTTTGTCTTTCATCAATTTTAATATGTTTTTTGAACTCATTTTTGTCTGTAATTTTTATGTTTAAATTGAAGATGAACATATATAAGGATCTGCTGTGGAGTATATTTAAAAATATATAGCAGCTATGCATTAATCACATATATACAATTGAAACTTGAAATGAGAGAAGCAAATACATTTGATTTATCTTTATTAATATTACTTGCCATTATTTGGGGTTCTTCTTTTTTTAATATAAAGATAGCAACTTACTCTTATGACCCAATCACTCTTGCTTTAGTAAGAGTAATTTTTGCTAGTATACCTTTGTTAATTATTTGTAAAGTAAGTGGAATAAAAATTCAGGCCTTTGGTAAAAATTGGAATTGGTATGCTATGATAGGTCTTTGCAATATAGCCATACCTTTTGTTTTAATTGCAATTGGTACGGCAAAAATTAATAGTTATCTAGCTGCAATACTAATGAGCACGACACCTTTGAGTGGTTCAATTCTTGCACACTTTTTTACCAAAGATGAAAAGCTATCTTACATGAAGTCTTTAGGTGTAATAATTGGTTTCAGCGGAATAGTATTATTATTCTTTGATAAAGTTATCATTAATAATGAAAACTATATATATGCTCTTATAACTATTTTAGGATCAACGTTTTATTGTATAGGAGGCTTATTAACTTTAAAGTTAAAAAATGAAAAAAATGAAAACGTTACAACCTCCACAACATTATGGTCAGTAATTTTTCTTTTACCATTTTCATTAATAATTGAAACACCTTGGGAGTCCTCCCCAACTATTGCCTCAACACTTTCGCTATTATATTTAGGTGTAATTGCAACAGGATTGGCTTGGTTGATTAGATTTAGAATTTTAACAGTAAATGGCTTAGTTTTTCAAACTCAAGTAGCATATTTAATACCGATTTTTGGAATTATCTTTGGTTATTTTTTAATGAATGAAGTAATTACTTGGAAAGTGATAGCATCATTGGTTGTAATACTTATTGGAATTTATATATTTAAAAAAAATAACAAAGGTTAAATAAATGAGTACGGAGACAATAGAAGCGAGTTTTTTATCTATTTTTGCTTTAGTAAGTTTTTTTATTTTTTTACTTGTAAGCAAATACTCTCATAAAATAAAAAGCGGAGCTTTATTAGATAAAGATTTTTACAAACCCCAAGCTTTTCATGATACTCCTGTCACTCGAAGCGGCGGAGTTGCTGCAATTATTTCTTTGAGTGTTTTTTTTGCAATTTATTACTTATTATACTCAAAAATTTTGTACGATTACATATTGATCAGCTACTCAATGTTTTTCGTAGGTTTTTTAGATGATTTAAAGATTAATATAAAACCTTTTAAAAGATTAATTATTATGGTGATTATACTTTTTTTAATCATTTATATTTTACCAATAAAAATTTTTAATATTGATATACCATTTTTAATACCATTAATGTCTAGCCACATTCTCTCTTCTGTATTTGTTTTATTATGTTTTTTATTTGTTATAAATGGATCTAATTTAATAGATGGTTTTAATGGTTTACTATCAATAAATTTAATTATTATTAATATTATATTAACTTATATTAATATAAATAACGGAAATTTAGAGTTTGTAGTTTTATTAATTTCTCAAATAATAGTCCTTTTAACATTTTTGTTATTTAACTTTCCTAATGCAAAAATTTTTCTAGGTGACAGCGGAGCTTACTTGTTCGGAGCCTTGACAAGCTTAAATACAATAATCACTAATAACTTAAATCCAAAGATTTCTTCATTTTTCTTTTGCACTCTTTTATTTTATCTTTTTTTTGAAGTATTTTTTTCATTTTTTAGAAAATTAAAACAAAGAAAATCTCCTATTTATCCAGATGACAAACATTTACACATGCTAAGCTTTTATAAAATCTCAATAATTTATGGAAAAAATAAAGGAAATTATTTAAATTCAATTTTTATAAATCTTTTGTATTTAGCCCTCATTATTCCAGGATTGTATTTATTCAATGATCCACAGTTAAGCAGGTACTGGTTCTTTATCCTATTGTTAATTTATTTGATAATTTACTCTAGACTTTATCGTTTAACTAAAAATTAAATTGATATATAAATCAACGATTATTAGTTGGGCAAGTGGCGGAATTGGTATACGCGCTGGTCTTAGAAACCAGTGCCGCAAGGCTTAAGAGTTCGAGTCTCTTCTTGCCCACCAAAATTTTATGAAAGTAGAAGTTAAATCAAAAAAAGGACTGAGAACGATTTTATCTGTAATAGTTGATAAAAAAAACATACAGATTAAAATGGATGAAAGACTTAAAGAACTTCAAAAAGAAGTAGTTTTAAAAGGTTTCAGACCTGGAAAAGTTCCTCCAGAAGTAATTAAAAATCAGTTTGGTAAATCTATTTACGGAGAGGTAGTAGATAAGATTTTAAGAGAAACTACTTCTAAGGCAATAGATGAAAAAAAATTGAAAGTTGCTGGTCAACCAAAAATTGACTTAAAGCAGTTTGGAGAAGGTAAAGATTTAAACTATGAACTGCAAATAGATAGTTTACCCAGCGTTACTTTAAAAAACTTTGAAAAATTTAAAGCAACAAGTTTTAAAATAAAAATTGACGATAAAATTATTCAAGAAAAGTTAAATGAAATTTCAAATCAAAATAAACAATTCGAAGATAAAAATGAAAATGAAAAAGCTATTAATGGAGATCAAGTTATTTTTGATTATTCAGCTACAGTCGATGGCGATAAATTTGATGGAAGTGAGGGAAAAGGTGTACAACTTGAGCTAGGCAAAGATCTTTTTTTGAAGGGATTTGATAAACAACTAATTGGTGTGAAAAAAAATGATACAAAAATATTAGATACAACACTGCCAGCTAATCATCCAAAAAAAGAACTTGCTAATAAAAAAACTAAATTCGAGTGTAAAATTTTAAATGTAAAAAAACCAAAAGTCAGTAAAATTGATGATGATTTTGCAAAATTAATGGGAGCAAAAGATTTGAAAGATTTGAAATCTTTGATTCAAAAACAAATTTCAAGCCAATACTCTCAAGCATTAAATTCTATAACTAAAAAAGAAATTTTAGATCAAATTGAAAAAAATCATCAGGTAGATTTACCTCAAAATTTAATTGAACAAGAAATTTCAATAATGACTCAAAATCTTAAACCTGATGAAAAAGAAAAACATAAAGTTAATAATGAAAAACTAGCAAAATCTAGAATAAAACTTGGATTATTACTTAATGAATATGGAGAAAAAAATAATTTAAAAATATCGGATGATGAAGTGAGAAATGAAATACAAAAACAAATTAAAGGCATGCCCGGCCAAGAAAAAATGGTTCTTGAGTATTATAAAAAAAACCCGAGCGCATCACAAAGCTTAAAAGGCTCTATGTATGAAGAAAAAATTATAGATTTAATTAAATCGAAAATAAATCTTACATCTAAAGAAATAAATACAAAAGAAGCTGAAAAAATTATTGCTGATTTTAACAAAACAAATATAGATAGTGAGAAATCTAAAACCACATCCCCTACAAAAAATAAGTCGAAATCAAAAAAAATTAGTAAAAAGTAATCAATAGTTGTATAAACCCACTATGAGTCGTGAATTTGAAGAAAAAATGAATAGCCTTATTCCTATGGTTGTTGAGCAAACAAGCAAGGGTGAAAGAGCTTATGATATTTATTCTAGACTTTTAAAGGAGAGAATTGTTTTTTTAGTAGGTCCAGTTAATGATGCGGTAGCATCTTTAGTAACTGCACAATTGTTATTTTTAGAGTCAGAAAATCCCAATAAAGAAATTAATTTTTATATTAATAGTCCTGGAGGATTAGTGACGGCTGGATTAGGAATTTATGACACAATGCAATATATAAATTCTCCTGTTTCTACTTTGTGTATAGGTCAAGCTTCCTCAATGGGTTCATTTTTACTCGCAGCTGGTGAAAAAGGAAAAAGATATTCTTTGCCTAATTCAAGAATAATGGTTCATCAACCATCAGCTGGTTTTCAAGGTCAAGCTACAGACATTCAAATTCATGCTAAAGAAATTTTATCTTTAAAAGAAAGACTTAATAAAATTTATTCAAAACACACCGGCAAAACAATTAGTGATATATCTGAAGCTTTAGAGCGAGATAATTTTATGACCGCTGAAGAAGCAAAAAAATTTGGATTAATCGACTCTGTTGTGGAAAAAAGAAAATAAATAACAACATATAGTCAAGTTTACAACTTCAGCTTGATAAGAAAATTTTAGAGTTTATATTAAACATTATTGATTCGTTATGACTGATAAAAATAATAAAAATATTCTTTACTGTTCTTTTTGTGGCAAGAGCCAACATGAAGTAAGAAAATTAATTGCTGGTCCAACAGTATTCATTTGTGATGAGTGTGTTGAATTATGCATGGATATCATCAAAGAAGAAAATAAAAGTTCTATCGTAAAACATCAAGATGGAGTGCCCTCTCCAAAAGAAATTTGCAATGTTTTAGATGATTATGTAATTGGACAGAAACTTGCTAAAGAAATTTTATCGGTAGCAGTTCATAATCACTATAAAAGATTAAATCATGAAACTTCTAATAATAAAGACATAGAGCTTTCAAAGTCGAATATATTACTTGTAGGTCCAACTGGTTGTGGAAAAACTTTATTAGCGCAAACATTAGCAAGAATTTTAGATGTTCCTTTCACAATGGCAGATGCCACTACCTTAACAGAAGCAGGATATGTAGGTGAAGATGTAGAGAATATAATTTTAAAATTACTACAAGCTGCAGATTATAATGTAGAAAAAGCTCAAAGAGGTATAGTTTATATAGATGAGGTAGATAAGATTAGTAGAAAATCTGAAAATCCATCTATTACGCGTGATGTTTCAGGAGAAGGTGTTCAACAAGCTTTATTAAAAATTATGGAGGGAACAGTTGCCAGTGTTCCACCACAAGGAGGGAGAAAACATCCTCAACAAGAATTTCTACAAGTTGATACAACTAACATTCTTTTTATTTGTGGAGGTGCTTTCGCTGGTTTAGACAAGCTTATTGAAAGTAGAGGAAAAGGTAGCTCAATAGGTTTTGGTGCAAAAGTAAAAAATTATAAAGAGCAACCACTCTCAGAAACAATGAAAATGTTAGAACCGGAAGATTTAATTAAATATGGCTTAATTCCAGAATTCATAGGAAGAATGCCTATTATAGCAACATTAGATGACCTAGATGAAAAATCGTTGATTAAAATTTTAAAAGAGCCTAAAAATTCTTTGATAAAACAATATCAAAGATTGTTTCAATTTGAGGACATAGACTTAGAATTTAAAGAGGACGCTATAGCAGAAATAGCTAAAAAAGCGATTTCTAAAAAAACAGGAGCCAGAGGTCTACGATCAATATTAGAAAATATTTTATTAAAAACAATGTTCGAATTACCTGATATGGAAGATGCGATTAAAGTTACTGTTGACACTCAGTCAGTTAAGGGATTATCAGAGCCCATTGTCACATATGGCAAAAAATCATCAACATCAGTAGCCTAAATTTTAAATTTGTTTCTTGAAATCGACCTAGTAATTGCCATATTATAACCTATGAAAGCATCTTATCTAAAACCGCTACTTCCATTAAGAGATATTGTAATATTCCCTTCTATGGTAGTACCTTTGTTTGTTGGAAGAGAAAAATCTATCAAAGCTCTTCAGGAAGTAATGAAAACTGACAAATCGATAGTTCTAATTACCCAGAAAAATTCTGAAATTGATGATCCAATTGATGAAGATTTGTATCAATACGGATGTTTAAGTAAAGTTTTACAACTTTTAAAACTTCCAGATGGAACTGTAAAAGTTTTGGTAGAGGGTGAGAAAAGAGTGAAAATTGTAAAACACTCAGAAAAAAAAGATAATTTTTTGACTTGTGAGGTAGAAGTTGTAGAAGACCAAAATGTTACTGACGAACTAAATCAATTGGCTATTGGATTAGTAAAAAAGTTTGAAAAGTTACAAATTTTGAGTAAGAAAGATTTAAATGATAATATAAGTAATATTAAAAATTTGAAAAACCCATCTCAAATAGCAAACAATCTTTCCTCAAACCTAAATATTCAAATTTTCGAAAAACAAGAATTATTAGAACTTGTTGATTTGAAAAAAAGATTAGAAAAAATACATTCGTTAATTGAAA
>CACGLS010000010.1 GCA_902573985.1 uncultured Pelagibacteraceae bacterium
GACTCCTAGTAAAGAATGTTTGTAAAAAACTTTTGGATCTAAGAAGTTGTCGTCTATTCTTCTATAAATACAATCAACTTTCATTGGGCCTGTAACAGTTTTCATATAGACAAAATCTTTTTCAACAAATAAATCTTTTCCTTCTACAAGAGCGATACCCATTTGTTCCGCTAAAAATCTATGTTCGAAATAAGCTGAGTTATATCTTCCTGGAGTTAAAACACACATATGTGGGTTTCTTGTTTTTCGAGGGACACATTCAAGCATGCAGTGATATAATTTATTTGGATATTGATGAACTGAAGAAACTTTATATTTAGTAAATAATTCAGGAAAAACATCTCTCATCACCATTCGATTTTCAAGCATATAAGAAACTCCTGAAGGGACTCTTAAATTGTCTTCTAGGACCATAAACTCACCATTGATATTTCTTATTAAATCTATTCCTGAAATGTTTGACCAAGCTTTATATTTTGGTGAGAAGACATAACACTCTCTTAAATAAAACGGTGAATTAAAAACTAATTCTTCAGGAATAATATTATCTTTAAAAATTTTTCTATCGTTATAAACATCGTCAATAAATAGATTTAAAGCTTTTACCCTTTGAAGTAATCCCTTTGAAACTTTAGCCCAATCTTTCTTTAAAATGATTCTTGGAATGATATCTAGAGGCCATTTTTTTTCTTGGAGTTTTTTTCCTGAAGAATAAACTCGGAAATTTATTCCCCTAGCATTTATTGTACTTGCGCAGTTCTTTTCAATTTCGTTTAATTTTTTGATACCATGTCTCTCTAAAATGTGAGAGATAATTACAGCCTGCCTACGTAACTTATGTTCAGAGTTTAGATACTCATCATAAGTTTTTTTAGAGTCGTATTTTTTCCACAAATTAACCATTAGATAATTCTTTATAGTTTAGTAGCTTAATCAAATGCACAAATTCGATAATAGCTATGATAATTAAGAATTGAATATTTACTGTTTTTTAAATAAGAATTCACCATGACATATTGTATTGGTATTAAGACTAATGAGGGTGTTGTTTTAGCTTCTGACTCTAGAACAAATGCTGGTTTAGATAATGTAAATATATATTCTAAAATGCTTACTTACGACGTAGGTGACAGAACAGTTGTAATTGTTACTTCAGGAAATTTGGCAACATCTCAGGCAGTTTTTAAGTCCATTGAAAAAGATATTAAAGAAAATTCTGCTTTAAATCTAAATAAATGTAAAGATTTTGAGCAAATAGCTTCATATGTTGGGAAACTTACGATTAAACATTCATCTCCAGACGGAATAAACACGGACAGCCTTGTTTTAGGAGCTACATTTATTATTGGAGGGCAAATTCGAGGTCAAGATTTAGAATTGTACTTAGTTTATCCTCAAGGAAATTACATTAGACCTGCAGATAGTAAACCTTATTTGGTAATTGGTGAAGTAAAGTATGGTAAGCCCATACTCGACAGAGTCATAACTCCTAATGTTTCAATAGGAGATGCATCTAGATGTGCATTAATATCTATGGACTCCACGCTCAAAAGTGATTTAACAGTTGGCCCGCCAATAGATATTGCGGTATATAAAAAAGATCAGAAGAAATTATCTTATCTTAAATGTTTGAATACATCTGATGAAGATTATAAAAGAATTTGCAATCAGTGGTCTGATAAAGTTTTGCAGGTTTTTGATACTTTTCCTAAATTTGATTGGGAATAATTCTCTTAGGTAATTATTTCTGCAAATCTATTTTCTATTAAAGTAAATTTAAGATTATTTTTTTTGGTGAAATCGTTAATTGCTTTTTCTACTTCTGCAATATGACTTTCTTTACCATAATCATCACATAGAATAACTTTCTTCTGATCTTTCATGCCTCCATATAAAATCATGAGATCATTAGTTACAGTTTCATAACTATGTCCCCCATCAAGGAAGACGAAATCGATTTTTTGTAAATCTATTTCTTTTAAAACTTTATTTGTATCACCTGCAATTAACTTTATATTTTTGCTATATTCTTGCAGAAGTTTTTGAACACTTTCAATTGAATTTAAATTTTCTTTTAGAATATAATTATAATAAATATTTTTTAACGGATTAGAAAATTTCTGATCTTTTAAAAAATTAGGTTTAATCTCATCTCTTTTATCTTTTTGATCGATGCCAAATAAATCTATACCTGTGTAAGAAAAGTTATTTCCATTTGATTTATATAAAAAATCGCAGGTATTTTTTGCTGTCACGCCGCAAAAAACACCTATCTCTAAAACATTTTTCGGATTATAATTTGAGAGTCTCTCAAGAAAAATGTTTCCCCATTTTCCTTTTAAGCCAGATTTTCTCCAATAACTTTTATATTTTAACTGCAAATATTAAGCAAAAACTTCGCCCCATGTACCTTGTGTCGAAGCTTTAGAATATTCTGTAGCTCTTCCTTCAAAAAAGTTCATGTGCTCTACTCCGTTAAGCATTGTGTCTAACCATGTTAATGGGTTTTTCTTAACGTCGTAAATAGGATTTAATCCTAGTTGCTCTAATCTTCTGTTACCAATAAATCTGATATACTGTTTAACTTCATCAGCTGTTAGACCTTGCATTGGACCCATTTGAAAAGCAAGATCGATAAATGCATCTTCATGGTGAACAATTGTTTTGCAAGCTTCATAGATTTCATTTTTTAATTTATCATTCCAAATTTGTGGTTCCTCTTTAATGAAATCTCTGAATAATCTAATCATAGAATTACAGTGCAAAGTTTCATCTCTAACTGACCAGGTTACTATTTGCCCCATTCCCTTCATCTTATTAAATCTTGGGAAGTTTAATAAAATTGCAAAACTTGCAAATAATTGTAAGCCTTCAGTAAATGCTGAGAACACTGCCATTGTCATTGCGATGTTATGTTTAGATTTTACATCAAAGCCTTGCATGTAATCGTACTTATCCTTCATTTCTTTGTACTGTAAGAAAGCCGAGTACTCTGTCTCTGGCATACCGATAGTATCTAATAGATGAGAATAAGCAGCGATATGAACTGTTTCCATTGCTGCAAAGGCTGTCATCATCATTAAAACTTCCGTAGGTTTAAACACTGTTGTGTAGTGTCTTAAGTAACAGTTGTTTACTTCAACATCAGCTTGGGTAAAAAACCTAAATATGTGAGTTAAAAGATTTTTTTCTTCTACTGAAAGATTTTTTTGCCAATCTCTTACATCGTCTCCTAATGGCACTTCTTCTGGTAACCAATGAATTCTTTGTTGAGTTAACCAGGCATCATAACACCATGGATATCTAAAGGGTTTGTAAACTGGGTTTTCTACTAATAAGCCCATTTTATTAGGCTGAATAATTGTTGGTTTAGTTTTTTCTGCTACTGACATGATAAACACTCCTCATAGTTATTGTTTTCATTATTTGATTCTTGTTTTCCAGAGTAAACATTTTTTGTCACATCTGTTGAAGATCCGTTGTTTACATTTTCAGCTCTCTGGATTGATTTAGATCTACAATAATAAAGGCTTTTCAAACCTTTTTTCCATGCTTGAAAATGAATACTGTGAAGTTCTTTTTTATGTATATCTGCGGGCACGAAAATATTTACTGATTGTGCTTGTGATATGTGGGGCGTTCTATCGGCACCTAACTCAACGATCCATCTTTGATCGATTTCAAAAGCAGTTTTAAAAGTGTCTTTTTCGTTCGCAGTTAAAAAATTTAAATGAGACACGGATCCTTGATTGGTAGTAATGCTTGACCAAACTTCATCTGTATCCTTGTTATATTTTTGAAGTATTTTTTTTAAGTATTTATTTCTAACATTAAATGAACCTGAAAGCGTTTTGTGAGTGTAGCTGTTAGCAGCTATAGGTTCAATTCCCGGTGAAGACCCGCCACAAATGATCGATATAGAAGCTGTTGGAGCTATTGCAGTTTTATTTGAAAATCTCTCCTTCATTCCATACTCTGCTGCATCAGGGCATGCTCCTCTTTCATCAGCTAAAGTCTTTGAGGCTTCATCAACTTTCTCTTGAATGTTTTGGAATATTTTTTTATTCCAAACTTTGCTCATCACAGATCCAAAAGGAATATTTTTTTGTTGGAAGTATGAATGTAATCCCATAACTCCAAGACCAACACTTCTTTCTCTCATTGCTGAGTATTTTGCGTGGGCAAATTCGTCTGGTGCTCTATTGATAAAATCGGTCATAACATTATCTAAAAATCTCATTACGTCTTCAACAAATTGAGGATCGTCTTTCCATTGATCGTAGGTGTCTAGGTTTAGTGATGATAAACAACAAACTGCTGTTCTTTGATTTCCTTCATTATCAACTCCAGTTGGCAATGTAATTTCGCTACAAAGATTAGATGTTTTAACTTTTAATCCGGCTAGCTTATGATGTTGTGGAATTTGTCTATTGACTGTATCAATATATACAATGTAAGGCTCACCTGTTTCAATTCTTGCAGTCAATAATCTTATCCATAAATTTCTTGCTGGTATAGTCTGTTGAACAGATCCATCATAAGGACTTCTCAATGCCCATTGACCATCTGTTTCTACTGCTCTCATGAATTCATCTGTTACTAAGACTCCATGATGTAAATTTAATGATCTTCTATTTACATCTCCACCAGTTGGTCTTCTCATTTCGATAAACTCTTCAATTTCAGGATGGTCAATTTGTAAATAACAAGCAGCTGAGCCTCTTCTTAAAGAACCTTGACTAATTGCTAAAGTTAAAGAGTCCATCACTTTAATGAAAGGAATTATTCCAGAAGTTTTTCCAACTTTTCCTATCTTTTCTCCAATTGATCTTAAATTGCCCCAATAGCTCCCGATGCCACCGCCTCTAGCTGCAAGCCAAACATTTTCTTCCCAAAGATTTGTTATTCCTTCTAAGCTATCGCTAGCTTCATTCAAAAAACATGAAATTGGTAGTCCTCTTTCTGTACCGCCATTAGACAAAACGGGTGTAGCAGGCATGAACCATAAATTGCTTATGTAATTGTAAATTCTTTGTGCATGTAAATTATCATCAGCGTAAACGCTAGCAACTCTTGCAAATAAATCCTGAAAACTTTCGTTTTGACCTAAATATCTATCTGTCAGTGTAGCTCTTCCAAAATCAGTTAAATTTTCATCTCTCGATCTGTCAATCTTGATAGTTATACCCTTCTCGTTTTGGAATAATTCAGTCTCTCCAGATAAAGAGAATAAATCCGGTTTTTTAGGTCCGTTATTTTTAAGTTCGTTTTGGTTTTTTTGGCTTATTGAGCCGACAGCTTTCTCTATTGCCAATGATACACTTTTATTCATATTTTCCTTGTTTTTACTTGATTTGTTAACAAAACAACTACATGTTGTGTTACAGATATGTTAATATACTATATAACATCGAAATCAATAGAACATTATAAGAACATCTGATTAATTTTGCAAGTGGAAAGTTTTGTTAATAAACATTTAATAACAAATGCCTATATTCTCTAGTATTTATTACTAATGAAAATCAATCCAAATGGTTTTAGAGAGTACGACGCGAGGTGGATCTTTGAAAAAGAGATCGATATTGAGGGAATCACTAATTTAGGCAAAGGCCTAGGAACTCAAATAATAAGCCATACTAAAAAAAATAATCCAAGAGTAACAGTTGGTCATGATTATAGATCTTACAGCGAGAAAATTAAAAAAGCTTTAACTGAAGGTTTAATTTCAACTGGATGTAATGTTGAAGATGTAGGTTTATCTCTTTCTCCAATGGTTTATTTTGCTCAATTTAATTTAAACTCAGACGCCATAGCTATGGTAACTGCTAGTCATAATGAAAACGGTTGGACAGGTGTTAAAATGGGTATTCAAAAAGGTTTAACACATGCGCCTGAGGAAATGGCAAACTTAAAAGATATTACTTTAAATAAAAAATTTTTAAATGGAAATGGATCATTAAAAAAAATTGAGGATTTTAAGGAAGTGTATATTCAAGATTTAATTAAAAAAAATAAGGTAAATAAAAAAATAAAAGCTGTAGTTGCTTGTGGAAATGGGACGGCGGGAATATTTGCACCAAAAATTTTAAAAGGTATTGGATGCGAGGTCATTGAATTAGATTGTAATTTAGATTGGTCCTTTCCAAAATATAATCCAAATCCTGAAGATCTTGAAATGCTCCATGCTATTTCAAAAGCTGTAAAAGATAATAAAGCAGATATTGGATTTGGTTTTGATGGGGATGGAGATAGATGTGGAGTAATAGATGAGCAAGGAAATGAAATATTCTCAGATAAAATTGGGTTACTAATAGCTAGAAATCTTTCAAGTAAACATAAGGATTCAAAATTTATCGTTGATGTAAAATCGACTGGGCTATTTAAAAATGATAAAATCTTGAAAGAAAATAATTGTGAAACTATGTATTGGAAAACCGGACATTCACACATCAAAAGAAAAGTTAATAAGGAAAAAGCATTAGCAGGTTTTGAGAAGAGTGGGCATTTTTTCTTTAATCAACCTTTAGGTTATGGTTATGATGATGGGATTAATTCAGCAATACAAGTTTGCCGCCTCATCGTAGATCAAAATAAAAAAATGAGTGAAATTATAAGATCATTACCAATAACTTATCAAACCCCAACAATGGCTCCTTATTGTAAAGATGAAGAGAAATATAAATTAGTTGATGAAATGGTAAAAGAGGTAAAGAAATTAAAAGACGAAGATATTAAAATTGATAATCAAAGTATTATAGAAGTATTGACAGTTAATGGTGTGAGATTTTCCCTAGAGGATGGGTCATGGGGCTTAATAAGAGCATCGTCAAATAAGCCTTCTTTAGTTATTGTGACTGAGAGCACCAAATCTAATGAGAGTAAAAAAAAAATATTTGAATTTATAGATAATCTTTTACAAAAAACTGGAAAGATTGGAGATTATGATCAAAAAATTTAGAGTTTAAAATATTCGTATAAAAATCTAGTTCCAATAACTATAAGAAACAGTCCAAAATATTTTGTCATTCTCATTTTATCGACTCTATGGCTAGCTTTTGCTCCAAGTCTTGCCATGAATGCGGTAATAGGAAAAAAAACTAAAAAGGCAGGAATATTCAAAAATCCAATACTCAAAGGTAAATCAGCATCTAGGTATGAACCGGAGATTAAAAACCCCCCTGCACCAAATAAAGCAATAATAAAACCAATTGCAGCTGCACTACCAATAGCTTTATTTATTGGGTAACCAAAAAATTTTAAAATTGGTACATTCATAACAGCTCCGCCAATGCCCATTGGTGCAGAAATAAAACCGCTTACAATACCTGAAATGGCTTTTGAGAATAATCCTATTTTGATTTCTATATTTGTCTCTTTTTCTTTTAAGAAAAGTAAGTAAAACGCAAGAACATATACAATTATAGTAAAAAATAATATCAAAGGTTTTGTTTCTAAGCTTGCAGCGAAAATTGTTCCTAGAATTACTCCAGTAGCAACAAAAAACCCAAAACCTTTTACAATACTAAAATCTACAGCTTTGTGTTGATGGTGGGTTAGTACAGAGACTGTTGAGGTAGGTATAATAATTCCAAATGAGGTTCCTACTGCTAAATGCATAACATAAGCTGTTTCTATTCCAGAAAAACTGAATATATAAAACAATATAGGGACTGTTACTAATCCTCCCCCAATACCAAAAAGTCCAGCCGCGAACCCTGCAGGAATTGCTGTAGCAATCATTATTAAAACTAAATAAATTATTTCTGATTGAGAAAGGATATCCAAAACTATCTCTCTAAAGAAACAGGATTAGTTTTTCTAACTTGATCCATAATATGATTTACTTTTTGTAAATCCGCATCTCTTATGCACATATTTTTAGATAAATATTGTTTCCAAGTTTTTGAACCATTTTGCCCATGAAACAAACCAACCGTATGTCTCATAATATGATTTAACTGCACACCTTTTGATGTTTGTTCTTGAATATAAGGAATTAGATTTTCCATTACCTCTGTTCTTGTCGGTACATTTTCATTTTTAAAAATTTCTTTTTCAATATCTGCCAAAAAATAAGGTGAGTGATATATAGCTCTACCAATCATCACTCCGTCTACTTTTGTTAAATGATTTTTAATTTCTTCTGTTGTTTTTACTCCTCCATTAATAATTATCTCATCATCTTTAAAATAATCTTTCAATTTGTAAACAAAATCATATTTCAATGGTGGAATATTTAGATTTTCTTTTGGTGTTAGTTTTTTAAGTAAAGCTGTTCTTGCGTGAATTATAAATTTTTTTGAACCTGCATTCTTTGTGGTTTGAATAAAAGATTTTAAAAACTCAAAATTTTCAACATCGTTGTAACCAATTCTTGTTTTAATTGTTACAGGTAATTTAGTTGCTTTAGTCATTGCTTCAACACATTTAGCTACAAGATCTGGTTCTTGCATTAGACATGCGCCAAATCTATTTTTTTGTACTTTTTTACTTGGACAACCTAAATTTAAATTTATTTCTTGATATCCGTAGTCTTCAGAAATCTTACATGCTTCAGCTAGCTCGCTTGGATTAGATCCTCCAACTTGAAGTGTCACTGGATTATTTATTTTTTTAAATGAAAGTAGTTTAGTTCTATCTCCTCTAGTAATTGCATTAGCAACAATCATCTCAGTGTACAGATGTATATTTTTGCTTATAAGACTTAGAAAGTAAATTTCGTGCTTATCAGTGCAATCCATCATAGGCGCAACTGAAACAGTTTTCTTCATAATCTATTCTGATTTATTTTCTTCTGCTGGAACTTCTTCGCTTAATTCAAGAGGAGCTTCCTCTGTGTCTAAGTTTTCTTCTTTTATCTCTGGTTGCTCTGCTTTTAGCTCTGAAATAGCCTCATCAGCTAAACTTGGTTTTTTTACTTCAGGAATTCTTCTTGTTCTTTTTGAAGGCAATATAGCTACACCGCTCTTAGAAACCTGCCCTTTATATAAATTTTCAAAATCATCGTTAGTTTCCTCTTCAATTTCCTCTTTTTCCTCTGTCTCGTCTGGCTCTTTTCTTAATCTTTTGATTGCACTAGCTTCAACTTCTTTAACATCTATTTTTCCATCCCCAATTTCTCTTAATGATATAATTGTTCGTTTATCATTATCTTCCTCAACCAACATTGGAGCGCCAGCATTTAACTGAACAGTTCTTTCTTTTGCTAATAATACTAGATCGTATTGATTATCAACTTTTTCTAAACAGTCTTCTACGGTAATTCTTGCCATGTTGCAGAGTATATATTCAAATAATCTTAAGAAATCAATTATTTTCTAAGCTTAATAGGTTCAAGCTTATTTCTTATTAATATTAAAAGAAATAACGAAATAACTATGTATATACCTGACACAAAAGCAATATTTTCAATTAAAAAACCATTGTCGATCATTAAACCAAATACTGCTGTTCCAAAAGCAGTTGAGAATACCATAAAAGCTGTGGTTAACGCTTTAATAGATCCAATAAATTTTACTCCATATATTTCAGCCCAAGTAGATGATCCGAGTACGTTAGCTAAACCGTTTGAAATACCCACTAAACCTAAAAAAATAAACGCTGAAATTTCTTGTTGATAATAAAATAATACAAACATTGATATTAAAAGAGGTATATTCATAATTAGAATTAATTTTCTACTTGTAAATTTATCAACTAAAAAACCTGAGAAGAGTAAAGTTATAATTGAAGCTAATGAATAAACCATAAATGCTTTTGGTATTGTGTAAATGTTCCACATTTTTGAGTCTGAAATAAATGACTGATATACAAATACTCCAGTGGCTATCCAAGGCATCGCAAGCATATTAAGTGAGACAATATAAAACCTATAATCTTTAATTACTTCTCTCCTTTTCCAGCTTTTAATTTTAAAATTTTTTTTAGGATCTAAATCTTTTTCTCTAGAATCTAATTTAATTTTTTTAATTGTATTTAAAACTACAAAAGGCAAAAATATGATGATGATAATTGCTATTCCTTGCCAAACTGATCTCCAAGAATAAATTAATAACAGATAAGTTACTAATACAGGTAAAATAAATTCGGCAGATGACAATCCAAACCAAATTGTACTTAGAGCTTTCCCCCTAGACTTTTCAAAAAATCTTGAGATTGTAGTCGTTGATGTATGGCTCATTAAACCTTGGCCAGAAAATCTCATTAAAAATATACCAATAGATAAAAAAATAATACTATTGATGAAAGAAAAAAATAAAGATGAAAAAAACAATAATAAAATAACAAAAAAAGAATAATATATTATTTGATATTCATCGATTTTCTTTCCGACCCATATTAGTAAAAGACTAGAAAATATTGTTGCAGTAGCATAAATATTTCCAAATTGTCCGTGAGTAATACCTAGTTCATTTCGAATTGGTGCGTTAAACAATCCCAAAAAAAAACTCTGTCCAAAGCTTGAAAAAAATGTAAATATAAATCCGAATATAATTACTTTTTTATTTATTGAGAGGTTAATCATTTATGAGTTGTAAAGTTGCTTTCATAGGTTTAGGTGTTATGGGTTACCCTATGGCAGGTTATATATCAAAAGGTGGTCATGATGTAACTGTTTATAATCGAACAAAAGCTAAAGCAGAGAAATGGGTCAAAGAATACAAAGGTAAAACAGCAAATACTCCAATGGATGCTGCAAAAGATTGCGATTTTATTTTTACATGTGTCGGAAACGATAATGATTTAAGAGAGGTGACTTTAGGTGACAAAGGTTTATTTAAAACTGCAAAAAAAGGTGCGATCTACGTAGATAATACTACTGCTTCAGCAAATATTGCAAGAGAACTTTACAAAGAAGCAAAATCAAAAGGTTTTGATTTCTTGGATGCACCTATTTCAGGTGGACAAGCGGGGGCTGAAGGTGGAATTTTAACTGTAATGGTTGGAGGAGATGAAGCTCCTTATAAAAAAGCTGAACCAGTAATCGATTGCTACAGTAAAAAGATTAAACTTCTTGGTCCATCAGGAAGTGGTCAGTTAACTAAGATGGTAAACCAAATTTGTATTGCAGGTTTAGTTCAAGGATTATCTGAAGCAATAAATTTTGGAATAAATGCAGGATTAAATATGCATGATGTGATTGAAGTAATTTCAAAAGGCGCAGCACAATCTTGGCAAATGGAAAATAGACATAAAACAATGATTGAGGATAAATTTGATTATGGTTTTGCAGTTGATTGGATGAGAAAAGATTTAAAAATAGCAATGGATGAAGCGCAGAAAAATAACTCACCTTTACCTATCACGAAAATAATTGATGAATATTATGCTGAAGTACAAAAAATGGGTGGTCAAAGATGGGATACTTCTAGTTTAATTAAAAGATTTAGAAAATAAATCGTGTCAGAAGCAGTTAGTTATTACGAAGATTCAAAAGAGATTGAAAAAAAAATCTGGGATTTATTATCAAAAGCTGTCAAAGATAGATCCTCAGAATTCAGAACTCCAGTTTTTATTTGCGGAAATGATAAAGATCTTGATGGTAGAGTGGTAGTTCTTAGAAAAGCAGATCAACAAAATAATTTTATTCAATACCATAGTGATATTAGATCTTCAAAAATCGAGAAAATAAAAAAAAATCCTAAGTGCTCTATTTTATTTTATGGTAAAGAAGAAAAAATACAACTTAGAGTAAAGGCTGAATGTGAAGTAAATTATAATAATAATGTTACAAAAGAGTCTTGGGAAAAAACTGGCCATATCAGTAGAAAATGTTACTTGGTTACTAATGGACCTGGAACAGAGTCTGAAAAACCGACCTCTGGGTTAGATAATAAGTTTGATAATTTTGATTTTACTAAAGAAGAAAGCGAGGCCGGTTATAAAAACTTTTGCGTCATTAAATGTAACATTAAAAGTATTGAGTGGCTTTATTTAGCAGCAAAAGGTCATCGAAGAGCTTTAATTGATTTGAATGGTTCTAAAAAATTTACTTGGTTAGTTCCCTAATTTTTTTGGTAACTTTTTCTTTTGTCGAGCCTAAATTAACTTCATCAAAATAAACAACCATATTTGGATAGGGTTTATCTCCATGTTCCCTTTTCCACCCACTTACAAATGTCTGATAAATTCCAAAATCTAGTCCGACACCTCTTTTAGTATATGGTGTAATATTTTTTATATTCTCTGCATTTAATATTAATTTATTATTAATCCAAACTTTCATGAATCCGTTTTCTTCTCTTGAGTATCGAGCATTAATTAGTACATCAGTCCATTTTCCTCTCATATCATTTATCCTGATTGCCTTCTTCATTTCAACATACTCGCCACTCCACATTCTTCCTACTTCTAACCATTCACCACTTCTATCTGTAACCATAAGAATAGGTTTCCAGCCTTTTTCATAAAGTTGAGCAAAAGTTGTTCTAACAGGGGCTACAGATTGATAGTCTTCGGGTAAATAAATTGATGCAGAATACCAATGATCTTTTTTACCCATTTGATTTTTTTTGAATTGAAGCTCAGTTCTTTGTCTATCTTTTTTGCAATCATCATGTCCGCTATCTTTACCGCAATCACCTAGTCTTACTTCAAATCTGTAAGATTTTTTTCCAGATCTTACAGGATGACCATCTTTACTATTAGCTAAAGTGAGAGAATATTTTTTTTTGTGAGAGATGGTTTTTCTTTTTACCTCAGTATTAGAGACATCTTTACTGTTTTTAGCTTCCAAATCTGAAAAACCTGATAATATAATGGCAAATAAAAAAAAACTATTTCTTATATTTTTTAATATTTTCAACATAGTCTCTGGCGTTTTCTTTAATGTGTTCTATCTCTTCATCAGTAACTTGCCTTACTACTTTACCGGGGCTTCCTAGAACAAGTGATCTATCTGGAATAACTTTATTTTCTGTTACTAGTGAATTAGCTCCGATGATACAATTTTTTCCAATCTTTGCTTTGTTTAAAATAGTTGAGCCTATTCCTATAATACAATCATCTGAAATTTCACATCCATGAAGCATAACCATATGACCTACTGTAACTCCCTTGCCTACAATAGTTGGACAACCTGGGTCTGTGTGTATTACGCTACCATCTTGAATATTCGAACCTTCACCAATAATAATTGGTTCTAAATCACCTCTTAAAGTTGCATTAAACCAAATATTAGAATTTTTTTTTAACTCTACTTTGCCAATGATAACTGCATTAGAAGCTACCCAGCTGTCTGGATCCATTTTTGGAGTGTTACCGTTAACATCGTAAATCATAAATTTGCTGTAATGTATTATTAATTATCTTATAATATATTATGGCTTTAACAAAGACACCAGTATGCGATTTTGGAAAAAAAGCTGAGGATTTCAAACTAAAATCAATAGAAAATAAAATAATTTCTCTTAATGATGTAAAAGGTGAAAAAGCTACACTTATTATGTTCATATGTAATCACTGTCCTTACGTAAAAGCTATTATTCGTGAATTAGCAAAGGATTGTAACGAATTAAAAAAAGACGGGATTAACTCTATTGCAATTATGTCTAATGATACTAAAAATTATCCTGAAGACTCTTTCGATAATATGATTAAATTTGCAAAAACAAATAATTTTGGAGAGATAAATTATTTAATAGATGAAACACAAGAGATTGCAAGAAAGTACGGTGCAGTTTGCACACCTGATTTCTTTGGATACAATAAGGAATTAAAGCTTCAGTATCGAGGAAGATTCAGAGAGCTTAAAGATTTAAAACCTGTTTCAGGTGGAGATAGTGATTTAAAAATAGCGATGAAAATGATTTCTGAAACGCAAGGTGGTCCAAAAGAGCAAACTCCTAGTATGGGATGTAATATCAAGTGGTTTAATTAATGTTTTTAGTTTCTACAAGAAATTTTCCTCCTGAGCTTGGTGGTATGCAAAATCTCATGGAAGGTTTGTCCAATGCTCTTACAAATCATGGTCCAGTAAAAGTGTTTGCAGATAATCATAAAAACGCTAATACTTATGATCAAAATTCTAAATTGAATATAGAAAGAATTTCAGGTTTAAAAATATTTAGAAAGTATAGAAAAGCTAATTTAGTAAAAGATTTTATCAATCAAAATCAAATAAGAGCATGTTTCTTTGATCATTGGAAAAGTATTGAAAATATTGATCTAGAAACCCTTAAGAAAACAAAATCTTTCTGCTTAATTCACTCAAAAGAAATAAATCATCCTGTTGGCTCTTCTTTAAATAAAAGAGTTTTAAATTCGTTAGGAAAAGCAGATTTTATAATTGCAAATTCAAAATTTACTAAGGAATTAGGTTTAAAACTTGGATTAAAAGATATTCACGTTATAAATCCTGGTTGTAACTATCCTATTGATGTCAGTGAGGCAGCTAGAGAATTTTCTAAAAATATTTATGGAAATTCATCACCAAAACTAATTACTGTTTCTAGATTAGATGGGCGTAAAAGCCATCAAAATATTTTAATGTCAATTAAAAATCTTTTGCCAAAATTTCCAAATTTAAAATATGTATCAATTGGTGACGGAGATGAGAGAAAAAATCTTGAGAAATTGAGAAAAGAATTAGGTTTAGAAAGAAATGTCGAATTAATTTTTAGTTCTACAGAACAAGAAAAAGTTGGTTTACTTGATCAATCAGATGTATTTGTAATGCCTTCGGTTGTTTTTAAAAAATCAGTTGAGGGATTTGGTATTACTTATATTGAGGCTGCATCCTACGGGAAGCCGTCAATTGGAGGAATATATGGCGGTGAAGGAGATGCAATAAAATCTGGTGTAACAGGATATCTTTGTAATGGTAACGATTTAAATGCTATTTACGATACACTTTTAAAAATTTTATCAAACGAAAAATATAAAGAACTCGGTGCTAATGCTTTTGAATTTTCAAAAGGCTTTGCTTGGAACAAAATTATAAAAAATTATATTAATTTAATTTAGATTTTACTTTTTGTATAACGGTTTCAACTGTTAAATTATTTAGATTTTCAACACTGATTGCTTTAAAATTAAAATTCTCGATACTTACTTTCTTTGCAGTCGTGTGACTTCCAAAAAGTACAATTCCTGCTTTATCTAAATGTGAAGCTATATGAGCGGGTCCCGTGTCATTTGCAATGATAAATTTAGCGTTACTAATTAAAGATACTAAAGTTTTAATATTAATAGGCTGATTATTATCTAAAACCACTTTAGCACTCAACTCATTAGCTTCATCAATTTCTTCTGGACCTGGAGCTAACAGAATTGGATATTTATTTTTATAATCTTGTTTTAGTCGTAAAATTAAATCTCTGAAAAAAGGCCATTTTTTTTGAGGAAGTTTTTTTGAGCAAAAAGGAAATAATAAAATGTACTCATTATTAGCATATTGTTTTTTTAACCTGGAGATATCTGATATAGCCCAATCTAAGTCTATATTTTTTACAAATTCAGTTTGCACACCACTTTTTTTTAATTGAATTTCCATTCTATCAAGAACAGGGTCTTTATCAAAATCACTCTTTTTTTGGCCAGGTTCTAATGAAGATTCAGTGGATGACCACTCTACATTTTTTAAAATAAATCTTTTATAGAATTTAGTTCTACTTGAATTTTGTAAATCAAAGATTTTTGTAAAGTTATATTTTGCTAAATTTTTTTTTAAATTATTTAAATAGAACAAGTTCCATCTGGGCAGCCTCTTATCTATTATGACACCATCTAAATAAGGGCATTCTGACATAAAGATTGCGTAAGGCTGAGCCGTAAGTAAAAATACTTTTCTGTTTTTGTAAAAATTTTTTATATCTTTAATAGCGCCATTTGCTTGAATTAAGTCGCCTAGAGATCCATGTTTTATTATTAATATATTTGACATTGTTATTTCGAAGTATATTTAATGATTAATATAGTCAAATATTAATATGAGCAAGAAAATGGACAAAATATTGGCAGAAATATCAGCTGGTGAATTAATAGATAAAATTACCATTTTAGAAATCAAAAAAGAAAAAATAAGCAATAAAGAAAAATTAGTAGAAGTTAATAAAGAATTAATTTCATTAAATGAAACTTTGGAAAAATCTATAAATGATGAAAGTAAAATTTTGAGTTTTAAAAATGATCTTAAAAATATAAATTTAAAACTTTGGGATATAGAGGATGGTAAAAGATTAGCTGAAAAAAATAATCTATTTGACGAAAAATTTATCGAACTTGCTAGAAGCGTTTATAAATTTAATGACGAAAGAGCAAAAATCAAATTAGCAATTAACAATGTTCTTGGATCAAATATAAAAGAGGTAAAATCCTACGAATAGTTAGTGACCCTTCAAACTAGGTATTCTTAATCTAAGATTCTTTGATAGTTTGGGGTTTACAGAAGCTGTGATCACACCTTCTGATTTCTTTAATTCTTTTAATATTTCTCCGTCTGGAGAAATTATTAATGAATGACCGAAAGTTTTCCTGCCGTTATAATGTGTTCCACCTTGTGCAGGAGCGAAAATATAACAAAAATTTTCTATAGCTCTTGCTTTCAATAAAGAATGCCAATGTTTACTGCCGGTGGTCTCGGTAAAGGCTGATGGAACAGTTAAAAATAATGATCCCGCTTTAGCCAGTTTTCTATAAAGAATTGGAAATCTAAGGTCATAACAAATTGTTAGTCCAATCTTTCCCCAAGGTAAGTTGAAAGTCTTTACTTTATTTCCTGGATTAAAACTCTTTGACTCAAAATATTTCTCTTTTTTGCTTAAAACAACATCGTACATGTGAATTTTATCATAGTAAGTTCTTATTTTACCACTCTTATCAATTAAAACAGATCTGTTAACTAATTTATTTTTTGAAATTTTAATTATCAAAGAGCCTATCAAAATCCATTTCTTATATCTTTTTGCAAGATTTTTAATTCCATTTAGGTAAATATCCTTTTGCATTGATGTGCAAATTTTTAACAATTCTTTTTTGTTTAAAGAGAAATGTGAGGAAACTTCTGGAGTAATTATGAAATCAGTTTTTTGCTTTACTGCTTTTTTAATTAGTTTTGATGTTTTGTCTAAATTAAAACGTATATTGTTATTTGATCTTAATTGAATACAAGAAACACGAAACATCACTTCATTATAGATGAAGCAAAATTCCATTTACAGTCAAAACTAGGGATATAAGCCCCAGATAATTTAACGTTTCCAAAGCTCTTTCCTAAAACCTTGCACCAATTATCAACTTGTTTAGGTTTTTTATCCTGGCTTCCGACTTGAGCAGTAATTACACCGCCTTTTTTAAGTATTCTTTTTAAACTTTTCATATTTTTTTTAGCTAAATCAATACAGTATTGATCATCATTTAAATCTACAAAAATTTTATCGTATTTTGAGTCCTCTATTTCTTTTATACTTTTAAATGCGTCTCCCCAGAACGTTTTAATTTTATTGCTTTTTTTTACTTTTGAGCAAACTTTTGGTAAGTGACGATAGCAAACATCTACAATCTCAGGATCTAATTCAAACCAATCGATGTAATTAGAATTATTCTCTAAACAGGCTCTAGCAACACCACCGTCTCCTCCCCCAATTATTGCAACATTATTATTTTTTTTACTCAAATCGTAACTAGATTTAAAAAAGTTTGAACTATAAATTTTTTCATCTTTTTCAGCTACTTGAATTTCATGATCAATAAACAAAGCGTGTCCGAATTCTTCTAAATCCATTATTTCAACAAATTGACCAACTTTAGAGGTAAATTTTTCTAAAACATCTTTGACAACATAAAATTTCTTTTGTCCTGGCGTACTGTAAATATCATCATAAAGACCTATGCTACTTCTATCAAAAGCATTGGTCACTACCCTTTTGTGATCTATCTCTTTTCTTAAAATTTTAAGAGCAACTTTAGGGTTTACCTTTCCACAAGTAAAAAAATCAAAGCTTATTACGCCCCTTTCAGGGAAAGTATGAAAACTGAAATGACTTTCTGACAATAAAGCAACTAAGGTAAAGCCTTGCGGTTCAAATTTGTGAGAAGCAACGTTTAATATTTCAACCTTTGCAGCTTTTGCTATTTTGTAGATAACCTTTTCGTAAAACTCAGATGAATAATCTTTCTTTACACCAAGAAAATCGATGGTTATGTGCTCACCAACTTTAATCATAAAAAACTATCCTTTTTTATAATTTTTAAATTTACCCAAGACAATTTTCATTTCTTTTTTCGAAAGTATCTTAGGTATTCCAATTCTTATGGCATTTATATATTGATGGCAAATATTTTCGATTTCTTGAGCAAGCTCAAAAGTCTTTTCTAAATTCTCTCCAAAAACAACCTGACCGTGATTAGCAATCAAACATGCTGTTCTATTTTTTAAAGCTTTAATAATATTTCTTGATAGATTTTTTGTTCCAAAAGTTGCGTATTTACTGCACTTAATATCCTCACCACCGGCTACTGCAACCATATAGTGAAAAGCTGGAATATTTTTTTGATGAGTTGATACAGCCGTGGCACAAGTGGAGTGAGCATGAACTATAGCTTTAGCCTCTATTTTATTCACATAAATATCTTGATGAAATCTCCATTCTGAAGATGGTTTGTTCTTTTTTTTATCATAAACACCTTTGAGCGAAACAAAGACAATGTCTTTTGGTTTTAAAGACGAATACTTTCTTCCCGACGGAGTTATATAAAAACCTTCCACTCCATTTTCTTTAGCTCTTGCAGAGATATTCCCAGATCTTAAAGCTGATAAATTTGTTATATTTAATTTTTTTGAATATTGAATAACTTCAGCTTTTAATTTACTCACTTAAATAAACCTTTCAAACCTTTTTCTGAAGCTTCACAAATACCTTTTTCTGTGATTAATCCTGTAACTAATTTAGCAGGTGTTACATCAAAGGCTAGATTTAATGATTTACTTTTTTGTGGGTAAATTCTTACCTTTTTAATTACGTTATTTTCATCTATTCCCTCAACATGTGATAGCTCCTCCGGGTTTCTCTCTTCGATAGGAATTTGTTTATGATCTTTAATGCTCCAGTCTATAGTTGAGCTTGGCAAGGCGACATAAAAAGGAACATTATTATCTTTTGCGGATAAAGCTTTAAGATAAGTTCCGATTTTGTTGCAAACATCGCCATTAGATAAAGTTCTATCAGTTCCAACAATACACATATCCACTTCTCCTCTTTGCATTAAAATACCACCAGCGTTATCGGTTATTACAGTGTTTGATATCCCCTCTTCATTTAATTCAAAAGATGTTAGGTTAGCACCTTGATTTCTTGGTCTTGTTTCATCAACCCATATATGAACTTTAATTCCTTTTTGATGAGCATGATAAATTGGTGAAGTAGCTGTTCCCCAGTCGATAGTTGCTAACCATCCTGCATTACAGTGGGTTAAAATATTAACTGTATCTTTTTTTTTATTTGCTATATCTTCAATAATTTTAAGACCGTTTAAACCGATATTTTTACAAAATTTTTCATCCTCTTCTGTAATAGCTTTTGCCTCATCTAAAGCTTTTTTCAATATATCATTATCATTAACTCCGCTTAGCTTTTTCATCATTCTATCTACTGCCCATTTAAGATTGATTGCTGTGGGTCTAGATGCAATTAACTCCTCGCTAGATTTCTTTAGAAAAGATAAATCATTTTTTTCAATGATAGATAAAACTAAACCATATGCAGCTGTTGCGCCAATTAATGGAGCGCCTCTCACCTCCATTGTTTTAATTGCATTAATTGCGTCTTGGACAGTTTTCAATTCTTTAATGATAAACTGATGAGGAAGTTTTGTTTGATCAATAATTTTTACTAAATTGTTCTCAAACCAAATTGTCTTATATGATTTTCCCTCTATTTTCATTTTATTTTTCCATTTTTTTTAATCTTTTTCTTAAACTTGCTGATAACGAATTAAACCATTTTTTCTCATGTCCTGATTTAGGTAGAACCTCTCCATACTCAATCATTTGATCCGGTAATAAATCTTCTAAGTAAACCCATACAAAACCTCTCTGCAACTTTGTGTTCTTAATCAAAATTTTTCTTAAACCTAAAATTAATTGTTTTTTAACTTTTGGTGTTCGCCCAGCTCTTATCTGTCCGTTAAGGAAAATTTCTTTTGTTTTTACTAGTTTGCCGCCCATGAAATGAGCATTTTTTTCATTTTTTTGAAATATTACTTGAGCAAAAAAGGTATTAGCGCCGGTAAATTTACTATGAGTATTTGTTATATCATTTGCAATAGAGTTTTTTTGTTTTTGTGATAGATTAATATTTGAATATTTTACCGTATAAGTTGGCATTAAGATTATTTTTTAATTAAAACTCTTCCAGCAATATTTTTTAATTTTTTAATTGTTTTTTTTGTTCTTAATTTTGGATCAGTTATTATGGCAACATCCAAACAATTGTTTGCAGGATCCTTCTCTACAGAATAGTTTTTAAATGTTTTTATTATTTCTTTGATCATATTTTGTGCATTAGCCGCATTTTTCATTAGAGTTTGAACTACCATGCTTACATCAACTTCATCATGATCAGGGTGCCAACAGTCATAATCTGTCACCATTGCAACTGTGCAATATCTTATTTCTGCCTCTCTTGCTAATTTTGCTTCGGGCATATTGGTCATTCCTATGACATCAGCTCCCCAAGTTCTATATAAATTTGACTCTGCTAAAGTAGAAAATTGCGGTCCTTCCATAACAACGTAAGTTCCCCCAACTTGATGTTTTATGTTTAATTTTTTTAGTGCAGCCTCACAAGAATTTGATAAACCCGGGCTTAAAGGCTTCGCCATTGAAACATGGGCAACTATTTCCTCATCGAAGTAGGTTTTAATTCTTGAAAAAGTTCTATCAATAAATTGATCAATGATTACAAATTTTCCCGGTTCTAAATTTTCTTTTAAAGAGCCAACAGCTGATACAGAGATGATATCTGTTACTCCAAGTTGTTTCATTGCATCAATGTTTGCTCTAAAATTAATGTTTGTTGGATTTATTTTATGGCCTCGTGAGTGTCTTGGAATAAAACAAATCTCTTCTTTTCCAATTCTTGCAAGTAAAATTTCATCAGAGGGTTTTCCCCATGGAGTATTAATTTTTTTCCATTTCGTTTTTTCAAAACCCTCCATTTTATAAAGACCACTTCCACCAATTATCCCAAGCTTTCTTTTTTTCATCATTTAATTATTAATGCTTTTTTGTTAAAACTTGAAGTATAAATTATGGATTTAAAAAAACATATAAGATCAATTCAAGACTATCCAAAAAAAGGTATTTTATTTAGAGATATAACTACTTTAATTAAAAATCCCGAGGCATTTAAATTTACTAATGACAAAATAATCGAAATAGCGAGAAATATAGAATTTGATAAAGTATCAGCTATAGAATCAAGGGGTTTTGTTTTTGCTTCAACAGTATCTTATATATTAAACAAACCTTTTATTCTTTTAAGAAAAAAAGACAAGTTACCTGCTGAAACTCACTCTGTAGATTTTAAACTTGAATATGGGGAGGCAACTATAGAGGTGCATAAGGACTCCATAGAAAAGAACGAAAAAATTCTTGTAATTGATGATCTTATTGCAACTGGTGGAACTGCTGAAGCTGCAGCAAAACTAATTGAAATATCTGGAGGAAAAGTTGCTGGATTCATTTTTGTTATAAATCTCTTTGATTTACCTGGAAGCAATCTTTTAAGAAAAAAGGGATACAAAACTAATAGCTTAGTGGATTTTCCCGGCCATTAATTCGCAGTAATTAATCTTGATATATAATCTTGGATTTTAATTTTTCCATAATGCCTATAAATTTTATTTGATAGATTACTATTTGTTAGCGCTGAGGCATACCTTTCTCCAGCTCTTTTAGGTTTATATATGATTTTTGTTTTAAACATTTTTGCAACTTTTATTATTGATTTTGAATTTTTGTTAGTGATACTATAATGACGACACAAATTTTTTTTCCAAGCTAAAAAACAAATTTCAACGGTGTCTTTTACATGCGTAAATCTTCTTGTTTGTGTGCCAGGCTTAACTACTGGTAAAGGTTTTTTTCTTTTAAAGTGATCTTCAAAAATTCCAATTACAGTTGCCAT
>CACGLS010000011.1 GCA_902573985.1 uncultured Pelagibacteraceae bacterium
AGTGAGGCAATTTATAAACGAATGCAGACTGAAAGGGAGAGAGAAGCAAAAGAATTTAGAGCACAAGGAGCAGAGATTGCACAAAAAATAAGATCGACAGCAGATAAAGATGTTACTGTAATTTTGGCTCAAGCAAATAAAAAGTCAGAGATAATGAAGGGAGAGGGAGACGGTCAGAGAAATAAAATATTCGCCGATGCTTTCGGAAGAGACCCACAATTTTTTGCCTTCTACAGAGCTATGCAAGCATATGAGAAAGCTTTAATAGGTGGAGAAACGTCACTAGTTTTATCACCAGACAGCGATTTCTTTAAGTTTTTTGGTAAATCAATCAAGCCAAATATTAAAAGATAAATATAATTAAAAATTGTGAAAGAGTTTATTATTGCAATTGGCCTAATTTTTTTTGTGGAAGGTCTGTTTTTAGCCATTTTCCCGTCAAGAATTAAAAGCATATTAGAACTAATTAAGAATAGTCCTGAAAATAAACTAAGGCTTTTAGGTGTAGTTTTTTTAATTATCGGTTTTTTAATAATTTGGTATATAAAAAGTTAAATGAAATTACTTAACAAAATATTAATTCTTTTTATTATTTTTAATTTTTCTTTTGCAAATTCAAAACCTGTGCCTGAATCTTTTGCAGATTTAGCAGATCAATTAATGCCTTCAGTTGTTAATATTTCAACAACTCAAACAGTTAGAACAACTACTAATCAATTTCCTTTTCAGTTTCCTCCTGGATCTCCATTTGGTGAAATGTTTAAAGACTTCGAAAGACCAACTGAGAGAAAAGCGTCATCTTTAGGATCAGGTTTTATAATTGATACAAAAGGAACAGTTGTTACAAATAATCATGTAATTTCCGGAGCAGATGATATTTTAGTAAGAGTTGCAGATAAAGAATATAAAGCAAAAGTAATAGGTGCCGATCCATATATGGATATTGCAGTTTTAAAAATGGAGACTAAAGATCAATTTAAACCAGTGAGCTTTGGAGACTCCGATAAAGCAAGAGTTGGAGATTGGGCGGTTGCAATTGGAAACCCTTTCGGTTTAGGAGGAACAGTAACAGCTGGAATTATTTCAGCTAGAAACAGAGATATTAACCTGACAAGATATGATGACTTCATTCAAACAGATGCATCTATTAATCAAGGTAATTCTGGTGGACCTTTATTCAATCTTAAGGGAGAGGTTATTGGAATTAACACTGCAATTATTGCACCAGGTCAATCAGGTTCTATAGGTATCGGATTTGCAATTCCAGCAAATGCAGCCTCAAATGTTATTAATCAATTAATAAAATTTGGAGAAACAAAAAGAGGTTGGTTAGGTGTAAGAATTCAAGAAGTAACTAAAGAAATCGCTGAAGTAGAAAAATTGAAGAAACCCCAAGGCGCTTTAGTAGCAAGTGTAGGAGAGAATAGCCCAGCCGATAAAGCCGGAATAAAAGCAGGCGATATAATCTTAAATTTTGATGGAAAAAAAATTGATACCATGAGAAAATTACCAAAAGTTGTCGCCACGACTGAAGTTGGTAAAAGTGTGGAGTTAAAAATTTGGAGAAATAAAAAAATAATTTCAAAAAGATTAATTTTAGGAAGACTTGAGTCATCAGAGGAATTTAAAGAAAAAAAAACCAAAGTGGTTAAAAAGGTTGAAGATATCGAGAAATTAAAAATAGCTGTTAGAGAAATTACCAATGAAGATATATCCTCTAGAAATTTAAACAAAAAAACTTCAGGAGTTGTCATAACAGAAATCTCTAACAGGAGTCCGCTTAACAATCTTTTGAGTGTAAACGATATTATTATCGAAGTACAAAAGTCTCAAATAAAGTCACCATCCGATTTAAAAAGACAAGTTGAAAATTTCTTTCAAAAAGGAGAGAAAACATTACTCTTAACTGTAATTAACAAAAATAATCAAAGACGTTACCTCGGCGTTAAAATAAATTAGTCTTGTCTAAAAAGTTATTACTCTTAGCAGGTCCTACAGCTTCAGGAAAATCAGATCTAGCGATTAAATTAGCAAAAAAATTGAATGGTGAGATTATAAATGCTGACAGCATGCAAGTTTTTAAAGAATTTAGCATTTTGTCCTCTAGACCAACACTAATTCAAACTAAAAAAGTAAAACACCATCTTTATGGCTTTATCTCTGTAAAAAAACATTTTTCAGCAGGTGATTGGCTTAAGCAGGCGAAAAAAAAAATTGATAGCTGTATTAAAAGAAAAAAAATTCCAATAGTTGTGGGAGGAACTGGTCTTTACTTCAATACAATAATTAAAGGCATAAGTAAAATTCCTGAAATCGATTTAAAGACAAGAAATACCGTAAGAAACCTTTACAAAAAACTTGGTAATAAAAAATTTTATAATCAGCTGCTTGAACTTGATCCTAAAATAAAGGGAAGAATACTACCGACTGATACACAAAGATTACAAAGAGCATATGAAGTAAAGCTGAAAACGAATAAATCATTATTTGAATGGTTTGCAAATATAAAATCTGAATTTAAAGATTTTGAAATAAGAAAAATTTTTATTGAAACCCCAAGAGAGGTTTTGCTTAAAAAAATTTCTTTAAGAACCCAGCAAATGTTTAATAAAAGATGCATTAATGAAGTAAAAAAATTCAACAGTATGAATATAAAAAAAAGTTTATCTGCAAATAAATTAATTGGCGTTCAAGAAATTAATGATTTTCTAGAGAAATCAATATCATTTGAGCAGTGTAAAGATCTTATTAATATAAAGACCAGACAATACGCAAAAAGACAAAATACATGGGCTAGAGGCCATATGAAGAATTGGAATAAGCTTTATTCCAAAAATTTCTCAAATCTTTTAAAAAAATCATTAAAAGTCGTAAGCTAAAACTTGACGCAATCCATTTCTAGGCTAGATTGTATGTATGCCGAAATTATTGAGCGGAGCAGAAATTGTATTTAAAGCACTAGAGGATCAAAAAGTAGAATATATTTTTGGTTATCCGGGAGGCGCAGTATTACCTATTTATGATGAGTTAAAAAATCATAAATCAATTAAACATATTTTAGCGAGACACGAGCAAGGCGCAGGACATTCAGCCGAAGGATACGCAAGGTCATGCGGGAAGCCAGGAGTTTTATTAGTAACATCTGGACCTGGAGCTACTAATGCAGTAACTGCTCTTACTGATGCCTACATGGACTCAATTCCTCTTGTTTGTATCTCAGGACAAGTTCCAACTCATTTGATCGGAACAGACGCATTTCAAGAATGCGATACAACTGGAATAACGAGACCATGTACTAAACATAATTGGTTAGTTAAAGATGTAAACGATCTCTCAAGAATTTTACATTTAGCTTTCGAAGTAGCAACCACAGGAAGACCTGGACCAGTCTTAGTTGATATTCCAAAAGACATTCAATTTAAAAAAGGCAAATATAAATTTTTTAAGAATACACTTAAAAATAAACTTAATGGCAAATCAACTCGTAAAATATCTAATTCAGAATTAGATAAATTTATTGATCTTATTAAAAAATCTTCAAAACCTATTTTTTATACAGGTGGAGGAGTTATAAATTCTGGACCTGAAGCTAGCAAATACTTAAGAGAGTTAGTTTCATTAACTGGTTTTCCAATAACTTCAACACTACAAGGACTTGGAGCATATCCTGGAGATGATCCACAATTTTTAGGGATGCTAGGTATGCATGGAACTTATGAAGCTAATAATGCTATGCATGATTGTGATTTAATGATTAATATTGGCGCAAGGTTTGACGACAGAATTACGGGTAAAGTAGATGAATTTTCACCAGGATCAAAAAAAATTCATGTTGATATTGACCCATCCTCAATAGGAAAGAATATAAAAGTTGATTTAGCAATTGTTAGCGATGTGACATCACTTTTGAAATCTTTAATTAAAAGATTCAAAGAAAAAAATAAAAACTTTGTAAATTCCAATAAGCAAAAAACATCTAAATGGTGGGAACAAATTGGAAAATGGAGAGAAAAAAAGTCTCTAAACTTTATTAACAGCGATGAGATTATAAAACCTCAACATGCAGTTCAAAGACTATATGAACTAACAAAAAGTCAAGATACGTTTATTACTACTGAAGTAGGTCAGCATCAAATGTGGGCAGCTCAACATTACAAATTTAATAAACCTAATAGATGGATGACATCCGGAGGTCTTGGAACGATGGGGTACGGGCTTCCAGCAGCAATCGGAGTTCAAATTGCAAATCCAGGAAAATTAGTTGTTGATATTGCTGGAGAAGCATCTGTTTTAATGACAATGCAAGAAATGTCTACAGCGGTACAATATAGATTACCTATAAAAATATTCATATTGAACAATGAATACATGGGAATGGTTAGACAGTGGCAAGAACTTTTGCACGAAAAAAATTATTCTGAAAGCTATACAGCTGCATTACCAGATTTTGTAAAGCTAGCGGAGTCTTATGGTTGTGTTGGTATAAGAGCTAAAACACCAAATGAGCTGGATGAAAAAATTAAAGAAATGATTAGTGTTGATAGACCAGTAATTTTTGACTGTGTTGTAGACAAAGCCGAAAATTGTTTTCCAATGATACCTTCAGGTAAACCACATAATCAAATGATCTTAGGACCCGAGGAAGAAGAAGAAATTTCAGACGAAGGGAAAGTTTTAGTTTAATGGCAAAATCTAAATCAGCTTACAGTGTACCCGGTAAAATAGGAAAAATTGAGAGACACATAATTGTTGTATGGGTTGATAACGAAGCCGGTGTTCTAGCTAGAATTGCCGGACTTTTTTCTGGAAGAGGTTATAACATTGAGTCTTTAGCTGTTGCCGAAGTTGATAAAAAAAAACATATTTCAAGAATCACAATAGTGACAGAAGGAACACCGCAGGTAATTGAGCAAATAAATCTTCAACTAAAAAAACTTGTTCCTGTTCATAAAGTAGCTGACTTTAAACGAGGTGAAAAAGATATTCTATTTAGAGAACTAGCAATGTTTAAAATCTTAGGTAATTCAAAAAAACACGAAAAAGTTAAAAAAATTTGCAAGAAATTTAACCCAGTGATCCTTGATAAAACAAATAAATCTATTGTGATACAAGTAACCGCGCTAAGAGCTGAAATTGATAAATTAGCTCTTGATTTAAAAAGTTTAGGACTTATAAGCACTTCTAGAACAGGTGCTGTTGCTATGACGAAGGGTTCAAGAATATTTAATTAATTATGAAAACTTATTACGATAAAGACACAAATAAAGATTTAATTAAAGATAAAAAGGTAGCCATATTTGGATATGGAAGCCAAGGACATGCACATGCATTAAACCTCAAAGACAGTGGTGTTAAAGAAGTTGTAGTTGCCCTAAGAGAGGGATCATCAAGTATTAAAAAAGCTGAAAGTGCTGGATTAAAAGTAATGTCATTATCCGATGCTGCTGCTTGGGCAGATGTTGTAATGATGTTAACGCCTGATGAACTTCAGTCAGAGATTTACAAAAATCATATTGAGCAAAGAATGAAAGAGGGAACAAGTTTAGCTTTTGCACATGGTTTGAATATCCATTTTAATTTAATCAATGCAAGAAAAGATTTAGATGTTTTTATGGTTGCGCCAAAGGGACCAGGGCATACTGTAAGAAGCGAGTATCAAAAAGGTGGTGGAGTTCCATGTTTAATGGCTGTTCACAAAGATAGTTCAGGAAAAGCAAAAGATTTGGCATTATCCTATGCATCTGCTGTTGGCGGAGGCAAAGCAGGTATTATAGAAACAACTTTTAAAGATGAATGCGAAACTGATTTGTTTGGTGAACAAACAGTTCTTTGTGGAGGTTTAGTAGAATTAATCAAAAATGGTTTTGAAACTTTAACTGAAGCTGGTTATCCACCTCAGATGGCTTATTTTGAAACTTTGCATGAAGTAAAGTTAATAGTCGATTTAATTTATGAGGGAGGCATAGCAAATATGAATTATTCTATTTCTAATACTGCAGAGTATGGTGAATATGTTTCTGGAAAAAGAGTTGTTGATGGAAAGACTAAGGAAAAAATGAAGGAAGTTTTAAAAGATATACAATCTGGTAAATTTACTAAACAGTGGATGGATGAGCATAAGTCAGGTCAGAAAAATTTCCTAAAAATGAGGCAAGATCTGGCAAAACACCCTATTGAAAAGGTAGGTAAAGAACTTCGAGCCATGATGCCATGGATTGGTAAAAATAAACTAGTCGATAAAGATAAAAATTAACCCAATCTGAGTCCAAATTACTAATTTGAGTCACATAATTATTTGCAAATTCTAGCTTTGATTGTAATATGAGATGCTTTAAATTTTTACAAATTATTAAGCTATGACAGATAAAAACAGAATTATAATTTTTGATACAACTATGCGTGATGGAGAACAGTCTCCAGGCGCATCAATGAGTTTAGAAGAAAAATTACAAATCTCTAGAGTTTTTGATGAGCTAGGAGTAGATATCATAGAGGCAGGTTTTCCAATAGCTTCGCCTGGTGACTTTGAAGCTGTGACTGAAATAAGTAAAACTCTTAAGCGGTCAGTGCCAGCAGGATTAGCTAGAGCTACCAAAAAAGATATTGACGCATGTCATCAAGCTTTAAAGCACGCAAAAAATTTTAGAATTCACACTTTTATATCTACAAGTCCGCTTCATATGAAGCATAAATTAAATAAATCACCGGAAGAAGTTTTAGAGTCTATTAAAGAAAGCGTCACTTATGCTAGAAAATTTACCGACGATGTTGAGTGGTCTTGCGAAGACGGAACACGAACTGATATGGATTATATGTGTAAGACAGTTGAACTTGCAATAAAATCTGGAGCAAAAACAATTAATATACCTGACACTGTTGGCTACACCGTTCCTTCAGAGTTTAAAAAGATTATTGAAACTTTAATAAATAAAGTTCCAAATATTGATAAAGCAATTCTTTCTACACATTGTCATAATGATTTAGGACTAGCGGTAGCTAATTCATTAGCGGGAGTAATGGCTGGTGCAAGACAAATCGAATGTACAATTAATGGCATAGGAGAAAGAGCTGGTAATGCAGCATTGGAAGAAGTGGTAATGGCTATGAGAACAAGACATGACTTAATGCCTTACACTACAAATATAAATACAAAACTTTTAAGCAAAGCATCAAAAGTGGTTTCAAATGCTACAGGTTTTCCAGTGCAATTTAATAAAGCGATCGTTGGAAAAAATGCTTTTGCACATGAGTCAGGCATTCACCAAGATGGAATGTTAAAAAATAGAAATACTTATGAAATAATGACACCAGAAAGTGTTGGAGTGAAAAAAACTTCATTGGTAATGGGTAAGCACTCAGGCCGACATGCTTTTAGAGATAAATTATCAGACATGGGTTATATGAATGTAACTGATGATATTATCAATACAGCCTTTGGTAAATTCAAAATTTTAGCAGATAAGAAAAAACATATTTACGATGAAGATATCGCAGCGCTTGTAGATGACAGTTTAGTAACTGAAGACAATGTAATTAAATTAAAGTCTTTAAAAGTTTACGCAGGAACAGGCGAACCTCAAAAAGCTGAAATGACATTAGAAGTTTTTGGAGAAGTTAAAACAGCTTCTGAAACAGGAGATGGACCAGTGGACGCTATTTTCAAATGCATAAAAAAACTTTATGCACATGATGTTAAGCTTTTGTTATACAATGTACACGCTGTAACAGAAGGTACTGACGCCCAAGCCACAGTAAGCGTAAGAATTGAGGAAAAAGGTAAAACTACAGTGGGGCAAGCTGCTGATACTGATACGCTGGTAGCCTCAGCAAATGCATATTTAAATGCATTAAATAAATTAATCATTAAAAGAAAAAAGACAGCACCGGATGATGAAAATCTAAGCGTGCAAGTATAGAAAGGAAAATATGTTTAAAGGTTTAACAGGATTAACATCATTATGGTCACAAGATATGGCAATTGATCTAGGAACAGCCAACACTTTAGTTGTTCTCAAAGATCAAGGTGTTGTATTAAATGAGCCTTCAGTAGTTGCGGTTATTGAAGATGCTGGAAAAAAATCAGTTTTAGCAGTTGGAGACGAAGCGAAAACGATGTTAGGAAGAACTCCCGGTAATATTTCAGCTATTAGACCACTTAAAGACGGAGTTATTGCTGATTTCGTAGTAACAGAAGAAATGATAAAACATTTTATTAAAAAAGTTCATAAAAAAAATGCATTTGCAAACCCAAGAATTTTAATTTGCGTGCCTACTGGATCTACACCAGTAGAAAGAAAAGCCATTCAAGACTCCGCTTTAGCAGCAGGTGCCAGGAAAGTTCAACTGATTGAAGAGCCAATTGCTGCGGCTATTGGTGCAGGACTACCAATCTCAGAGGCAACGGGTTCAATGGTTGTAGATATTGGAGGTGGAACAACTGAGATTGCGGTAATGTCTTTAGGTGGAGTTGTTTACTCAAAATCTTTGAGAGTCGCAGGAGATGCACTTGACCAATCTGTGATAGCCTATATGAGAAAAAAAATGAACCTAATGATAGGTGATTCAACTGCAGAAAAAATTAAAAAGGAAATTGGTACAGCTATACCATCTACTAACAATACTTTCTTAATGAAAGGAAGAGATATAAGGTCAGGAACCCCTAAAGAAATCGAGCTTACAGAAAAAGATGCTTGCGAAGCCCTGATGCCAATTTTAAATCAAATTCTAGGTGGAATAAAAGAAGCTTTAGAAAATACTCCTCCTGAACTTTCGGCCGATTTAATCGATATGGGCTTAGTCTTAACAGGCGGTGGGGCTTTATTAAAAAATATAGATAAATTAATTTCTCAAGATACTGGTTTGCCTGTAACTATAGCAGATGATCCTTTGTCATGTGTAGCTATAGGAACTGGAAGAGCTTTAGAGAATGAAGAATTGTTTTCTACTATGTTATCTGAGTATTAATTTATTAAGAAAATAAATGTCAGTTAGTAGAGATGATTTTAGCATAGCTTTCCGTTCTGCTCTTCTTCAAAGAGGAGGGGCTCAAAAATTTTCAGTTCTCTCTTTAATTTTTTTAGCTTTAATAATATTTTTTTTAGATATATATGGAGTTAAATTTACTAAACCTGTCAGAAGTTTTTTAAATGACGTTGTCTATCGTGTAACTTTTTTAGCTTCTACCCCAACAAGATTTTTACCTCAAGCTGGCAAAGACATCTCAAGTTTTTTTAATATAAAAGAGGAAAATGAAAGGTTAAAATTAGAATTAGAAAAATACAAGTCACTTGAATTAAACGTTGAATTTTTAACAGATGAAAATAAAAATTTACAAAAAATTTTAGAAACTGAATATTTTAACAAGAATTTAAGTAATATTATATTAGCAAAAGTCTTAGTCGATAAGAACAGTCCTTTTTTAAAATCTATAATTATAAATAAGGGGACGCGCGCGGGTATTCTGAAAGGTATGCCAGTGACTAAAGATAATTATTTAGTCGGAAGAGTTGTTGAAACAAACTATTTATCTTCAAGAGTTTTACTTTTAAATGATCTGAATAGTAGAATACCTGTAACTTTAAATGAGGGAGCGCAAGCTATATTATCTGGCAGCGGGACAAATAATCCAATTTTAGAATATTTACCAGAAGATTACGAAACCATTGAAGGTACAAATGTTTTTGCATCAGGAAAAGATGGGATATTTACATCAGGTACACCTATTGGAACTACAAACACTGATGGCTCAGTTGATCTTTTCATTGATCCAAATCAGCTCTCTTTTGTAACAGTTAATTTAAATGTTCAATTAAAAGGAAAACTATAATGGCTAAGAGTTCTTTTATTAACAAAATATTTAATGCCGGACCATTAATTCTTTTATATTATTTATGTATTAGCGAAGTTGATACAAATCTTGAAAAAATATTTGAAATTTTTACTTTAAACTTCCAGATCATCCTAATTTATTTTTGGGTACTAAAAAGACCAGATATTATGGCTAACGGACATATTTTTTTGGCTGGATTAATAAATGATGTAGTCATGGGATTTCCTCTTGGAATAAGTTCATTGTCATATTTAATTATAATATTTGTTGGTACCTATGTAAGAAATAAAAGTGTTAATACTACAATAGCTTCAGATTGGTTCACATTCTTTATGGCTATGATTTTTTCGAACATACTTTTCTTTTCATTATTAAATAATTTTTCTGATCTTTCTTTCACCTACACCAAAATAGGATACAACATATTTTTTACTCTTTTTATGTTTCCTATATTTTGGTTGTTGTTTAATATTTACCAAATGACTTTAATAGGTAATCGAGATGCTTAGCCCAAATTCTGGAAATACTGTTATTAAGTCAAAACTAATCGGCAGAAGAATGTTTTTACTTACGGCTGCAAAAGCAATTGTAACATTTGGAATTATAGGTAGATTAATATCTTTACAAATTAATGAGAGAACAAAATATAAAACTTTATCTGACAAAAACAGATTTAGGGAATGGAAATTAGCACCTGAGAGAGGCGTTATAAGAGATTTTTATGATAAAGAAATAGCATCCAATCAACAGGTTTATCAAGTTCATTTAATTCCAGAAAACTCAAAAGATATTGAAAAACTATTTGTTAGACTAAAAACAATTTTAGATATAACAGAAAAAAAATTATTTTACCTTAGAAGAGTCATTGCAAAGCAAAAACCATGGGAACCAATTATAGTTTCAGATAATATAACATGGTCAGAATTTTCCAGATTAAACTTATTCTTACATGAACTCGAGGGAGTAAAACCTATTGTATCAGTAGCAAGAATGTATCCTGACAATTCAACTGCTCATATTTTAGGTTATGTTTCTCAGGTAAGCGCTAAAGATCTTCAAACAAAGAAATATTTAAAAGATTTACATGTTCCAGGAATGAGTATTGGTAAAACTGGCCTTGAGAGAAAATTAGATGAGGAAATTATAGGTAAAATTGGCTTTCAAAGATACGAGGTAAATGCCTATGGAAAAAGAATTAAGCAAATTTTAATTAATGAAGGCCAGGCAGGAAAAAGTTTCAAAACCACTTTAGATTTTGAAGTTCAAAAATTTACAAGTGAACTTCTCAAAGATAAAGCCGCCGCTGTTTGTGTCATGGATGTATATAATGGAGATATTGTATCTCTTGTTTCTTCTCCAACTTTTGAACCCAACGAGTTCGTTCACGGCATGGATAAAACTTATTGGAATAAATTAATAAAAAATGAAATGAAACCACTAACTAATAAAACTATTGCTGGTTTATATCCACCTGGATCAACAATAAAGACTCTTGTTGCTTTAAGCGCTTTAGAGAATGGAGTTATAAAACCACTAGACACTTTTAAATGTGAAGGAAAAATTGAACTCTATGGAGAAAAATTTCATTGTTGGGAAAAAGATGGCCATGGAATTGTTAATTTAAGAAAAGGTATTCAAAGATCTTGTGATGTATACTTTTATGAGGTTGCTAGAAAATTAGGAGTAGATAGATTATCTGAGACAGCAAAAAAATTTGGTCTTGGAAAAAAAGTTCTTAATGGTTTTATTGAAGAGAGGGCAGGTGTTGTACCTAACACTAAATGGAAGAAGAAATTTATAGGTCAAAATTGGTATTTAGGTGAAACTCTACACTCCGGAATCGGGCAAGGATATTTTCAAAGCACCCCTCTACAACTCTGTTTAATGACAGCACAAATTGCTAATGGTGGATTTGAAATAAAACCAAGAATAATCTTTGATAAAAAAAACAATAATTTAAGAGAGTACATTAAATATAAAAATGAAAATCCAAATGATCCTCTTCCAACGGATTTATTAGTATCTAATTTTGAACTTAAACCTCTTTTTAAAAATCAAGAACATATTAATTTGATTAAAGATGCTATGTTTTCTTCATCTAATGAGCCAGGTGGCACTTCTTACAGGCATCGATGGGAAAATAAAAAATTTACTTTTGCTGGAAAAACAGGATCATCACAAATAAAAAGATTTACCGAAGCTCAACGTGAGGCTGAAGTAAAGCAAGAGAGTTTACCTTACAAAGATAGAGATCATGCATTATTTGTAGCTTACGCACCATACAATGATCCCAAATACGCAATAAGTGTTTTAGTGGAGCATGGAGGTTCAGGAGGAAAGGCAGCTGCTCCCATTGCTAAAAAAGTAATTAAAAAAGTTCTAGAGCGACATGAGTTAAGACAGAGAATTGATAGTTTATTAGGAGAGCAAGTATAATGTTTAGAGCTAGATCCATTCAATCATCACTGAGTATAAAGGATAAAATTCTCTCAATAGATTATATTTTAGTTATTTCGATATTTATACTTGGTCTTACTAGTATTTTGGCCATGTACTCTACAGATGGCGGAGAATTAAAATACCATACAAAAAGTCATATTCTTCGTTTTTTTGTTTTTTTTAGTATGTTTTTAACTCTTTCATTTATTCAAATAAGATTTTGGCATAGCCAAAGCTATTTAATTTATATTTTGTTCTTTATATTATTATTAGGAGTTAAATATTTTGGATTAACATCTTCTGGCTCGAAAAGATGGTTGGACCTTTACTTCATGAATTTACAACCTTCTGAATTAATGAAGATAGGTCTTATTTTATTTTTAGCAAAATATTATCACCGTACTTCAATTGAAAATTTAAATCGTGTTAGATATTTATTTTTACCGATTGTTGTTTTGATTGCTCCAATTATATTAGTCGCAACTCAGCCAGATTTAGGAACTGCATTACTGATTGCTGCGGGAGGTCTTACTGTTGCGTGGCTTGCTGGTGTTAGAGTAAAATTTTTTGCTTTTTCAGGCTTAGCATTTTTAGCTTTATTGCCTATAGCCATTTCTTTTTTAAAACCATATCAAAAATCTAGAATTTTAACTTTTTTAAATCCTGAAAGAGATCCTTTAGGCGCTGGATATCAAATCATTCAATCCAAAATAGCAATTGGCTCAGGTGGACTGTTTGGAAAAGGTTTTTTACAAGGCTCCCAAAGTTATTTAGATTATTTACCTGAGAAACATACAGATTTTATATTTACTTTATTTTCTGAGGAATTCGGTTTTTTTGGCTCACTATTTATTCTTTTTTTATATGCAATTATTGTTTGGAGGATCATAAAAATTGGAAATGTCACAAGAAGTAATTTTGCCAAACTTTTCTGCTATGGTTTTGGAACTGCTTTTTTTATATATGTAGTAGTAAATATGATGATGGTGCTAGGGCTTTTGCCGATAGTTGGATCTCCTTTACCGATTATGTCTTACGGAGGTTCATCGATGATGGCAATAATGCTTGGATTAGGGATAGTTATGTCATGTAAAGTCTATAAAGACACACCCGTCAACTAAGGAATTTAAACCTAATATGGTCAAATTTGATTTTATTAGGTACTTGTATATTATATAAATAGGTGGTTAATTTATGAAAAATATTATGTTTGGCGATAAGAAAAAAAAACTAACAGACTCCGAGAGATCGTTAATCAGCGAAACAGTAAGCATTGAAGGAACAATCAATAGCTCAGGTGCTATAGATGTTGCCGGCTTAATTAAAGGACCAGTTTTTTCAAAAGAGATAATCATAAGGGAAACAGGTTCTATTACAGGATCAATTGAAGGAGATCATGTTGAAATCCATGGTCATTTAGATGGGAAGGTTTCTGGTCAAGATGTAGTGATTGGTTCAACAGGAACTGTTAAAGGTGATATAGAATTTGGTAACAATTTAAAAACCGAAAATGGTGCTGATATTGACGGTTACATTAAAAAAACAAATAAATCTAAACCAACATTAACTGGTGATTTCTTATTCAAGAAAAAAGATAAAAAAGAGACTTTAGAAACAGAAGAAAGACCTGAAGTTGTAAATAAAGAAGCTCTAGTCTAATCTAACGCACTTTAATTTCTACTAGATTAAATTATAATTTTGAAATGGAAAATTATAAATGTAAATCTGTTGGGATAGTAGGATCAGGTATCCAAGGAGTGTGCACAGGTCTTCAACTTATTAAAAAAGGTATACCAGTTACAATCTTTGACCGACAAGATCCTTTATCATCAGAATACAAACCAGCATCTTATGGAAACGCTGGTCATTTTTCACCTTACGCGGTATTACAATTTAACCGCCCAGATATTTTATATGATGTTCCAAAAATGCTTTTTAGTTCCTATGGACCTCTAGCTTTAAAATGGAATTATATTCCAAAAATGTTTAATTGGTTTTTATATTATTTAAAAAACTGTAATAAAAAATCTATGCTACATACAGCTAAGTACATGCACCAAATTTTAAGTTTATCTAATGATGCTTATGAGGAAATATTTCAAGAAATAAATGTGGATGGGCTAGTTGAAAAAAAAGGAATTATTTATGTGTGGACGAATAAAAACTTAAAAAGCAGAAAACTGGAGATAAAAGTTCGAGACGATCTAGGTGTAAAACAAAAATTATTAACTCGTGAAGAGATATTAGAATTAGAGCCAAATTTGAACCCAGTATTTGATGCTGGTGTTATATATGAAAATGCTATGCATGCCAGAGACCCTCATGGAATTCTTAAAGAAATTTTTAAATTATATCTAAAAAGAGGTGGTAAGTTTATTCAATCGGATATTACCAGCATAGAACAGGAAACGGCAGATGAAACAATAGTAAAATCGGCAAATGATGTATATAGGTTTGAAAAGTCAGTGATTGCATCAGGAGCATTTTCAAAAAAATTGACTGATCAACTTGGTGAAAATATTCCTTTAGATACCGAGAGAGGATATCATGTGCATTTTAAAGACAAAGATAAATTAATCTCTAGACCTGTAATTTTTTTAGACAGGGGATTTGGCATGACACCAATGAATCAAGGTTTACGAGCCGTAGGAACAGTTGAATTAGGGGGATTAAAAAACCCTCCTTCGAAAAAAAGAATTGAATATGTTATAAATTGCGCAAAAGAATTATTACCACAACTAGGCAAACATGATGATGAATGGCTTGGGTTTAGACCTACCTTACCAGATTTTTTACCTATTCTTGGGCCTTCACTAAAAAATAAAAATATAATTTACGCATTTGGTCATCAGCATTTAGGATGGACTTTAGGGGCTGTAACAGGCAAAATAATTTCTGGTGTAGTTGCGGGAGAAAAAACTAATTTAGATTTAGCTCCCTACAGCTCTAAAAGATTTAATTAGGATTTTTTTGTCAAAGAATTATATAGCTTATACCTTTCTTACATTTGCGGCTTTGTTTTGGTCAGGAAATTTCATAATTGGAAAATTCGCAACTTTGTTTGACGTTCCGCCACTAACTCTAAACTTTTTAAGATGGGTTATGGTATGGTTTATTTTAATTCCTTTCACAATAAAAGAAATTTTAGCAAAGAAAAACTATATTAAAGAAAATTTTTTTGTAATTGGTATAATGGGAATATTATCAATAAGCACCTTTAATTCTGTAGTGTACTTTGCTTTAAATTTTACTCAAGTTATCAATGCAGTTTTAATGTTAGCTGCTATTCCACCAATGATAATAATTTTTTCTTCACTTATGAAAATTGAAAAAACGAATATATTTCAATTATCTGGATTATTATTGTCAATATTTGGAGTCGCAACAATTATTTCAAATGCAGATATTCAAAAAATAATATCTTTAAGTTTTAATAAAGGAGATATATGGATGCTTGTTTGTGTTTTGAGTTGGTCATTGTATTCAACTTTACTTAAAAAAAATAAGTTTCAACTATCTCAATTTTCTTTAATCCAAATTATGGTAACTGTAGGATTAATATTCTTAGTTCCGCAATTTTTATACGAACAATCAATCGGATTAGATATAAAAATTAATAAAGCTTTTATTTTAATTTTAATTTATGTAGTAATCTTTCCTGCAATCGCAGCTTATTATTGCTGGCAAAAAGCTATAGAATTAATAGGGCCCAACAGATCGTCTATGTTTATCCAGTTAATGCCGCTTTTCAGTGCGATAATGGCAATCATAATTTTCAAAGAAAAATTCCAATTATTCCATTTTATTGGAGCATCTTTTATTATATCTGGTATTTATTTATCAAATAGGAAAACTCAATGATTAAAGTTGCAGTACTGGACGATTATCAAAATGCTTTTAAAGAGATTGTTAATACAGAAAAATTAAAAAATAAATTTAATTTTACAATTTTTAATGAGGCCTTTAATAGTGAAGATGAAACTATCGGTGCTTTGGAGGAATTTGAAGCATTGTTTATAATGCGGGAAAGAACTCCTATCACAAAAAATTTATTAGAAAATTTACCAAATCTTAAATACATAATGACTTCAGGTATGCGAAATAATTCCATTAATTTAGAGGTAACCAAAAAAAAAGGTATTATAGTTTGTGGAACTGAAATAAATTCAAATCCTGCAGCTGAGATAACTTGGACTTTAATCTTAGGCCTTATAAGAAACGTTAAGCAAGAAATTGATAATATGTTTCAAGGATATTGGCAGACTACTATTGGTTCAGAATTAAAAGGTAAAATGTTGGGAGTGATAGGCTTAGGAAAAATTGGAACGCAAGTTGCAAAGGTAGGCAAAGCTTTTGGAATGGAAGTTTGCGCTTGGAGTGAAAATCTAAATTTGTCTAATGCGAATGAACTTGGAGTATTACCTATGAGCAAAGAAGATTTACTTAAAAATTCAGATATAATTTCTATTCACGTAGTTTTAAGTGAAAAGTATAAAAACTTAATTACAAAAAAAGAGTTAGAAATGATGAAAAAAACAAGTTTTCTAATCAATACTTCGAGAGGTCCAATTATTCATGAAAATGATTTAGTTGAAGCTTTAAAGGATGAAAAAATTGCTGGTGTTGGTTTAGACGTTTACGATAAAGAGCCTCTTCCACAAGACCATAAACTTCGATTTCTTCCTAATGCTTTATTATTACCCCATATCGGTTACGTGACTGCTGAAAATTACTCAAAATTCTATTCGCAAATGATTGAAAATTTAGAAAGTTGCCTAGAAAACAAGCCTTTACGGATAATTTCGTAGAAAAGTACTTCCATTACAGGTTGTATTATATATAAACTCATTTTGAGTGATTCGTTTGTTTTATAACAAACAAATCTCTGATTAAATTAGGGGAAATATAAAAAGGGAGTATGAAAAAAATTTTAGGCTTTATGCTTGGACTCACTTTATTAACAGGTTGTGCTGAGTCTTTAGCCCTATTAGGACCTACCTCTACCGCAGTAACGGGTGGAAACATCGCTCAGTCAGCCCTTTCTTCAGCAGTAAATTATGGAGTAAAAAAACAAACTGGAAAAAGCCCAATGGAACACGCAATGACATACGCCGAGGAAATGAATCCGCAGAAAAAGAAAGAGCCTTGCTTATCATTTGCTGAAATAACTAACTCAAAAATTTGCGCTATTGTTAAAAAGCAATTAAAAATAACTAAATTGAAAATTTTAGAGAAATCAAAAAAAGAATCTATTAAAGATCTTACTTCATCACTTCAGCCTAACATAAATAAAAAATCTAAAATTAAGTATTTAGATAAATAAATTTTAAATCAAATCAGCAATTCAATTTGAGATTTTAACCACCTTGGGTTGTGTTAATAAAAATTATTACACTAACATTTAACTTTTATTTAAAGATGAAGCAGATATACGGGACCAATTAAAACAAGTTTTAATCATGAAAAAGACATTGCTTTTATTATCAACTATTTTCTTACTGAACGGTTGCGCTGAGTCATTGGCATTACTCGGCCCAGGTGCCTCGAACGGAAGATTTGTTCAATCTAGTTTAAACTCAGCGATAAGTTATGGGGTTAAAAAACAAACAGGCAAAACTCCTTTGGAACACGCTATTGCTTACGCAGAAGAAAAAAATCCAGAAAGAAAAAAAGAAACCTGTATTTCTTCTTTTGAAATGACAAGGTCTGAATTTTGTTCAATTGTTAAAAAACAAATTAAAATTAAAAGCACTGCTATGATAGAAAAGACTACAGATATTGTAAATGAATTTCCGAAAAATAAGATTAAAGAAATATCTAGGATTGAAAAGATAGCAAAAAAATCAATTATTTATAATAGAAGGTAATTCTAATACTTTCCTTAATGATGGCCCCAATAATTGGGACCACCTAATTAATATTTAAGCAGCTAAAGCTTGCTTGATATCTTCAACAATATCGTCTGGATGTTCAATACCAATCGATAATCTGACATAACCTGGTGTAACACCAGCAGCTAACATTTCTTTCTCTGTAAGCTGACTATGCGTAGTTGTTGCTGGGTGAATTGCTAAACTTCTAGCATCACCAATATTTGCTACGTGGTAAAGCATTTTTAAGTTGTCAATAAACTTAGCTCCTGCTTCTTTTGTTCCTAGATCCATACCTATTAAAGATCCATAACCACCTTGCATATATTTTTTAGCTCTATCTCTAATTTCACCTTGATAATTAGTTGGATAGATAACCTTTTTAACTTTTTTGTGACCATCTAAGAAATTCACAACTTTCTCTGCATTGCTACAATGTTGTTTCATTCTTAAAGCAACAGTTTCCAAACCTTGAATGATTTGAAAAGCATTGAATGGACTTAATGGAGCTCCTAAGTCTCTCAATAAAACCACTCTTGCCCTGATAACAAATGGAATATTAGCGCCAGTTAATTGCGGAACTGCATCTGCCCAAACTGCACCGTGATAACTTTGATCTGGTTCATTTAATAGAGGTTGTCTTTTTCTATCTTTTATCCAATCAAAATTTCCTCCATCTACAATTATTCCTCCAATAGAAGTACCATGACCACCGATATATTTTGTCAAAGAGTGCATTACAATTGCAGCCCCATGAGCCAAAGGTTTACATATTACTGGTGAAGCTGTGTTATCGATAATTAAAGGAATACCTTTTTTTCTACCGATATCAGAAACTTCTTTAATTGGAAAAACACGAAGATAAGGATTTGGAAGAGTCTCACCATAGTAAGCTCTTGTTTTATCATCAGTCACTTTTTCGAAGTTTTTTGGATCTGCAGGATCTGCAAATCTAACTTCAATACCTTGTTGCCTTAAAGTATTTTTGAATAAGTTAACTGTACCTCCGTATAAATCAGTTGAAGCAACAATGTTATCTCCAGCTTGTGCTAAGTTTTGAATACACATTGCTGAGGCTGCTTGGCCTGATCCCACCGCGCATGCTGCTACACCGCCTTCAAGCGCTGCAACTCTTTTTTCTAGCACATCTACAGTTGGGTTCATTATACGTGTGTAAATGTTACCAAACTCTTTTAAACCAAATAAATTTGCAGCATGTTCTGCGTTTTTAAACTGGTAAGAAGTTGTTTGATAAATCGGAACTGCTACAGCTGTTGTAGTAGGATCAGCTCTATAATCACTACCATGTAAGCCAATAGTTTCCGGATGTTTAAAATCAGCCATTGATTTTCCCCCTTATTGTTTCTCTTGTCGTTTCGCTCATTTTTTCTCCGTCTTTCTGGAGAAGAATGAACGAGGTTTAATTCTGTTCATCTTCTCCTTTTTAGTACTTCGGCATATGCCAGGTGTACAATATGGTTCAAATACCCGGTTTAATTTAAGATTGTTCCAAAAAAAAACCACCGGCTAAAGCGATGGTCTAAATGACTTATGCGCTTTAGCAGGATTTATAAAGCGCCCGCAAGTTGCCTTAACTCAGCGCTAATAGACTTATAGCAATAAACTCAGGATTTTGTCAACTGTCAATTAAATATTATTCCAGAACAATTTTGCAAGGTTTATTCCAGATAAATCTTTGTATGCAGCTAGCCCAGTAGGGCTAGTAACATTAATATCACCTATTAATTTTTCTTGAACAAAATCAATTCCAGCAAAATATATTTTATTTTTAAAGAGTAATTTACCAATTACTTTACTTGCTTTAACCTCTTTTTTTGTAAGTTTAGTTAACTTAGCCA
>CACGLS010000012.1 GCA_902573985.1 uncultured Pelagibacteraceae bacterium
ATTTATTTGTTACATGTTTCGGTATTGGAACTTTTAGATTTGCTCCGGGAACTATAACTTCCTTAATTACGACTATTTTTTTATATAGCCTATTTCATGTAGTCAATTTATCAAGCAATATTATACTATCAATTTTGTTTTTAGTTTTCATATATTCATTTTATGCAGTATCCGAATATATAAAATATAATGAAAACAAAGATCCTAAAGAAATTGTAGTAGATGAGTTTATTGGACAATCCATTCCAATTTATATTTATGAAATTGCACACGGAACTACTAAGAGCCCACAGGACTCAATTTTATTTTATTTATATATTTTTATTTTATTTAGATTTTTTGATATCAAAAAACCATTTCCGGTCAGTTTTTTTGATAGAAAATTTAAAAATAGTTTTGGAGTAATAATAGATGATGTAGTTGCAGGTCTATATGTTGTCCTTACCTTAATAATTTTTATGGTAATTAAATCAAAATTTTTCTTATGAATTTAAATAAAAAAATAATTTCATTAATTAAAAGAAAAAGGATGAAACTTGCTATCGCGGAATCTTGCACGGGAGGAATGCTGTCTAGCACTATTAGCTCTGTTAGCGGATCATCTAAAATATTTTCTATGGGATTGGTCACTTACTCAAATCAAGCTAAAATAAGTATATTAAAAATACCTCAAAAAATAATAAAAAAATATGGAGCTGTTAGTATTCAATGTTGTTTGGCTATGGTTAATAACTTAAGTAAAATTAGTAAAACAAAAGTCTGTGTTTCAATAACAGGGATTGCTGGTCCTAAGGGCGGATCTAAACAAAAACCAGTTGGCTTGGTTTATATTGGGATAAAGGTCGGAAAAAAGGTTACTGTTAATAAATGTAATTTTAAAAATAAAGGAAGAATTTTTATTCAAAAACAAACTGTAAAAAAAACTTTAAATCTATTAGTGAAATTGATTAAACAGGGTAGCTAAACTCTGGGTTCACAATTACATCTAAAAGATGTGCAGTAAAACTGTTAAGCAACAAAAAGATTCCAAAAGCAGTTAAATAGAGTATAAAAACTAAAAAATTTCTTGCCCGTTTTCTTTGTAATAGTTGTTTATCTTCTGGTATCCATTCTTTAGTTTTAGACTTAAAATCATAGGAAAACATCCAATAAGTAAGATTAGTTTCATTTGGATCACCTGTTCTAATTGTTTTGATATATGAAGATAAGAATTTAAAAGTTAAAATAAATAGTATTAATAAAGACGATATTGTAAACATTATTTATATAATTTTATTGCTCTTTCTTCAAAAGCCTTAGCAATTTTATTCAAACCTAGTTCAAAAGATTTTTTCATTATCCCATTCAAAATTGGATTTTTCAATTCAAAATCAATAAAAAACTCTAGCTGCGTCGAATTATTTACTTCCTTAAATTTCCACTCATTTTTTAAATGTTTTAATGGTCCATCAAGATTAGTTACTATAATTGTATCTTTTTCTTTATAATAAGACACATGACTTGAGAAAGTTTCGTTGAGGATGCTTTTCCCTACTTTTAAATCTCCATTAAATGTAATTAGATCTATACTTTCTTTTCTATCAAAAACTTTACCTTCAATACACCAAGGAACAAATTCTGGATATTTTTCAATATCAAGAACCATTTCAACTAATTGCTCTTTTTTACAGGGAATAATTTTTTTTATTGATGCAGAAGACATTCAAGCTGTTTATTTCTTGCATCTTGCAATTTTTTAAAATCTTCATCTGCGTGATAAGAAGATCTTGTAAGAGGTGATGAAGAAACAAGTAAAAACCCTTTCGTTTTTGCTGTTTGCTCGAACTCTTTAAATTCATCTGGATGGTAATAACGATTTAATGGATGATGTTTTGGAGAAGGTTGCAAGTATTGGCCTATAGTAATAAAATCAACCTCAGCAGACCTGAGATCATCCATAACTTGGATTACTTCTTCTCTATTTTCACCTAAGCCAACCATAATCCCAGATTTTGTAAAAACTTTTTTGTTAAATTTTTTTGCATTTTTTAAAAGTTCTAAAGATGCAAAATATCGTGCCCCTGGTCTAACAGATGTGTAAAGTCTTGGCACTGTTTCTATATTATGATTAAAAACGTCAAGATCAGCCTTTAAAACTTTTTTATAGGCTTCACCTTTTCTTAAAAAATCAGGAGTTAAAACTTCTATTGACGTTTTTGGATTTTTTTCTCTTGTCGCTTTTACTACTTTGTAAAAATGATCAGATCCACCATCATCTAGGTCATCTCTATCTACAGAAGTAATTACGACATGTTTTAAATTTAGACTTTTAACAGCTTTAGCAATTTTAGCTGGCTCAAAAATATCCAGATCGCCTGGCTTTCCTGTCTTAACATCACAAAACGCGCAAGCTCTTGTACAAGTATCCCCCATAATCATAAATGTTGCATGTTTTTTACTCCAACACTCAGTGATATTAGGACAGTTTGCTTCCTGACAAACTGTGACTAAATTATTTTGATTAACAACTTTTTTGGTTTGAAAGAAAATTTGCGAGTCTACTATTTTTGATCTAATCCATTCAGGCTTCTTTTTAATTGGATTAATGGGCTTGTTTACTTTTTCTGGATGTCTAGGTTTTTGACTCATTTTAATTTAATAATAATTTCCTCTTTTGTACCAAATCTAAATTTTTCTCTATAAAGCATATCTAAATAATCAAGGTCATTATTTTTAACTAGTGATATTTTGTGTTCTAAATCTTTTAATTCGCTAGTCAGCACCTTATTCTTAATCTCAAGCTCTTCGTAAATTCTCTTTTTATCAATATAAGAGATTAAGCCCCTTTCACCTCCAACTAAGTTTATACCTATATAAAGCGTGAAAAAGATATTAAATAATATAAATTTTTTTCTCTTTAAACTTTCAATAAGTCGCATTAGTTAGATTCTAGCCATTTTGGCCTGATTTCCAAGTTCTTCTTCTATGCGTAATAACCTGTTATATTTAGCTACTCTTTCAGATCTTGCCAAAGATCCAGTTTTAATTTGAGATGACATGGTCGCGGTCGCCAAATCAGAAATAAATGTATCTTCGGTATCCCCAGATCTATGAGAAATGATAGTATTTAAATTTGCAGCTTTTGCCATTGAAATTACTTCTAAAGTTTCGGTCAAAGTGCCTATTTGATTAGGTTTTACTAAAATACAATTAGCTGACTTTTCTTTTATTCCTTTATTTAAACGTTTTGCGTTTGTGACGAATAAATCATCTCCAACAATTTGAACACTTTTCCCTATTTCGTTTGTAATTTTTTTCCACGACTCCCAGTCTTCTTCCGCAAAAGGATCCTCTATTGATTTTATTGGGTAGCTAGATGTTATTTTTTTATAATAACTAATATTATCTTCGACTGATGTATAATTTTTAGATTGAATTGAATACTCCCCTTTTTCATTAATTAATTCATTAGCTGCTACATCTAAACAAATAACTATATCTTTTCCTGGTTTTAAATTTGACTTTTCTATTGCATTTACAATTAACTCTAAAGCTTGCTCATTTGTATTAATTGATGGAGCAAATCCACCTTCATCTCCTACATTTGTGAGCATTTTGTTAGATTTTAGTAATTTCTTTAAATTTTGAATAACAACATAACATTTTTCAATAGCATCCATAAAATTTTTAGCTGAGTCAGGTCTAATCATAAATTCTTGAATATTTAAGTCATTGTCTGCGTGTGCACCGCCATTAATAATATTCATTAATGGTATAGGTAAAGAAAAAGTGTTCCCAAGATATTTAAATAATGATTTTTTGTTTGATAAAGCTGAACATTTTGAATTAGCTAGTGAGACTGCTAAAGTAGCATTAGCCCCTAAATTTGTTTTATTTTCACTGCCATCTAAATCTAATAAAGCTTTATCAATTTTTTTTTGGTCGTCTGAATCTAAACCTTTAAGTTTATTTGAAATTTTATTATTTATATTTTCAACTGCAATATTTACACTTTTGCCTAAAAATTTATTCTTATCCTGGTCTCTTAATTCGTGTGCTTCGAATGCACCAGTTGATGCACCTGATGGAGAAATAGCAGTGGCAGAAATATTATTTTCTAAAAAAACTTCTGCTTCCACTGTTGGATTTCCTCTACTATCAAAGACCTGTCTGCCTTTTATACTTTTAATTTTTGCCATTATTATTTTACTATCTTATCGATCTCTGTGAGTTTTTTTAACAAAGTTTTTATTTCATTTAATGGAACCATGTTTGGACCATCAGATGGAGCATTATCTGGATCATCATGTGTTTCTATGAAAATTGCCCCTACACCAACTGCTATAGCTGCGCGAGCTAAGTAGGGAACGAATTCTCTTTGTCCACCACTTTTATCTCCCATGCCACCTGGCTGTTGCACTGAATGTGTTGCATCAAAAACTATTGGGAATCCAAATTTCGACATTATAGGTAAGGCCCTCATATCTGAAACAAGAGTATTGTAACCAAAACTTGCTCCTCTTTCTGTAATCAAAATATTTTTGTTCCCAGAGTCTTCGATCTTTTTTATTACATTGGCCATGTCCCACGGAGCTAAAAATTGTCCCTTTTTAACATTGATTATTTTACCAGTTTTTGCTGCAGCAATTAATAAATCAGTTTGTCTACATAAGAACGCTGGAATTTGAAGGACATCTACGTGATTAGAAACTACGGAGCATTGTTCAACAGTATGAACATCCGTTAAAACTGGCACACCAACTTCTTTTCTAATTTTATCAAAAATAGGAAGTGATTTTTCTAAACCTAAACCTCTTTTTCCTTTTAAACTTGTTCTATTAGCTTTATCAAATGAAGTTTTATAAATAAGATTAATACTTAGTTCGCTTGTAATTTTTTTAAGTTCATTTGAAATCTTTATAGCATGCTCCTCGCTCTCAAGCTGACAAGGGCCAGCGATTAGAGTAAATGGTTTGTTGTTAGCGATCTCAAAATTAGAGCATTTTACTTTGTGATTATTCATTTTCTCGTATAGATTTTTGCGGCCTTTATAAATGATGAGAATAAAGGATGTGGTGTTAAAGGTCTAGATTTAAATTCAGGATGAAACTGAACGCCAATAAACCAAGGATGGTTTTCCAATTCTATAATTTCTGGTAATTTATTGTCTGGAGATAAACCTGAAAAAATCATACCTTTTTTTTCAAAATTTTTTTTATAGTTGATGTTAACTTCATATCTGTGACGATGTCTTTCGTTTATCTTTGCTACTTTGTAAATTTTACTAATTTTTGTGTCTTTTTTAAGTCTTGCTTCATAACTACCTAACCGCATTGTTCCGCCTAAATCTTTGTCTGTGCCCTTTATCAATTGTCCATCTTTTGTCCATTCACTCATAAGTCCAACAACTGATGCTTTAGACGGTCCAAATTCACTAGATGTTGCTTTTTTTATATTTAATATATTTCTGGCGAATTCAATCACTGCCATTTGCATACCAAAGCAGATACCTAGAAAAGGAATTTTATTTAATCTTGCGTAATTAATAGCTGCTATTTTTCCTTCTGTGCCTCTTTTGCCAAATCCTCCTGGTATCAAAATTCCAGATACTCCTCTAAGTTTATTTTTTATTTCACTTGGCTTTAAAAAGTCAGATTCAATTCTAATTAAATTCACTTTTAAATTATTTGCTATTCCACCATGTGTTAAAGCCTCGTCTAAAGATTTGTATGCATCTTTGAGTTCAACATACTTACCAATTATTGCTATATTAACTATATTTTTTGTATTCAAAACTAAATGTTTAATTTTTTTCCAAGGAGAAAGATTTACTTTTTTCTTAGATTTAATTCTAAAAAATCTTAAAACTCTTTCATCTAGTTTCTCTTTATTAAAACTTATCGGAGCTTCATAAATTGTTTTTACATCCACAGTTTCTATAACATCTTCTATTGCAACATTGCAAAATAATGAAATTTTCTTCCTTTGATCTAAAGAAATAGATCTTTCAGATCTACAAATAATAATATCTGGTTGAATACCTATGCTTCTTAATTCTTTAACTGAATGTTGGGTTGGTTTTGTTTTTATCTCATCAGAGGCCTTCATGTACGGAACTAAAGTTAAGTGAATGAATAATGTATTTTTTTTACCTATTTCATTTGAAAATTGTCTTATAGCTTCCAAAAAAGGTAGACTTTCAATATCACCGACAGTGCCTCCTATCTCGCAAATAACAAAGTCTTCTTTAGCAATATCGTTTTTAATAAATTCTTTAATTCTATTTGTTATATGGGGAATAACTTGGACAGTTTTTCCTAAATATTTTCCCTGTCTTTCCCTTTTTAAAACATCGCTATAAATTTTGCCTGTAGTAATATTATCTGACTTTTTTGCTGATATTCCTGAAAATCTCTCATAATGTCCTAAGTCCAAGTCTGTTTCAGCGCCATCATCAGTGACAAAAACTTCACCGTGTTGAAATGGACTCATAGTCCCAGGGTCTACATTTAAATATGGATCAAGCTTTCTGATTCTCACTTTAAATCCTCTTGACTGCAATAGATATGCTAAAGATGCGGAAGATAATCCTTTACCCAAAGAGGAAACCACGCCGCCAGTTACAAAAATGTATCGCGCCATGGAAGGATGTTATACTTTAAAAACTAATATTTATAAAGCTTTAATTATTTAGATTGTGGTATTTGTGGAAGGTTAGAATTTTCTTCCTCTTCTTTTTCTAAAACTGACTGAGTTTCACGCAACTCATCTCTTGAAATTGCTACTATTGCAATACTACAAATAATAAATAAAGCTGCAATAATTGAAGTAAATTTAGTCAAGAAAGTTCCTACTGATCTAGCAGACGTGAAATTGTCTTGTGAAACACCAAGTCCTAAAGCGCCTCCCTCTGACCTTTGTAGGAGAACAACTATTATTAAAATAATTGCTAAAATTATGTTTATAAAAATAAGCAAACTTTCCATGGAGACTATCTATAGTAATTCTTTATTATATCAATAAATTTCTTAGAAGATTTTGAAGCTCCTCCAATCAAAAAACCATCTATTTCTTTTATTTGCTTAAACAATTTAACATTATTTTCATCTACAGAGCCTCCGTAAAGAACTGAAGGACTTTTTTGAAATATCTTTATTAAAATTTTTTTAATGTAAATTGTGGTTTTAACTAACTCGTTTTCAGAAGGTATTTTACCAGTTCCAATTGACCAAATAGGCTCATAAGCAACTATGACGTTATTCATATTAAGTTTTTTATCTAAAACTTTTGTAATTTGATTTTTTAAGACAATAAAAGTTTTTTTATTTTTTTTGTCAATTTTATTCTCACCAATACAAAAAATAACTTTTAAATTATTTTTTAAAGCAAATTGAACTTTTTTTTTTAATATTTCATGTGTATCGCCTTCAATTCGATTATCAGAATGACCTACTATACAGTATTTCGCTCCTACACTTTTTATCATATAGGGGCTTACTGAAGCGGTGTTAGATGAAAAATGATCTTTTTGATAACAATTTTGAGCACTTATTGAAATCTTCTTATTTTTGAAATATCTAGCAAAAGTTTGTATTAAGGTATAGGGAGGAGCAATAATAACCTTATATTTTTTAATATTTTTGTCTTTTGAATAAAAAGAATTAATCTTATTTAAGATATCTATAGATTTTGGAACACCAAACATTTTCCAATTTCCAATAAAATATTTCATTATTTGCCTTAATATAAAATTTAATCTATAGGTGTATAGTTTTGTAAAACTTAATAAATTAAAATAATGTTAACTTCAATAGGAAAATTTTCAAAGTCATTTTTTATAAAACTCTTAGTCGGAATTATAATTCTTCCATTTGTTTTTTGGGGTATGGGTGATGTTTTTAGGGGCGGAAATCAAAATGTGATAGCTTCTATTGACTCAAAGAAAGTAAGTACACAAGAATTTGTAAACTATGTAAGAAGTTTAAACTTAAGCGCTAAACAAATTAAAGATTTGCCTAAAACTGATCTAATCGAAAAAATTTTATCTGAGTTTATAGGAAAAAAAGTTATGGCTTTAGAAATTGAAAAACTTGGAATATCAGTTAACGATAATTCTTTAAGAAATATTATTAAAAATGATAAAATGTTTTATAAGAACAATAAATTTTCGAGAACAGAATACGAAAAATTTCTGATACAAAGCGGAATAAATGCTCCAATGTTTGAGTTAAACATCGCTGAACAAGAAAAAAGGAGGCAATTTTTAACCTCTTTATCTGGAGGAATAGTTATACCTGAAATAATGGTTATTAGAGAATTTAGCAAAGAAAATCAAACAAAAACAATAAAATATATTGATTTGGAAAAATTTCATATAAAAAATAAACCATCAGAAAAAAGCAAAAAAGATCTTTTTGAAAGAAACAAAAATATTTTTTTTGTTGAATTTAAAAGTATTCGTTATTCAGAAATAACTCCAGAAAAAATTAGTGGAAATAAAGAATATAGCGAAAATTTTTTCCAACAGTTAGATAATATTGAAAATAATATCTTAGATGGACAATCTTTCGATGAAGTGGTGCAAAATTATAATTTGATAGTAAATTCAATTAAAAAAATTAATTCTAAAAAAGAAGACGAAAATAAAAATAAAATTAATAAGTTATCAGATAATCTATTTAAAAAAATTTTTTCTATTACCTCAGTCAAAACTCCAGAAGTTATAAATATTAATGATAAATATTTTTTAGTTGAGATATTGAATATTGAAAACAAAAATAAGTCTTTTAATGACCCAGAAGTTCAAGAGGCATTAGATGTTCAGCTAAATTTTAAAAGTAAAATAGAAAACAATACGTCAATTTTAAAAGAGATTAGTATGGGGGCATTTGATAAGGAAAAATTTACAAATTTTGCATTAAAGAATGATTTAGAGATTAAAGATTATAAGATATCTAATTTAAAGCAAAATGAAATTTTTACCGAAGGCATTATAAAGAGAATTTTTTTAATAAAAGACAATGAGATAGACTTAATCACCAATAATACATTAACTAAAAATTTTTTAGTTTTAGCAGTTAAAACAAAATTTAAAAATATTAAAAAAGATACAAATGAATATGAGCAATACGAAGCAAAAGCACGTTTAAATTTAATAAATAAGATATATCAATCTCATGATGACAATCTTAATAAAAAATACAAAGTTGAATTAAATCAAAGAACAATAGATCGAGTAAAAAATTCATTTTAATGAGGATAAATACAAGCTTCAATGATTTTAAAAGAAAACATGCTAGAAAAGATCATCAAATTTTATTTAGATCTTTAAAATGCAAAAATTATTACAGAGTTGAAAATTTATATAAATTTCTTTTAGCAGAAAAAAATAGCTTCATTTTTGAGTCAGTTGAAAAAGGGATAGTGAGAGGAAGATATACCATTATAGGCCTTAATCCTGATAAGATTTGGGATATCAACAATAATACCGTTACCTTAAATGTTTATGGGAGAAAAACTCGAATTAAGACTAATCCTTTGAAATATATAAATAAACTTATCCAAAGCTTTAAGATGAAGATACCAAAACAATTACCTTCAATGGCATCTATGTTAGTTGGTTACTTTTCATATGACATAATTCGTTATATCGAAAAAATACCAAACAATTGTAAGGACGATTTGAAAATTCCAGACGTGAGACTTTCGCGACCAAAAAATTTGGTAATATACGACAACCTAAAGAAGAAAATACATTATATAGAAAATGTTTATGCTGATACAAAAATTAAGAATTATAGAGAAACTTATGACTCTATTCTTAAAAGATTTGACTTATTTGAGAATTTTGAAAACATAAAACTACCGGATCAGTTTACTTTTGAACCAAACAAAAATTTAATAAAATCAAACACTTCTAAAATTAAATTTAAATCACTGGTTAAAAAAGCAAAAAAGTACATTCAAAAAGGTGATATTTTTCAAGTGGTATTAAGTCAAAGATTTGAAAGAAAAATAAAAAAAACGCCAATAGAAATTTATAATTACTTAAGAAACTCAAACCCTTCTCCGTTTATGTTTTACTTTAATTATAATGATTTTAAAGTTCTGGGAAGTAGTCCAGAAATACTTGTAAGACTCAGAGGAGGTGAGTTAACTATAAGACCTATAGCAGGCACAAGACCAAGAGGAAAAAATCTACAAGAAGATAAGAAACTTATGTCCGAACTTCTTAACGATAAAAAAGAATTAGCTGAACATCTGATGTTGTTAGATCTAGGGAGAAATGATGTAGGGAAAGTCGCCAAAGTTAATACGGTTAAAGTTACAGAAAAATTTAAAGTAGAAAAGTATTCTCATGTTATGCATATCGTTTCAAATGTTATTGGAAAGTTCAGCGGCCAAAACTCTATTTTTGAAACACTTTTATCCGGGTTTCCCGCAGGAACAGTAAGTGGTGCACCAAAAATAAGAGCAATGGAAATAATTGATGAACTTGAAAAAGATAAAAGAAAATTATACGCGGGTGGTATCGGTTATTTTACGCCTAATAATGAATTTGACACCTGTATTGCCTTAAGAACAGCTTTAATTAAAAAGGATAAGTTTTATGTTCAAGCTGGAGCAGGCATTGTAGCTGATAGCATGCCTGAAAAAGAATACGCAGAAACAGTAAATAAAGCCAAAGCTTTGATGAAAGCAGTAGATTAAATGAAAATTTTATTAATAGATAATTATGATAGTTTTACTTACAATCTATTTCATTACATTTCAAAAATTAAGAAAAATGTTGAAGTAATAAGAAATGATAAGATTGACGGAAAAACCATTTTGAGAAAAAAATATGATAAAATTGTAATCTCCCCAGGACCTGGAAATCCTAATCAAGCTGGAAATTGTCTTAAAATCGTAAAAGAAGTTTACAAAAAAATTCCAATTCTTGGTGTTTGTTTAGGTCATCAAATCATTGGTCAAGTTTTTGGTGGTAAGATCGTAAATGCAAAAAATTTGATGCACGGAAAAATAAGCGAAATCAGGCATAGTAAAAAGGGTTTATTTAAAAATGTTCAAAATAACTTTGAGGCTACAAGATATCACAGTTTAGTGGTGGATCGCAAAAAGTTCCCAAAAAATCTATTAATTACTGCTGAAACCAAAAATAAAACAATTATGGGAATAATGCACAAAGAATATGATATTCATGGGTTTCAATTTCATCCTGAGAGTATAAATACTCAGGTGGGTATGAAATTAATTAAAAACTTTATAACTAATTAAATGTCTAATTTTGTAGATAGTTTAAAAAAAGGCCGAAACCTTTCTTTTGACGAAAGTAAAGCTCTATTTAATGAACTTATGGAGGGAAAATACGATGAAAGTTCGATTATAGAAATTTTAGAGTCTCTTCTAAAAAAAGGTGAAACTAAAGATGAACTAGCTGGAGGAATTTTTGTTTTGAGAAAAAAAGCTACTAAAGTTAGAGCTGATCAAAATACTATAGATACATGTGGAACAGGAGGAGACGGACAAAACTCTTTAAATATTTCTACCGCAGCAGCTATAGTTTTAGCAAGTATGGGTGTAAAAGTTGCAAAGCATGGCAATAAAGCTGTTTCTTCAAACTGTGGGTCTGCAGACGTATTAGAAGCTCTAAAAATAAATATTAATTTGAAACCAAATGAAGCTGAAGAAAGTATTAAAAACTTTAATTTCGCTTTTATGTTTGCACCTAATTATCACTCAGCAATGAAACATGTGGGACCTGCTAGAAAAAAAATGGGAAAGAAAACAATCTTTAACTTGATTGGCCCTTTAAGTAGTCCTGCACAAGTAAAGAGACAGGTAATAGGAGTATTCGATAAAAAATGGATGAGACCTTTCGCTGAGGCACTTAAAGAAAATGGAGTAGTTCACGCATTCATCATTCATAGCGAAGATGGGATGGATGAGATATCTCCATTTGCAAAAACAAATGTTGTAGAACTTAAAGACTCAATGATTAAAGAATTTTTAATTGATCCAAAAACTTTAGGAATTAACTCCTCAAATAAAGAAAATTTAAAAGGAAGAAATGCAGAATATAATTCTGAAAAAATTATTGAAATATTTAAAGGAAAAAATAATGAATTTTCTCAATCTGTTGCTCTTAATGTAGCAGCAGGTTTAATTGTTTCTAGTAAAGAAAGTGATTTTAAGATATCTTACGAAAAAGCTATTAAACATTTAAGTTCAGGACAGGTATTCAAGCACTTAGTAAAAATTCAGTCAAATTAATGACAAATATTTTAGAAAAAATTATCGAGGAAAAAAAGCACTCTTTGAACCTTATTAAAAGGGAAAAATCTTTAGATATTTTAGAAAAAAATATCAAAAAGCAAAGTTTTTTAAATTTTAAAGAAACAATCCAAAAAAATCGGGGTGTTTCTTTAATAACCGAAATCAAAAAAGCTAGCCCATCTGCTGGCGTTCTTGTAAAAAATTTTGATCATTTAAACATTGCAAAAATGTATATAGATAATGATGCTACTTGCCTTTCGGTTTTGACGGAGGAAAAGCATTTTTTAGGAAAACTAGATTATATTCAAGATATAAAAAAACAATTTAAGATTCCAATTCTAGCTAAAGATTTTTTTATAGATCCTTATCAAATCGCTTTATCAAAAAGCTATGGTTGTGATTGTGTTTTGTTAATAATTGCAGCACTTAATGGAACCCAAGCAGATGAGATTTACTCTGAAGCATTAAAACATAATCTATCAGTTATAGTAGAAGTGCATGATCAAAAAGAAGCTGAAATGGCCTTAAAATTTGATCAAGCATTAATTGGAATAAATAATAGAAATTTGAAAACACTTGAGGTTTCTTTAAATAATACTATTTCAATTTTTGAAGTTATTAAAACACACAAAGGCCCTATTATTTCTGAAAGCGGAATTAAAACTGCAAACGACGCAAAATATATTTACGAAAAAACCGGTATTAAAAATTTTCTTATTGGAGAATCACTTTTAAAATCTGACAATCCAAGTGAATTAATGAAAAAATTAATTCAAATTACTCAATAAATTAGCCATTTATTTGAAGTTGTAATTCAAAAAGAACTTTTATAGAACATTAATGTACAAGGTTTGTTCTATGCTTACAAAAAAACAAAAAAACTTATTAATATTCATCAATAAGAAGATTAGATCTTCAGGTATTTCTCCGTCTTACGAAGAAATGAAAAATTCACTCAACCTTAAGTCGAAATCAGGAATACATAGATTAATTTCTGCATTAGAAGAAAGAGGTTTTGTTAAACGATTAGCACATAAAGCTAGAGCATTAGAGGTAGTAAAATTACCAGAAAACGCCAGCGCTAACGATATATTTAATTCTTTCACTCCAAGCGTTATCAAAGGAGGATTAGATAAGAATAATAATAAATCTACTGATGTTTCGGTATTAGGAAGTATTGCCGCTGGTACACCAATTGAAGCTATTCAACAAGAAGTTGATAGAGTTGCTTTACCAGAAGATCTTCAAAATAATGGTGAGCACTATGGTCTTAAAGTAAAAGGTGACTCAATGATTGAAGCAGGTATTGCTGACGGTGATACAGTTATCATAAAAAAAGTTTCAAATGTAGATAATGGTCAGATTGCAGTAGTTTTAATAGACGACCAGGAAGCTACTTTAAAAAGAGTAAGAAAAAAAGGGAACACTATCGCTCTTGAAGCAGCAAATCGAAATTACGGAACAAAAATTTATGCTGCTAATAGAATAAAAATTCAAGGTAAACTTGTTTCTTTATATAGAAACTTTCATTAAAATAGTCTAATTAATATTAATGTCTTTTAATTGTAGGTTTGCGCCCTCTCCTACTGGGCCTCTTCATATCGGCGGAGTTCGAACAGCCTTATTCAATTGGCTTTTAGCCAAAAAAAATAAGGGTAAATATTTTCTTAGGATAGAAGACACTGACAAAGAAAGATCAAAAGACGAATTTAAAAAACAAATTATTACATCTTTAGCTTGGCTTGGTATTGAACACGATGGAGATGAGTATATTCAATCTAAAAATATATCTAAACACGTTGCAGTTGTAGAGGAATTGTTAAAAAAAGGTTTTGCATATAAATGTTATTGCTCTGAGGAAGAAATTAATGAACAAAAAGAAAAATGTAAAAAACAAGGTATACCATATGTTTATAATAGAAAATGGAGAGATGCCAAAGATTTAAAAATTCCAGAAGGAGTAAAACCGGTAATAAGATTTAAAAGTAAAATATCAGGGAATACGATTATAAAAGATTTAGTTCAGGGGGATAGAAATATTTCAAATTCTACTATTGAGGATTTTGTAATTCTAAGAAAAGATAATACTCCAACATACCAGCTATCAGCTACGGCTGATGATCATGAAATGAAAATAACTCATGTTATTAGAGGAGATGATCATATGATTAACTCTTTTAAACAAAGACAAATTTACGAAGCTATGGGTTGGGAGGTTCCAAATTTTGCACACATTCCTTTAATTCATAGTGAGCAAGGAAAGAAATTGTCAAAAAGAGATAATGCTTCCACTCTTGAAGATTATATTAAAATAGGAATTATTTCAGACGCTTTAAGGAATTATTTGTTAAGATTAGGATGGTCATACAAAGATAAAGAAATTTTTACTAAGCAAGAAAGTATTGATTTATTTGATTTAAGTGGTGTTGGAAAATCACCTTCAAAATTAGATATGAATAGGATTTATTCAATAAATGAGACATATATAAAGAGTATCGATCAGAAAGATCTTTTCAATTTCTTTAAAGAATATGTTTCAAAATACAAAAAACCTATAGATCAATCAAAAGAAAATATGCTTTTAAAATCAATGGGCTTCTTAAAGAATAAAGCAAAAACTCTAGAGGACATTTGGAATAATGCCCAATATATTATTAATGATAAAATCGAGATAAGCACAGATGATAAAAAATTAATTGATGATTTATCAAAAAAAGTAATTAGTGATTTTATCTCTGAATATGAAAAACTTCCCTCTTTATCTAGAGAAACTTTAGAACCTTTAATAAAGTCTCTAATTGACAAACATAAAACTAATTTTAAAGGTGTAGGACAACCTTTAAGGATAGCGCTAGTTGGCTCAAAATTTGGGCCAGGTCTATATGATGTTATTTTGTCATTAGATAAGGCTGAAGTGATAAATAGACTAAAAAAAATTTAATTTATGCAGAAGTCTCTAAAATTTATTGACTTATTTGCAGGAATTGGTGGTTTTCATTTAGCTTTGAGTTCAATTGGAATGAAATGTGTTTTCACATCTGAAATTGACGAATATGCGAGAAAAACTTATGCAGCAAATTTTAAGGAAAAATATTTAAAAAATTTCAATTTATTCGCAGGTGATATATGGAAGGTTGATTTTAAAACTATACCAGATTTTGATATATTGTGTGCTGGATTTCCTTGTCAACCATTTTCACAAGCAGGTCACAAAAGAGGTTTTAAAGATAATAAAGATGGAAATCTTTTTTTTTCTATAGAGGAAATTCTTAAAATCAAAAAACCAAAGGTTTTTTTTCTTGAAAATGTAAGACATCTCAAAAATCATGATAATGGAAGAACTTTTAAAGTTATTTATAAAAGTTTACAAAAGTTAGGTTATTCATTTGATTACAAGATAATAAAAGCATCTGATTTTAATCTTCCTCAACACAGACCAAGAGTATATATGGTAGGATTTTACAAACCTTATTTAAAAAAAACTTTTCAAGAACTTAGCTTTACATTTCCAAAAGAAATTCCTTTAAAAAAAACTTTATCTGATATTTTTGGTGGATTAGTAACTACTGACTTTAGAGGCAAGAAAGAGAGAAAAGTTGGTTTTACACTTAGGGTTGGTGGCGGTAGATCTCCAATAATGGATCGTAGAAATTGGGATGGTTATATTGTCAATAAAAAAGTGGTAAGAATAAAATCAAAACAAGGACTTCAAATGATGGGGTTTCCTAAATCATTCAAAATGCCTGTTTCAGAAAATCAAGCACTAAAACAATTAGGAAATTCAGTTGCTGTAAATGTAGTAAAAGCAATTGGGATAGAAATTAAAAAACATCTTAATAATTATTCTAAATAAATTTTTATTTACCCACACGAACATGAAGGGCTCCTCTAAATTTTGGTTTGCCCTTAGAACCTTTAAAAAGTTTTATCCATGGACTTATAATTTTTTTATTTTTATGACTGTCATAAGCTTTTTGATTGATTGGCATTATCCCTTTCTTATACCTCATGCAAAAATATAATTTATTCCAATTTTCATCTAAATATTCTCTTCCATAAATCTTCCAATTATCTGGCTTATTAAAGAATTGAAAATCCAAAATTTTCTCAGCTGGATAATCTGAAACTCCTTGGCCTGATCCTTCAAAAAGAAAAAAATCTAAATAAGGTTTAATTATTTCTTTTTTATTATTAAATGGAGATTTTTTATGATAATTTGGACAATCTTCTGATATTTCTCCTTTTGCTCTGAGTTTCCAATATTGCGAAATAATATTATCTAAATTAGATATGTTTAAATTTTTAAGTTTTGCAATATTTAACCATCCTAATCTGCTAGTATGATTTACGATTGTTGGTTTACCACTTCCAGTAAATTTCAATGAATAAAAAATATCATTGATTTTAATATCTGCTTTATAAGCAGGTTTGCTTTTTGAAATTTCAAGAATATCAGCTAATTTTTTTATATTTTTTTCATCAAATTTAAGCTCTGCAAAGTTAACTTCTGACCAATTAGTTGTGCCATATTCATCTTGGAATCCGACGTTATAAATTTTTCCAAATAATTTTGTTTTAATGGTTTTGTCTCTTAAATAACAAAGGTATATTTTAAAGAGTATTTCGTTTTTTTCACCATTGTTCATTATTGTATTGTAAAATACTTCATCAATTTATCTTTATGATCTTTGTAAATTCTAAGAAAAATTCTATCATAGTATTTTTGTGTATTATTTTGCCATAAAGGCATATCAATCGTCTCTTCTCCATGAATTTTTTGAACGCTATCTTGCAAAAATCGGTCTTTATAATACCAATCGCCTCCTAAACCTAAAATAAGATGACGCTTGTTATCCTCTTCCCACTTTTCCCATTTATGCTTGTTTTGATAGATAAGATTTTCCCATTCGTTTTTGGTAATGAAGTCTTCAATTTTTTTTTTCATAAATTATCTAAATTTTCTTTTTATCTATAATTCCATTAAATATTTTATCAGATAATAGATTGCTAAGGTATCTTTCGAACAATATTCTAATAATAGTTTCTTTTGTTTCTCCTTTCTATCCTTTGTTTCATTAGGATCTGTATTAATAAACCAAGCCAACTGTGCATCAGTTCCGCCTGAAATATTTCCTTCTTCCTCATAATTGATTGTACAACCTGGTATTGCTTTAACGATCGATTTTATTCCCCAATCGCCATTCATAAGTGGAGAGTAAAAATTATGTTTCGCGATTATAGCGCTATCCTCAACTCTTTTAATTATGTTATTTATTTGAGAAGCAAGGTCTTTACAATTATCTTTCTCCTTAAGTTTTTCTAAAATTTTGATTTCTGTTCCTTTGGCATTGTGTGCAAATATTGTTCCTTTATCACCAACAGCTTTGATAAGAGTTTCAATAAACTTTCTTTCAATATCTTGGTCATCAAATTGTAAAAAAGACTTTCCGCTATCTACTGGCTTATCTTTTGTTGGCCATTTATGAACTGACCATTGAAAAGGTAAAGGATAATATGGTGTGGTTCCTTTTATTATTGGGACTACTTGGCCTATCGTTTCAAAGTCCATAAAATACATTGGAAATTCAAAATCTTTTAATACATTTTTTAAATTAGGATTAATCCAAGGTTGATTTTTCTTATGAGCCGTTTGAATTATTTGGTGATAGCCTGGAGCGTAGTCTTTTCGATCTCTAAAAAAATTTGTTGGAACTTTTTGTAAGTCGCTTGTTTTCTTGGCGGCCATATAATCCGTAAGATCTTTTGATTTTCCTATATAAGGTAGTATTGTAAATGGAGTAATTTGTTTTTGATTAGAAGTTGAGTCACACCTTTCAAAATAATCACATGAGTAAGGTTTATTACAATGACTGCCGACAGAAATTTTAGGGCAGATAGAATCTTTATTTGTTAATGGCAATAGTTCTTCAATATTATTAGGTATCTCATTTTCATTTAATCTTTCTGTAAGATCATTGCCGTCATTAATTAACCCCTCATAATCTCCTATTTTTTTTAAAATAAATTTTGTATTTATGTGTATTAATTTAACTTTTTTCAATTTTTGACCAAATTTATTTAAGCTTTGTCTTACGACATAGGATTGAATAGAAATGTCATCTATATGCTCAGGTTTTAATTTGGTGGATGATTTTGCTTCAAGTAATGTCCAACCATCTTTTTGTTTTATTAAAACGTCTGTTCTAACTTGAGTATTTGAGAATTCAAAAGCAGCTTCAAAAATAATATCAATTTTATTAGAGTTAATAGCTTGAGTTGTTTTTTCGACTGGTTTTATAAAATCTCCAGTCAAATCTAAAATATTTAATTCTTTTTTAGAGTAGTGTTTGATTACTTGATTTCCAAACCGATTACCGCCATAAAAAATAGCTTTTTCTCTCTTTAAAGGTTCATGAACATCGAACCATAATTTTTTGTGACATTGAAGACCGCTTGCAACTTTGCTTTTTGTTAAATAATTATATTTTCGCCCCATTACTTATTTTCTTTTATTTATTCTTCATCGAATAGTTTAATTACCTTATTTTTAGGTTTTAAAGACTCCAATTGCAATTGTAATATCTCCAATTGCTTTTCTAATCTTATTAGCCTTTGTTTTGTTTTGATATAATCTGTAACGAAAAGATCGCCTTCAGATATAGATTTTTGTTTAAGTAGGTAAAAGTCTGTAGTTTTCATAACTTAGCCTCCTTGTTGGGTTTCAACAAACTAATATTATATATAAGTGATATAAGTATTAATTTTATATTTTCAAGATATCAATTATTTAATGTTCATAATTGCCTTTGGTTGAATTGTTAATTATATTATTTTTATGAGTTCTTTTGATGATAGAAAAAAATCATTTGAAAAAAAATTTGCTAACGAGCAAGAGTTGCAATTTAAGATAACAGGTAGAAGAAATCAGTATTTTGGTGAATGGGTAGCAGAAAAACTCAACAAAAAAGACCAAGAGATTGAAAATTATGTTAATGAGGTTATGAGAGCTGACCTAAAAGAACCTGGCGATATGGATCTTATTGGAAAAGTCCAAAAAGATTTAGATAGCTTAAATGATAAAATTTCTATAGAGGAAATTAAATCCAAACTAGATGAATGTTTTGAAAAAG
>CACGLS010000013.1 GCA_902573985.1 uncultured Pelagibacteraceae bacterium
TTTAAGGTTAGCTTCGGTCAATAAACGAATAGCAATTGAAATATTATCAAATCTAGAACCATGAATAGAATTCAGATTTGATCCAATATTAAGGTGTATCATTTATTATTTCTACTCAACAATCTTGCTTTTTCCCTATTCCAGTCTCTAGTTTTTTTTACCTGTCTTTTGTCATAAAGTTTTTTACCTTTAGCCACTGCAATTTCAACTTTAACTTTTCCTTTTAAAAAATACATTTTTGTAGGAATAATTGTTAATCCCTCTTGATTAATTCTACCTATCAATTTATTTATTTCTTTTTTTTTTAAAAGAAGTTTCCTATCACCTTTTGGGTTGTGATTATTGTAAGAGGATTGTCTATATAAAGGTATATGTGAATTGATCAAAAATAATTCACCTTTATTATCTATGGCGTATGCATCTGCAATACTTCCTTTGCCATCTCTCAAAGATTTTACCTCGGAACCTTTCAAAGATATTCCTGCTTCTAAAAGTTCAAGAAAAAAATAATTGAAACTAGCCTTTCTATTTAAACAAATTATTTTTCTTCCAGACACTAAATTTTGTTTCATTAAAGTAATTTTGCTACTTTAAGTGCTTCGGAAACTTTCTTTTTTGTTTCTTCTTTAATTTCGACCAATGGCAGTCTAACAGATGGATCACACATACCTAGTAATGATGCAGCATATTTCACTGGTGAAGGATTACTTTCGATAAATAGAGCTGAATGTAATGGCTGTAAGAGTTTATCTAACGTTTCTGCTTCTGCTTTTTTTTGCTCACAAGCTTTTTGAAAATCAGAAGAAATTTTTGCAGCTATATTTGCTGTAACTCCTATGGCGCCAACTCCACCTCTTTTATTAAATTCCAATGCATTATCGTCGTTTCCAGTGAGCTGAATAAAATCTTTGCCCATTGCTTTTAATTGTTGATCTACTCTTTTTAAGTCACCAGTTGCATCTTTTACACCAATTATATTTTTTAGCTCATAAAGTTTACTCATAGTTTCTACTGACATATCTATTACTGATCTAGAAGGTATGTTATAAATTATAATTGGAATACCAACATTATTGTTTATCTTTTTATAATGTTGGTACAAACCTTCTTGAGTTGGTTTATTATAATATGGTGTAACAACTAATAATGCGTCTGAACCAGCTTTCTCTGCAAATTGAGAAAGTTCAACAGCTTCATCCGTTGAGTTAGATCCGGTACCAGCTATCACGGGTATTTTTTTATTACATTCTTTTACTGCGATCTCTATAATTTTTTTGTGTTCACTATGAGATAAAGTGGGAGATTCTCCAGTAGTGCCTCCGGGTACTATACCATTGGTCCCATTTTTCAAGTGATAATCAATTAATTTTCTATATGTGTTTTCATCAAGATTATCATCTTTAAATGGGGTTATTAACGCAACAATTGATCCTTTAAGCATAAAACAATATAAGGTAGATATCCTTAAACTTATGCTTAATAGATTAATTAGTCTAGTATTTTTATTATCATTTTTTAAAATTAGTATTGTTTATGCTGAAACAGATTTCTTATTACCCCAAAAAAAACCGTCAATTTTTAAAAAATCTGAAAAACAGATCCAAGAAAGTATCAATAAGAATCTACCTGTACCAAAACCATTATTAGAAAAAAAGGCTGAGTCTAAACCGGCCGTAGTTGAACAAAAAAAAGAGTCTCTTAAAAAAAAAGAAATAAAAAAAGAGCTTAAAGAAGAAGAAAAAACACAAATATCATCCACATTTGTGTACCCTAGAAAAAAACCAATTACATATAAAGTTTCATCAAAAGAAGTAAAAATTTCAAAAGTTCTTAATAAAAAAGATTTTGAGAAAGCAAAAGAAACAATTGATTTTATTAAACAAAAAAAATGGAATAGTGCTTTAAAAAGTGCCCAAAAGGTTAAAGATAGTGAGTTCAGAAAATTAATTACCTGGATGCATCTTAAAACTACTAGAAATGGAGCATCATTTAGTGAATATAAAAAGTTTATAGAACAAAATGATTATTATCCAAGAATTAATAGAATAAGGTATTTAGCAGAAGAAAAAATATATTTAAGAAATAATTCACCAACATCAGTAATTAATTGGTTTGAAAAATATCCCCCCTTAGGAGGTTTAGGTAAAATTAAATTAGCTGAAGCCTATCTAGAACAAGGAAAACTAGAAAAAGTCAAAGAGTTAGTTAAAGAGGGATGGATCACTGCTGAGATAAGAAAAAATGATTTGGGTTATTATAGAGCTAAATTTAAAAAATTCATCTCGTCAGATGATCATGTAAAAAGAGCTGATTATTTGGCGTGGGAAAAGAAATATTGGGATCTAAAAAGAATGCTTAAGTATTTGCCTACAGATCAAAGAGCTCTTTATAATGCAAGACAAATTCTAATGAGTAACTCCTACGGTGTAGACAATGCAATAGCAAAGGTGCCTCAATATTTAAAAAAAGATCCTGGTCTAGAATTTGATAGATTAAGATGGAGAAACCGAAGAGGAAGATTAGATGGATCTTTGGAGATTTTGTATCAAAATGCAAATAAAACTGAATCACAAATGGTAAGGCCAGATAAATGGTGGGAACAGAGAGAAAGTGTTACTAGGAGTTTAATTTATAAAAAAAGATATAAGACAGCATATAAAGTTGCCAGTGAGCATTCACTATCATCCGGTCCATCTTTTGCTGAAGCTGAATGGTTATCTGGCTGGATAGCTCTAACTTTTTTAAAATCCCCTGAGTATGCAATAAATCATTTTCAAAATTTTTATAATAATGTCGGTTATCCGATTAGTTTAGCTAGAGGAGCATATTGGTTAGGAGAGTCATATGAAAAATTAAATGAAAAAGAAACCGCAAATAGATTTTTTTCAGAGGCAGCAAAATTTCCAATGACTTATTATGGACAGCTTGCTTTCAATAAAATAAACCCTGGTGGGAATTTTGAATTAAGAGACGAAAGTAATTTTGATAGGGATTATGAAAAAGAGTTTAAAAAAAATAAACTTATTAAACATGTTATTCTATTACATGAACTTGATGCAAGCCAATATGCAAAAGATATTCTTAAACATTTAGCTGATCTCAATATTGAAAAAGGAAGTGAAGTTTTAGCAGCAGAATTATCTACATCCGTTGAAAGATACGACTTTGCAATTCAAATCTCTAAAAAGGCATCCTATGAAAAAAGATTTTTAAATAAATATAACTATCCAGTTATTGCCACTCCAAAAGTTGTAAATAATAAACAGATGCCTAAACAAGAAATCGTTCTTGCAATAATCAGACAAGAAAGTGAATTTGATAGGAAAGCAAATAGTTGGGCTGGAGCTAGAGGTATGATGCAGCTAATGAAGTACACCGCGAAGATTGTAGCCAAACAAGCAAAACTACCTTACAGTATAAGTCGGTTAACAACAGATCCAGAATACAACATTAAACTTGGTTCATATTATTTTAATGGATTACTTAATGATTATAACGGAGTTTTCCCATTCGCTATTGCAGCTTACAACGCAGGTCCAAATAGAGTTAAAACTTGGAGGAGAGTGAATGGAGACCCTTCTAAAGGTCAAATTTCTTATATTAATTGGATTGAACAAATAAGATTTGAGGAAACTAGAAATTATGTTCAACGAGTTTTAGAAAACATTAATGTTTATAAATATATTTTAAGAAAAGAACCTGTGCAAATAGATAGCTATTTTAACTAATTGGCGGTGAGAGAGGGATTCGAACCCTCGGTAGCATAGTTAAATACTACGGAAGTTTAGCAAACTCCTGGTTTAAACCAACTCACCCATCTCACCATAAGCTTTACGTATCTTTATAAAGAAAATTAACTTATATTGCACCAAATTTGTAATGCAACAAAAACAATTATCAGGAATTTTTTATGCTGCTTTTGCATCTCTTTGGTGGGGTGTTGTAGGTACTATTTTTTTCAAATTTGTATCTTTTGCATCATTTATTGAATTAACTGTTCACAGAACAATTTGGACAGCAGTTCTTTTAATCCTTACAACAAGTTTTTATAAAAAATGGCCTGAATTTATTAAAATTTTCAAAAAGAAAAAAAATCAATTATTACTTTTTGTATCAGGTTTATTGGTAAGTATAAATTGGGGAACCTGGCTTTATGCCGTCAGTGTAAATAGATTATTAGATTCAAGTTTAGGCTATTATATTTACCCAATAATAAGTGTCTTTTTAGGAAGAGTATTTTTGAAAGAAAAACTTAATAGAAATCAATTTATTGCTGTTGTACTAGTTGTAATTTCCTTATTTTACTTTTTACTAAAGTTAGGTGAATTACCGTGGATTGGTTTAACTGTTGCAATAACATTTAGTATTTACGGATTAATAAGAAAAAAAATTAAAGTTTCATCAGATATAGGTCTACTAATTGAGACATTATTAATTTCTCCTATAGCAATTGTATTGTTTATTTATCTAATAAATTTAAATCTAAATGTTTTTTCATATGAAGAACCTCTTTTATCTTTTTATTTATTTTGGTCTGGATTCATGACTTTGGTACCTCTCTTTTTATATACTTTAGGTTTTAAAATTATTGGAATCGGTCCAGCAAGTATGATTTTATTTTTAACTCCAACATCTCAATTTCTTTTGGGAATAACATATTTTGATGAGATTCTAACCTTGGAAAAGTTTTTTGGTTTCGTAATAATTTGGATAGCTGTATCTATTTATCTTAATGAATTACGTAAAGAGTAAATCGTAAGTATAATAAGTGGCACAATTATTGCTACAATAAATGAAATGAATAGTAAGTTTGAGAAGATTATCGGACTAAAATTTTCTACAGACATAATATTACCTACTAATAAACTTGATTGGAAATTTTGACCTGGAAAAAATAATAACCCTGAGCTTAAACCTAAAATTATTGAGAATAACGATAATCTGGTATTAATTTTTTTCTTAAAAAAGCCATAGAATATCGTTACAACAGCTGCGCAACATAGTAGATCCGCAAATAAAAATAGATATAAGATACTATAGCCTTTCGAAGCAAAAACAAAAACAATCAAGCATAATAATAAAATTAATTTGTTGCTTTTATTTTTTATTTCTCTACCACTTAAAAATTTATTAATTTCTTTTCCTTCAATAATTATAAGACTTGAAATAGCGTTAATTAGTGTATCAATAGTACTTAATGTTAAAGATAGGGCTAAAACTAAAATAGAAACAATTATTAAAACATTATCATTTAATAATATTAATTTAAAAAAAGCTAAATCAGGTTTTATTTTAGGGTCAAGTGAAAAGGATATAAGACCTGTATAGCCCATCCAAAAAACAATAAAAAAAGATATAATTGATGAGTAAATTAAACTTTTTTTTAAAACAAAGTTATTTTTTGCAGCAAAGACACGTTGCCAATTACCCTGGTGAAATAGGTTTGTTGCTGCTACAGCAATAAAAAATGTTAATCCAGCAGTGTAATTTGGAATATAATTTTTACTTATAAGTTTTGCAGAATTTTTTTTAATTAGTTCATAACTATTTATTTCTAAATTTCCTAATATTAAAAATATAGAAAATAATATTATACTTAAGACTATTATAAATTGATATTTATCTGTAATAATCGAAAGTTTAAATCCACCTCTTAATATATATAAAAGACATATGATTAAAGTTAGTCCAGATGTTATCCATAAAGGTGTTTTCGAGATTAAATTTAATAAAAAAGCTATTGCTGTTACTTCGGCTATTAAGAAGATTGTTAAATAAAATAGAATTAAGATTAACATTATCTTTAAAATTCCAGTCCCAAATCTTCTTTTTATGAACTCAGTTAAAGACATCCCGTTAGGAAACTCTTTCCTTATTTTCGGGCCAAAATTTAATAAAAATAACATAGGTGCAGCCGTGCCTAATGCGTATCCAATTACTGCCCCTATTCCTCCCCAAGTTGCTGCTGAAGCTGGTCCAAATAATATCCAAGCTCCCAAGGCAGATGCTGATAAACTCGTTGTTAATGAAAAAATACTCTCATTTCTGTCACCAATTATGAGGCTTTTATTATCTGATATTTTTTTTAAATTTATATAACCTAAGGCGATAAAAAAAGCGCCTACCACTAGAGTAATAATTAGTGTTGTTTGTGTTGATAGGTATATATCTTTCATTTATCCCTTACTGAATTACCGGTCAGGTTCTTTGGGTATAATCTCAGTCTTTATGACACCCCTTATACAAATTATATATTTATTTTAGGCAGGAAGTCAAATGAAGCTGTATCTATTCTAGACGAGTGTTCTCTTCTCATTTTCCAATCGTTACTTATACCAGCTTGAGCTATACTGATTGCATTACGACCATATTTTGCATTAGTAAAATCAATTGCTCTCATTAACGGTTCAGATTTATTCTCTAAAATTGGTGCTAATAAATTTAGTTCTTTTTCAGAAGCGTCCCTAAGCTTTGATAAAATAACTCCAGCTTTTTGGTAAAAATAACCATATTTATAAATCTTTCCTAGTCCGCTAATCGCAGTTTTTACAAGTTCAATACTGTTATTAGTTGCCACCGGCAATTCAATAGTAATAGAATTTGAATAGTATTTTCTATTTTTATCAAACGGACTTGTTCTTATAAATATAGTAACAGCTCTCGTAGTTTGTTTATCTGTTCTTATTTTTTCTGCCGCATTTAAACAATGAGTAGTCACAGACTCTTTTAATTTATCTAAACTCTCAACTTTTTTTCCAAATGATCTTGACACACAACAGCTTTTTCTTCTTGTTTCCTCGGTTTCTAAATCTATACAAGGAATTCCTCTTAACTCCATTACTGTTTTCGCACCTAAAACATTAGTACTTTTCTTGACCCACGTGTTTGAAATATTTTTCAGTTTATAAGCATTGTCTATTCCATTTTTAATATATAGTTTTGATAACTGTCTTCCAACTCCCCATACGTCTGCAATATCAAAATCTTTTAGTATATTATCAATATTTTCTTTTAGAAAGATTACTCCTGCTTTATTTTTTTTGGCAATATGATTTGCAACTTTACTTAAAGTTTTTGTATTTGAAATTCCTACACTTGTTGGTATTCCTGTCCATTTTAAAACTCTTTCTCTTATTTGTTTTCCATATTCTTCTGCTTGTTCATCTTTGATATGTGATAAATCTAAAAATGCTTCGTCTATAGAATAGATTTCAATTTTATCAGTAAAACCTTTTAAAACTTTCATCACTCTTCTAGAAAGGTCTCCATATAATGCATAGTTTGAAGAAAATATCTGAACGTTGTTTTTTTTAACCAAATCTTTAACTTTAAAATATGGTTCTCCCATTCTTATTCCAAGTTTTTTTGCTTCAGTAGATCTTGATATTACACATCCATCATTATTAGATAGCACTACGACCGGTACATTTTGTATTTTAGGATTAAATAATCTTTCGCAAGAAACATAAAATGAATTACAGTCAATTAATGCAACTTTTTTTCTACTGTTGTTTGTGTATGACATATGTTACTACTCCCCAAATTATTATTTCTGGATTATCTGTTAAATTAATTCGATCCGATGTGTTTTTTGAACCTGATGTTAAGTAGTTGTTGCCCTTACTTTTAACCAGAGTTTTGACTACAAGTTCTTCGTTGATATTTGCTATAACAGTGGAGAAATTTTTTGGATTTAAACTTTTATCTACTATTAATAGATCTCCATCATATATACCCACATTAGTCATAGATTTACCTTGTACTCTAATGATGAAAGTAGCTGGTGCATTTGTTATAAGATGAGAGTTTAGATCTATATCGTCCTCAATATAATCTGTTGCCGGAGAAGGAAAACCAGCTCCCACTTTATGTAAATAATAAGGTATTGTTAACTTCATAAATGTTCTTGTTTTGTTCTTTATAGCTGATAAACTACCTTTCAGTCAACCCCTTTTCAAAAGGTTGTTAAAGTGGGTCAAATTGCAAATCGAAAAAAAGAGAGAGATTAGCTAATAACATAACGTGATTAAAAAAATTTTTTCAATATTATTAGTATTACTTGTAACAACAAATGCTCAAGCAGCATCTAAACTAGACGCAATCAAAAAAAGTGGAGAGTTAAGAGTTGGTACGACAGGAGACTGGGATCCAATGTCAATGAAAGATCCAAAAACAAACAAGTACAAAGGATTTGATATTGATGTGATGAATGAGCTAGCTAAAGATTTAGGCGTGAAAGTAAAATTTGTGCCTGCAGAGTGGAAAACTATTGTTGCAGGAATAACAGCTGATAGATACGATATATCGACAAGTGTAACCAAAACACCAAAAAGAGCAGAAGTGGCCGGATTTACCGCTACATATTACAAGTATGCAACAGTCCCACTTGTTTTAAAAAAGAATTTAAAAAAATTTTCAACTTGGGAGTCTTTAAATAATAGTAGTGTTACAATAGCTACAACGTTAGGAACATCTCAGGAAGAAAAAGCAAAAGAATTTTTTCCAAAATCAAAACTTCAGTCAGTTGAAGCTCCTGCAAGAGACTTTCAAGAAGTTTTAGCAGGAAGAGCTGATGGAAATATAACAAGTTCAACAGAAGCAAACAAACTAGTTATTAAATATCCTCAATTAGCTATAGTTCCTGATGGAGGAAAAAATCCAGCATTTTTAGCTATGATGGTTCCAAAAGGTGACAAGGTATGGAATGATTACGTCAGCAATTGGATTAAGAAAAAACAATCATCCGGATTTTTTAAAACTTTACTGGCAAAGTACGATCTAAAAAGCTTATAATTTAAGTTTCAATAACGCCCATTTACAAATATAGTCAATTAGTGAAATTTTTAAAAATAATTTCTGTTCTATTTTTGCTTCAAGGATGTAGTTCTAACTATGAATGGGGTTGGTATATTCTAAGTCCAGATAATATAGATGGTTTAACTAATCTTAAATTTTTAATTAGTGGAATTACAACTACGATTTATATTTCAGTAGTTTCAATCATTCTAGCTATGATTATCGGTTTGATAGTTGCTTTACCTTCATTGTCAAATAATAAATTCCTAACTTATTTTAACATAACATACGTAGAAATTGTTAGAGCCATCCCTTTATTAGTTTTAATTCTTTGGATTTATTATGGCCTTCCAATCATGATTGGGGTAAGTTTCTCGCCATTCGTATCTGGAATAATAGCCTTGACCATTAGTGAGAGTGCGTTTCAAGCAGAAATTTTTAGAGCGGGAATTAATTCAATTTCAAAAGGTCAACATGAAGTATCAGAGTCTTTAGGAATGGATTTCTGGAGAAAGATGAGGTTAGTAATTCTTCCGCAAGCGATTAAAGTTGTATTACCAGCCATGGGAAATCAATTTGTTTATGTATTAAAAATGTCCTCTCTAGTATCAATTATAGGTATAGGAGATTTAACAAGAAAAGCTAATGAGTTGGTTACCACCACTTATAGGCCCTTAGAAATTTATACTTTTTTAATTCTAGAATACCTCGTGCTAATCCTAGTAGTATCCTATTTTGTAAGAAAATTAGAGAATAAGCTAGAATACAAATAATTTTTTAAAAGAAATTCTAAAAACTCTTTTTAAAAAGAATGGTACGAAAGTTAATACAACTAATCCCATCATCCAATTTGTTACTAAAATCGTATAGAAAATATCTTGATATTCACCATTTCTAATATTTATGACATACCATAATGACATAAATGGTATTAACGTTAGTCTTAGAATTGTCATGTATAAACTAAAAATTGGTCTTTTCAGTGCCTGAAATAAAGCAGAGGTAATAAAGAAGACGGGATACACGGGCCCAATTAAAGCTGCCACCTGTAAGTAAAGTGCTCCTCTTCGGATTACTTCTAAATCATTAGTAAAAAAAGAGATTATAATTTCTGAAGTTAGATAAACAAATATACCTGCTAATACCATAAATCCTGAACCAAACATCAGAGCTTTTCCATATACTTCTTTTACTCTGAAATACATTTTTGCACCAAAATTTTGACCTGCAATTGATAAAACAGCTGTATTTAAACCTATGACTGGTAACAATAAAACTTGTTCTATTCTTACAGCGGTGCCATAACCCGCTGTAGCTAATTCTCCAAATTGACCAACAAAATAGAAAATATTAAATACACCAAACATTATCATCAACATCGTAAACATTATTGGTACCGATTGTTTAAAAAGCGAGCTTAAGTAATCTATTTTTGGTTTGAAGCATTCTGGATAAAGGAATTTTTTTAATTTACAGCAATAGACTTTATTAGCTAAATATATTAACCCAATACACTGAGAAACTAGCGTAGCGATAGCTAAACCAGCGATTCCAAATGCTGGTATAAATCCATAACCAAAAATAAATAATGGATTTAAAAAAATATTTAAAAAAAAGGTAAAAATTAAAACATTTCTATAACTTTTTGTATCACCTTGGGCATTTAAAGTTCCGTTTAAAGATAGTTGAACTAATACAATGATAGCTCCAAAAAAAATTATATCTAAATATTCACGTGTTAAGATTATGCTTTCTTCAGTAGAACCCATAATTCTCAAGAGTTCATCAGAAAAATTTAAGCCAAATAAAGTTACGAAAATTGAAATTACGATTGCTAATACTATTGATTGAGCAACGTACATTGAGGCTTTCCTATCCTCTTTGGCTCCAATTGAATTACTGATTAAAGCTGTAGTTCCGGCTCCAATACCGACTGCAACAGCTATTGCTATGAAGTATATTGGCCATGATTTTGCAATCGCTGCTAACGCTTCTGGTGAAATTTTACCCGCAAAATAAGTATCGACTAGATTATAAAAAGTTTGAAAAAGGGATCCTGTGCTTGCAGGTATGGTCACTTTTCTTAAAAGTTGCCAAATTGAACCTTTAGTCAAATCCATAATTAATATTCCTTTTGAAATTTATGCTTTCTTCCAGCTTTTTTAGCAAGATTAATTTGATTTTGCCTCATGCGAAATCTTGTTTTTTGTGAATTTGAGAGTGTGTCATAACACCTTGGGCACGAGACCCCCTCCTCAAATTTGTAAGATTTTTTATCTTTTGTTGAAAAAGTCATTCGACATCCACTGCATACAGAGTAAGTTCCATGTTTTAATTTGTGTTTAAGAGATACTCTATTATCAAAAACAAAACATTCTCCTTTCCATAGACTGTCTTTCCTCTCAGTTTTTTTCAAATAATTAAGTATTCCACCTTTTAATTGAAAAACATTTTTAAAACCTTTTCTTTTTAAAAATATGGAGGCCTTTTCACATCTAATTCCTCCAGTGCAGAACATTGCTACAGGTTTGGTTTTATCGACTTTTTTTAGATATTTTGGAAAATCTCTAAAATTTTGAATATTTGGATTTTTAGAATTTTTAAAGGTACCCACATCATATTCAAATGGTTTTCTAGCATCTATAACTAAAGTTTCTTTATTTGAAATAAGTTTATTCCATGACTTTCCAGAAACATATCTATTAAGTTTTTTATTCTTCGGGTTTATTTTTAAACCCAATGGAACAACTTCATTTTTGATTTTTATTTTACCTTTGTGGAATGGTTGAAAAAGACTCTTAGAAATATTCTTACTATCAAAATCTTTCAATCGAAACTGTCTTTTTATAATCTTTATTATTTTACTAATATCATCTTTTTTGCCTGCAATTGTTCCATTTATACCCTCTGCCGATAAAATTATTGTGCCCCTCACATTTTTTTTTAAAATTTCTTTTTGAAATAGAGATTTATATTTTTTCAAAAATTTAATCTTTTTAAATTTATAAAAACCAAAAACTGTATACATTATTTTTTAATACAAATTGTAAGTCCATCACCTATTGGAATAATATTTTTTGCAACTCTGCTATCTTTCTTAATGTGTGTATTAAAGTCCCTTATAATATTTGTAAATTTATCGTTTTTCGTATCATCTATTACTTCTCCGTGCCATAAAACATTATCTATAACAATAAGTCCATTTTTATTAATAAGATCCATAGATGCTTCATAGTATTTAAGGTAATTTTCCTTATCAGCATCAATAAAAATTAAATCAAATCTTTGACTTGAATCTTTCAATTCATTAAGGCTTTCAGTAGCAGGTTTTACAATTTGCTTTATTTTTTTTTCATTTGCTTTTTTATAAAATGATTGTGCTTTAATACTGAATTCAGGACTTTTATCTAAGCTAATTAGAAGACCATCAGATGGAAGGGCTAAGGCCATTGATAAAGCGCTAAAACCTGTGAAACTTCCTATTTCTAAAATCTTTTTAATATTAGAGATTTTAATTAATGTTTGTAGAAATTGTGCTTGAGAAACTGAAATTTGCAATCTCTGTTGATCACCAAGACTTATATTATATTGTATTATTTCTTTCTGTACATCAGTCAAAGATTCTGAATGATCAATAATGTATTTTTCAAGATTTTCAGTTAAATCTAATTTTTTAGGCATAATTAGCCTTTTAAAAGCTTTTTTAGAATTTCATTTGTCAATTGGGGATTTGCTTTCCCGCCAGATAATTTCATAACCTGTCCAACAAAAAAACCAAACAATTTTTCTTTTCCAGCTTTATATTGATCAACTTTATCTTTATTTTTTGATAGTATTTCATTAATCATTTTTTCTAATTCTTTAGGATCGCTTTGTTGTTTCATCCCTTTTGACTCTATGATTTTTTTTGGGTTATCACCGCTTTCAACCATAATTTCGAAAACTTCTTTAGCTATTCTTCCTGAAATCTCTCCAGATTTAATTGATTGTACTAACTCAGCAAAATTTTTAGCAGAAATTGGTGAGTTAGAAATATTAAGTCCTTTGTCGTTGAGCATTGCAAATAAATCACCCATCATCCATGTAGCTGCTAGTTTTTTGTCAGATAATTTTGCAACTTCCTCATAATAATTAGAGATTTCTTTTTCGGAAACCAATACGTTTGCTTCGTATGAGTTAAGCCCATATTCTTGAATAAATCTCTCCTTCTTATTATCTGGCAACTCAGGCAAAGATTTTTTTAAATCATCAATTAATTTTTGTTCAAGTTTTAATGGTAAAAGATCTGGATCAGGAAAGTATCTATAATCGTGAGCATCTTCTTTTGATCTCATTGATCTTGTTTCATTTTTTTTTGTATCAAATAATCTTGTTTCTTGATCTATCTCTTTTCCATCTTCTAGTAATTCAACCTGTCGATTAGCCTCATATTCAATCGCCATTTGCATAAATTTAATTGAATTCACATTTTTAATTTCACATCTTGTGCCGAAATTTTTATCGCCTACTTTTCTTACTGATACATTTACATCTGCTCTTAATGAACCTTCTTGCATATTACCATCACATGTGCCCAAGTATCTCATAATGGTTCTTAATTTTTTTATGTAAGCATTTACTTCATCGGGCGAACGAAGATGGGGTTTGCTAACGATTTCCATTAAAGCTATTCCAGAACGATTTAAATCAACATAGGTGCTTGAAGGATCCATATCATGGATACTTTTACCTGCGTCCTGTTCTAAATGAAGCCTTTCAATGCCAATTTCTTTTGAACCATAAGGCATATCCAGTAAAACTTTTCCTTCACCAACAATAGGATTTTTATATTGGGAAATCTGGTAGCCCTGTGGAAGATCTGCATAAAAATAATTTTTTCTATCGAATACTGAATAATTATTTATTTTTGCATTTAAACCTAAGCCTGTTCTTATAGCTTGTTTCACGCACTCTTCATTGATAACTGGTAGCATTCCGGGAAAAGCAGAGTCAATTAAACTTACTTGTTTGTTAGGATCAGCTCCGAATTTAGTTGAGGAGCCTGAAAAAAGTTTTGAATTTGAAAGGACTTGAGCATGAACTTCTAAACCTATAACTACTTCATACTTCCCTTTCTCACCATTTATAAAATAATCAAATTTTTCTTTGCTCATAACCACCACTTTTTAATTTCATTTTTATAACCACAATTCTTTTCGAATGCGTAACCAATATTGAGAATTTTTTGTTCATCTAAGGCTTTACCTATCAATTGTAAACCAAGTGGGTAGCCCTGTTTATCTAATCCAGCAGGAAGAGATAAGGCTGGTAATCCAGCTAAATTTACTGGTACCGTAAAAATGTCATTTAAATACATTGATACAGGATCATTAGTTTTTTCTCCTATCTTAAATGCTGAGCTTGGTGTTGAAGGCGTTAAAATAGCATCAACTTTAGTAAAACTATCATCAAAATCTTTTTTTATTAATTGTCTTACTTTTTGGGCTTTTAAATAATAGGCATCGTAATAACCAGACGATAAAACATAAGTGCCTATTAATATTCTTCTCTTTACTTCGTCACCAAATCCTTCTGATCTAGTGTTTTCATACATTTCAATTAAATCTTTTCCTTTTTGTGATCTGTAGCCATATCTTACGCCATCATATCTTGCTAAATTTGATGAAGCTTCCGCAGGTGCAACAATATAGTAAGTAGGCAAAGCATACTTTGTGTGGGGTAATGAAATATCAATTAACTGTGCGCCTAAATCTTTTAATATTTTTTTTCCCTTTTCCCAAAGTTCATCAATTTCCTTTGGCATATTATCTACTCGATACTCTTTAGGGATACCAATTTTCAATCCTTTGATATTGTCTTTTAAATTTTTTGAGTATGTTTCTTTTTTTTTATTAATTGAAGTTGAGTCTTTGTCATCAAAACCGGACATTGCTTCAAGCATAATTGAGCAATCATTTACTGTTTTAGTCATTGGTCCTGCTTGATCTAAGGAAGAAGCAAAAGCAACGATACCCCACCTCGAACAAAGACCGTAAGTTGGCTTGAGTCCTACAGTGCCAGTAAATGATGCAGGCTGCCTAATAGACCCACCTGTATCTGTTCCAATTGTTGCAGGAGTAAGATCGGCCACCAAAGCAGAGGAAGATCCCCCTGAAGAACCACCTGGAACTAGATGATCTCCGATAGGATTAATAACGTTTCCAAAAAAACTTGTCTCATTCGAAGAACCCATAGCAAATTCATCACAATTTAATTTTCCAAGTAAAAAAGCTCCATTGTTCCATAAATTTTTTGTTACAGTAGACTCATATGAAGGAATAAAATTATTTAAAATATTACTTCCAGCCGTTGTTTTAACATTTTCAGTACAAAATAAATCTTTTACAGCTAAAGGTACCCCGCTAAGAAGTTGTTCATTATTTGGTTTATTATCAAATTTTTTTGCATTTTCTAATGCTTGATCAAATGTTGTAGTTACAAAAGCATTTAGTTTTTTTGCATTTTCAATGTTCTTTATATATGCTTGTGTAAGTTCTAATGAGGATATCTTCTTAGACTTTATACTTTTCAAAATTTCGCTTAAACTTTGATTAGTTATGTTGCTCATTACTCAACCACCTTTGGAACTACAAAAAATTCCTCATTTTTTTTTGGGGAATTTTTAAGAATTTTTTCTCTAATCTTGCCATCACTGATTTCGTCTTTCCTTGATCTCAAAGACTGGTTTAAAATCGATGTTAAGGGTTCAACTTTATCAGTATTCAGTTCATTTAATTGTTCAATAAACTTAAAAATTGAGTTTAAATCTTTGGTTAAACTATCTACTTTAGCTTCATCAACTGAAATTCGAGCTAATTTTGCTACATGTTTAATTTTCTCTTTATCTAAGGACATTTGTGCAATAAGTTAATTTAAATGTGTTTTATCACAAATTAGGTAAATTTCATGCTCGATATTGACGTATTTATTAAAAAAACCAAGAAAAAATCAAGATTAATAGGTATTGATCCTGGCAGCAAAAGAATAGGAATAGCTCTATCAGATGAAAATAAAATTGTAGCTACGCCATACACCACGATTATTAAAGAAAATTATAGAGACCTAGTTGATCAAATTAAGAAAATTGTCAAAGAATATGACATAGACGGAATAGTCATAGGTAATCCAATTAATATGGATGGAACGGAAGGGCCTTCTTCACAATCAGCTAAAGATCTAGCTAAAAATCTTTCAAAAGATATTACAGAAAATATCACTTTATGGGATGAGAGACTATCTAGCCAGGGAGCCTTTAATCTATCTAATGATTTAGCAATTAATTCATCAAAAAAAGTGAAGAAATTAGACGAGAATTCTGCTCAATTTATACTTCAAGGGATTCTAGATTATTATCATAAAAAAAATACTTGATATAATATAGTAAAAGGCCTATAGAGTTGATTTTAATGGCAACTGAAAAAAAAGTTACAGCTATTAAAAACACTCCCAAACATCTATTAGGTATTCAAAATTTATCAGTTCTCGAGGCAAAAGAGATTTTAACCGAAGCAAAATCCTTCATAAAATTAAACAGAGGAAGTTCTAAAAAACTAGATGTCCTTAGGGGAAAAACTCAAATAAACTTATTTTTTGAACCTTCTACAAGGACACAGAGTTCATTTGATTTAGCTGGAAAAAGACTAGGAGCGGATGTAATGACGATGAATATGGGTAACTCTGCATTAAAAAAAGGTGAAACATTAATTGACACTGCCATGACATTAAATGCCATGCATCCTGACATCATTGTTATAAGACATCAAGACTCGGGTGCACCAAATCTTCTTTCACAAAAAGTAAATTGTACGGTCATCAATGCAGGTGATGGAAGAAGAGAACACCCTACACAAGCCTTACTTGATGCTTTAACAATTATTAATAGAAAAGGTAACATTGAGGGATTAAAAATTGCAATATGCGGAGACATTCTTCATTCAAGAGTTGCTAGGTCTAACATTTATTTAATGAATATGTTGGGTGCAGAAGTAAATGTCATTGCACCAAAAACTTTAATGCCCAAAGGGATAGATAACTTAGGTGTTAAATCATTTACCGATATGAAAAAAGGATTAGATGGGTGTGATATTGTTATGATGTTAAGATTGCAAAATGAAAGAATGAAGGGATCTTTTCTTCCATCAAAGAGAGAATATTACGAATTTTTTGGACTAACGCCAGAAAAACTAAAGTTTGCAAAAAAAGATGCTTTACTAATGCACCCTGGTCCAATGAATAGAGGTGTTGAGATTGATACTAAATTAGCAGATGACATAAATGTTAGTCTCGTGAAAGAACAAGTTGAATTAGGTGTAGCTGTTAGGATGGCATGTTTAAAATTGTACTGTAAATAAATGAAAGAAAAAATTTTGACAAATGTGAGAATTATTGACCCATCTCAAAAGATGGATGAAATAGGAAATATAGTTATCGATGAAAAAGGAAAAATAAAATCCATTGGAAAAAAATCAGGTACATCTAAATCAGCAGAAAAAATTGATTTGAAAGGCCTAATAGCTATTCCTGGATTAGTTGATATGAAAGCTTTTGTTGGAGAGCCTGGCTTTGAATATAAAGAAAATTTTAGAACATTAAGCCAAGCAGCTTTGGCAGGTGGAGTAACTTCAATTGTAACTATGCCAAATACTAAGCCGGTTATAGATAACGTATCTATGGTGGACTTTATAATTAGAAGGGGTAGAGATAAAGCTAAGGTAAATCTTTTTCCATGTGCTTCGATTACTAGACAGATGGAGGGTAATCAGATGACTGAATTTGGTTTGTTAAAAGCAAGAGGAATTATTGGGTTTAGTGATGTTAATAAAACTATCCAAAATTCTGAATTGATGTCTAGAATAATGAACTATGCTTCAGACATTGATGTTCTGATTATGCAACATGCCGAGGATTATGAGCTAACTAAAAATTCATGCATTAATCAGGGCGAAGTGGCAACAAGATTAGGTTTACAAGGTGTCTCAGATATTGCTGAAAAGATTATTATTGAAAGGGATTTATCTTTGTTAAGTGAATTTCCTTGCAGATATCATATTAATCAAATTTCCTCAAAAAATTCTCTTAATGTTATTAAAAAAAATAAGTCTAACGGAATAAAATTCAGCATAGGGGTTTCTATTAACAATTTATCGTTAAATCAAAATGACATCGGAGAATTTAGAACTTTTTTGAAATTATCTCCCCCTCTTAGAAGCGAGGAGGATAGACTTTCATTAATAGAAGGAATAAAGAATGATCTCATTAATGTAATTGTATCAGATCACATTCCTGAAGACGAGGAAAGTAAAAGACTTCCGTTTGCACAAGCAGCGACAGGTTCTATCGGTATAGAGACATTGCTATCTTTATCTTTAGAGCTTTACCATAATGAATCATTGCCTTTGGAAAAAATAATTAAGTGCTTAACGATCAATCCAGCTAAGATACTAAAAATAGATAAAGGATCCCTTAAAGAAGGATCAGACGCAGATATTTGTATATTTGATCTGGAAAAACCATGGGTAGTGAAAGCTGAAGAACTTAAATCAAAATCAAAAAATACTGCGATTGAAAATAGAAAATTACAAGGTAAAGTGAAAATGACCTTGCTTCAAGGCGAGGTAGTATATTCGAACTAATGGACATAGATTTAATTATTGTAGCAATTTACTCATACCTTTTGGGATCAATACCATTTGGATTACTCTTAACTAGGATATTTCTTAAAAAAGATATTAGAACTGTTGGCTCTGGCAATATCGGAACTACAAATGTGCTTAGAACCGGAAATAAATTTCTCGCAATAACTACGTTAACTCTTGATTTATTTAAAGGATATATTTCAGTTTATATAACAATATTTTATTTTGAAGACTTAATCTCTCTATCTGCATTAATTTGTTTCATCGGACATATTTTTCCTGTTTGGTTAAAATTTAAAGGAGGAAAAGGTGTGGCAACTTACCTTGGA
>CACGLS010000014.1 GCA_902573985.1 uncultured Pelagibacteraceae bacterium
ATTTTTACTTTATATCCAGATTTTTTTCCTGGTCCTTTAGATATAGGGATATTTAAAAAGGCAAAGGAAAAGAAAATTTGGGATTTAAAAGTAATTAATATAAGAGATTATTCAAAAGATAATCACGGAACGGTAGACGACACTCCTTATGGAGGAGGAAGTGGAATGCTTTTACGTCCTGATATATTAGCATCAGCTCTTGATAAGAATGTAAAAAAAGGAGAAAAAATTATTTACTTATCTCCAAAAGGTAAAAAATTTGATCAAAACGTTGCTAGATCTTTGAGTAAAGAAAAAAACTTAAACCTTATCTGTGGTCATTTTGAGGGTATTGATCAAAGACTCATAGAGACAAGAAATATTGAAGAATATAGTTTGGGCGACTTTGTCCTTTCAGGGGGAGAACCAGCTTCTTTTGTTTTTGTTGATGCTTTAATAAGATTGTTACCTGGGGTGCTTGGAAATAAAGATTCTGTAAAAGACGAAAGTTTTGAGAATTACCTATTGGAATATCCTCAGTATACTAAACCCAGAGAATGGGAGGGTAAAAGCCCTCCAGAGGTGTTATTTTCAGGAGATCACGCCAAAATAAAAGGGTGGCGTTTATCTCAATCTGAGGCTATAACACGACGCCTGAGACCTGATCTTTGGAAAAAATATTTAGAAAAAAAAAATGAAAAATATTGAAGATATAAATAAAGCAGCAGTAAAAAAAATTGTTGCAAAAAAAAAGATAAGTGAATTTTCACCTGGTGATACTATCAAAGTAGGTATAAAAATTGTTGAAGGTAAACGTGAGAGAATTCAATATTTTGAAGGAGTATGTATTGCTAAGAAAAATAGAGATATAAACTCTTCATTTACAGTAAGAAAAATTTCATTTGGTGAAGGTGTAGAAAGAACCTTCGCGCTTTACAGTCCTAACGTAGAAACAATTAAAGTTATAAGATCAGGAAAAGTTAGAAGGGCAAAGCTATATTATTTAAGAGATAGAAAAGGTAAATCAGCTAGAATTGCAGAAAAAATCAAAAAAAATATCGGTGTCGATGTTTCAGTAAAACTAGAGGAACCAAAAGTAAAACTAGTAGAGACTGTTAAGGAAGAGAATAAAGTTGAAGAAGTTAAGAAAGAGGCTTCAAAAGTCGAAGCTAAAGCTGAGAAGCCAACCAGCGAAAAAAAATAAAATTTAATGTCTAAAACTCTATACGATAAGATATGGGAAAACCATCTTGTTCATGAACAAATCGATGGTACATCATTAATTTATGTTGATAGACATTTAGTTCATGAAGTTACAAGCCCCCAAGCTTTTGAAGGACTGAGATTACAAAAAAGAAAAGTCAGACGTCCAGAATTAACTCTTGCAGTGCCTGACCATAATGTCCCTACAACTGATAGGTCTAAAGGTATAAATGATGAGGATTCTAGAATACAAGTCGAAACATTAAGAAAAAATTGCAAAGACTTTGGAGTAGAACTCTTTGATGTCAATGACAGGCGTCAAGGCATAGTCCATATTATAGGACCCGAACAAGGTTTCACTCAGCCAGGAACAGTAATTGTATGTGGTGATAGCCATACTGCAACACACGGCGCATTCGGTGCGTTAGCTTTTGGAATAGGAACTTCTGAAGTCGAACATGTTCTCGCTACGCAAACCTTAATGCAAAAGAAATCAAAAAATTTAAGAATAAACGTAAATGGCAATTTACCAAATGGCGTTACTGCAAAAGACGTAATCTTAAAAATTATTGGTACGATTGGAACAGCGGGTGGAACTGGATATGTAGTTGAATTTGCTGGGGATGTGATCAAAAACTTAAGCATGGAAGAGAGAATGACTGTGTGTAATATGACCATTGAAGCTGGTGCTAGAGCTGGTTTAATCGCACCGGATGAAAAGACATTTAGTTATTTAAAAAATAAAACGATGTCACCTAAAGGTGAAAATTGGATTAAAGCCGTAGAATTTTGGAAGACTTTGTATTCAGACAAAGATTGTCAATTTGACAAAGAGATAAATATTGATGCGAAAAATATTGAACCATTGGTTACTTGGGGAACTTCACCTCAAGACGTATCACCGGTTACTGGTGTTGTGCCAGATCCTGATAATGAAAAGAACGAAGATAGAAAAATGGCCATGAAAAGATCCCTTAATTATATGGGCTTAAAAGCAAATACTAAAATTTCAGACATAAAAATTGACAAAATTTTTATAGGAAGTTGTACTAATGGAAGAATTGAGGATTTAAGATTAGCTGCAGATCTTTTAAAAGGTAAAAAGATTGCCGAAAATGTGACTGCTATGGTCGTGCCAGGATCTGGGTTAGTTAAAGAGCAAGCTGAAAAAGAGGGGATAGATAAAATTTTTAAAAATGCTGGTTTTGAGTGGAGAGAACCTGGTTGTTCGATGTGCTTAGGAATGAATCCAGATCAATTAAAGCCTAAAGAAAGATGTGCATCAACATCAAATAGAAATTTTGAAGGTAGACAAGGTCGTGGAGGAAGAACACATCTAGTTAGTCCTGGTATGGCTGTTGCAGCAGCAATCAAAGGGCGACTAACAGACGTTAGAGAAATTTAGAATGGAAAAATTTAATAATTTAAAATCAATACCAACATATTTACCATTACAAAATATTGATACAGATATGATTATCCCTAAGCAGTTTTTAAAAACTATTAAAAGAACAGGTTTAGGAAAAAGTCTATTCTATGAAATGCGATATGATGATAAAGGAAACGAAATCCATGATTTTATTCTTAACCAAGAACCGTACAACAAATCTAAAATTCTTTTAGCTGGCAAAAATTTTGGATGCGGCTCATCCAGAGAACATGCCCCATGGGCTCTTTCCGATTTTGGCATAAAAAGTGTAATAAGCGCAAGCTTTGCAGATATATTTTATAATAATTGTTTTAAAAATGGAATCCTCCCAATAAAAATTGACGATAAAATTGTGGTTGAGTTAGCCGAGTATTCTAAAAGGAAAGAGGAAATTGAAATAAGTTTGGAAAAGCAAGAAATAAAATATGGAAATAAAGTTGTAAAGTTTGAAATCGATGCATTTAAAAAGAAATGTTTAATCGAAGGTCTTGATGACATAGCCCTTTCAATGGAAAAAATTTCTAAAATAGACGAATACGAAAAAAAATTACAAACCAAAAAACCTTGGGTTTTAAATAATGGCTAGCAAAACTAGAAAAATTTTACTTCTACCTGGTGACGGAATAGGTCCAGAGGTGATTGCTGAAGTTAGGAAAATACTTGAATGGATGAATAAAACGAAATCTTTAGATTTTGTTTTAAGCCAAGAATTAATTGGAGGCGCATCTATTGATGCAAATAAAGTTCCTATCACTGATGAAGTTTTTTATAAATCATTAGAGTCAGACGCTGTAATATTAGGCGCATGCGGCGGACCTAAATGGGATAACTTAGAATTTTCAAAAAAACCAGAAAGAGCTCTGTTAAAACTTAGAAAAGAATTAAAGTTGTTTGCTAACTTAAGGCCAGCTATCTGCTTTAAACAATTGGTTGAGTCATCGACTCTCAAACCAGAAATTGTCTCTGGTCTAGATATAATGATAGTAAGAGAATTAACTGGTGGTATATATTTTGGTGAACCACGAGGAATTGAACCTATAGAAAACAATCAAAGGAAAGGTGTCAACACTCATACTTACACTACATCAGAAATTCACAGAATAGCTCGTGTAGCTTTTGATTTAGCAAAAAAAAGGAGAAATAAAGTAACCTCTTGTGAAAAATCTAATGTAATGGAAGCTGGTGTTTTATGGAGAGAGGAAGTTCAGACAGTAAAAGATAAAGAATTTAAAAAAGTGGAACTAAATCATATGTTGGCTGATAACTGTGCAATGCAGCTCTTAAGATATCCAAAGCAATTTGACGTAATATTAGCTGATAATCTGTTTGGAGACATGTTGTCCGATGAAGCTGCAATGTTGACTGGATCCCTTGGACTTTTACCTTCAGCCTCGCTAGGCTCAAAAGATAAAAACGGAAGAATTAGATCACTTTATGAACCAGTTCATGGATCAGCTCCAGATATTGAAGGAAAAAATATAGCTAACCCCATAGCCACTATTTTAAGTTTATCAATGGCTTTACGCTATTCCTTAGATCTAGGAAAAGAGGCTGATCAAATCGATAAAGCTGTCCAAAGTGTTCTTGATGAGGGGTTACGAACAAAAGATATAATGTCTAAAAACATGAAAGAGGTTTCAACAACAGACATGGGTAATGCAATTATTGCAAAATTGAAATAAAGTAGTTAATTATGAACTTTGCAATAATCGGTGCCTCGGGAAATGTTGGAAGAAAGACGATAGAAATTTTGGAGAAATCCAATTTAAAATTCAATAATCTTTTTTTAGTAGCCTCATCAAAAAGTGCTGGGAAAAAAATTAAATTTAGAAATAAAGAATTAAAAATTGAAAATTTAGAGAATTATGATTTTACAAAAGCGCAAATTACTTTTTTTGCAGCAGGAAGTCAGATTGCTAAAGAGTGGGCTCCAAAAGCAGCAACACAAACAATTGTAATTGATAATTCAAGTTACTATAGAATGCAAAAAGATGTTCCACTAGTTATCTCTGAAGTTAATCCTGAAGCTCTCGATAAACATAAAAACATAATTGCAAATCCAAATTGTTCAACAATGCAAATGGTTCTGCCACTAAAACCTTTGCATGATGAATATAAGATAAAAAGAGTTGTAGTTTCAACTTACCAAGCAGTATCGGGCGCTGGAAAAGAACCAATGGATGAACTTTTTGAACAATCAAAAAACTATTTAAAGGGAAAAAAAATTAGTTCTAAAAATTTTACAAAACAAATAGCATTCAATTTAATTCCTCATATCGATAGTTTTGATAAAGATGGATATACAAAAGAAGAGATAAAAATGACTAATGAAACAAAAAAAATCTTAGATAGTGAGATTGAGGTAACTGCAACTTGCGTAAGAGTACCTGTTAGAACAGGTCACTCGGAGTCAATTAATATTGAGTTTGATAACCTTTATGATTTTGAAAATATAATAAAGATTTTAAAATCAGCTCCTGGATGTAAAGTAATTGATGAAAGAAAAGATGGTGGTTATATCACACCTTTAGAAGCCGAGGGTGATTACACAACTTTCATTTCTAGGATCAGAAAAGATAATTCTAATGTAAAAGCAATAAATTTGTGGGTAGTTTCTGATAATTTACTAAAAGGCGCGGCTTTAAATACTGTTCAGATAGCTGAGTGTTTAATGAAAAAAATGTAACATTGGTTTATAAGAAAATATGGAAAATAATAATCCTCTAAGTCCTCATCTACAAATTTATAAATGGCAAATATCCTCTTTGTTATCTATAACTCACAGGATAGTTGGAGTTGTTAATTTTTTTGCGATAATCTTAATTTGTCTTTGGATAGGGTTCATAATTTCGGGTCAAAGTAATTATTCAAATATAAGTATTATTTTAAATTCTAGTTTTGGAAAGTTCTTAGCCATTTCTTTATGTTGGACTTTTAGTTTTCATATATTAAATGAAATAAGACATTTATGTTGGGATGCAGGTTATGGTTATGATTTAAAAATAGCAAAAATTACTGGCGTGCTTGCCTTAATAGGTTCTTTTATCTTGACAATTTTATTTTATATTCTAGGGAGAAATTTTTTTTAATGCACACATCTACAAAAAAATGGCTTTTTACAAAAATTAGTTCATTAGTTTTAATACCTTTAATGGGATGGTTCTTGTTAAACTTTGTTTCAATTTATGACAAAGACCATTCTGAAATACTAATTTTTTTTTCTAAACAGCCATCAAAAATACTATTTTCTATATTCATCGTTATTGCTTTCTTTTTTTCAGCACTCACAATAAGTGAGATTTTTGAGGACTATTTACATGTTGAGAAAACCAAAAATGTCGCAAATAAAGTGCTATATTTATTTGCTATAGTAATTCCATTAATAACAATTTTAGGTATATATAATCTTAATTAAATGAGTGCTTATAAAATTATAGATCACGAATACGATGTTGTAGTTCTTGGAGCTGGCGGCTCAGGATTGAGAGCAGCAGTAGGTCTGTCTGAGTCTGGTTTAAAAACTGCATGCATTTCAAAGGTTTTTCCAACGCGAAGTCATACATCAGCAGCACAGGGAGGCATTTCGGCAGCTTTAGGAAATATGGGAGAAGACGATTGGCGTTGGCATATGTACGACACAGTTAAGGGTTCAGATTGGCTCGGCGATCAAGATGCAATTGAGTATCTTTGCAAGGAGGCGCCAAGAGCAGTCGTCGAATTAGAAAGATATGGTGTTCCTTTTAGCAGAACCGACGACGGAAAGATTTATCAAAGACCTTTTGGTGGAATGACAAAAAATTATGGAAATGGAACTGCTCAAAGAACTTGTGCAGCTGCTGATAGAACTGGCCATGCAATTTTGCATACACTTTATGGGCAAGCTTTAAAACAGCAAACAGAATTTTTTATAGAATATTTTGCTCTAGATTTAATTATGAAAAATGGACAATGTAAAGGTGTAATCGCTTGGAATTTAAATGATGGAACAATTCATAGATTTAGGTCTCACATAACTATTATAGCTACTGGCGGATATGGAAAAGTCTATTATTCAGCGACCTCTGCTCATACATGTACTGGCGATGGTAATGCAATGGTACTTAGAGCTGGTTTACCATTACAAGATATGGAGTTTGTTCAGTTTCATCCTACAGGAATTTATGGTGTTGGTTGTTTAATAACTGAAGGAGTAAGAGGGGAAGGTGGATTTTTAGTCAACGGCAAAGGAGAAAGATTTATGGAGAGATATGCTCCTAATGCAAAAGATTTAGCGTCTAGAGACGTTGTAAGTAGATCTATGGAAATGGAAATTAATGAAGGAAGAGGAGCTGGGAAAAACAAAGACCATATTAATCTTCATTTAGACCATATAGATAAAAAAGTTATTGAAGAGAGACTTCCAGGGATATCAGAAGCTGCAAAAACTTTTGCAAACGTCGATGTAAGCAAACAACCAATCCCTGTTGTTCCAACAGTTCATTACAATATGGGGGGTATCCCAACTAATTATAAAGCTGAGGTTTTAACTCTAAATGGATCTGAAAAAACTGTTCCTGGTTTGATGGCAATAGGTGAAGCAGCATGTGTTTCAGTTCATGGAGCAAACAGATTAGGTTCAAACTCTTTGATCGATCTAGTAGTCTTTGGCAGAGCAGCCGCTAAAAGAGCAGCTGAATTAGTAAAGTCAGGCAGCCCGCACGAAGAAGTTTCAAATTCAGAAACAGATAAATGTTTAGAAAGATTTGATAAAATTAGAAATTCTAATGGTTCGACTAGAACTTCTGAATTAAGATTAGAAATGCAGAAAACAATGCAGTCAAAATGTGCTGTATTTAGAACTGAAAAGACTTTAAAAGAGGGAGTTGAGCAAATCAGAAAACCTTACGAGGGAATGAGCAATATTTCAGTTAAAGATAAATCATTACTTTTTAATACAGATTTAGTTGAAACCTTAGAGTTTGATAATTTAATAAGTCAAGCATTGACGACAATGGACTCCGCCTATAATAGAAAAGAAAGCAGAGGAGCACATGCAAGAGAGGATTATACTAAAAGAGATGATAAAAATTTCATGAAACATACTTTGGCTTGGCAAAAAGGAAAAGAAGTTGAGATCAAATATAGGGATGTTCATTCAAGAACCCTTACTAATGATGTTCAATATTTTCCACCTAAGGAAAGAGTTTATTAGGAATGGCGCAATTCAACCTGCCACAAAATTCTAAAATTGAGGTAGGAAAATATTTCAAAGATAAAACAGATTCAAAAAATTTAAGAAAAATAAATGTATACAGATGGGATCCCTCTTCTGGAAAAAATCCTAGAATTGATACGTATGAAGTTGACATGGACAATTGTGGTCCAAAAGTTTTAGATATTTTGTTTAAGATAAAAAATGATATTGACTCTTCTTTAACTTTTAGAAGATCATGTGCTCATGGAGTTTGTGGTTCCTGCGCTATGAATATTGACGGAGTAAATGGACTTGCATGTATAAAATCTCACACGGACATAAGCGGGGATCTAAATATTTATCCTTTACCTCATTTAAAAGTTGTAAAAGATTTAATCGGAGATTTAACTACTTTATATAAACAATACGAGTCGATTCAACCGTGGCTTAAAGTAGATCAAACCGGGGAAGAAAAAAATGAGTTAAAGCAATCTCAGAAAGACAGAGAAAAATTAGATGGTTACTATGAATGTATTTTATGTGCATGTTGTTCAACATCTTGCCCAAGTTATTGGTGGAATGGAGATAAGTATTTAGGTCCAGCTGTATTATTGCAGGCTTATCGTTGGATAAATGATAGCAGAGATGGAGATAAAAAAGAAAGATTGAAGAAAGTGGCAGACGAATTAAAATTATATAGATGTCATACCATTATGAATTGCACCAATTCTTGTCCCAAAGGGCTCAATCCAGCAAAAGCAATAGGCTCTATTAAAAAAATGCTTGCAACAAGTTAAAAGCTTATTTATTCAATTACATCATGAAAACAATTCAACATTTTGTTGGAGGCAAAAGCTTTTTAGGAGAATCTAAGAGGACTGGAAAAGTTTTTAATCCAGCTACTGGTGAACAAAGTGCTGAAGTAAAATTAGCTTCCACAAAAGATGTAAATGAAGCAGTAGCTAATGCTCAAAAAGCTTTTGGGTTATGGTCAAGCAAACCACCTCTTCAAAGAGCCAGGGTTATGTTTAAATTTAAAGAACTAATTGAAAAAAATTCTGATGAACTAACAAAAATAATAGTCTCAGAACATGGAAAAGTTTATGAAGATGCCAAAGGATCCCTAACTAGAGGATTAGAAGTTGTAGAGTACGCATGTGGAATTCCGCAATTGCTTAAAGGTGAATTTACTGAAAATGTAGGCTCGAACGTTGATAGCTGGTCAGTCAGACAACCTCTTGGTGTTTGTGCAGGCGTCACTCCTTTTAATTTTCCTGCAATGGTTCCAATGTGGATGTTCCCTATGGCGATTGCATGTGGAAATACTTTTGTATTAAAACCTTCAGAGAAAGATCCAACTTGTTCAATTAGGCTTGCTGAATTATTAAAAGAGGCAGGTCTACCGGATGGAGTATTTAATGTTGTAAATGGAGATAAAGAAGCAGTTGATGCTTTAATAAATAACAAAGATATAGTTGCTATGAGTTTTGTGGGATCAACACCTATAGCAAAATATATATATGAAAATTGTGCTAAAAATGAAAAAAGAGTTCAAGCTTTAGGTGGGGCTAAAAATCATTGCGTTGTAATGCCAGACTGTGACCTAGATCAAGCGGTTAATGGACTAATGGGTGCAGCCTACGGTTCGGCAGGAGAAAGATGTATGGCTCAGTCGGTAGCCGTTGCTGTGGGTAGCATAGGAGATAAACTTGTTAATTCTCTTGCAAAGAAAGTAGAAGCTTTGAAAGTCGGACCAGGAATGGATAAAGAGTCTGAGATGGGACCACTCGTCACAAAGGAACATTTAGAAAAAGTAAAAGGTTATGTCGATATTGGAGAAAAAGAAGGTGCTAAGTTAGTAGTAGATGGTAGAAATTTTAAAATTCAAGGATATGAAAATGGATTTTATATTGGAGGATGTTTGTTTGATCATGTTAAAAAAAATATGAGGATTTATAAGGAAGAGATCTTTGGTCCTGTCTTATCGGTTGTAAGGGCGAAAGATTTCGATGAGGCCTTAGAATTAGTGAATGATCACGAATTTGGTAATGGAGTAAGCATTTTCACGAGAGATGGAGATTCAGGAAGAACTTTCTCAAATAAAGCAAAAATTGGAATGGTTGGTATAAATATACCTATTCCAGTGCCCATGGCCTTCCATAGTTTTGGAGGATGGAAAAGATCATTATTTGGTGATCAACACATGCACGGTCCCGAAGGAGTAAGATTTTACACAAAATTAAAGACAATAACTTCAAGATGGCCATCTGGTTTAAGGTCTGATCCAGAATTTGTGATGCCAACAATGAAATAAAAAATGAAAAAAAAAATTTCTTTAATTGGAGCAGGGCAAATAGGTGGGACACTCGCTCATTTAATAGCTTTGAAGAGTTTGGCCGATGTCGTTTTATTTGATGTAGCTGAAGGCATAGCAAAAGGAAAGGCCTTAGATATCGCACAATCATCACCAGTAAGTGGATTTAGTGTTAGTTTAACTGGAACAAATTCTTACGAAGATACAAAAAATTCTGATGTAATAATAATTACTGCTGGGGTGCCAAGAAAGCCAGGCATGACTAGAGATGATTTACTAGGAATAAACTTAAAAATAATTAAACAGGTAGCTGAAGGAATAAAAAAAACATCACCAGATGCCTTTGTTATTTGTATCACAAACCCATTAGATGTAATTGTAATGGCTTTACAAAAATATTCTGGACTACCAAAGAATAAGGTGGTTGGAATGGCAGGAATTTTGGACTCTTCTAGGTTTATCTATTTTCTATCACAAGAACTTAATGTATCTCCGCAAGAAATAAACTCTTTTGTATTAGGAGGTCACGGTGATAGCATGGTAGCAATGTTGAATTCAACAACAGTAAATGGAATAAATATTTTTGATTTAGTTAAAGAGGGAAAAATTAAAAAAGATAGTTTAAATAGAATTGTAAATAGAACAAAAAATGGTGGTGCAGAAATTGTAAAGCACTTAGAAAAAGGGTCAGCATTTTATGCTCCTGCTGCTTCAGGAGTAGAAATGGCTGAAAGCTATATAAAAAATCTTAAAAAACAATTGCCATGCGCTGCCTTTTTAAATGGAGAGTATGGAGTAAAGGACTTATATGCTGGAGTTCCAGTAATCATTGGTTCGGGTGGAGTTGAGAAAGTTGTCGAACTCAATCTAACAGATCAAGAAAGAATTGATTTCAATAAATCTATCCAAACAGTTCAAGAATTATTTAATGCAGCTAAAAAAATTGATCCAAATTTAGGAAATTAAGATTATAAGTGAAAAAATTTACAAAAATTTTATTAATCGCTCTTATTGTAATTGCATCTATGTTTGCAAGCTATGAAAATCCAAAATTAGTAGAAATACCAAAAACTAAAATCAAGTACTTTTTAAAAAAATTGGGACTTGTTGAGAATTTTTTTGTTAACACAAATCAAATTGATGAAAAAAATTTAAATAAGATTTCAAAAAAAGAGAAAAAGGAGGAATTTTTTGCAAATTCCTTCACACTTGAAATAGAAAAAATTAAGAATTTAGATTCTAAAACCGCAGGAGTCTTTTTTGACAAAAATAAAAAACTACAAATATTTACACAAAAAGGACAATTAATTGAAAATGATAAATTTCAAGAGATTAATCTACCTTTAGATTTTACGACAGAGAAAGAAGGTGGTGTTCGTAATGTTATTTTTTATAAAGACATGTATTTAGCTTTGTTGTCTAGAAAAAAATTAGATTGTTATTATGCAAGCTTGATTGAAACTAAAACTCAATTGGAATTAATAAAAACAAAATGTATTCCCGACAATGAAAAGGTAAATTTTGCTGGACTTGGTGGAGGGTACACATATTTAAATAATAAACTTATATTTTCAATTGGAACCCCAACGCATAATTCAGAAATAATTGATAAATTAGCTCAAGATAAAAACTCTTTATTTGGAAAAATATACTCATTAGAAAATGATAAGGAAAAAGGTGAAGTGTTTGCAATAAGCTTGTTTTCTAATGGTCATAGAAATCCGCAAGGTTTAATAGAGCAAAATAATAAATTATATTCTACAGAGCATGGACCAGAGGGGGGAGACGAATTAAATAGAATTGAAATTAATAAAAACTACGGATGGCCAATAGTTTCTCTTGGAACAAGATATGGTGGAAAATCATATAAAAAAAAATCTAAAACTTTTGTGGACCCAATATTCTCTTTTTTACCTGCTATCGCACCTTCATCATTAAACGAATGTCCGAAGGACTTAAAAATGTATTATAAAATGTTCACTTGTCTTATGGGTTTAACTTTGAGAGAAATGTCAATTATTATTTATTTGTTGGACGAGAAAGATCAATTAATTTCTTATGAGAAAATTCCTTTGCAAAAAAGATTAAGACATTTCGGAGTAAATTTTAATTCAAAATTATTTTCAGACTCAAATCATAACTTTTATTTTAGTGCTGATAACGATGGAATTTATAAAGCTAAGTTCAAGGATTTTAGATAATTAAAATTTCTGTAGAACTATTTGACGTCCCATTCCAAAAATTTTTGGAAAAACTTTAACTAAATATTTATCAACAAGGTTAAAGAATTTTAAAAATAGACTATTCATTGGCAAGTAATAAGTTTTGGAAGTGACCCCGCCTGAATTTAAAAATATAATACATTCATAAATTTTATCATGTTTTACAGAAAATTTATTTTGAAATTTAATTTTAAATTTTTCTTTATCATCAAATATTAAATGTGGAACAGCAATATTACCTGCCCATGGATCTTCAATATCAGACATGGACTCTTTATCCGACCAAACATTTTTTGTGAAGTCAAATCCCTCATGTTTCATAATAATAGTAATTAATTGGAAAATTAATGAGCAATATGCTTCTTGCATTATAAGTTTTCCACCCGGTTTTAATATTCTATGCATTTCATTCAAAAATTTTAATGGGAAAGGAACGTGATGCAACATATTTGAGGCAATTATAAAATCAAAACTTTCTTTATCTAATTTAGTATTTTGTGCATCAATATTTTTTAAATCTAAATGATTGTGATTTTGAACATCACTTATTAAAAAATCTTTGTTTTTAATAAAGTATTTTGAAAAGCCTGCGCCAGCACCAACTTCCAAACCTTTTTCATTTTCATCGATAAAATTTTTCATCCAAGAAAATCTATTATTAAGCAAAAAGAATAAATTTTTATTTTTTTTAACTTTAAAAGCTTCAATAGCATTTTTTACATCACCGATTTTTTTCATACGATTACTTTCAGGTTTAAATCGTATTTTTTCAATAATTTTTAACATGTAAATATCTTTTTTATTTAAATGAATATTCTAAAAATAAATAGTATACGTAATTTATAGCTTTGTAATTAGTATATTGTATCATTTATATGAACTTAGATTATATTAAACTTAAAAATAAATACTTAAAATTTTTTGATGGAAATGAAGAGAATTTCAATTTTATAGCAACAGACGTTATTTTTGCCTTTAATGAAATCAAAGATTATCTAAATTCAAGAAAATATAAAAACGTTTTAGAAGTGGGATGTGGAACGGGAATACTGTTAAAAGAGCTTAAAGATAATTATGAAAAAATTGAATTTTGCGGATTAGACCCAAATGAGAGCGGCTTTCATGGGTATGAGGGAATATCAAATAATATAATTTCTGATGATAAAAATTTAAACATTATTAAAAAAGATATTAATAATTACGATTTCCAAAAAAAATTTGATTTAATATTTTCTTTCAATGTTTTTGAGCATATTTTAGATCAGGAAAAATACTTAAAACAAACAAATTCATTACTTAATGAGAATGGATTATCTATCATATTCTCCCCGAATTATGATTTTCCCTATGAGCCACATTTTGTTTTACCCATAATTTTAAATAAAAAAATAACAAAAAAAATATTTAACAAAAGAATTGAACTACACGAAGCCAAAACTAAAGAAATTGGTTTATGGGAAGGACTTAATTTAAATGGAAAAAAAAAAATAGAGAAAATATTAAAAAAAAATAAGATTATTTATTCATTTGATTTATCTATTAAAGAAAGAATGATTTCCAGAGTTTTTTCAGATAAAATTTTTAGTAAAAGACAAGGAATTGCTGCAAAAATTTTAAAATTAGCTAAATTATTTTTCTTAGATAAAATTGTTTTTGATATTTTGCGTATACCATTTCCTTATCTTAAATTAATTTTAAAAAAATGAAAAAAAGTAATCTTTTCTATATTTTTCCCGTAATTTTTTTTTTCTCTATTTATGTAAATTATCTAAGTGGAAACATTGGTATTCTTCCAATAGATAGTTTCGCATTTTTTGATACATCATTCCTTATTTTAAAAGGCTATCATCCATTAAAAGACTTTTGGATTACTACCGGGTTTCTTGTGGATTACATCCAGTCATTTTTTTTTAAAATTTTGGGGGTAAGTTGGTTTTCTTATGTTGCTCACGCAGCGTTTTTTAATTTTTTTTTCACTATTTGTTTATTCTTTTTTTTCTATTACAATAAACTAAATTTATATATATCGCTTTTTTACTCTCTTGCCATCTCTATTTTATTTTATCCAAATATAGGTACACCATTTGCTTACCATCACTCTTTTTTGTTTTCATTACTTTCTGTAGTGATTTTATTACAAATAATTAAGAGGAGTAAACAAATTTTGTGGTTTTTACTACCTGCAACAATGATTGTGTCTTTTTTCTGTATG
>CACGLS010000015.1 GCA_902573985.1 uncultured Pelagibacteraceae bacterium
AAACGATATATCAATTTTAGTTAGAGCAATTTATCAGACGAGGGAATTTGAAGAGAGATTTCTTCAAGTAGGAATTGGATATCGTGTTTTAGGAGGAATAAAATTTTATGAAAGAGCTGAAATTAAGGATGCAGTCGCTTACTTAAGAATTATTTTTCAAAAATTTGATGATCTTGCTTTAGAAAGAGTCATAGGCGCTCCTAAAAGAGGAGTTGGGGAAAGCACCTTAAATCAAATATATAATTTCAGTAAATCAAATAAATTATGTCTTGAAGACTCAATAATAAAATTAATAGAGAGAGGTGATTTTAAACCTAAGATAAAATCATCACTTGGTCAATTAATTAAAATGATTCAAAAATGGCGGAATGACTCATTAAAAATGAAACATTTTGATTTATTAAAATTGATATTAGACGAGTCAGGTTACTCCTCAATTTTAAAAAATAAAAAAGACTTAGAAAATGAAAATAGATTAGAAAACTTAAAAGAGCTACTTAGAGCAATGCAGGATTATGAAAACTTGCAGAGTTTTTTAGAACACGTGGCATTAGCAACTTCAATTGATCAAGAATGGGAGGGCGCTAAAATAAATTTGATGACAATGCACGCAGCAAAAGGTTTAGAGTTTGATGTTGTATTTCTTCCAGGATGGGAGGAAGGTTTATTTCCTCATCAAAAATCCCTTGAAGAAAAAGGAGATTTCGCTTTAGAGGAAGAACGCCGGCTTGCATATGTTGGTATTACTAGAGCCAAAAAAGAAGCTTACTTATCGTTCGCAATGAAAAGAGCTTACCATGGCGATTGGATGGATGCATTGCCTTCAAGATTTATAAATGAAATACCGGACGACAGCGTGGAAAAAAATGAAAAAATTTTAAGTGATAATGATGACTTTGAGTTTAATCAAGATAATTCAATTGAATTTGATGAAGGATATAGGAGTCCTGGATGGGATCGGTATAAAAAAAATAAAGTTCTTAAATGGAAAAAATAAATAAGTTAAAAAAGATTTTTGAGAGAGAGAAGATAGATGGATATATAATTCCTAAAAATGATGAATTTTTTGGTGAATACACCCCAGATTATAATGATAGACTAAATTATATCTCAGGCTTCACTGGCTCTTATGGTTTTGCACTAGTACTTAAGAGTAAAAATTATTTATTTGTTGATGGCAGGTATACTTTACAAGCAAATAGCCAATGTGGAAAATTTTTTAAAATTATTACTATTCCAAATAAAATGCCTAGTGATATTCTTAAAGAAAAAAAATTATCAATTGGTTTTGATCCTAATTTATTTACTGATAAATCGATACTTATTTTTTTTGGGAAAAATAAAATAAAGTTTAAGCCAATTTTTCAAAATTTAATTGATGAAATTTGGAAAAGAAAGATTATAAAAAATAAGAATAAATTTTATCTATTACCAAATGATGCTGCGGTTGAAAAATACCAATCAAAAGTAAACAAAATTGCTAAATATTTAAAGAAAAAAAGGTCTGATTTTTTATTTATAACTGCAAGTGAAAATAACGCCTGGTTACTAAATATTAGAGGTAAAGATACAAAGTATACTCCAGTACCACATAGTTATGTTTTAATTGAAAAAAATGGAAATATTAAATTTTTTTGTGATTTAAAAAAAGTTTCCTCATCTTTGAGTAGAAGTTTTAGACATATAAAATTTTTAGATGTTAAAGATTGTGCTAAAACACTTTTAAGAATTGAAAACAAAAAATTTATAATTGATAAAGATTCTTGTTCATTCTTTTTTAAGACTTTAATTGATAAAAAAAATAAAATTCTTAATTTACATGATCCTATTTATTTTTTTAAAGCAATCAAAAGAAAACAGGAAATAGAAAATATGAAAAAAGCACATATTTACGATGGGGTTGCTTTAACTAAATATTTATTCTGGCTTAAAAAAAATTTTTATAAAAAAAATATAACTGAAATAACTGCATCAAAAAAATTATTTAGATTGAGAAAAAAGAATAAGAAATTTAAATTTTTAAGTTTTCCAACTATATCAGGAACGGGCCCTAATGGAGCAATAATTCATTATAAAGCAACTCAGAAGACTGATAGAAAATTAAAAAAAGGAGATATTTATTTAGTTGATTCTGGAGGCCAATACGAATTTGGTACAACAGACGTCACTCGAACTATTTCTTTAAAAAATTCAAATAAAAGAATAAAAGATATTTTTACCAGAGTTCTTAAAGGACATATAGCTGTCTCAAATTTTAAACTTAAAAAAAATACCTCTGGATCAGAAATTGATACAAAGGCTAGAAAATATCTTAAACAAATAGGCTTAAATTATGCACATGGTACTGGTCATGGTGTAGGATATTTTTTAAATGTACATGAAGGGCCTCACGCAATATCAAAAAAAAATAAAGTAAAACTCCAAGGAGGAATGATTGTTTCAAATGAGCCAGGCTACTACGAAAAAAACAAATTTGGAGTCAGAATTGAGAATCTTATTTATGTTAAAGAAAATAAAAAGAAAATGAATTTTGAAAATTTAACAATGGTACCTATAGATAAAGATTTGATAATTCCAGAGAAATTAAATAAAAATGAGAAAAAATGGATTAATAATTATCATAAAACTGTTTTTAAAAATTTAAAAACATCTATGAATAAAGTAGAAGCTTTAGAACTTAAAAAAGCTTGCTCAGCTATTTAAAATTTTATTCCACTCTTTTTCCAAAATTATTTTAATTTTAAGTTGCTTTGCTTGTTCAACTTTTCTTTTTGTTGGCTTAGCATCACCAACGACTAAAAAATCCAAATTTTTAGAAATTGAACCTAATACTTTTCCTCCATTATTCTCAGCTATTGATTTTGCTTCCGATCTACTCATGTTCTTGAAACCGCCTGTAAACATCAACTTTTTGTTTGAAAACTTCCCATCATTAGTTTGTGCAGTATAATTCTTTATATTAAGTTTATTTATTAAATTTTTAATTATTCTAATATTTGTTTCATTAGAAAAAAAATTATCAATAGATTGAATTTGTGTTTCACCTATTCCATCTAAATCAGCTAGGTTGGATAAAAAATTTTTTCGATTCTTTAAAACAAATAATTTTGTAAATTCCTTGATTGAATTAAAAAAACTTCCAAGAATTTTTGCATTTTCTTGACCTATATGTCTAATTCCTATTGAAAAAATGAATTTATCCAAAGAGATTATCCGAGATTTTTCTATAGCTTTTTTTAAATTATTTATTGATAGCTCGCCCCAACCTTCAAGCTTTTCAATTTTTATATAATTAAGATCAAAAATATCTGATGGTTCCTTTATTAAGTTCAAATCCCAAAATTGCTCAATTACCTTCTTCCCTAATCCATCAATATTAAAAGCTTCTTTTGAAACAAGATGCTTAAGTTTTTCCTTAGCTATAAATCTACAATCATAGCCTCTCGTACATCTTCTTACAGCGTCTTCTTTTTTTGTGTTTTTACTGAATTCTTTTTTTGTTTCAGCACCACATAGACATTTATTAGGAAAATTAAACTTTTTGCTATCTTGTTTTCTTTTTGATTTATCGATTGATAAAACTTGCGGGATTACATCTCCAGCTCTTTGGATTATTACAGTATCTCCAATTCTTATATCTTTTCTTTTAATTTCATCTTCATTATGTAGTGTTGCATTTGACACAACTACGCCTCCAACTGTTACAGGCTCTACTTTAGCTACTGGAGTTATTGCTCCTGTTCTTCCTACTTGAATAATAATATTTTTAATTTTAGTTTCTGCTTTTTCTGCTGAAAATTTATAAGCTATTGCCCACCTTGGTGAATTAGACGTGTTACCTAATCTTTTTTGCAAATTTAAATCATTGATTTTATATACTAGCCCATCGATATCGTAATCTAGTGAGGAACGTTCTTTATCTAATTTATTATGTTGGTTTTCTATTTCTTCTAAACCCCTTAAAATTTTAACGGAGGGGTTTGTAATAAAATTCCATTTTGATATTTTTTCCAAATATTCTGACTGAGTTTTAAATATCATTGGCTCTACTGCTCCAAACCCATAGGCAAAATATTTAAGTGGCATTTTAGCGGTTTGATTAGAATCTTTTTGCCTTAATGCACCACCAGCTGCATTTCTGGGATTAGCAAATTTACTCTTTATTTTAAAAAAATCTTTTTTCCCAATAAAAATTTCACATCTTACTTCTAATAGTTCAGGTATATCCTTATTATTAATTTTTTTTGGTATCGTATTAATTGTTTTTAAGTTTTCCAATATATCCTCTCCGACTTTACCGTCACCTCTAGAAAGCCCTCTTATTAAAACACCATTCTTATAAATAAGCGTTGCAGAAATGCCGTCAATTTTTGGCTCTGAAAAAATTTCAATTTTATCATCTTTAATATTAAGGAAATTATTTATTTTTTTTAAAAAATCGATCATATCATCTTTATTAAATGCATTCGATAGAGAAAGCATCGGTTTAAGATGATTGATCTTTTTAAATTTATTTGTTGGAGGTGAGCCAACTATACTATTAAGAAGATTTAATTTTTTTAAAGATTTATTTGCCTTTTCAGTTTCAAATAATTTTTTTTTCAAATCATCATATTCTGCATCAGAAATTATTGGTTTATCGTAGTTAAAATATAAATCGTTGTGTTTTTTTAACTCTTTAATTTTTTTTTTAAAGTTTTTTACTAAAGATAATTTTTCACTCATCAAACTTATTTAATTTTTTTTAAAATTCTTTTAAACAAGTTATCATCTTTTTTAATGTCTTTCTCCTTAACAATTTTATAATTCTTATTTAATACTTTATAGGACTGCTCAAACCACTTACTTGAATTGTAATTGTAGCCTAAAATATTAGCATATTTTTTAGCCTCATCCTCAAGCCCTATATGATAGTGTATTTCTACCAGTCTATGTAATGCCTCTTCAACGAAAATTGTATCATCATATTTGTTTATAATTATCTTTAATCTATTAATAGCTGGTACCCATTTTTGAGTTGAAATATAATATTTCGAAATAAACAACTCTTTAGCAGCAATTTGGCTTCTTATTAAATTTTTTTTAAATTTTAAATCTATCGCATAATCTGTATCAGGAAATTTCTTTAAAAAAAAATCAATTTGTTCTTTTGCTTTTATCAAGGGTTTGAGATCTTTTTTTTGATCTTCAATCTGTTCATAATATATAATTGAAAGTAAGTAATGAGCATAAATAACATTTTTATCTCCCGGATAAGTCTCTAGGTATCTTTTTAAATTTTCCTCTGCTTCATCATAAAAATTCATTCCATAAAGAGAGAAGCTAGACATAATTGATGATTTAGCAGCTAATTCAATGATTTCAAAGTTCAACTCTGCTTCGGAAAATTTTTTGTTCGCAAAGAAATACTGATTGTTGTTGAATGCTTTAAGCCCTTCTTGATACAATGTGTAAGGATCAGATTTATTAGTTGGTTTGTAAATTACTTCTTCTTTTGAACACGAATAAAGGAATAGTATAATTATTATAAAAAACCTTGATAGCATTTAGAAATAATCGCTTAAAATATAATGTTTAATTTTTACAACATTATACACTAATTGCTACTGAATTCTTAAGAATACTATCATCTTTTTTTTCTAGATTTTCAATTAACTGGATAGACCAATTTTGATCATCAGAAAAAAACTTATTTAAAAGTTTGTTTGTTAAAGCATGGCCACCTTGTGAAGTTTTGATGTGACCAAAAATTCGATTTCCAGATAACATAATATCTCCGATGCAATCTAAAATTTTATGATTAACGAATTCATGTCTATTTCTTAGTCCATCTTCATTTAAAATTTTTTCCCCTTGAACAACTATTGCATTGTCCAAAGACCCTCCTTTTGCTAAACCCATTCTTTTGATATTATCAATATCTTCATACAAACAAAAAGTTCTAGAATTATAAATTTGTGTTAAATCGTTCTCACTTAATTTGAATTCCTTTCTTCTTTTTCTGATAAGAGGGTTATTAAATATTATCTCAAAATCAATTATTAAATCTTGATTTAGCGGTTCAATTGAGATGAATTTTTCTCCCTCTTGTATCTCAACTTTCTTTAATACCTTTATAAATTTTTTTGGTTCTTTTTGTTCTTCAGACCCCACTAATTTAATTGCATCAACAAAATCTACAGCTGATCCATCCATAATTGGGATTTCTGGGGCATCTAGTTCTACTAATGCATTATCTATTCCCTCACCATAAAAAGCTGCCATTAAATGTTCAACAGTTGAAACTGTTACACCATCTTCATTTTTCAATTTAGTACACAGAACAGGCTCAATTACATTTTTAAAATCAGCTTTTATAATATTGTTTCCATCAATGTCTATTCTTTTAAATACAATTCCGGTATTTGGGTTTCCTGGTTTTATAACAAGGTTTACTTCAGAACCACTATGCAAACCAATACCCTTCAATTCAATACTACTTTTAATAGTTTTTTGAAATTTATCTATCATGAGCGTTATATATATAATTAAAGATTACGGATTAATACAATTAATGTTTCTAAAAATAACAACTATCAATCAAAGAATAGATTAAACAACCTTGCAATCATTGACTTTTTTTCCTGGACTATAGGCAAGGCTTCGTTTTTCCACCCATATTGAATTACATTATTTGCATTTGAAAATATTTGTTCTGTTGAAACTTCATCAATCAAATTTAAATCATAATTTTTTTCTTTTGAAAAGAATGTTATAAAAATGTTATTAAAAATATTGAAGTTTATTTCATTATTTCTAACTAAAAAAATTGGTATTTTTTTTTTTAATAAACTTAATATATTAATATTTTTGAATAGTATAATTTCTGATAGTTCTTGAATTCTTGCGCTCGCAACATCTACAATTAATTTTTTTTTTATTTTTCTAAAATTTGAGTGTGTGAAATACGATTTTTCGATAAATTCATTGTCTATTTTTTCTTTTGAGAAATTTGATTTTGCTAAGATATTTTTTACTTCTTCGTCTTTTAAACCTATAACTTTTGATATGTCTTTTAAAATTAAATTTAAACCAAAATTGAAATCCTGTTTAAATCTCAGAGCAGAGTTTTGAAAAAAAATTAATTGACAAAACGTATCAGATATTTCTACTTTGAAAAAAGTTTCTAGATTTAGATTTTTGTTCATCACGGATATGCCTTTTAAAAAACTTTTGGAAATAATTTTTTTAATTTTTAAATTACACTTTTCGAAAATAATCTTTAAATTTTTTTCATCATTTTTATTGAGCAAAACAATTGATAATTCATGAGAATAAAAATTACCAAATAAACCAATAGGTAAATTTGCTGAATTTTCTTTATCAAGTGAATATTTTGAATTAAAAATATGTAAAATAGTTTTTTTTTCTTCAGTCTCGACAATTTTTGATTTCAAGGAATTAATAATATAAATAACATTTTCTTTTACTAGTTGAGACCCATTTAGTTTTACATAACCTTCGAAACTTATAAGAGAGTTTTCTAAATTATCCAAAATAATAATAACTTCTTTGAAAGTAATATTTAGTTCTTTTTCAAATGAATAAATGATGTCTTTAAAAGTTTCGCATATGAGTTCTAAATCTAGAATTTTTTTATTTATTATTCCTTTAATAGGAAAAGATTTTTTTTTTAATAATTTAAAATTATCATCAAAACCTTCACTAGCTGCAAATATAAACTCTTGGTTATCTATTTCTAGGAATAGAAAATGAGATTTTGTTTGCATATTTTACTTTAAAATAAGTTGATCCTTAATTCTATAATCAAAAACTTTATATTTTTCAAAATTTCTTTGATCCTTTAATCTTAAAAAATTTTTTAAACTTAAATCATAATTCTGAGAGGGAAGTTTTATTGTTTGATCATTATTTGTTACTATATCCCATCTATTTGATCTGAATGAATAAAATGTCTTAATTTCTTTTAACGGAAAATCAAGTTTTAATAGATTTGCGTAGAAAATTTTAAATTTTTCTTTTTTTCCAAAAACAATAGGTAAATTTTTAAATTTTTCGATTTCAAAAAAATCTATTGTTTCGCCTTTTTTAGTGTAAAAATATTTTTCATTCTTATTTTGCATAACAACTATTGGCTTTTTTTCATAAATTTTTACTTTAATTTTATTAGGAAAAATTTTTTTGATCTCGTAACTTTCGATAAAACTTATTTTACTTAACGCTTTAGTAATTTTTTTTTTTTTGAGGAATAATATGTTATTTTGATATACAAAAGACAGTTGTTTTTTAATCGTCTCCTCATTAATAATTTCATTATTAATAACCTCAATAGTATCGATTTTAAAATAAGATTTAATTTTAAAATTATTTTGATAACTATAAGTGGTTAAGAAAATTAAAAGTATTAATGAGATTAATAATCTTTTTTTCATTTATTAATACTTGCGTCTAACAAAATTTTTTCAACTAAGTCTGTAAATTTAATACCATAATAATTTGCTATTTCAGGGACTAAAGATAGGCTTGTCATTCCAGGTTGAGTATTTAGTTCTAAAAGATAAAATTTATTATTAAAAAACTTAAAGTCTGATCTTGTAACTCCTCTACAACCTAAAGATCTATGAGCTTTTTCAGCTAATTTAAGTACTTCTATATATTTTTTTTTTTTCAATCTAGCTGGCATAACGTGCTCTGTTTTTGCTTTTTTTGTATATTTTGCTTTATAATCGTAAAATAATCTTTTAGGTATTAGCTCAATAGCCCCTAAAGCTTTATTATTAATAACTGCAACTTGAATTTCTTGTCCTCCTATAAACTTTTCAAAAATTATCTGATCATATTTTTTGAAAAGAAAATTAACTGTCTTTTTTAATTCCTTCTTATTTTTTATAATTTTCACTCCTAAACTTGAACCTTCATTAGAGGGTTTAACAACTAGTGGAAAGAAAAATTTTTTTTTGTTTAATAAATTTAAGAAATTTACTTGTTTTACCTCATTTTTATTTAGGGAAAAATACTTTGGTGTCAAAATCTTATTTTCAATAAATATTTTTTTTGAAATAATTTTATCCATTGCATTAAATGAGCTTATTATACCCGAATGGGTGTAAGGAATTTTTAGATATTCAAAATAGCTTTGGGCGACACCGTCCTCTCCTTCTTTACCGTGTAAAGCATTAAAAATCACATCGGTTTTTTTTTTATTTATTAAATTGAAGTTTTTAAATTTAGGGTCAAACGTACTGATAGTATATTTTTTTTTTTTTAAAGCTTTAATACAAGCTTTACCTGTGTCTATGCTAACTTTTCTCTCTCCTGATTTGCCTCCCAAAACAACTAACACTTTTTTAAATATTTTTTTATTCACCAATGATTTTAATCTCTAACTCAAGATTAACCCCTGCTTTTTCACTAACAGTTTGTCTTACATTTTTAATTAATTGCTCTATGTCAGATGACTTAGCTTTTCCATTGTTGACAAAAAAATTGCAATGCTTATCAGATATTACGGCATCTCCTACTTTAAATTTATCACAACCGCTAGCTTTGATAAGCTGCCATGCTTTTGTTTTATCATTTAAATTTTTAAAGGTACTTCCACAAGTTTTAACTTGACTGGGTTGAGCTTTTTTTTTTCTCTCGATAAATTCAATTTGTTTATTTTTAATGTTTTCTTTTGATGATATTATGCCTCTAAGTTTTACTGAAGTAATAATGAGATCTTTTGGTAAATTATTTCCTCTATAATAAAATTCAATTTCTTCTCTTTTTATCTCTTTTTCGTAACAACTATTAGTATCAATTACATTTAAAGAGACAAGTATTTTTGAAATATCATCACCATAACATCCGCTATTCATAATTACTGCTCCTCCAATTGAGCCAGGAATGCACGAAAGAAATTCTAAGTTACCTATTCCATGATCATGGGCAAAATTTGAAATCTTACGATCTAATGTTCCAGCTCCAACTTCTAAGGTACTTTTTTCTATTAAATTAATGTTTGAAAAGTTTGTTCCCAACTTGATAACAACACCTTTAATTCCGTTGTCTCGTATTAATGTGTTTGAACCTGCACCCAAAATTGTGATTTTAAGTTTCTCTTTTTTGTTAAATTTAAGAAATTCAATTAATTGTTGTTTGTTCTCTGGCTTAAATAAATACTCAGCTGGACCTCCTAGATTAAACCAACTATAATTTGATAGTTTTGTGTTGTCTTTCAAATTTTTAAATCTTTTTATCAGTTCTTGATTTGAGCTCATAGAAGGTATTTCAATTCTCTCATATATTTTGATATAGTCCCAGCTCCCAAACCAATTACTATTTCATCATCAATTAAATTTTTTTTTAAATATTTTTCAATTTCGAAATAATTTTTAACAATAATTACTTGTATTTCTGAATGTTTTGAAATTAATCTAGCAAATTTAATTGTATCAAAGTTAAATTTTTTTTTTTCACCAGCAGCATAAATCGGACACAAGAGAACTAAATTTGATTTTACAAATGACTTTGCGAATTCTTTTTTTAATGCTGATATCCTTGAATATCTGTGAGGCTCAAAAATAGTGATAACTTTTCTGTTTTTATAAACATTTCTTATACTTTCTAATGTAGATTTTATTTCTGTAGGATGATGTGCATAATCATCATAAAAATCATTTTTGTTTTTAGTAAAAATTTTTGTCATTCTTCTCTGAACACCAGAAAATCTTTTTAATGATCTTTTAATAATATTTTGTTTTACTCCTAAATTTAAACAAACAGCAATTGCTGCAGTTGCATTAAGAACATTATGCTTACCAAGTAATTTTAATTTAATATTTTTAATTTTTTTATTTTTTTTTTGAAAATCTTTATACCTCATATCGAATTTAGTGAAGTCAATTTCATATCTTATATTTGAAATGTGATAGTTTGAATTTTTGTTTTCACCATATGTAAGAATATTATTATTTTTAATCTTGTTTAATATCTTATTTATATTTTTATTATCTATACATAATATTGCTTTTCCTATTGGTGGAGTTTTTTCAATAAATTTTATAAAAGAGTTTTCCAAATTTTTAAAATTTTTATAGTAATCTACATGTTCATAATCAATGTTAGTTACAATTGAATAATTTATTGGTAGTTTTAAAAAACTTCCATCAGACTCATCAGCTTCTAAAATTGCCCAGTCTCCTTTACCTAGTTTTGCGTTGCTATTTAAAGAATTTATTACTCCTCCATTAACTATTGTCGGATCTAGTCTTCGATCAGACAAAATTTTTGAAACAAGAGAGGTAGTTGTTGTTTTTCCGTGTGAACCAGTAATAATAATAGTTTTTTTCATGGAAACTATATCTGCAAGAACTTCAGCTCTAGAGTAAATAGGAATATTTTTGTGCCTCGCATATTTTAACTCACTATTGCTATTTTTTATTGCTGATGACCTTACTATTATAGTTGAACTTTTCACATTTTTAGAAGAATGTCCGATAAAAATCTTAATACCAGCTTTGGAACAACTTATTGTATTTTTATTTTTAATTTGATCGCTTCCTTGAATTTTTAATCCCATATTTTTCATAATTTGAGCTAATCCACTCATGCCAATTCCTCCTATGCCAACAAAATGGATTAATTCTTTTTGACCCAAATTAATTTTTTTCATCTATAATATCTTTTAATAGTTGATCAATGTTGTTGTAGACATTTTTGTCAGAATATTGTCTTTGATTTTTTTTAATTTCATCCAATATAGAGTTATTTTCGTATAATTCTCTAATAAGATATATTAGTTTTTTATTCAAATCCTTTTCGTGTATTAGAAAACAAAGCTTTTTTCTCTCATAGAAAATTGCATTTTTTAATTGATGATTTTCTGCTGAAGAAGGTAATGGCACTGAGATAAATGGAATATTAGCATTAGTAAGTTCAGCTAGCATTGATGATCCAGATCTAGTAATAGCTAAATTTACCTTTGAGAAATATTCTACAATGTTTTCACTAAAATTAAAAATACTAAAATCTAAATTATTTTTTTTGTAGAACTGTTTTAAATCCTCATTTTGTTCAGGTAAGCATTGCTGATAAATTTTTAGTAATATACCTTGATCCGAACAATTTTTAAAAACAGAAGGTAAAATATTTGCAAATATTTTTGCTGCTTGGCTACCCCCAAGAATCAAAATGCTTATTTTTTGATTATCGCTTTGATTGTAGTCTTTTGAAAAATTTATTATTTCATTTTTAATTATATTACCAATTTGTACAACTTTATATTCATATTTTTGATTTATCCCTTCAATCTCCTTGTGCGATATCAATATTTTTTCAGCGAATGGTAATAAATACTTATTAGCCTTGCCGATAATTAGGTTATTTTCATAAATTAAAAATTTTATTTTTAAAATACTCGCTGCAATACAAATTGGGAAAGATGCATAGCCGCCCATACCAAAAATTATTTTTGGCCTATTAAGAATTAAAAAAAAAATTGATCTGAAAATAGAATATAAAATTATAATTGAAGAAATAAAAAAAGTTAGAACATTTTTCGTATTTATTGGTGATGAAGGTAAAATAAAAACTTTAAAAATATTTTGTTTATTAATGAATTTACAACCCCTTTTATCTGATACAATATTTATGTTAAAATTTTTTCCATTTAAATGCTTTGCTAGATTATAACCTGGAATTACGTGGCCACCGGTTCCACCAACTGCGATAATAGTTTCAATCTTTTTATTCATAAAGATGAGTTTTATTCTTCGTATAATTCAAGATGATGCCAGCTAATATTGCGCTTCCCATCAGAGAAGATCCACCATAACTTAAAAAAGGTAGAGTCATACCCGTTGTGGGTATCAAATTAGTATTAACTCCAACATGAATAAAAGTTTGAAATATTAGTAAAGTTGAAAGACCACATAATGAAAATTTTATAAGCTGATCATCTTGGTTGATACAATTTTTTATTATTCTAAAAGATATGTACAAAAATATAAGAATAATCATTATTGAAATAATTGATCCATATTCTTCAGAAATAATTGCGATTATATAATCTGTGTGAGCTTCTGGCACACTGTCTTTTAAAATTCCTTCTCCCATACCCTGACCTTTTAATCCTCCAAGTTTTATTGCGTCCAAGGCTGATGAAGATTGAAATTTGTCTCCTTTATTGGGATCAATAAAAGATACTAAACGATTTATTATGTATCCAAATTTCTGTGGCATGAAATATAACAATGAACTTAGTGAAATTAAGAAAACTGAAAAGAAACCAAAAATGAAAAATAAACTTGCTCCAGAGATAAACACCGTAACCCCCCAGCTTAATACTAGCAAAATAGTTTGTCCCAAGTCTGGTTGATCAATTAGAAGGATTATGATTGCAGATAATAAGAAGAAGCTAAAAAAATATTTTATTAGAGAATTTTTCAATTTTTCAAAAGTCAAAACCTTTACTATAACTAAAATAAAAAAAGGTTTGAGTATTTCTATTGGTTGAAGTCTAAAAAAATACAAATCTAACCATCTTTTAGCCCCTTTAACTTCCACTCCTATAAAAGGAACTAAAGCTAAAAAAATAAAAGAGAATATAAAAATAGGTATAACAATTTTTTTAAGAAAGGAAGTATTTATGATGGAAATACTAATCATAATAATTAAAGCAAATAAAGTAAAAATAAGATGTTTTGTGAAAAAAAAATAATAATCTTTGTTCAATCTTTCACCTGCTAATGATGAAGTAGAGGAAAAAGAAAAAAATAATCCTAAGAAAAATAAACCTACAAAGCAAAGAAAAATTTTTTTATCGATGTTTCGCCAATAATTTATAAATTCTTGTTTAAATGTGTTTTCTCGCATAATGATTACATATTTTTTTAAACGCATTGCCCCTTTCTTCAAAATTTAAGTATTGGTCAAAAGAAGCTGATGCAGGACTTAGTAAAATTGTATTATTTTTCCTTTGAAGTAATTTAATATCTTTTAAAATTTTGATAATTGAACTTTTTAAATTTTTTGAAATATGAAAATTTATTTTATTTTGAAGTTGTTTCTTAAAAAAACTTGTATTTTTACCGATTATATAGCTTTTTATAATATTTTTTTTCACCTTATTTATATTAAATCTATCATTCTTCTTTGGAAGACCACCTAATATCCAAAAAATATCCTTACCATTTTTTAAGGCGAATTCGGATGCTTGAAATGAGGTAGCTTTTGAGTCGTTAATGAAAGTGCAATTCCCTTTTTTTAAAAATATTTCATATCTGTGTGGTAAGCCAACAAAAGATTTTAGTGATTTTATAAAAAATTTCTCTTTAATTTTCAATA
>CACGLS010000016.1 GCA_902573985.1 uncultured Pelagibacteraceae bacterium
TTTACAAAAAATTTTTCTTTTGAGAGTTTGTGATGACACTGTTTTTAAAAATAGAGAGAGACCGTGTATCTTATACCAAATCAAAAGATGCTCTGCTCCATGTGTCGGACACATAAATGAAAAAGAATACGAGTCTACAGTTGCAGACGCTATTGATTTTATTTCGGGTAAATCTAGAAGAATTCAGAAAAACTTATCCAAAGAAATGGAAAAAGCTAGTAAAGAATTGGATTATGAGAAAGCAGCTATAGCTAGAGATAGAATAAAAGCTTTAACTCAAATACAAACTTCTCAGAAAATAAATCAAACAAATTTAACAGAAGCTGATGTTATCAGTATTTATAAAGAGACAGGAAAAACATGTGTGCAAGTGTTTTTTTTTAGGTCCAAACAAAACTGGGGTAATCAGTCTTTTTATCCAAAACATGATCCAGATGACAGTGTAGAAGATATAATAAGCTCTTTTATATCCCAATTTTATGAAAATAAAACTATTCCTAGGCTGATATTAACTAACTGTGAAGTCAAAGATAAAAAACTTATTGAAAAAACATTTTCCGACAAGGATAAAAAAGAAATTATTATTAAGCTAGCAAAAAGTAAAAATGAGATAAGTATTTCTAGTCTTGCAGAAAAAAATGCAAAACAATCTTTAAAACAAAAACTTGTTCAATCTGATACTAACAACAATCTTATCGAAGAATTAGCATCTAAATTTAATATTAACAACAATATAGAATTGATAGAAGTTTACGATAATAGCCACATTCAGGGAACTGACTCTGTTGGGTCATTAATTTGTTTTAGTAATGAAGGTTTTATAAAGAAAAGATATAGGAAATTCAATATTAAGGATGAAAAGGTCAAAAATGATGACTATGGTATGATGAAAGAAGTATTGTTTAGAAGATTTTCAAAAGCTATTAAAGAAAAATCTGGTTCACTGTCATTGCCAGACTTAATAATGATAGACGGTGGAAAAGGACAATATACTGTGTCTAGAGACGTTCTGAATGAATTAGGATTGCACGATTTACCAATTTTAGCCGTAGCGAAGGGTAAAAGAAGAAATGCTGGAGAGGAAAAAATCTATTATAAAAGCAAAGAATATATTTTAGATAGAAATGATCCATTACTATTTTTTATACAAAGACTAAGAGATGAAGCTCATAGATTTGCTATAAGCACTCATAGAGCCAAAAGAAAGAAAAATCTCAGCAAATCTTTGTTAGATCAAATTCAAGGAATAGGCAAACAAAGAAAAAGAGCTTTGCTTAATCATTTTGGGTCAGCTAGAGCAGTTGAGTCAGCAAGTTTTGATGATTTGAAATCAGTAGAGGGAATAGAAGACAACATTGCAAAGAAAATATATGATTATTTTCACGAATAATGAAACTGAAAATACCTAACATACTTACTATTGGTAGAATTATAATTGTCCCAATATTTGTTGTAGCTTTTTTTATTCCAGGTTTTTTTGGAGATTTAATTCCTTTTTTTTTATTTGTTCTTGCAAGTTTTACTGACTATCTAGATGGATTACTTGCAAGATTATTCAAGGAGGAGTCAAAATTAGGAGAAATTTTAGATCCTATCGCTGATAAAATTTTAGTTTCAGCAGCGCTCATTCTTCTTGTAATGAATGGAACAATTAAAAATTATGAGGTAATTGCTGCAGTAATAATATTGACTAGAGAAATTTTAGTATCAGGCTTAAGGGAATATTTAGCAAAAGGAAAAGTAGTAATGCAGGTTACAAGTTTGTCAAAGTTAAAAACTTTTATACAGATGACTTCAATCGCTATCCTTTTGTCTGGCGATATAGGAAATAAAATAATTAATTTTCAAGATTATAACGCACAAACTGTAGGCATTATCCTTTTATGGTTGTCTGCTTTTTTAACTTTATATACAGGTTATGATTATTTAAGAAAAGGTATTAATTACGCTATCAATGAAGACGGTAAAGACTAGGCTGCGGATTCTTTTCTTACTAAATTTTGATAGGCATCATCTAGTTCCGAAATTACCTTACAAACTTTAAATTTGTAATCATTTATCTGTGAAACTGGTGTTACCTCAGCTGCTGTTCCAGTTAAAAAACAACCAACAAATTTTTCCATTTCCTCTGGCTTAATTTTTCTTTCAATGACCTTTATTCCTTTTGACTTAGCTATTTTAATTACCTCACGTCTAGTAATACCATCTAAAAAAGAGTCTGGAATCGGAGTATGTAACTCACCATCTTCATTTTTAAAAAAAACATTTGCACCAGTCGCTTCGGCTACATTTCCTTCATGGTCAAGCATTAATGAGTCGGTGTATCCCCCAGCTTCAGCCTCATGTTTTGACAATGTGCAAATCATATACAATCCAGCGGCTTTAGTATCCCATGGTATTGTATTAGGAGCAGGTCTTCTCCAGCTTGAAATATTTAATTTAATACCATTCAATTTTAATTTAGGATCAAAATACGATCCCCATTCCCATGTTGCAATTGCAACATGAATTTTATTTTTTTGTGCAGAGATAGCCATCATTTCACTACCTCTCCAAATTAAAGGCCTTACGTAACCGTTTTGTACTTTTTGAATATTTACAATATTCTTACAAGCATTATTAATTTCTTCTTGATTATATGGAACCTTAATTCCCATACGTTTAGCAGAATAAAACAATCTTTCTGTATGTTGCTCTAATTTAAAAATTTCACCATCATAAACTCGCTCTCCCTCAAAAACACAGCTAGCGTAATGAAGTCCGTGATTTAATATGTGTATGTTGGCGTCTTTCCAGTCAACAGTTTTACCATTAAACCAAATTTTGCCAGTTCTTTTGTCGTAAGGTACACTTTCCATTAAAAGTAAATATATAGATTTTTTTTTTTTAAAAAAGTATATTCCAAATTAGAATAAGTCAATATAACTTACCATTATGAAAGATTTGTTATATTTAAAAGATGATCAAATTAAAGAGTTTATTCAGTTGCTTTACTATGCCTACAGAGAAACATTCTCAGATCCGAAAGACATTTTATCTCAAAAATTTTTTGGACCAGCTCATTTAAGAGCACTTCATCTAATTGAAAGGCATCCAGGAATTCATTTGGGTGAGCTCATTTTCAAATTAAAAGTAACAAAACAAAGTTTAAATAGAGTTCTAAGAGATCTCATTAATTCAAGAATGGTAAAACAAGTTCAAGATCAAAATGATACAAGAAAAAAAAATTTGTTTTTAGATAAAGATGGAAAAGTTTTTTTTGAAACTGTTTATAATTCACAAAAAAAAAGAATATTTAATGCATTGAAAAACTCAAGTTCGGACTCTGTTATAAAATTCAAAGATGTATTAAAAAAAATAATTGATGGAAAATAGTAAATTAAATATTTTAGTAGTTGATGATGATGATAGAATCAGGAGTTTGTTAAAAGACTATCTTTCAAGAAACGATTATGTTGTATCTACAGCTGAAAACGCTGCTGAGGCTAAAATAAAATTAGAATATATCAAATTTGATATTTTAATTTTAGATATTATGATGCCAGGTCAAAGTGGCTACGAGTTGACTAAGGAGATCAAAAATAAAATTAAAATTCCAATTATTTTATTAACTGCAAAAGGAGAAGTAGAAAATAGAATTAAAGGATTAGAAATAGGTGCAGATGACTACCTTGGAAAGCCTTTCGAACCTAGAGAACTTTTGCTTAGAATAAAAAATATTATTAAAAAGACAATTAAAGCTAAAATTCACTCAAAATATGTTATTGGAAATGCTGAGATTAATCTCGAAAAAATGTACATATCTTTAAATAATAATAATAAAAAAATAAATATTACTGAAAAAAATGTTTTAATACAGATGTTATCAAATCCTGGTAAAACTTTTTCCCGTGAAGAAATAAGTAAATTTTCTGGAATTATCCAAGAAAGATCAATAGATGTAATGATTACTAGACTTAGACAAAAAATAGAAGTAAATCCTAAAAAACCTAAATATTTACAAACTATAAGAGGCTCAGGCTATGTTCTCTGGATTGAATAAAATTATAAAAATTATTTTACCTAAAAGGTTATTTTATAGGGCTTTGATAATTGTTGCTGCGCCAACAATTATTTTACAATTCATTATAACAATAGTTTTTTTTGATAGTATTTGGATTAAAGCAAACAAAAATACTACTAGAGCATTAGTGGCTCAATTAAAAACGATTGAAGAAGTATATCAAAATGATAAGAAAAATTTAGATTTTTTTACTGATAGCTATAAAAATAATTTTAATTTTGAAATAGGTATTAGCAAAGACGAAATTCCTGAAACTACTGGTGAAAGAAAATTTAGTCCAATGGATAGATCGCTTCGAAGAGAACTCAAGTCCACTTTCGGAAATAAAAATTATTGGTTTAGCACATCTAAATTCAAAAATGCTGTTGAAATTAAAATTAAATCTGAAGATGAGTTAATTGAATTTTTAGTACCAAAAGAAATGGTCTCTACTTCTTCAGTAAGATTATTTGTTTTATGGACCACCCTACCCTCAATAGTATTAATTATTATAGCTTTAATTTTCCTAAAAAATCAAACTAAACCTTTAGTTCGATTAGCTAAAGCCGCTGAAAGATTTGGCAAGGGAGATTACGTCAACGACTTTAGACCCTCGGGGGCACAAGAAATAAGGAAAGCTGCCTATGAATTTGATAGAATGGCCAAAAGGATTAATAGACATTTAAATCAAAGATCAGAAATGTTGTCGGGTATAAGTCATGATCTTAGAACACCTTTAACAAGACTAAAACTACAATTAGCTATGATTAATCAGAAAGAATTGTCAAAAAAAATGTCTCAAGATATTGATGAAATGGAAGAAATGTTAAACGATTATTTACAATTTGCTAAAACACAGGCGCAGGAAACTACAGTCGAAATTAATTTAACAAAATTATTCGAGGATATTAAAAGTATTTTAGAAAATAAAAATTTAGAAATTTTGTTTACAAAAGATATACAATTAAAAGGGAGGCCGATGGCATTAAGACGATCTTTTGAAAATGTGATACAAAATGGGTTGATTTATGGAAATAAAGTTTTAGTAACAATTCAAAGCAGCTCCAATCGAGCAATAATTTTATTTGAAGATGATGGCCCTGGCATACCTGAAGATCAGCACAGAAATGTTTTTAAGCCCTTTTTTAGATTAGATAAAAGCAGAAGTCTTAATCAATCTGGTGTTGGTTTAGGGTTAGCAATAGTAGAGGATGCGATCAAGTCACATGGAGGAAATATACAGTTAGGAAAAAGCAAATTTGACGGTTTACAAGTTAAGATTTCTTTGCCTTTTTAACTTTTTTAGATTTAGATAATTTCTTTATTTCTGCTTGTTGTTTTTGAACAATTTTTTTTAAAACTTCAAACTCTTCTCTGGAAACGAGATTCAGTTTGTTTAATATTTTATCTTTTTTAAATCTTAAATCATTTGTGAGTTCTTTTTTTATATCTTTTGAAGTTAAAATACCTCCTTCAATAAGGTCAGAAATTGTTTTAAAAATTTTTTCTCTATTATCCATATGTTATCTTATTTGATAGAAACATTAATTTCAAATATGATATAAGAATATATGTTTACCCATAACCTAGATCCCATATTATTTGAAGTTGGGTTTTTATCTGTCAGGTGGTACTCTCTAGCTTATATTTTCGGAATCTTTTTAGGCTGGTGGTATGGCAGGTTAATAGTAGTAAAAAAATTTTCTAGTAGCGAGAATAAAGTAAATTTAAACATTTTTGACGACTTAATAACCTATATAATTGTCTCAATAATTGTGGGAGGTAGATTAGGATACATCCTGTTTTATAATTTTGAATATTTTTTAAATAATCCAATTGAAATTTTCAAAATTTGGAAAGGTGGAATGTCATTTCATGGAGCCATGATCGCTATTGTAATTGGAACCTATATATTCTCAAATAGAAGAAATATTAAAGCACTTTTTCTACTTGATATTATAGCATGTGTCTCTCCTATCGGAATTTTCTTGGGTCGTATTGCAAATTTTATAAACGGTGAATTAATTGGAAAGGTTACAAATGTTTTTTGGGGTGTTATTTTTCCAAAGGTAGACAATTTTACAAGACACCCTTCACAATTATATGAAGCTTTTTTTGAGGGTTTGATTTTATTCTTATTAATGAATTACGTTTTATTTAAAAAAAAATATACAGTTGGAAACTGTTCATTTTTGTTTTTAATCTTTTATGGCATTTTAAGAACCTTTTCGGAATTTTTTAGAGAACCGGATTTACAAATAGGGTATATATATGGATTTGTAAGTATGGGGATGATGCTTAGTACATTAATGATTTTTATTGGAACAATACTTTATTTTAAAAGATGAGATATAATTCTAGAAATTTTAATCTCAAAAAAAATAAAATTGTTCCTGTAGATGAGTTCATAAATAAGGCTCTTTATGAGCCTAAATTTGGATACTACACAAACAAATTTCCTTTCGGAGAAAAAGGTGACTTTATCACATCTCCAACTATTTCAAATTTATTCTCAGAAATAATAACTGTATGGGTTGTTTCTGCTTGGGAAAAACTTGGGAAACCTAAAAATTTTAATTTTGTTGAACTTGGTCCAGGTGATGGTAGTCTAGCTAGAGTTTTTGTTGATACAGTAAAAAAATTTCCTGATCTGAGTAGATCAATTAATATATATTTGTATGAAAAAAGTAATTTTCTTAAAAAAGTTCAAAAAAATAAATTAAAAGGCTCTAAAGTAAAATGGATCAATAATTTTGATGGAATTAAAAAGGGACCAATTATTTTTTTTGGAAACGAATTTTTCGATGCAATACCAATAAAACAATTTATATTTAAAAAAAAACAATTATTAGAAAAAAACTTTATAATAAATTCTAAGTTGAAATTAGATGAGGTGTATCAATATGCAAAAGCTGACGATATTAGAATTATCAAAAATTATAAATCCTTAAAAGGTCTAAAATTTATTGAATTTCCGAAATTAGGACTTTCTGAGATGGATAAAATTGTAAAAAAAATTAAATTACTTACAGGTGGCATATTATTAATTGATTATGGATATTTAAATGAAATAAATGCAGATACTATTCAAATAGTAATGGCTAATAAAAAGATAGATAAGAGTATGTTATTAAAAAATATAGGAAAGGCTGATATTACTTCTTTAGTAAACTTTAAGCTTTTGAAGGAATATTTTGAAAAAAAAAATATTAAGGTAGAAAAAATTGTGTCCCAGAAATTTTTCTTAGAAAAAATGGGAATAATAGATAGGGCAAAAATTCTTGAAAAAAAAATGAGCATTAAACAAAAGACTTATATGTCGACAACTTTAATGAGGCTTTTACATAAAAAATTAATGGGAGGTTTGTTTAAAGTGATATTTGCTTTTAAATCTAGTAGAGTAAATTTTTTAGGTTTTAACTAATGTTTGCTTCGAAAAAACTACAAAAATTTAACAAAATTAAGCATTGTTTTTTTTCAAGAAAAGGCGGCTATTCTAAAGGTCTTTATAAAGGTCTTAACTGCGGAAAAGGATCAAAAGATAATAAAAAAAATATTTTGAAAAATTTAAATTATGTTGCAAAAAAAATGTTAGTAAAAAAAGATAATTTAATCTTAATGCATCAAACACATAGTAACAATGTGTTAGAAATTAATATGGATAATTGTAAAAAAAAAGTGCGCTGTGATGCTATGATTACTCAAGCAAGAGGCTTAGCTTTAGGAGTAGTTACTGCTGACTGCGTGCCCATACTTCTTTTTGAAAAAACTAGTAATATTATTGGATGTATTCATGCTGGTTGGAAAGGAGCTTTTTCCGGTATAATCAAAAAAACAGTTCTCAAAATAAAAAAATTAAGTTCTAAAAGCAAAATATATGCAAGTATTGGTCCATGTATAGGAAAAATGAATTATGAAGTTGATTTAAGCTTTTTTAAAAAATTTTCAAAAAAAACAAAAAAAAATAAAAGATACTTTTCAAGAAAAAATAATCTTAAAAAATTCTTTAATTTAAGGAAATATGTTGCTGATCAGCTTTTAGACTTAAATGTGACTTTTGACCATATAAACCGTGATACTTTTAAAGAAAAAAATAACTTTTTTAGCTACAGAAGGTCCACAATTCTTAAACATAGGGATTATGGTAGATGTATATCAGTCATCAGGTTAATTTAGATTAAATTTGAAAACATTTTAAAATAATTGTATAAATAAATACATTTCATGAAAATTTTATCTGGCACTAGCAATCTTAAGCTTAGCAAGGATATTTCTAAGAATCTTAAACTAAAGTTAATAAATACAAATATAAGAAGATTCGCCGATGGTGAAATCTATATTGAAATTAACGAAAACATTAGAGGAAATAGTGTTTTTGTTATTCAATCTACATCAAATCCAGCTAATGATAATATCATGGAGCTTTTACTTGTAATTGACGCATTAAAAAGATCTTCAGCAAAAACTATAACAGCTGTAATTCCATATTTTGGATATGCAAGACAAGATAGAAAAGTTGCTCCAAGAACTTCTATCTCTGCAAAAGTTGTTGCAAATTTAATTTCTAATGCCGGAGCTACTAGAGTTGTAACTGTAGATTTACATGCAGGACAAATTCAGGGTTTTTTTGATATGCCAGTTGATAATTTATATACTGCTCCTCTTTTTTCAAAATATATTAAAAAGAAATTAAGCACAAAAAAATTAATATGTGTTTCACCTGATGTAGGAGGGGTAGCAAGGACCAGAGCATTAGCTACAAGGATAAAAGCAGATCTTGCAATAATTGATAAGAGAAGACCTGCTCCTGGAAAATCTGAAGTAATGAACATCATAGGAAATGTAAAAAACAAGACATGTATAATTGTTGACGATATTATTGACAGCGGCGGGACAATTGTTAACGCAGTAGATGCGTTAAAAAAGAATGGTGCAAATGAGGTGTATGTGTTTATAACTCATGCAGTTTTGAGTGGAGATGCAGTAAGAAAGATAAAGAATTCAAAAATAAAGAAACTAATTATAACTGATACAATAGAAAATAATCATAAATTAAAGAATAATAATAAAATTGAGGTATTATCAATAGCTTCACTAATGTCCGAAGCAATAAAAAGAATAGCAAATTCAAATTCGGTGTCAGATTTATTTAATTAACGCTTGTTTTGATAAAGATCATGGGGTATATAGCCTTTTCAATATATTATGAGTAATTTAAAAGCTGTTAAAAGAGAAAATATTTCTACCGGTTCTAATAAAAAATTAAGAGCCAATGGATTGATACCTGCAATAATTTATGGGGGTAAAAATCCTAATCAAAATATATCTATTAGTAAGAAAGAAGTTTCTGGAATTATCAAATCCGAAACATTTTTATCAAAAGTTCTAGAATTAGATTTAGATGGGAAAAAAGAAAAAGTGATCCCAAGAGATGTGGCTTATAATGTAGTATCTGAGGAACCGATTCATATAGACTTTATGAGAATAGTTTCAGGAAAAAAAATAGTTTTAGAAATTCCCGTAAAGTTTGTTAATCATCCAGATTCTCCAGGTTTAAAAAAGGGTGGAGTTTTAAATATCGTAAGAAGAAAAGTAGAATTAAGATGTCCCGCTGAAAATATTCCTGATGAAATAGTAGTTGATTTAACAGGAACAGATATTGGTACAAGTTTAAAGATTTCATCAATTAAGCTTCCAGAAAATGTTGCGCCAACTATCACAGATAGGGATTTCGTTGTAGCTACAGTTGCAGCTCCAACGGTTATAAAAGAACCAGAAAAACCTGCTGAAGAAGCTCCTGCTGAGGGTGCTGAGGGAGATGCTCAGTCTGAGGGAGCAGATGCGTCATCAAAAGAAGCAGATGCATCCAAAAAAGATGATAAAACTAAAGATAGTAGTGGCTCAGATAAAAAAACTGAAGATAAGAAACCTGCTGAAAAAAAACCTGCTGAAAAGAAATAATTAATATGCTTTTACTCGTTGGATTAGGAAATCCAGGCTCTAACTATACAAATACAAGACACAATATAGGCTTTAAGATAATTGATGCTATAAATATGCATTTCAAACTCTCAAAGCAAAAACCAAAATTTAAAGGATTATTAACGACAGGAAATATAGATGAAAAAAAAATTTATGCTATTAAACCTTTAACATTTATGAATAATTCTGGGACTGCAATTAAAGAGCTAATAGATTATTTTAAAATTGATGCAAAAAACGTAATTGTTTTTCATGACGATATGGATATCGATTTTGGTAAGGTAAAAGCAAAAATTGGTGGTAGCAGCGCCGGTCATAATGGAATTGAGTCTATAGATAAGTTTATAGGAAAAGATTACTCTCGAGTTCGAATAGGCATTGGTCATCCCAAACAAAAAAAGAAGGTTAACAATCATGTTTTAGAAGACTTCAAAGAAGACGAAGAGGAAAAAATAAAAGAGATTACAGAAAATATTGTTAAGCAAATACCTACTCTTATTGATAAAAAAATAGATTTGTTTTCAAGCAAAGTTAATCAAAATCTGAATGGGATTTAAATGTGGAATAGTTGGACTTCCAAATGTAGGTAAGTCAACATTATTCAATGCATTAACAGCTTCAAAGAATGCGGAGGCAGCAAATTTTCCTTTTTGTACTATAGATCCGAATATTGGTATTGTTGATGTTATTGATGATCGTTTAGATAAACTATCAAAATTATCGAATTCAAAAAAAAAGATTTATACTAACATAACTTTTGTAGATATTGCTGGGCTAGTGAAAGGAGCTTCAAAAGGTGAAGGTTTGGGCAATAAATTTCTTTCACATATTAGAGAGGTTGACGCAATAATACATTTAGTGAGATGTTTTGACTCTACAAATATTACTCATGTCAATTCAAAAATTAGTCCTAGTGATGATTTAGAGACAATTAAAACAGAAATAATACTTTCAGATATAGATGTTATCCAAAAAAAACTTGAGAAAGGAAAAAAAAAATTACTTAAAGAAAGAGAAGTAGAAATTTTAAATGAAAAACTAAACATTCTAAATGATGGCAAAGAAGTTGTGATTAATAATGAAGAAGAAGGGAAATTTCTATCAAGTATTGGATTGCTTAGTATTAAACCAAAAATAATTGTCTGTAACGTAGATGAAGAAAATTTGTCAAAGGGAAATGAATATACCAAACAAATTATAAATAAATATCCTGATGAAAAAATTATCAATATTTGTGCTGATATTGAAGATCAACTATCAAGTTTAAATAAAGATGACAAAGAAACATTTATGAAAGAAATTGGTTTAAATAAAACTGGGATAAATAAATTAATAAAAGAGGGATACGATCTTTTAAAATTAGATACTTTTTTTACTTCTGGTCCTGAAGAAAGTAGAGCTTGGACTGTGAAAAAAAATACTCCAGCTCCAAAGGCAGCAAGTGTTATTCATACTGATTTTGAGAAAAATTTTATTAGAGCTGAAGCTGTAACATGCGAAGACTTCATTAAATATGGTAGTGCAGAAAAGTGTAAAGAACACGGAAAACTAAGAATTGAAGGAAAAGACTATATTGTTAAAGATGGAGACGTGTTATACTTCCGTGTCAATCCTTGACCATATTTTTTTCATGCTTAAATAAACAAGAATTGTTAAAAGTACTAAATAAATAATTACCTTAACACCAGTTTTGTGTCTCTCTTCAAGTTCTGGCTCAGCAGCCCAAGCCAAAAAAGTTGTTACATCTTTGGCCATTTGATCAACAGTAGACTCCGTACCATCTGCATATTCAACTAAACCATCCATTAAATTATTTGGCATTTTAATCTTATTACCAGCCATATATTTATTGTAATAAACACCGTCATCAAGAGTTACACCTGAGGGAGGGTCTTCGTAACCAACTAGAACTGAATAAATGTAATTAGCTCCTCCTTTTCTTGCTTTGACTAAAACTGACATATCAGGCGGGTATGCCCCACCATTAGCAGCTGTTGCTGCCTGAACATTAGGGTATGGGCTCTTAAATTTATCTGAAGGTTTTCCTGGTCGAGTAAACATTTCTCCTTGTGAGTCAGGACCATCCTCTATTTCAAAACTAGCTGCAATAGCTTTTACTTCTTGTTCTGAAAACTCAGGTCCACCAGGTTCTCCTAGATTTCTATAGCTAAGATATTGCATTGAATGGCAAGAGGCACAGACTTCTTTATAAACTTGAAAACCTCTTTGTAGTGACGCTCTATCAAAGGTTCCTGTTAAACCTTTAAAACTCCAATCCACTTTAATTGGATCAACCATTTCAGCGCTTTGTAGTGGTCTAAGTGAGATAAGTAGCAAAAAAGATAAAACGAGTAGTTTTATATTAAACTTTATCATTAACTTTCCTAGCCAAAGATGGTTCTGCTCCTCCGGTTAATACTGGCTCGGAGATGCTCATAGGAATCGGATCTGTTTTTTCTAAATAACCGACAATAGGCATAACTACTATAAAATGTAAGAAGTAATAAATAGTTCCTACTCTAGCTAATACTAAGTAAATTCCTTCAGCTGGCATCGCACCAACATAACCAAGCATTAGAACGTCTATTACTAATATCCAAAAGAATTGTCTATAAATCGGTCTAAAAACAGCCGATCTAACTTTTGATGTATCTAACCAAGGTAGGACAAATAAAATAAAAATCGCACTAAACATTAAAATTACTCCACCTAACTTATCAGGGACAGATCTTAAAATTGCGTAAAATGGTAACAAATACCATTCAGGTACTATGTGAGCAGGTGTAATTAAAGGATTGGCGGGTATATAATTGTCTGAGTGTCCC
>CACGLS010000017.1 GCA_902573985.1 uncultured Pelagibacteraceae bacterium
ATGTGCTATATGTACTTGATTATCTAAATAGGTATTATTACCTATTCGAGTATCATCAACTGAACCACGATCAACAGTACAATTGGAGGCAATTTCGACATCATTGCCAATTAATACTTTACCAATATGAGGAAATTTAATATTTTTGTTTTTGGTTGGCAAAAAACCGAAGCCCTTTTGACCGATTTTACATCCGTCTTGTAGCACTACTCTGTCTCCAATAATCGAGTTTTTTAGATTTACATTAGAACCAATTACACAATTTTTTCCAATAACTACACATTTTTCAATAATAGTGTTTGATCCAATAATAGTATTCTTTCCTATTTTAACATTTTTACCAATTAAAACATTATTACCAAATTTTACAGTTTTATATTTATTTTTTAATGGTCTTTGAAGAGATAAGTCTGGATAATCAATATCTGCTAGAGGGTAAATTTTTTTTAAAATTATTGCCATTTCTAATAAAACATTTTTAACAATAATTAAATTAATATTTTGCGGTAAAAATATTTTTAATTTATCAGTTGTTATGCAAACACTGGCTTTTGTATTTAAAGCTGATGACTTATACCTAATCGAGTCAAAAAAAGTAATATCATTTTTCTCAGCGTATTGTAGAGGTTTAACGTTATTAATTAAAAAATTATTTTTGAACTTTCCATTTGGAAAAACGTCTTTTATTTTAATTTTCTTTTTAAAAAAAAAACTGGATCCATTTGACATTAATTAAGTTTAATATTTTTCAGTTTACTGTTTAAGATTGATATTATATCTTTTGTTATATCTAAATTTTCATCAGCTAATAACAAGCTTTTCTTATCAATTACCATTCTAATTTTTTTTTCTTGCATATAATTTTTTATTATTGGGTTTAAATTTTTTAATAATTCATCTCGAGCTTTTGATCTTTGTTTTGATACTTTTTCTAAAAGTTTACTTTTTTCTTTTTGAAGTGAAGAAACTTTTTTTCTTAATTCAGTTACTTTTTTTTTATATTCCTCAGCAGCTATTAATTTTTTTTGTTGTATAATTTTTTTTTCTTCATCTAACAGTTTTTTTTCTCTATCTTTAATATTTTTTATCCCAGTCTCTAATTCTTTTTTAAGAAAATTTTGAGCTTTTTTCCCAGCATCACTTTGATTAAGGATGTACTTAAAGTCAATAAAATAAGGCGAATCAGCTAAGACTATATTCTGATTTAAAAAAAAAATTAAAGAAAAAAAAATTATTTTAAGTTGTTTCATTTTAGAAGGTAGTTCCTAGGTTAAAATTAAAAGACTCTGTAACATCGGTATCAGCTTTAGACAGATTTTGCGATAGTGTAAATACCATAGGTCCAATTGGTGACATCCAATTTGTAAATATTCCAACTGATGATCTTATCTTATTACTTTCATCAATACTGTCATCATAATCAACACCCCAAACATTTCCAAAGTCAAGGAAAAGACTTACATCCATATTTGTAGAGTCAGGTAAAAGATTAGGTAGGTTAGTTTCAAAATTTAGAGATGCAGCATAATTTCCTCCAATATGATCTGAGCTGTCTACAGGGCCTATTTTATTTCTTTCAAATCCTCTCATTCTTTTTGAACTCAAAGACTTTCTTTTACTAATTCTAACGTCTTCATCATCAACCCCGTTTATTGCGGATAAATACAACTTTCCAGACCCCACAATATTTTCACTTAAAGTTTTATATCTACTTGCAACAAAAGTGTTTTCAATAAAGCTTTTATCGGCATAGATGGGAAGAGTTTGTCTAAAACTTGTTATAAAACCGCTAGTAGGTTTAAACGACCTATTTCTTTTATCTTGAGAAAATCCGTAACTAAAAGCTAATTCATCAAAAGTACCAGCTTGTTTTTTTAAAGAATCAGACGCACTATTCTCAGTTTTTAAGTCGTCATAAGTAAATTCTAGTCCAAGAGATGCTACAACATCTTTATATTGTTCAAATGATGTTCCAACACCAGCTGAAATTATTGAGTTTTCATAACCTTTATCAGGTTTATCATTTTTCTCACTTGCCAAAGAATAATTTATAGAGTTGCCTAAAAAATCATAATTTGGGTCATTGAAATTTAAACTTCCAGCTAAAGACTCTTGGTCAATTTCAACGTCTAAAGCTAAAGATTTACCCTCACCAAGCCAATTATTCTCTTTTACTGTAAACGCTACCGTTCCACCATTAGTACCAAAACCTGCTCCCGCACTTATTTCACCAGTTGGCTTTTCTTCAACTATAAAATTTATAATTTTTAAATTTGGCTCTGATCCATCATTTATCTCATAATTAACAGTTTTGAAAAGATTTCTTGATTTAAGTTCAGATACTGACTTATCAAGGTTAAGCTTTGTAAATGGATCTCCCTCATCTAAAATAAGCTCGCCTCTAATTACATCCTCATTAGTAATATTATTACCTAAAATATTTATTCTCTCGACAAGTGTTTTTTCTCCCTCAAAAACATTAAAAATGACGTTTATCTCGTTTCCTGACACTATTTCTTGAACATTGTGTTCTACAAATTGTAAATTATTTTGTTCAATTAATTCATCTAAATTCTCTAATAATTTAGTAATTGTAAAAGGAGAATAATAGGTTCCGATATACTTTTCATACTGATTATTTAATGGAAAAAATAATTTTTTATCAAAAACACTATCCACGTTTGTAGAAATTTTATTAATTATATATCTGTTACCTTCCTCTAAAGTATAAACCAATTCAGCTTTTCCTTTTTCATCTAGTTGGGCAAAATTGGATCGAACTTTAATATCGTAAAAGCCTATTGATTTATAATAGTTTCTTAAAAGTCTTATATCTAGACTAATTAAATTTTCACTTAAATTTGTATTTCGAGTAATAATTTTCCAAAACTTATCTTCTTCACTTGCTATTATATCTTTAAGCCTGTTTGATCTTACGTTATTATTTCCAATAAACTTTATGGATGATATCTTAGTTTTTTCTCCTCTTTTTATTGTAATAATTACATCAACATTTTCATTGTCAATATTTTTAATCTTTGCGACAACTTCGCTGAAATTATAACCTAAGGTAGAATATAAATCTTTTATTCTCTCAATGTCTTTTGATAAAAAAGATTTTATAAAAGCTCTTTTTTCTTTTACTTGAAGAGTTTTAATAATTTGTTTTTTTAAAGATTTGTTATCTTCTCCAATTAAAATTAATTGATTAATAATCGGATATTCTTTGATCTTAATTTCAAGAATATTATTATTCAATTTAAGATCAATATCCTCAAAAAAATTAGTTGAATATAAATTTTTTAAAATTTTGTTTAAATCTGCCTCATTGTAATCTTTTCCTACTTCAATTTCCCCATAAATTTTAATTGTTTCATTTGAGACTCTTTTATTACCATCAATTAAAATTTTATTTATCACTTCTGCGTTTGATGTAGAAAGTGAGATAATAAAACTAAATATAATAAATATAAATTTTCTCATTTTTTCTTACTAATGTTTTTTAAAGTAGTAATGCGCGCCCATTCATCAATCTTTTTTATAAGGTTAATATTAATTGGTCTTTTTATAGCATATTTTTTGTAATTTCTATCATTCAGAATGCCCAAAATGATTTTATAAAAGCTCAAAAATTGTATTTTTTTTTGTAAAAATTGATCAACAAATATTTCATTAGCAGCATTAATTATGATTGAGGTTGAAGGATACTCATTTAACCTATTTTTCAATTTAAAAATTGGAAAAGTATTTTTATTGACCTCCTCAAATTTAAGATTTTGAATTTTATCAATCTTTTTTTTTGTTTTAAAAAATAAATTGATATCAAAATTTCCATCAAAAATAGCATTTGCTATTGGAACTATCATTGAAGTTTCATGGTAAATAAATTTTGTTAATCCATTATTTAATTTAATAATTGCGTGCACTAAAGAATTAGGATGAATTAATATATCTAGTTTATTTTTTGGAATATTAAAAAATTTTTGTGCCTCAATTAATTCCAAAACTTTATTCATCAGCGTTGATGAGTCTATCGTAACTTTTTTACCCATTTTCCATTTAGGATGCTTAAGCGCATCTTTTGGACTAACATGTTTTAATTTATTTAATTTATAATTTAAAAAAGGACCACCTGATGCAGTGAGATATATTTTTTTAATTTCATCAAGATTATGATTTTCTAAAAGTTTTAGAATTGAAAAGTGTTCAGAGTCAATAGGAATTAAAACGCTTTTATATTTTTTAGCATCTTTTTTTATAATGTCCCATCCACAAATAATAGACTCTTTATTTGCAATTAATATTTTTTTACTATTTTTAATCATATGAAGAGTTGGATTTAATCCAGCAATACCAGAAATAGCTGAGATCGTTAAATCAGACTTAAATTTTATTTTTGGAAAATCATTTAATATTTTGGTTCTTTTTTTATTAAATCTTTTTCTTACTTTATTAAAAGTATTAAAATCACTAATTACAAAAATTTTAGGGCTATATTTTTTTATTTGATTACAAATTTGATTAAAATTTTTATTACCTGATAACAAATTAATTTTGAAAAAACTCCTCTGCTTATCGATAATTTTGAGAGTTGTCAGACCAATTGAACCTGTAGATCCTAATATGGAAATTTTTTTCATTGAAAAAATAAAGTTAAAGTTAACAAACCAAATGGAAGACCAATCAAAGTTGAGTCAATTCGATCTAAAATACCTCCATGACCAGGTAACAACTTACCAGTATCTTTTACTTTAGCTTTTCTTTTCAAATAAGAAAAAAATAAATCTCCAAATTGACATGCAATTGATGTAACTATTGCAGAAAAAATTATTATTATACTATTATTCTGTGCATAAAAATAAATTAAAGGAGTTATTGATAAGCAGGAAAATATAATTGAACCTATCGCACCAGAAATTGTTTTATTTGGACTTATATGAATTAATTTTGGACCTTTGAATATATTTCCAAAAACATAGCCGCCAATATCAGAAGAAATACATACTATTAAAAAACAAAATAATAAAATTTTGATAAATAAAAATTGCGATAATAAGAAAAATAAAAAACAAAAAGTAAAAATATATATTGTAAAGATTATATTTGAAAAAATAAAATAAACTTTTGATTTGAATATTCTTTTTGAGATTTGAAAAAACTCTAATAATGAGAAAACACCAAATAATAGTAAAACAAAAACCAATATTTCACTAAATTTAAAAATTAGAAAAACCAATAAAGCTAATAGTACAGATGTTAAAAGTCTTTTTTTTAGGTTTTTTTTAATCATATTGATCCAAAATTTCTTTTTATTTTTTTGTAATTTTTAATTATCTTATTCAAATCGTTTTTGTTAAATTCTGGCCATAATTTTTCTAGAAAAAATAATTCGGTATAAGCCAACTGCCACAACATAAAGTTACTTAATCTTTTACGCCCTCCTGTTCTTATTAAAATGTCTGGAAAAACCATATTTTTAGTATAAAGATTTTTTACAATATTTTTTTCATTAAGTTTTTTTTTTGATTTTCTAGCGGCATTTATTATTTCTTTTTTTGAACCATAGTTTAATGCCAAATTTACCGTTATCTTTTTATTTCTTTTAGTAAGTTCCATGGATTTAAACAATATTTCTCTAAGTCCCTTAGGAAGCTTTTGAATTTCACCAAAAATATTAATTTTTATGCCTTGCAGTCTTACACTTTTAATCTCTTTTAAAAAAAATTTTTTAATCAAATTAAATAAAAATGAAATTTCTGACTTAGGTCTTTTCCAATTTTCTGAGGAAAAAACGTAAAAAGTTAATATGGGCACTTTAAGTTTTATGGAAGCTTTAACAATTTTTTTGACTGTCTCAACACCTTTTAAATGACCAAAATTTCTTCCTTTTTTCTGTCTTTTACCCCACCTTCCATTGCCGTCCATAATAAAGGCAATATGGTTGAGTTTGTTCATATTTGAATAATCTCTTTTTCTTTATCTTCTAAAATTTTTTCTATGCTTTCGATGTTTTTATCCGTAAGAACCTGAATATTTTTTTCATAATTACTATTTTGATCTTCAGAAATAATTTTTTCTTTCAGCTTTTTTTTGAGATCTTCGTTTGCTTCTCTTCTAATGTTTCTAATAGAAACTTTAGCTTTTTCCCCCATATTTTTTAATATTTTTATTAAATCTTTTCTTCGTTCCTCTGTTAAATCTGGAACTCTTAATCTTATAATTTGTCCATCAATTTGAGGATTTATTCCTAGTTCAGACTTCTGAACCGCTGAGTCAATTAAAGAAACATTTGCCTTATCCCAAACTTGAATTGAAATGAGTCGAGCTTCTGGGACGCTAACAGTAGCAAGTTGCTCTATTGGCATTTTTTGTCCGTAAACTTCTACTTTTATAGTATCTAGCATTGATATATTAGCTCTTCCCGTTCTTAATGTAGAAATATCTTTTCTAAAAGATTGAATGCTTTTATCCATTTTGATAGAAAAATTTTTTTCATTGAACTCACTACTCATTTTAAACTCCTTCACCTACCTTAAATTTTTCAAAACTTTTAATTTTAATTTGACTATTTACGGAATTTTCTTTTAAGATATCGGACACCTTTTTTTTGGGATCCATTATCCAAATTTGATTTAAAAGAGAATTATCATCTAAAAATTTTGATATTTTACCTTTAGAAATTTTATCAGCAATATCAGCAGGCTTTCCTGAGTTTAGTATTTCAGCTTTTATAATTTCAATTTCCTTTTCTACAATCTTTTTATCAATATCATCTTTGTCAATTGCTAGAGGATTCGATGCGGCTATGTGCATTGCAATCTTATTTCCAAGATCTTTATTATTGTCAATACCTTGTATTTGTACAACGGAAATAATCTTCCCTATATTTTTTTCAATAGCAGAATGAACATAAATAAAGTTTGAAACGTTATGGTTATCAAAATATTTTGTTCGTCTTAAAGTAATTTTTTCTCCAATTTTCGCTATCAAATTAATTAAGTTGTCTTTAACTAATTGTCCGTTAGTCATTTTTGCATCGTTTAATTGATCTAAATCTCCCTTCACTAAAAAATTTATCTCAGATAATTCTTTGCAAAAATTTATAAAATCTTTATTCTTAGCTACAAAATCAGTTTCACTATTAATTTCAATAATTGATATTTTTCCATTATCTTCTTTAGCTAAAACGAGCCCCTCTGATGCGGTTCTGCTCATTTTTTTTGAAGCTTTTGCGATTCCTTTTTTTCTCAAAAATTCTACAGATTTTTCAATGTCCCCTTGATTTTCATCTATAGCAATTTTACAGTCTTTAAAACCTACTCCTGTAAGCTCTCTAAGTTTTTTTATATTTTCTAACAAATTTTTGTTTGACATTTAAAATCTTATAAAAAAATTATTTTTGATTTACTTTAGATTTTTTTTCCTCAACACCTTTAATTAATTTAGATGCATCTATAATTGTGTTTTTTAATAGATCACAGTAAAGATTTATAGATCTTCTTGCATCATCATTGCCTGGTATTGGAAAATCAATTCCTGTAGGATCAGAATTTGTGTCTAATACAGCGATAATAGGAATACCCAATTTTTTTGCTTCCGCGACAGCAAGCGACTCGATGTTAGTATCAATAATAAATATTAAATCTGGTGTTTTTTTCATTTCTGAAATTCCTCCTAAGGATCTTTGAAGTTTTTCTCTCTCTTTTCCAAACTTAAGAATTTCCTTTTTAGTAAACCCTAAATTTTCTTTTGATAGCTGATCATCCAATTTTTTTAGTCTTTTAATTGAATTTTGGATTGTATTCCAATTAGTAAGCATTCCTCCAAGCCATCTATAATTAACATAATATTGGCCAGTATCCTTTGCTAACTCACTTACTTGTTCAGAAGCTTGTTTTTTTGTTGAAACAACCAAGAGCTTTCCACCACTAGAAATTACTTTATGAACTTGTAGTAAAGCGTTTTTAATAAAATCAACAGTTTGAGTTAAGTCAATTATATGAATAGAATTTTTCTCTCCAAAAATGTATTTTTTCATTTTTGGATTCCACCTTAAAGTTTTATGGCCTAGGTGCACCCCAGCTTCTAGCAATTGTTTTATATCTACTTTTGGTACGTTCATATTTTCCGGTTTATCCACCACAGTAATTCCAAATTAATGGACCGGTAGGGCAATGCCCTTTTAACTGTGTGCGAAATTAATCATTGATATATAGAAAGAATTCAAAAAATCAATACTCTAAACAGTTATTTTCTCCACGTATTCCTTGGCTTTTAATGCTTTAAGATGAGTTAAATCAAATTTTCTATTATTTTGTAGTAAATAATTGGCTTTTATATTTTTATTATTAAAAATTAAATAAACTTCTGTATCTCCCTTGTTAGACAATATCTCTTTAATTTCATTTAGATTAAAATTTTCTTTTAATTGAATTGTAACTTTAGAGAATGGTCTTTTGATAACATCTTCCAAATTAAAAATTTTTTTAACATTAATTCTTTTTTTTGTTTCATCACCATTCAATTTATCTTTTTGCAAGGTTAGCACGAAAGATTCACCTTCTAATAATTTATTTCTATTGTTGATTAAAACTTCAGAAAACAAAAATAATTCGAATTCTCCTTCATTATCGCTAAATTTCACAATTGCATAAGGAGTTCCTTTAATGCTTTTTTTTTCTTGAATTGACATAACAGTGCCTGAAACTAAACTTTCTTTAGCATCATTATTGAAAAATTGTGAATAGGAAATTATTTTAAGTTGCTTGAATATTTCTTTATATTCATTAAGCGGGTGTGCTGAAACATAAAAACCTAAAGATTTAAATTCTTCAGATAAAAGTTTTTTTTGGTTCCATGGTTCCGCTGGCAAAAAATTAAAATTATTTTCTTCAATATCTGTTTCAAAAAGATTTGTTTGATTATTTTCTTTTTCTTCATTTAGATTTTTTATTTGTTGTAAAATTTTGGGAATAGATTCAAATATTTTATTTCTTTCTATTAGAAAGTCATCGAAGGCTCCCGCTTTAGTTAAGCCTTCTAGTTGCAGTTTATTAACGTCCCGTGTATCAACTCTTTTTATAAAGTTTTCAATAGTTTTATAACTACCATTTTTCTCTCTCTCTTTAACAATATTAGAAATTGCCTCAAAACCTACGTTTTTAATCGCACCTAAACCATAATAAATTTTTCCATCGTCTGCCTTGAATTCAGCAAAACATTTATCTATTGAGGGTCGTACGAGATTAATTTTTAATCTTTTTAACTCTTCTACAAATTCTCTTAATTTTGAAGTATTGGTAAGTTCGGTAGACATAGTAGCGGCAATAAAATCATCTTTATAATATGTTTTTAGATATGCAGTTTGGTATGCTATAAGTGCGTAAGCTGCAGCATGACTTTTGTTAAATCCATATTGAGCAAACGGCTCAATTTTTGTGAAAACAAAGTTAGCAACTTCTTTAGATATCCCGTTTTTAATTGCACCGTTAATAAATCTCTCTTTTTGTTTATCTAATTCTGCCCTCTTTTTTTTCCCCATAGCCCTTCTCAAAATATCTGCTTCTCCTGCGGTAAATCCTGCTAATGTTTGTGCTATTTGCATTACTTGTTCTTGATATATAATAATTCCATAAGTAGGTTTTAGTATCTCTTTTAAAATTGGATGTATGTAGTCAGGTTCTTTTATACCATTTTTGCAATCATTATAAATTGGGATGTTGCTCATGGGTCCTGGGCGATAAAGAGCGACTAGGGCAATTATATCATCAAACTTATTTGGTTTCATTTGTTTGATT
>CACGLS010000018.1 GCA_902573985.1 uncultured Pelagibacteraceae bacterium
TAAGTTTATCAGCTATCCCTATTACTGCGCACTCTGCAACATTTGAATGTTCTGCCAAAACTTCCTCAATAGCTCCAGTAGATAATCTATGACCTGCAACATTAATTATGTCATCTGTTCTAGACATTATCCAAACATAACCATCTTCATCAATGTGTCCCGCATCGTAAGTTTGATAGTATCCTGGATAAGTAGTCATATAATTCTCTTTATATCTTTTATCCGCTCCCCAAAGAGTTGGAAAAGTTCCTGGCGGAAGAGGGAGTTTGACAACAATATCACCCATCTTTCCTGGACCCACTTCTTTACCCTCTGAATTTAAAACTTTTAAATCATAACCTGGCACCGGTTTAAAAGCTGATCCGTATTTTACAGGAAAATTTTCTATTCCTGTGCAACTAGATGTTATTGCCCAACTTGTTTCAGTTTGCCACCAATGATCGATTACAGGTGAGTTGGAAAGTTTTTCAAACCATTTTATTGTATCGGGGTCGGCTCTCTCACCAGCAAGAAATAGTTTATCAAACTTGCTCAAATCATATTTTTTAAAGAATTCTCCGTTAGGGTCCTCTTTTTTTATAGCTCTAATTGCTGTTGGTGCAGTAAAAAGAGATTTTACTTTATGCTCTGAAATTATTCTCCAAAAAACTCCTGCATCAGGAGTTCCCACAGGTTTTCCCTCAAACAAAACTGTCGTACAACCGTAAAATAACGGACCATATACTATATAGGAGTGTCCAACTATCCAACCAATATCACTAGCAGACCACCACACGTCCTCTGGTTTGATATTATAAATGTTTTTCATAGTCCATTTTAATGCAACTATGTGTCCACCTATATCACGAACTATTCCTTTAGGAAGGCCCGTAGTTCCTGATGTGTAAAGAATATAGGCGTAATCATTTGCATTCATTTTTTCACACTCAGCAGGCTTTACATCTTTGTGAGCATCATCCCAGGTAATATCAACAGTAGGATTTAATTTTGCTTTATCCTTTTCTCTTTGAAAAATTATACACTTTTTAATTTTATGATTTGCTAATTCTAATGCTTTATTAACTAAAGGTTTATAATGAACAGTTCGCCCAGGTTCATAGCCGCAAGAGGCAGTAACAAGTATTTTAGCTTTAGAGTCATCAATCCTGCTTGCTAGTTCGTTTGCCGCAAAGCCCCCGAATACAACTGAGTGGACTGCACCTATTCTCCCACAAGCAAGCATAGCTACAACTGCCTCTGGTATCATAGGCATATAGATTATAACCCTATCTCCTTTGCTTACGCCTTGTTTTTTTAAAGCTCCAGCAAATAAAGCGACTTTTTCTTTCAACTCATTATAAGTTATATTTTCTTTTGAACCAGTTATGGGACTATCATAAATAATTGCAAGCTTTTCACCTTTACCTTTGTCGACATGGAGATCTAAAGCATTATAACATGTATTTGTTACTCCGTCTTCGAACCACTTGTAAAACGGGGGATTTTGGGAATTTAAAATTTTTGTAGGTTTTTTATACCAAAATATATTATTAGAGATTTCTTTCCAAAAATCCTCTCGATTTTTGATAGATTTTTGGTAAATTTCTTTATATTTTTGAGTCAATTTTAACTCTCTGAATTTCTTTCATTTTTATCAGTATTTCATAAATATCCCCAAAAAAAAATAGAAAATCCAATAAATATGCGGTTTTTTTGCAAAAAAAACACTTCACTGTAACTTTGTTTTTTACTAAGGTCCTCCACATATTATTCGGTGGTGAGTTTATTTATCACTTGTCCGAGTAGTTTATATATAAACTAAACGAAAACTAAACAAACGAGGGAGGTTTTCATGAGAAAATTAGGTCTTTTTGCTTTAGCCGCTGTTGCCTTTTTAGGTATAACAAGCTCAGCTAACGCAGCGACTGCATTGTTACAGACAAATGATTTCGTAGGAATTTCATTCTGGCTCGTATCAATGGGTATGATAGCAACAACTGTATTTTTCTTTGCAGAAAGAGGAACTGTTGCTGCATCATGGAGAACATCTTTAACAGTAGCTGGACTTGTAACTGGTGTTGCATTCGTTCACTACATGTATATGAGAGAAGTTTGGGTGAGCACAGGTGACTCTCCAACGGTATATAGATATATCGATTGGTTAATTACTGTACCTCTTCAAATGATCGAATTCTATCTAATTTTGGCAGCTGTAAGAAAGGTGCCAACTTCTATATTCTGGAAGCTATTAATTGGTTCATTAGTAATGTTAATCGGTGGATACTTAGGTGAAGCTGGTTATATTCAACCATTTGTAGGTTTCGTAATTGGAATGGCTGGATGGATTTACATCTTGTTTGAAATATTCTCAGGTGAAGCTGGAACAATGGCGGCAAAAGCTGGTAACAAAGCTATGTCTACAGCATTCAGCGCAATGAGAATAATTGTAACTATTGGTTGGGCGATTTATCCATTAGGATATATTTTCGGTTACCTAACTGGTGGTGTTGATGCAAACGCTTTAAACGTTATTTATAACTTAGCTGACTTTGTTAACAAGATCGCTTTTGGTCTAGTTATCTGGGCAGCAGCAATGCAAAACACAAGATTATCATCTAGATAATAGATAATAAATTGAAAAGGGCGGGTATGTCTCACATACTTGCCCTTTTTTTTTGGTACTAATAAATAATGGAAATTTCAAAACCATATAAAGGAAAAGGAAAAAGAAGATTAAAAAAAATGCCTTTTACTGTGAAGGGCTATATTCTTTATTATGCTTTTTTTTGGGTAGTTATTATTTCAATTTATTTAGCTTATTATTAAAAGATGCCTAAAATAACTTATAAAGATCACCAAGGAACTTCAAAAACTATTGAAGTTGAAAATGGCTTGTCAGTAATGGAAGGGGCAATTCAAAAGGAGATACCCGGTATTGACGCTGACTGTGGAGGATCTATGGCTTGTGCTACATGTCATGTGTACGTCGACGACAAATGGTTTGATAAGATTCCAAAAGCAGAAGATGCGGAAATTGATATGATTGATATGGCATTTGAACCAAAAAAAAATAGTAGACTTAGCTGTCAAATAATAGTTAATGAAGAATTAGATGGATTAGAGGTAACTACACCGGAGAAACAAACTTAGTGAAACAAACTGATGTTATAATTATTGGCGCAGGTCCAGTTGGTCTTTTTGCAGTTCATCAACTAGGTATAAAAGGTCTTAAGGCAGTAGTAATTGACAATCTTGATAAAGCTGGTGGACAGTGTATTGAACTTTATCCAGATAAACCTATTTACGATATTCCAGCAGTTCCAGAATGCACGGGAGAACAATTAACCACTAGACTACTTGAACAAATAAAACCATTTAAAACTGAATTATTTTTAAATGAAAGAGTTGATGAGGTTAAACAGGAAAAAGATAATTGGGTTGTGAAAACAAATAATAAAAATCAATTTACAGCGCCAAATATTATTATTGCAGGTGGAGTAGGGTCGTTTGAACCCAGAAAAATTTCTTTAAAAGAAGCTGAAAAACTTGAGGGAAAATCCGTATTTTATACAGTTAAAAATAAAGAACATTTTAGAAATAAAAAAATTTCAATTTTTGGTGGTGGAGACTCAGCTTTAGATTGGGCTCTAGAGCTTTCAAAATTTTCAAGAATTACACTAATTCATAGAAGAAATGAGTTTAGAGGAGCTCAACACACTCTTTCAGAAATAAGAAATCTTGAGAAAGAAGGTAAAGTTTCAATAAAAACACCTTGCCAAATTGAGTCTTTAGATAACGAAAAAGAATTAAAGTCTATTACGATAAAATTTGATGATGGAAAAACTGAAAAAATTCAAACAGATGTAATTTTAGGATTTTTTGGTTTAATAATGAAACTAGGTCCAATTGCCGAATGGGGGTTGAATATGGACAAAAAAACCATTGAGGTAAATTCAGAAAATTTCGAAACGAATAAAAAAGGTATATTCGCTGCAGGAGATATTTGCTCTTATCCAGGAAAATTAAAATTGATTCTCTCTGGATTTCATGAGGTCGCCTTAGCTTCAGTAGAATGTTTTAAAAGAGCCAGACCTAATGAAAAATATCGATTTGAATTTACTACTTCCTCTAAAATAATTCACGATAGATTAGGAAAAAAATGATAGAGCTGCTTACCGCTAATACTCCAAACGGTAAGAAAATATCAATCATGCTTGAGGAGATCCAATCTGATTATAAGATAACAAAAATAAACATTGATAAAGACGAACAATTTAGTAATGAATTTAAAAAAATAAGCCCATTTAGTAAAATACCTGTAATTATAGACCATGATACTAATGAGAGTGTTTTCGAGTCTGGTGCAATTCTAATTTACTTAGCGGAAAAAAGCGGTAAGTTTTACGACAAAAAAAATAGAAATGTGATAAATCAATGGTTAATGGGCCAAATGGGATATATTGGACCAATGTTAGGTCAACATCACCAATTTCATCATTACAACCCTGGTAAAAGCGAATTCGGTGAAAAAAGATACTTTAAAATTTCTGAGAGAATTTACAGAGAATTAGACGAGAGATTATCTTATAGTAAATTTCTTGCTGGAAAAGATTACACTATAGCTGATATTGCAACTTTCCCATGGATTGCACGACACGATTGGCACGATATAGGTCTTAAAAAATTTAAAAACTTATCTAGATGGTATGAGGTAATTTCAGAGAGAAAAGCTGTCCAAAAAGGTTTCGATCTTCTGAAAAGAGGTGAAACAATTCCTAAACCTTAATCGTCAATAAATATTTTTTCATCTCTTTCGTGCCTCTCTTGAGCCTCAATTGAAAGAGTTGCTACAGGTCTAGCCATCAATCTTTGAAGCCCAATCGGCTCACCAGTTTCTTCACAAAAACCATAAGTGCCATCTTTTATTCTTTGTAAAGCAGAATTTATTTTAGAAATTAGTTTTCTACTTCTATTAAGCGCCTTCATTTCAACTGACTTATCAGTATAAGACGATGCTTGATCTACAATATCTGCGGAGGATACATTATCATCAGAAGAATTTAGAATATTACCTAAATTATTTGTTTTAATAATTTCCCTTTTCCAATTTATAAGCTCTTCTGTAAAAAACTTCTTGTGTTTTGCGCACATATATTTTTCTTTTATTGAAGGTGTATATCTTTTTTTTGTAATGGTTTTTTTTGGCATTTATTGAATTCGAAGGAGTATATGTTTGATTTTTGTCGTGTCAATAGCTTATAAATTGTAATAAATAACAAAATGAATAATCAAAAAAAAATAACAAAAATTTTCTATATTTTTCTTGTTTCTCATTTATTGATTTGGACTTTAATTCCGTCTTTATCAAATATTAATTTACCTCTAGACACAATCGAAGCTTTAGCATGGGGAAGCAATCTTGATTGGGGTTTCAATAAACATCCACCATTTAGTGCTTTTGCTGTAGAAGTATTTTTCTCTTTTTTTAGATCTCAAGATTGGGCTTATTATCTTTTAAGCCAAATTTTCGTAATTATAGCATTTATTTATGTTTGGAAGCTCTCAAATGAAATCTTCAAAAATAAGATTTATTCTTTATTTTCCTTGTTGGTTTTAGAAGGAATTTATTTTTATAATTTTACTACCCCGGAATTTAATGTAAACGTAAGTCAACTTCCTTTCTTTGCTTTAACATCTTATTTTCTTTGGAGAGGAATTAATTCAAAAAAAAACTCAGACTGGATTTTATTTGGTATTTTTTCAGCTTTTGGTTTTTTGTCAAAATACCTTTTCATCTATCATTTATTCTCAATATTTTTATTTTTAATTTTCTTTTATCGAAATAAAAAAATTACAAAATATTATATGTTGTCAATAATTGTTTCATTGACAATTCTTGCCCCTCACTTTTTTTGGCTTTTTGAAAATAATTTTGTTACTGTTTTTTACGGCTTAAATAGATCAGGTCTGAATGAAACCCAATTTATAAATCATTTAATAAATCCAGTAATTTTCATATTAAAGCAAATAATGATTCTGATACCTTTCTTTTTAATGATTTTTGTTTTACTAAAAAAAATTAATTTTAAAATAAATATCAAAAGTAAAAAAATTCTTTTTCTTTTAACAATTAGTTTTTTTCCTTTGGTTTTAGTTTTTTTAACATCAGTTATTACTGGAGCAAAAATTAGAACGATGTGGATGACACCCTTTTACTTATTTTTAGGAACGCTTTTTTTTGAAATTCAAATAAAAAATATTGATCTGAAAAAAATAAAAAAATTTTATTTTGTATTTTTGTTTTTTTTCCTTTTATCACCAGTTTCTTATTTTGCAGTTTCCGTTTTAGACGATACAAAAAGAACTGATTATCCTGGAAAAGAGATATCCAGGTTAGTACAAAATAAATGGGATGACAATTTTGTAAATGAAATTAAAATTGTTGTTGGTGATGAATGGTCTGCAGGTAATTTATCATATCACTTGACTTCAAGACCTACATGGACGCAGGAAATTAAGAATTTAGTTAGTAATTTGAAGCAAGATCAAGGAGTAATATATACAGGTAATCCCCGAGTACTAAAAAAAATATGTCCAGGTGTTTTTGGTACAATTAAACCAGTTGGATATTGTATGATTGGACAAAGATGAAAAGAATAATTATTCTTATACCAGTATTTAATGACTGGGAGTCATTAAAAAAATTATTAATTGAAATTGAAAAAAATATAAAAAATTTTCCTGATATTATTATTGAATGTTTTGTTGTCAATGATGCATCTACAATTCCTAAACCAGAATTGAAGAAGCCTGAGATTATAAAGTCACTCAAAATACTAAATATGAGAGAAAATAAAGGCCACGCAAGATGTAATGCATTTGGGATTAGACACATTATTCAAAATGAAAAATTTGATTACTTAATCTTGATGGATGGTGATGGAGAAGATCGCCCGTTGGAGTTAGAGAATTTAATAAAAGAGGCACTCAAAAATCCAAATTATTCTGTAGTCGCAAAAAGAGTTAAAAGATCTGAAGGATCGTTTTTTCAATTTTTATATTTTATGCATAAAATTATAACTTATATTTTTACAGGAAAAAAAATTAATTTTGGGAATTATACTTGTTTAACTAAAAAAGACGCTGAAATTATTTCCTCTCAGCCTAGTTTATGGAGCAGTTATTCAGGCACAGTTAAAAAAAATTTAAGTAATCTTCTTGAAATAAATTCAATTAGAGGAATGAGATATTTTGGACCTTCAAAAATGTCCTTATTCAAATTAATTATTCATTCATTCTCAATTATTGCAGTATTTAAATTTCAAGTTTTTTTAAGATCGATTTTTATTATTTTATTATTATTCTTATTAAAAAGCTATTTAGGAATTTTTACTTTAGCAATAATTACTTTGCTTGCCATTTTTAATTTAATGATATTGATTGTTTCCTTTAGAGAACAAAAAGAAGATTTGTTTAACAGTCAAGAAAATCTTAAAAATATAACAAATATATAACACTAAAAAGTTGCAATTTGAGTCTCAATTGGAATCAAAACAGAATCAAAAGGTGAACATTTTAATAGATTTTGTACTATTGTGGATAATACAAAACATATGTAGTTTAAAGGCCACCTTTAAGAAAATTTATGAAAATACTAAAATGTCATTGCGGATTGGTTGAGGCTCAAATTAATATAGAAAGTTTTGAAAAAATTCTTAGGTGTAATTGTTCAATTTGTAAAAGAAAAGGAACAGTAATGTCTATGGTAAAAAATGAGGATTTCAAAATTTCAAAAGGTGAAGATAATCTGAGACTTTATCAATTTCATACTAAAGTTGCTAAACACTATTTTTGTTCTAATTGTGGGATTTATACTCATCATAATCCAAGATCAAACCCTGCAATGACAGGCTTTAATTTAGGATGTATTGATGATGTTGATACATTTGAACTAAACGATATTTCTATTAACGATGGCAAGAATCATCCTTTAGATAAAAAATAATATGCATAATTCTAAAGCGAGGCTCGATAATGTTAAAAAGAAATATTTAAAATTTTTAAAATCACAAGAGGTGGCGTCAGAACCATTTAGAGACAAATTGGGTCAGTTAAAAAATTTTTATATGCCTATAAGTGAAAAAATTCACAGAAATTATTTAAACAATAAGAAAACAAAAATTATTGGTTTAACGGGTGGACAAGGCTCTGGAAAGTCAACAATTTCACAGATCTTAAAAATCATTTTAAAAGAGGGATTCAATTTAAACACCGTTATATTCTCTATTGATGACTTTTATAAAACTTTGCAAGAAAGAAAGGTAATGTCAAAAAAAATAAACCCACTTTTTTTAACTAGAGGAGTTCCAGGCACGCACAGCACTGAATTACTATTAAAATGCTTAAATAACCTTAAGCAAAAACATTTTAAAAAATTTTCTATTCCAAAATTTGATAAATCAATTGATGATAGACTACCTAAAAAGTTTTGGCAAAATATAAAGTCAAAACCAGATATAGTCATTTTCGAAGGTTGGTGCGTAGGAGCCTCTCCGCAAAAAAATAAAGATTTAATAGCGCCAATAAATGTATTAGAAAAAGAAAAGGATAAAAAAAGAGCTTGGAGAAATTTTGTTAATAAAGAACTTACAAATAAATATAAAAAAATTTTTAAATTAATTGATCTTATGATTTTTCTAAAAATACCAAGTTTTAAATATGTTTATAAGTGGAGATTATTACAAGAAAAAAAACTTAGAATTACCTCAAAAGGAAAAAAAACTATGAGCAACAAACAAGTAAAAAATTTTATAATGTTTTATGAGCGAATTACAAGGCATATGCTTAAGAATTTTTCTAAAAAAGCAAAGTTTATAATTAATATCGACCACAGTCACAGATTAAGATCATTAAAATTAAATTAAATGAAAAATATTTTATTAACATTTCTTTTTTTATTTACAATTTGCAATCTTAATGCTGCAGAAACTCTAAGATTTTATTTAGATAAAGCCTTAGAAAATAATTTAGAGCTAAATGCAGAAAGAAAAAATTTAGAGTCTGCTAAACAAAGTAAAAATATATCCAGAAGTGAATTCTTACCTAGTATTACTATTTCAGGAGAACAGACTAGCTCTACTTCATCGAATAGAACCGATCAAAGCGGTTCAAGTTTAACTGATACAAATCTAGACTCAGAAAGTAAAAAAATATCAATAGAACAAATAATTTTTTCAGGCTTTAAAGGTTTAAATACTTTTAAAAAATCAGATCTAGAAACTCAAAAAGCTTATTTAGAACTTAAAGAAAAAGAGCAAAAAACTATTCTTGATACTGCTTTTGCTTATTACGATCTAATTTATAAAACTAAAAATGAAATGGTAAATATCTCAAATGTGAATTTATTTGAAAGACAGGTGGAGTATGATAATGCTAGAGTGCAAAAAGGAGAAGTGAGCCTCACAGATTTAGCCCAATCAGAGTCGTCTCTTGCGGGAGCAAATGCAAATTTAATTAAAGCAAAAACAGAGCTTTTATCTTCTATATCAAATTTTGAAAGAGTGACTAGAGAGAGTGCACCAAATATTGAAAATTTAAATGGAAAAGAAATTTTATCATTACCTAGTTCTTTAAATTCTGCTCAAGAAATATCTAATTTAAAAAATATAAATCTTTTGATTTCTAAATTAAATTTTGAAATTTCTAAAA
>CACGLS010000019.1 GCA_902573985.1 uncultured Pelagibacteraceae bacterium
TTATAATTCAAATGTAGAAATATCAGATCATATGGCAAAAGATATTGTAACTAACGTATCTCAAGTCCATAAACAAAGAGGTTTTGAAAAGGGTTGGTCTTCTAGATTTAAAACTGTTTTTGAATTAGCAAGATTATTTGGATTTGTTTGGTTTAATGAGCCTGAATTTGAAAAAGAGGAAATAAAAGTTACAAATTTAGGAAATAAGTTAGCTGAATGTTGTGAACTTGAAAATTTGCCAGAGCCTTGGAAATTAGAGCCTATATCTGAAAGAGAGCAATCAATTTTTTTACATGCTCTCACTAAATATCAAGTCAACAACCCATTTAAAAGAGTTTTAAATGAGGTTAATCCGCTCTCATTGTTATTGAGAACAATAAAATTACTAAATGAAGATAATGAAATTTCCTCTACGGGCATATCCAAAAAGGAATTAGCAATTCTTGTCTTTTGGAAAGATAATAATTCTGAAGACCTTTATAAAATTATAAAAAAATTGAGAAAATCCCACGGTTTTAATCCAAGCGATGAAATTATACTAGAGATTTGTGACTCATTAACGGGAGGTAAAAGACAAAAATCAAGACAAGATCACTCAATCTTAAATGAGTATCCAGATGATTTTAATCGTAAAATGGTTATTACAGGATTAATAAGTCGAAGAGGCGAGGGTAGATTTTTTGATATAAATAAAAAAAGAGCTGACTTAGCAGAATATATTATTGATAATTATTCAATAGTTAAAAGTTATAGTTCTGAAAAAGAATACTTTAATTATGTATCAAGTGAAGATGCTTTTCTTCTTGATTATAAGACGCAACTTCCAGAAACAATAAGTCTAGACGAGCTTGATAATTGGTCTTTAAAATTAGGCTGGGAAACTATTAAAGAGGAACTTCTTTTGTTAAAAAATAAGAAAAGTTCAAAACATAAAATAATTAAAGATATTGTAGGCTATATTAGACTTGAATGGTTGATAGCACTTTCAATAAAAATTAATTACTCAGAAATAAATATAAAACCTAACTTAAAAACTGATGATGAGGGAATTCCATATCATCAAGCCCCTCCAAAGAAATTTGATATTGAGATTGAGAATGATGAAGATTATGTTTTTGTTGAAGCAACACTGATAAGTAATGCTGAACAAGTACCTAGAGAAATTAATAAGATTCCTAGAAAAATTAATGAATATATTTTTATTAATTCATCAAAAGGAAAAAAAACTTTTTTTATTGCACCAAATGTTCATGAAGATTCTAAGAATATGACAGAATGGCTTTTAGCTAAAAAAAATATTAATATAATCAATTACAATATTGAAGATTTCATTAAAAAAATTGAATTCGGTAAAGAATTTAGCTAAACTTAAATTATGAAGCACAAAAAAAGTCTTATAACTGAAGAAAAAATTCTTGAATTTTGTAAAATTCAAAAAAGAAAATGTGCAGAAATCAGTATTTTTTTAAATATGAATCAAAATACGGTTAGAGCTCAATATCTTTACAAGATGCGCAAAGCCTGTAAACTAGAAAGACTTAAGGGAAGCTATTATAAAACTATAGCTTAGTTGTTAAAAAATATTTATTATCAATATTTTGCCACTTTTATTAATTATATTAATAATTGTTAAGGTTTAATTTTAACTTTAATAACCCCTAAAATATGAGACAACTAGAGCTGTTTGATTACAGAAAAGATTATCTTTTTGAAAAAGATAATGAGGTAGCTCATTATTACGACATATTAAAAGAAAGTGAAGATACAATAAGTTATTCAGAACATATCGATCCTAAAAAAAAATTTTCTATATGCGGTATGGATTATGAGGAATATGTGGACATTAAAAAGTCAGAACTAAAAGAGTTAGATTATGATAAAATATATAATTTCTTGGTTAAATTTGATAAGGAAAATAGGCTAGAAAGATTTAAGCAATTACTTAAATTTAGAGATATAAAATTTGAAGCAGATGTATTTACTTGGTGTAGTGATTATTTATAGGATTTTGTGGGATAACTAGACGTAGACTAGACGATAGGGAGATAAAATTAAAAAAATTTACTTATTCATCTTGTTCAATTATAAATATTGGCATAAACACTCATGAAATTCATTAATGCCCTCGTGGTGAAATTGGTAGACACAAAGGACTTAAAATCCTTGCCCTTTTGGGAGTGCCAGTTCGAGTCTGGCCGAGGGCACCACATTAAATGAACAAACAATTTATAATTTCAGATACAAATGCAAAGTCTTTAAAAATAAAGAAACAAATATTAAATTTTTTTAATAAAAAAAAAATTGAAAGATCAAATTTAATAATTGTCATTGGTGGAGATGGTTTTATGCTTCAAACTTTAAAAAAAAATAAGAAATTAAATAAATCTTTTTATGGAATTAATTCTGGCGATTATGGTTTTTTAATGAATAAATTTTCAAAAAAGTTTTTTATAAAAAATTTATCAAAAGCAAAGACTGTAAATATTTACCCATTAGAAATGTCAGTTACTACTAAAAATGGAATAAGCAAATATATCGCAATCAATGAAGTTTCAATACTTAGACAAAGTAGACAGGCTGCCAACTTGTCGATTAAAAGTAATAAAAAAAATATTATTAAAAAATTAGTATCTGATGGAGTATTAGTATCTACACCTGCTGGAAGCACAGCTTATAATTTATCTGTGCACGGCCCAATTTTAAATTTAAATTCAAAAAAAATTTCTATCGCTCCAATAAGTGCATTTCGACCAAGAAGGTGGGCTGGAAAAATTGTAAGTGATAAATCTAGAGTGATTATTACAAATTTAAATTCAAAAAAAAGACCTATCAGTGCTGTTGCTGATAATATCGAGGTTAGAAATGCAAAAAAGATTGTAATTAAAGTTCAAAATAAAATAAAATTTACTCTTCTCTACGATAAAAATACAAGCCTACAGAAAAAAATAAAACTAGAACAATTAAGAAAAGAAACTAGTTAAACATGGTGCCCTCACACGGACTCGAACCGCGAACCTATTGATTACAAATCAATTGCTCTACCAATTGAGCTATGAGGGCTAAAATGTTTCTTAAAATATTTTAACTAAAAAAACAATATAAATTAAATCTATTTTATCGATTGAGAAATATGATGACATACAACAGAAACAGTATTTGATATGTTTAAACTCTCGATATTGTTGTTAATGTTAATTTTAAACTTAAAATCAGAGTTTTCTAGAGTTTTTACTTTAATTCCATCACCTTCAGATCCAAATAATAATACATTTTTTCCTTTCCAATCGTTTTTTGTAAAATCTTTTGATGCAGCAACGTCAAAAGCACTAATCCAAAAATTATTTTTTTTTAGATACTTAAGAGCAGTATTTAAGTTAGATACTTTAAAAATTTTTATATGTTCTGTTCCTCCGCTTGCGCTTTTATAAAGTAATTTGCTTTTTGATGGAAATGATCTTTCTTTCACAATTATTCCATCTATACTAAATGCAACTGCACTTCTTATTATTGATCCTATATTTCTAGGATCAGTCACACCTTCTAAAGCTATTAAATTTAAATATTTCTTTTTATTTTTTAAAATAAAATCTTTGAGTGTAATTTCCTCTAATTGCTCTACTTCAGCAACCAGCCCTTGATGTGATGTTTCATCTCTTCCACATAAATTATCTAACTCTCTTCTAGACTTAAAAAAAACACTTATTTTTCTGAACAGATTTGATGATTGATTTTCTCTATTAAGTTTTTTCTTTGCATCTTCTGTTAAAAAGACTCTTTCTATTTTTCTAGAAGGGTTTTTAAGAGCCTCTAAAACAGCGTGCTTCCCAACTATTAAAAAAGTGGTTTTTTTCATGATTTCTAAGCAATATTTTTAAATTACTAGCATATTTTATGGCAAAATGATTTATTGCAATTATTTAATAAATGCTTATAAAACGCTTGTTGTTAAACGCTTTTTAAGTTAGTGGATAACCCCTAGTTTTTAGGAGGGGTTCCAGAGCGGTCAAATGGGGCGGGCTGTAAACCCGTTGACTTCGGTCTTCGAAAGTTCGAATCTTTCCCCCTCCACCAAACTTAAAACTTTTAATAATTAAGGGCGTGATAAGTTTGGATTTTGCGGGTGTAGTTCAATGGTAGAACGCTAGCCTTCCAAGCTGGATGTAAGGGTTCGATTCCCTTTACCCGCTCCAAAATTAAAATTAAAATATAAAGTGAGGAAAAAATAGATGTCAAAAGAAAAGTTTAACCGAAATAAACCGCATTGTAATATCGGTACAATCGGACACGTAGATCATGGTAAAACAACATTAACTGCTGCCATAACTAAAGTGCTATCTGAAGCTGGCGGTACAAGTTCAGCAAACTTTGTAGCTTACGATCAGATTGATAAAGCTCCAGAGGAAAAAGAAAGAGGAATTACAATTTCAACCGCACACGTTGAATATGAAACAGAAAAAAGACACTATGCTCACGTTGATTGTCCAGGCCACGCTGACTACGTAAAAAATATGATTACAGGCGCAGCTCAAATGGATGGAGCAATTCTAGTAGTTAATGCCGCTGATGGTCCAATGCCTCAAACGAGAGAACATATTCTTTTAGCTCGTCAAGTTGGAGTTCCTGCGATTGTAGTATTCTTGAATAAAATTGATACAGTTAAAGACAAAGAACTAGTTGATCTTGTAGAGGAAGAAATTAGAGAATTATTAACTTCATATAAATTCCCGGGAGATAAAATCCCAATAGTTAAAGGTTCAGCTTTAAATGCTGTAGAAGGAAAAGATGAAGCTACTGGAAAAAACGCTATAATGGAATTAATGAAAGCGGTTGATGAAACTATTCCTCAACCAGATAGACCTAAAGATAAACCCTTCTTAATGCCGGTTGAAGATGTATTTTCAATTTCGGGTAGAGGTACAGTTGTTACTGGTAGAGTAGAGTCTGGAGTTATAAAAGTTGGAGAAGAAATCGAAATAGTTGGTATTAGAGATACTAAAAAATCTGTTTGCACAGGAGTAGAAATGTTTAGAAAACTTTTGGATAGTGGAGAAGCTGGAGATAATATAGGAGCGCTTCTAAGAGGAGTTGAAAGAGATGATGTTGAAAGAGGTCAAGTTCTTTGTAAACCAGGATCTATTACGCCTCACACAGAATTTGAGTGTCAGGCTTATATATTAAAAAAAGAGGAGGGTGGAAGACACACTCCGTTCTTTACAAAATATAGACCTCAGTTTTACTTTAGAACCACAGATGTTACAGGTGAAGTAACATTACCATCCGGCACAGAAATGGTTATGCCAGGTGATGATGGTAAATTCACTGTTAAATTAATTACACCAATTGCGATGAATGAAAATTTAAACTTTGCAATAAGAGAGGGTGGCAAAACAGTTGGAGCTGGAGTAGTTACTAAAATTTTAAAATAAAAAACGCTTAGGAGCGTAGTTCAATTGGTAGAGCGCCGGTCTCCAAAACCGGAGGTTGTGGGTTCGAGTCCCTCCGCTCCTGCCAAACTTTGCAAATATTATGAAGAACCCTTTAAAATTTATTCAAGAGGTAAAACAAGAAGCTTTTAGGATTACATGGCCAACAAAAAAAGATACAGTGATGGGCGCGGTAATGGTTTTTGCTCTAGCCTCTATTGCTGCAATTTTTTTTTTAATTTTGGATCAAATACTAAGGTTTTTACTTAATCTAGTTTTGACTATTAACTTTTAATTATGAATTGGTACATTGTTCAAGCATACTCTGGGTTTGAAAAAAAAGTTGTCTCAAGTATCAAAGAGGAGCTGAAAAAATATAAATTATCTGATAAACTTGAAGATATTCTTGTTCCTACACACCAAGTTACAGAGGTTAAGAAAGGTAAAAGAACAAAAAAAGAAAAAAAATTTTTTCCTGGGTACGTTTTAGTAAAAATTGAGTTAACTAAACAAATTTACCATTTAATTAAAAATTTACAAAAAGTGAGTGGTTTTTTAGGTTCATCTGACAAACCAACCCCTATTTCTGACGAAGAAATAAAAAGAATTTTAGGTCAAGTTACGGAGAGCGCAGTAACGCAAAAAACTGGTATCAATTTTGAAATTGGAGAGAAAGTAAAGGTTTGCGATGGGCCTTTTGCTTCATTTAACGGATTAATTGAGGAAATTGATGAAGAAAAATCTAGACTTAAAGTGTCAGTTTCTATATTTGGTAGAGCTACACCAGTAGATTTAGAGTTTAACCAAGTAGAGAAAAATTAAATGGCTAAAGAAGTTGCAGGATACGTAAAATTACAAATTAAAGGTGGTCAGGCTAACCCAGCACCTCCAGTAGGCCCAGCTTTGGGACAAAGAGGAATTAATATTATGGAATTTTGCAAAGCTTTTAATGAAAAAACAAAATCTTTCATGGGGAAACCTGTGCCAGTTGTTATCACAGTCTATAAAGATAAGAAATTTGATTTTATTATAAAATCTCCCCCAGCCTCACATTTTATAAGAGAAGCAGCGAAATTAAAAAGTGGTTCAAGTGAACCTGGTAGAGTTGTAGCTGGTTCTATTACGATAAAACAAGCTGAAGCAATTGCAAAAGAAAAAATGAAAGATTTAAATGCATTTGACTTAAAAGAAGCTACAAAAATTATTTGTGGTTCAGCTAGATCGATGGGTATAGAGGTGAAAGAATAATTATGAAAAAAAGATCTAAAAGATACAGAGCTTTAAGAAATGTTAATGAAAAAAAATTATCAATTAAAGAAATTTTAGATTTAATAAAAAATACTCCAAAATTAAAATTTGATGAGTCAGTTGACGTTTCATTAAAAGTGAATATGAAACAATCTAAAGGGGGCGACTTCAGTTTGAGAACTGTAATTAAACTTCCAAATGGATCAGGAAAAAAAGAGAGAATAGCTGTTCTTTGCGAACCAGATAAAATATCTGACTCTAAGAAAAGTGGAGCTGATATAGTTGGGTCAGATGACTTAATAGAGAATATTTCTTCAGGTAAGATTAACTTTTCAAAGTTAATATGCACTCCTGCAATGATGGGAAAAATTGGTAAGCACGGAAAGGTACTAGGTCCAAAGGGACTAATGCCAAATCCTAAATTAGGCACGGTAGCAAATGATGTTATTAAAGCAGTAAGCGACATGAAGAATGGACTCATTGAGGTAAGAAATGATAAAGATGGAAATCTCGGAGCAACAATAGGCAGGAAAAGTTTTACAAATGAAAAACTTTTAGAGAATTATAATTATTTTATAGAAAATATTAAAAAAGAGAAACCTGATACTATAAAAGGAGATTTTATAAAAAATATTTTTATCTCCTCTACAATGGGAATTTCTTTTAAAGTTGGAGCTAAATAATTATGATGAATAAAGAAGAAAAGAAGAATTATATTGAAGAGATGAAAAATAATTTTTCGTCTAATGAATCAGTTATGATAGCACAATATCAAGGTCTTAATGTAAACGAACTGGATGCTTTAAGAAAGGAGTTAAGAGAAAAGGGTATTTTATTTAAAATCACTAAAAATAGAATTACCAAACTTGCACTTAAAGAAACTTCAAAAAAAGATTTAGAAAAATATTTTACCGGGCCAACAGCTGCGGCTTTATCGTCTGATCCGATTTCAACAGCAAAAATTCTAACAAAATTTTCTAAATCAAATAATAAGTTAAAAATTATAGCTGGATTCATGGATGGAAAAGTTTTGGATGAGAAAGAGGTGTCTATTATAGCCACACTTCCTTCTTTAGACGAGGCAAGGGCGAAAATAGTAGGTATTTTAGCTTCACCTGCACAAAAATTAGTAAGTATTTTACTTGCACCAGGCTCAAAAATTGCTAATTTAGCGCGCGCGAAGAGTTTAAAAAATTAATTCATAGGATACACAATGGCAGATTTAAATAAAATTATAGATGAGCTTTCAACACTTACAGTTGTTGAAGCAGCAGAACTTTCAAAAAAATTAGAAGAAAAATGGGGGGTCACAGCAGCAGCACCAGTTGCAGCAGCACCCGCTGGAGGATCAGCAGCGCCAGCTGGGGAGGAAAAATCAGAATTTTCACTTTTTTTAGCAGCAGCTGGAGATAAAAAAATTAATGTAATTAAAGAAGTAAGAGCAATAACTGGTTTAGGTTTAAAAGAAGCAAAAGATTTAGTTGAAGGTGCACCAAAAGAAATAAAAGGTGGTGTTGCCAAAAAAGATGCTGAAGAATTTAAGAAAAAACTTGAAGCAGCTGGAGCTAAAGTAGAATTAAAGTAAACAAAATTTATAAGTGAATTTTACTACAAGATAAAAAATTGTAGTAAATTTTTATATATTAATGCAATTATCTTTTACTCAAAAGAAAAATATTAGAAAGAATTTTGGAAAGTTAGAGGAAGGTTTATCTATTCCAAACCTTATCGAAGTTCAAAAAAATTCCTATAATGAATTCCTTGAATCGAAATCTTTAAATGAGCAGTTAAACGAACTATCAAAAGGTATTGATAAAGTTTTTAAAAGCATATTTCCTATAGAAGACGGAAATGATAAGTCTACTTTAGAGTATATTTCATATAAATTAGAGAGGCCAAAGTTCGATGTTATAGAATGTAAACAGAGAAGTCTTTCCTATTCAGCTGCTTTAAAAGCAAATCTTAGATTAGTTGTTTATGATATTGATAGTGAAAATAATACTAAACAAATACTATCAGCAAAAGAACAAGAAGTTTTTATCGGAGACCTGCCTCTAATGACACCTAGCGCTACCTTTATAACGAATGGAGTGGAGAGAGTTGTTGTAAATCAAATGCATCGAAGCCCAGGAGTTTTTTTCGATCACGATAAAGGAAAGACTCATGCAAGCGGCAAATTATTATTTAATTGTAGAATAATTCCAGGAAGAGGATCTTGGTTAGATTTTGAATTTGACCCAAAAGATATTTTATATTTTCGTATTGATAGAAAGAAAAAACTACCTATATCAACTATATTATTTGCTTTAGGTCTTAATAAGGAAAAAATTATTGAAACATTTTATTCTACAAGCAAATATAGCTATAATTTAGAAACGAAAAATTGGACTACAGATTTCATTCCAGAAAACTATAAAAGACCAATTAAACTTTCTTATGATTTGGTAGACTCAATAAATAATAAAAAAATTTTATCTAAAGGTGAAAAATTAAATATTGTTATTG
>CACGLS010000020.1 GCA_902573985.1 uncultured Pelagibacteraceae bacterium
ATCTTTTTTGTTTGAGGAAAAGGACAAGTTAAAATTATCGACCTTGCTTGAATATTTTCATCATTATCTAGTTTTATTTCCCAAAAGTATTTATTATTGAAGATTGATTTGACCGAAGATTGAAAACTTTTTTTAATTTTTTTGGTATAATATTTTGAAATAAAATTGTTACCCTTCATACCAATAAATTTTTCAGAAATATCTTTTTTTTCAAATGTAAAATCTAAATGATTTCCAGTCCAAATTTTCGCTTCTTTTTTTTTACAAAGAGTTTTTATAAACATTAAAAATTCTTTTGATTTTGGAGAAATATATTGAACCCCATGATCAAAACTTAAATTTTGTTTATATCTTTTATTTGATGCACGTCCACCTGGACCTCTAGCTTTATCAAGAATTCGAACTGAATATTTTTTTGAGAGAAGATGAGCTATCGTAGAGCCAGCTATCCCTGACCCTATAATACAAAAATCTATCATTATAAGAATAAAAATTTATACTTTTCGTTAATCGAAAGAACTTCGTAGCTTACAAGCCCACCAATTATTAATTGTATTGAAATTACTAAAATTACAAATAATCCTAGATATCCAAGCCACATATGTTTTTTGATATATTCGGCAAAATAACTTGCAAGTGTTGCTATTAAGAATACTGATAGTAACAATCCTATTACCATCAAATGAAAATTACCTTTGGAGGCGGCAACAACTGCGATTGTATTGTCAAAACTCAATGTAAGATCAGCAATTAAAACTTGATAAACACCAACACTAAAGCTTTTAGTTTCAGCAGATTTTAGTTGTGGTGTTTTAATTTTATTTTTACCAAAAAAGTCTTGTCTTAAATTATTTATAACCCATAAAAGTAAAACCCCGCCCAGGATCTTTATCCAAGCAAATTCAAACAAATAATTAGCCCCTGATGCAAAAATAATTCTAAACAAAAATGCTGCAGCAACACCCCACGCTATAATTTTTCTTCTATTTTCTGTTGCAAATCCTGCAGCGATTAAACCTATTATGATCGCGTTATCCGCAGCCATAACTATATCTATGAGGATAATTTGTACTGAGATAATTACTTGCTCTAACATTCGAGAATCAATGTATATAAGGTTATTAAGATATATTAAAGAATAAAATGGAATTATTCAAAAGCTCATCAAAATTTTCAAAAAAACAAATAATTTTGTTATCCATACCGGTTTTTTTTTCAAACATGGCCATTCCATTAGTAGGAATGGTTGATACAGGATTGATGGGAAATCTAAGTGAGACCAAGTATTTAGCTGCAACAAGTATAGCTACATCAGTTATGACAATGATTGTTTGGAGCTTTGGTTTTTTAAGAATGGGCACCGTTGGAATAGTAGCACAGGCCTATGGAAGAAGTGATTATAGAGAGATAGTAAAAACGGTTTTAAGAAATATAGCCCTTGCTCTAATTGCAGCATTTATAATAATTATTTTTTTCCCAGCTTTAAAAATTGCGATAAGTTATTTTTTCTCACCTTCCGATGAAACAGAGGTATTAATAAAAACTTATTTAAATGTAAGAATTTTTTCAATTCCTGCAGAATTAATTATTTATGTTTTAGTGGGCTTTTATCTAGGTATACAAAAAACTAAAATTTCAAGTTTTTTAATAATTGTTCTATCAAGTTTGAATATTGTTTTTAGTTCTCTATTAGTTTTAACATATGATTTAAAAGTTTTTGGTGTAGCTCTAGGAACATTAATTTCAAGTTATATAACATTAATTATTTTCACAATTTTCACATATAATTTTATTATTAAAAAATTCAAAGTAATTCCTAAATTTGAAAATTTAGTAGTAAGGTCTAAATTACTCAAACTTTTAAATATAAATTTAGATATTTTTATAAGAACTTTATTTCTCACATTTGCTTTTCTGTGGGTCACTTATCTTGGTTCAAAAATTGGAGAAGATTATTTAGCAGTTAATACAATATTGATGCAATTTATAATTTTATCATCATTCTTCTTAGATGCTTATGCATTTTCGACTGAAGGAATAATAGGTTTCACTGTAGGGAGAAGAAACCGAAAATCTTTTTTAGAGGTTGTAAAAAATTCTATTCAGGTAAGTTTTATCACTGCCATAATTATTTCTTTTTTCTATTTAATATTTTTTAAAGAAATAATTTACGTAATTACTGATATTGAGATTTTAAGATTTATTTCATTTCAGCATATCTTATGGGTAATTCTAATTCCGCCAATTGCGTGTTTTTGTTACCAATTAGATGGGATATTTATTGGAGCGTCACAAACAAAAGAAATCAGAAATGCAATGATAGTTTCTGTTTTGAGTTACATTGGAATATCAATCCTTCTAACAAAATATCTTGATAATCATGGTATTTGGTTATCTCTTTTGTTATTTATGATATTTAGATCTTTGACTTTACAATATTATTTTAAAAATATTTTGAAAAAATTTTAAATGCAATTTTTATATAAAATACCAGGATATATTCTACTATTATTTGGTGGATTTTGTTTAAGCTGGGGAGGTTTCATAATTAGATCTTTTGAAGAGGCAAGTATCTGGCAAATATTATTTCTTAGATCATTTTTTTTCCTTTTAGCTCTTATAACTTTTCTTTTGGTAACTTATAAAAAAAATACCATTAATATTATTAAAGAGTCTGGCGTTCCAGGATTATTAGGTGGTTTTGTTTTATCATTTAGTTTCGTTGCTTTTGTAGTCGCGATGAGCAATACAACAGTAGCAAATGTCGTTTTTATCATAAGCACCCAAACTATGTTTCTAGCAATATTTGGCTACTTTTATCTAAAAGAAAAAGTTTCTTTAATCGGTCTGATATCAATCTTTCTGGCTATGAGTGGTATTATTATAATGGTTGGAGACTCTATTTCAGGCGGTTCATTATTTGGAAACTTAGTTGCATTAGCAATTCCAATCAACTTTGCGATTTTGGTAATGATAATAAGGAAAAATACTAAAGTTGATATGGTTCCAGCGATTTTTTATTCTGGTATATTTAGCTTGATCTACGGTTTTTTCTTAGCAGAGTCCTTTGAATTCACTAAACATGATCTTTGGTTGGGTTTTCTTCTTGGAGTTCCCCAACTAGCAGTTAGCTTTATTTGTATTACAATTGGATCAAGAACAGTGGAGTCAGCAACAGTTGGACTTTTAATGTTGATGGAGACTTTATGTGCACCTCTTTGGGTTTGGATTTTTTTAAACGAAATCCCCCCAATTAGTGTATTTCTTGGAGGTGTAGTCATAATATTAGCAATAATTTTAAAAAGCTTTGATAAAAGTAAAATTAAAGCGTAAGTAACTTCGTGTCACTAAAAAAATTTTTTTTTAAAACAAATTTCACATATAAATTATATCTTTATTATAATTTATATTTTCGTCATAAATGCTTTATTGATAGATCGAGGTACTCTCAGTGGGGTGAAGACTTATCAATTATTGAATTTTTTAAAGAAAAGAAAAATGGTGTATATTTTGATGTAGGCTGCTTTCACCCATTAATGTATAGCAATACTTGCTTACTTTTTAAAAATGGATGGAGTGGAATTAATATTGACATTAACCCTACATCAATTGATTTATTTAATATAATTAGACCAAATGATTTAAATTTGTGCACCACAATAAATGAAAATGAGAGAGAATTTAAGGTATTTTTCGATCATCCATTTAGCCCTATGAATACTTTAGATCAAACCTATTTCGAGTCCTACAAATCAGAATTTTTTAAAGAAGTTTCGTTCAAAACCATAAAATCCAAATCCATCGATGAAATACTTAAGCTGAGCCATTTTAAAGAGATAAATTTTCTCAATATAGATGTTGAAGGTAAAGATTTAAGTATTTTAACTCAATTAGTACCTTACAAGCTTAGACCAAATCTCATTTCAATTGAAACACATAATGTTGATGGCACAAAGTCCAAAGATTGTGACAAAATAAACGATTATCTAAAAGATTGTAAGTTCGAAACCTATAAAAGAGTTGGTCCATCAACACTTTTTTATAATTAATGAAATTTCTAGTTTTAAAGGTACTTTTTTAAGATTGACTTTTCAATTCTTTTATATCAGAGTCATAATTGTAACGGGAGAGACCATTATGGCGCCGAAGGAGCAACCACCCCGGAAACTCTCAGGCAAAAGGACCGTTATCGTAATAACTCTGGAAAGAAGGCTTAGGCCTCACCGAAGGATTAAATCTCTCAGGTACATAGACAGATGGGGTTTGATAAGAACGAGTTATTATGGAAGTACAAAAAACAGCTTTATATAATTATCATAAAAATTTAGGTGCAAAATTTGTTCCATTTGCCGGCTATGAAATGCCAATTCAATATAAAGATGGTATTGTTAAAGAGCATATTTCTACAAGAACGCACGCTGGATTTTTTGATGTGTCACACATGGGACAATTCTTTCTAGAAGGAGATGAAACATTAATAGAGTCTTTAGAAAAAATTATACCTGCAGATTTAAAAAATTTGAAAATTCACCATTCAAAATATTCTTTTTTACTTAATAACGAAGGAGGAATAATTGATGATTTAATTATCACAAGAATAGAAAAGGGTTTTTGCATAATTTTAAATGCAGCTTGTAAGGAAAATGATATTAAACAAATTTCACAGTTTTTAAAAAAAGATCATAAACATCTTTTAAACAATGATTTATCTTTAATAGCGTTACAAGGACCCAAATCTGTAGAGATTTTAGAAAATTTAATCCCAGGTGTAGCTAATTTAAAATTTATGACAGGAAGCAATTTTGAGTATGAGGGTGAAAAACTTTATGTAACAAGATCTGGATACACAGGTGAAGATGGTTTTGAAATTTCAATTTCTAATAAAAGAGTTGAAAAGTTGATCGATTACTTGATTTCAAATGAAGTTAAACCGATAGGTCTAGGAGCAAGAGATACATTAAGATTAGAGGCAGGTCTGTGTTTATATGGCCATGATTTAAATGAAAGAATAAATCCAGTTGAAGCTAATTTAAGATGGGCTATACCGAAAAAAAGAAAAGAGGTCGGTGGATTTAATGGATGGGAAAAAATTAAAAACTTATTAGCTAAAGGAAGTGAAAAAATTAGAGTTGGTATAAAGCCAGATGGAAAAGTTATAGCGAGAGAAAATACAAAAATCTTTTCGTTAGATAATAATGAAATAGGATTCGTTACAAGCGGTACTTTTGGCCCGAGTGTAAACGCGCCAGTTGCAATGGGATATATTAAATCTGAATTTTCTGAAATAGGTACATCTATTCTGCTTGAAGTAAGAGGAAAAAAATATGGGGGTAAAATTTCTGAACTTCCATTTTACAAAAAAGTTATGTTAAATAAGGGGAAACAAATATGAGTGAAAAAAAATTTTCTAAAAAACACGAATGGGTCTCATTAGATGGAGACGTTGCTACAGTAGGAATAACTAAACATGCAACAGAAATGCTCGGGGACATTGTGTTTGTAGAAGTGCCTGACGCTGGAAAAGCTGTAGAAAAAGAAGGTCAAGCAGCTGTTGTAGAGTCTACTAAAGCTGCGAGTGATGTTTATTCTCCTATTTCTGGAGAAATTACCGAGGGAAATAAGGCTATTGCTGACGACCCCGGTAGCGTTAATTCAGACCCTGAGGGAGCGAGCTGGTTTTTTAAGTTAAAGATAAAAGATAAAGGCGAGTATGACTCCCTTATGTCAAAAGATGAATATGATAAATTTTGTAAGGAGAACCCAAGTTAAATGATTGACGATAATTCAAAAGAATTTATTAAAAGACATATTGGTCCTTCTGAAGAAGATCAGTCCAAAATGCTGCAATACGTTGGGTACAAATCATTAGAGGATCTAATGAGCAATACTGTGCCAGAAAAAATCTTATTAAAAGATGATCTTAAGATCGATCAGCCAATGTCAGAAACCGATGCTTTAAAAAAATTAAAATCTATATCTAAAAAAAATAAAATTTTTAAAAATTTTATTGGAATGGGATACTATAATTCTATTACACCTAATGTAATTCTTAGAAATATTTTAGAAAATCCAGGATGGTATACATCTTATACACCTTATCAGCCTGAAGTGGCGCAAGGTCGACTTGAAATGCTTTTAAATTTTCAACAATCAATAATTGACTTGACAGGTATGGATATAGCTAATGCTTCTTTGTTAGATGAAGCAACAGCAACAGCAGAGGCAGTAGGATTAAGTCAGAGATTAGATAAGACTAATTCAAAAAAAATATTTATTTCAAACAATTGCAATCCTCAAACAATTGATCTCATAAAGACTAGAACAAATCCTTTTGGTTTAGAATTGATCATTGGTGACGAAAAAAAAGAACTTTCAAAAATTAATGAAGATATAATTTGCGGTGTTTTATCTTATCCGGGAACTTTAGGTGAGATAAACGATCCTAGCGAAAGCATCAGTCAAATTCACAAAAAAAACGGAAAAGCTATTTTGGTTTGTGACTTATTGGCTTTAGCTAGATTAAAAACTCCAGCTGAACTTGGAGCTGACATTGCTGTCGGTAGTGCTCAAAGATTTGGTATCCCAATGGGTTACGGCGGGCCTCATGCAGCATTTTTTGCTACAAAAGAGGAATTTAAAAGATCAATGCCAGGAAGAATAATTGGCGTTTCTAAAGATAGACACGGAAAAAAAGCTTACAGGCTTTCTTTACAAACTAGGGAGCAACACATTAGAAGAGATAAAGCAACAAGCAATATTTGCACTGCTCAAGCATTACTAGCTATCATTTCTGCTGCCTTTGCGATTTATCATGGACCTGAAGGAATACTCAAAATAGCGAATAGAACTTCTAAATTAGCTAAAATTTTTGCTGATAACATTAAAACAGGTGGTTACAAGATTTTATCAGATCATTTCTTCGATACTGTCACAATTAAGACTAATGAAAAAACAAATTCTATTTACGAAGCTGCATTAAAAGAGAATATAAACCTTAGAAAAGTTGATAAGGACCATTTATCAGTTGCTTTTGATGAAGCAAAAAAGCTTGATGATGTTAACTTACTTTTAAAATTATTTGGAGTTTCTAAAATTATAAAACAAGATGTAAAGGTTGAACTAGATAATCTTCCAAAAAATCTTTTAAGAACTTCAAAATACTTAACTCATCCAGTTTTTAACAAATACCATTCTGAAACTGAGATGCTTAGATATCTAAAAAAACTAGAAGATTGCGATATTGCGCTCAATAGATCAATGATTGCTTTAGGATCTTGTACCATGAAGCTCAACGCAACAGCAGAATTAATTCCTATTACCTGGAAAGAGTTTTCACTCCCACATCCTTTTGTTCCTACAAATCAAATGGAAGGTTATAAGATTCTTTTTAATGATCTAATAAACGATTTGAAAGAAATTACTGGATATGACGCAGTTTCTTTACAGCCTAACTCTGGGGCTCAAGGAGAGTATGCAGGTCTAATGACTATAAGAAAATTCCATAAAAACAATAAACAAGAAAATCGTAACGTTTGTCTAATTCCGGACTCAGCTCATGGAACTAATCCAGCAAGTGCCCAAATGTGTGGGATGAAAGTGGTTGTAGTCAATTGTGATGACGATGGAAACGTAGATATAGATGACCTTAAAAATAAAGCTGAAAAACACTCAAAAGATTTAGCTGCTTTAATGGTTACTTACCCCTCTACTCATGGAGTATTTGAAGAAAAAATCATGGATATTTGCGAAGTAATTCATAAGCACGGCGGACAAGTTTATATGGATGGAGCAAATCTAAACGCACTTGTAGGTGTTGCAAAACCAGGGAAATTTGGACCAGATGTTTGTCATATTAATCTACACAAAACATTTTGTATACCACACGGTGGAGGTGGACCTGGAATGGGCCCAATCGCTTGTGCTAAGCATCTAGCTGATTTTTTACCAACACACGAAATTATTAAAGAAGCTGGCCCTAAGAATGGAATGGGAGCCGTATCAGCTGCTCCTTGGGGTAGTTCAAGTATACTCCCAATATCTTGGATGTATATAAAGATGATGGGCGCTGAAGGATTGAAAAAAGCTTCACAAGTTTCAATTTTAAATGCAAATTATATTTCAAAAAAATTATCCAAAGATTACAAAGTTCTTTACACTGGTAAAAATGGAAATGTTGCACATGAATGCATAATTGATATCCGGCCAATTAAAGCAAGTTCTGGTATCTCTGAGGAGGATTTAGCGAAAAGACTGATCGACTTTGGCTACCATGCTCCAACAATGTCATGGCCTGTTGCTGGTACAATTATGATAGAGCCAACCGAAAGTGAAAATTTGGAGGAGATTGATAAATTTTGTAGTGCACTTATAAAAATAAAAAAAGAAATTAATTTAGTGGAATCATCAAAATTTGACAAAATAGATAATCCGCTGAAAAATGCACCTCACACTTATGTCGAATTAGCTTCCAGTGAGTGGAAGCATGCTTACTCAAGAGAGGAAGCAGCTTTTCCTACTGAGTATGTAAAAAATAATAAATATTGGGCACCAGTTGCTAGAGTAGATAACGTTTTCGGAGATAGAAATTTAGTATGTTCATGTCCTTCAATGGACGAATATAAAGATGAAGCTGCTTAATTTTTTTTAATGAAAATTGCTGTTATTGGCTCAGGTATCTCAGGATTATCTTCCGCATATTT
>CACGLS010000021.1 GCA_902573985.1 uncultured Pelagibacteraceae bacterium
GACCTAAATTTTAATCCAGTATCAAAAACGCCTCGTTCAGATAAAAGTTGCATTACATGTGATCCAAAGCCACCTACTGAGCCTTCTTCTAATGTTATTAAAACCTCATGGTTAGTTGCAACTTCCATAATTAATTTTTCATCTAAAGGTTTAGCAAACCTTGCATCTATTATTGTGCAATCAATACCTTTAAGAGAAAGTTGTTTTGATGCCTTTTTACATTCTTCAAGTCTCGTGCCAAAATTTAATAAAGCCACTTTTTTACCCTCTTTAATAATTCTTGCTTTTCCGATTAATAGTTTTTCTTTTATAGAGGGTAGTTCTACTCCTATACCATTTCCTCTTGGATACCTAAAAGCTGAAGGTCTATCATTTATTTCAACTGAGGTATTAATCATTTTTACAAGTTCTGCCTCATCACTTGCGGCCATTACTACAAAATTAGGTAAAGTAGATAAATAAGTGATGTCAAAAGAACCTGCGTGTGTTGGTCCGTCTGCGCCAACAAGTCCTGCTCTATCTATTGCAAATCTTACAGGTAAAGATTGTAAAGCAACATCATGAACTACTTGATCATAAGCTCTTTGTAAAAATGTAGAATAAATCGCTGCATAAGGTTTATATCCCTCAGTAGCTAATCCTGCTGCAAAAGTTACTGCATGTTGTTCTGCTATTCCCACATCAAATGTTCTGTCTGGAAACTTTTTTTCAAATAAGTTAAGTCCAGTGCCTGATGGCATTGCACCTGTTATTCCTACTATCTTAGTGTCCTGTTCAGCATGTTTAATCAAAGTTTCTGCAAAAACTTTTGTATAAGACGGAGTATTTGATTTTGATTTCGACTGTTCTCCTGTAGAAATATTGAATTTTGATACACCATGATACTTATCACCCGAGTCCTCTGCTGGTTTGTATCCTTTTCCTTTTTGAGTTCTAACATGTATTAATACTGGTCCTTGATGATTAGATTTTTTAACATTTTCAAATATTTGTACTAAATTCTCTACGTCGTGTCCGTCAATTGGCCCAATATAATAAAATCCTAACTCACTGAATAATGTGCCTCCGGTAACCATATTTCTTAACATGTCTTCAGCTTTACCTGCTTTTTGACTAAACCTTTTTGAAAAAGCAGAAATAATCATTTTAATTGTCTCTCTAAAATTAAAGTAAAGCTTGCCGGATAAAAGATTTGCTAAATACTTGCTCATAGCACCAACAGGTCTTGCAATTGACATGTCATTATCATTTAGGACTACAATTAAATTTGATTTTAGAGCACCTGCGTTATTCATTGCTTCATAAGCCATTCCAGCGCTCATCGCTCCATCTCCTATGACTGCAATTACATTATTTTTATTATTCGATAATTTTTTTGCTACCGACATACCTAGTGTTGAGGAAATTGAAGTTGAGCTGTGAGCTGCTCCAAATGGATCATACTCACTTTCCGATCTTTTAGTAAAGCCTGATAATCCACCACCCTTTCTTAAAGTTTTTATTCGATCTCTTCTTCCTGTTATAATTTTATGTGGGTAGCATTGGTGGCTTACATCCCAGACTAATTTATCCTTTGGAGTATCAAATACGTAATGTAAAGCTACAGTTAACTCAACCACGCCTAATCCTGCTCCTAGATGCCCACCTGTTTCAGAGACTACATCAATTAATTCGTCTCTTAATTCCTCTGAGATCTGTTTTAAATTTTCTTTTTTAAATTTTCTTAAATCTGATGGAAAATTTATTTCTTTTATAATTCTTGTCATTAAAAGCTTCTACCTCTTATAAATTCTATGGTTTCAATCAAGTTTTTAGCATTTTTTCCATGTTTTTTTAATTTTATCAATATTTTTTTCATTAAATTGTCTGCGTACCTCAATGCATTTTCATAACCCATTAATTTAATTAAAGTTGATTTGCCTTTTTTTTTGTCTTTTTTAATAGGTTTACCAACTAATTTTTTTGAACCTTTTAGGTCTAAAAAATCATCAGATAACTGAAATAATAAACCTATCTCCTCACCTAGTTTTCCAAATTTTATATTTTCTAATTTACTTTTATTCCCAATAATTGATGCAGACTGAACACAAAACTTAAAAAGTTTACCCGTTTTTTTTCTTTGCATATTAATTATTTGATTTAAAGATTTATTTTTTTTCTCATATTTTAAATCAAGATCTTGACCTCCTGCTATCCCTGTGTGCCCAGCACAATTACAAAGTAATTTAATAATTTCATTTTTTTGTTTGAGAGATAATAAATTTTTTTTATTTGAGATAATTTCAAATGCTAATGTTAATAGAGAATTTCCAGCTAATACAGCTGTAGCCTCTCCAAACTTTTTATGAGTTGATGGTTTACCCCTTCTCATTGCATCATTATCCATACACGGTAAATCATCATGAATAAGAGAGTAAGAATGAATACACTCTACAGCCGCACAAATATCAATTAATTTTTTTTCTTTAATATTAAGTAACTTTCCAGAGTCAAAAATTATTGTTGTCCTAATTTTTTTTCCCCCTGATATAACTCCGTATTTCATGGGAGTTACTAATGTCGATTTCTTTTGATTTTTCAAAAAGTATAATAAAAATTTATCTACTTTTCTCGCATTTTTATTTAATCTTTTATTTATCATATTTTTTATCCTAAGATTTAGATATCTGTTTTGATTTCATCTTAAAAAGATTTTCCACATGTTTATTTAAGTTTAATAATCTTTTATAAGCGTTTTCTGCATTGCTTAGATCTAAATTCTTAGTCTCTAAATTAGCAAGTATCTCGTTAATTTCATCCCTTGCCTCTTTTAATGATTTACTTTTAATGTCAGCTGGAATATTTTCGATTTTCATAAACTAAATAATAATAACATTATGAAAAACATCTATTCAAATATTTATTCTTTTAACAAGAAATCATATAAAAAAACTATTAAAGCCTTGAAAAAAGGCAATATCGTAAGTTTGCCAACAGAAACTGTTTATGGTCTTGCTGGAAACGCTTATTCACAAAAGTCTATTAACAAAATTTTTAATTTAAAAAAAAGACCTTCTTATAACCCTCTCATTATTCATTATCACGATTTAAAAAAAACGTATAATGACATAGTATTAAATAAATATTTTCTAAAGCTATATAAAAAATTTTGTCCAGGTCCTTTGACATTTATTTTAAAAAAAAATAAAAATTCCAGAGTTGTGTCTTCAGCTACAGCGAATTTAAGAACTATAGCAATCAGATTTCCCAATAACAGAAAAATAAGAGCGATACTTAAAATATTGGATTTTCCACTTGCTATGCCTAGTGCTAATATCTCCTCTAGTTTGAGTCCTGTTACAGCTTATGATGTATATGAAGAATTTAAAAATAAAGTAAAAATTATTATCAATGGCGGCAAGTCAAAAGTTGGTATTGAGTCAACAGTGATTGATCTTACTGAAAAACCAAAAATATTAAGACCAGGTATTATAAGTTCACAACAAATTAAGAATTGTTTAAAAGTCAATTTTTCAAAAAGAAAATCAAAAATAAAATCACCAGGTATGCTCAAAAAACATTATTCTCCTGGTATCCCTATTATTTTGGGAAAAAAACCTTCAAATGATAATTACGCTTTTATAGTTTACGGAAAAAAATTTAAAAATAAGAAAAATTATTTTAATTTAAGTAAAAAAGCTGATCTAACAGAAGCAGCTGCAAATTTGTATAAAACAATGAGAAAAATAAAAAAATTGGGTTTCAAAAAAATTTTTGTGACAAAAATACCCAATATTGGTGCTGGAATAGCTATTAATGATCGATTAACAAGAGCATCAAGATAATGTTTATAGAAATTAAAAATCTTACCAAAGTTTATGATAATTACTTAGCTGTAGATAAAATTAATTTCCAATTAAATAAAAATAGAACATTGGGTTTACTTGGACCGAATGGATGTGGAAAAACTACGACTATTGGAATGATACTTGGTCTTATTGCGCCCACTCATGGAGAAATTTTAATAGAAAATAGGAATATAAATACGTTAAATAGGGATGAAGTTTTAGCTAGATTTAATTTTGCATCCCCTTACGTTGAGTTGCCAAAAAAACTTACTGTAAAACAAAACCTTGAAATTTATGGTAGATTGTATGGGATAGAAGATTTAAGCATAAGAATAAACGAAATTTCAAAGGACTTAGATATTAAAAATTTTTTTAATAGAAAAACTGGCGAATTATCTTCTGGACAAAAAAATAGAGTCTCTCTAGCTAAATCTCTAATTAATAAACCAGAAATTCTCCTTTTGGATGAACCTACAGCTAGTTTAGATCCAGATGTTGGTGATTTTATAAGAAGTTATATTCAGGAATATAAATCTAAAAATAAAGTAACATTATTGTTAGCCTCTCATAATATGAATGAAGTAGAAAAACTATGCGATAGTGTAATAATGATGAAAAAGGGGAAGATTATTGATACTGGGACTTGTAATGACCTTATAAAAAAACATGGTAGAAATAACCTCGAAGAAACTTTTTTAAAATTAGCAAGGAGCAAAGATGAATTTTAATAAAATATATGCACTAGGTTTAAGACATCTTTATTTAATTATGAATTCATTTCCAAGAGTTTTAGACTTGATTTATTGGCCAACTGTCCAAATCTTTTTATGGGGATTTATATCAAAATTTTTTACTTTAAACTCAGATTATTACAGTAATACAGTAGGAGTTATTTTAACAGCCGCTGTTTTGTATGATTTTTTATTTAGAGCTAGTATAAGTTTTAATATGATGTTTTTAGAGGAGATCTGGAGTAGAAATTTTACAAATTTATTTATTGCCCCAATCAAAATTAGTGAAATAATCGCAGCTTTAACTTTTACAGCAATATTAAGAACTTTAATTGGTTTAGTTCCAGCTGTATTGATTGCCGTTCCTTTGTTTGGAGTGTCTATTCTTAAACTTGGAATACCTTTAATTTTCTTATTAATATCTCTTTACTTGTTTGGTATAACTTTAGGTCTCCTTGTAACGTCTGGACTTTTAAGATTTGGACCATCATTTGAAAATATAGCTTGGGCAAGTCTATTTTTTCTAGCTCCGCTAGGTTGTATATATTACCCTATAGATATATTGCCAAATATATTACAAATTATTGCAAAAGGCCTTCCTTTGGTTCATGTTTTTGAAGAAATGAGAAGTATTTTAATGAATAATTCCGTTAATTACTATAATATTTTAAAATCAATATCTATATCAGTAATTTATTTTATTTTTGGTATTATAATTTTTTATATTTCATATTTTGGTGCTAGAAAAAGAGGAACTTTAATAAATATGGGTGAATAAATATATGCATAAACAAATAGATAAGATTAAAAATAACGAAAGTAAACCAACTGTATTAAAAAATGTACTAAATAGTCACGAAATCGAAAAATTTATAAAACTGTATAATGAGTTACCAATCACAGTACATAACAAAAAACAGAATGTAATAAAAAAAAGATGGCTTGCAAATTATGGTGAAGAATTAGAGGAATTATTCTATAAAAAACTTAAAAATGAAATTGGAGATTTTAAATACGACAATTTAAAAGATGAAGATGGAAAAGAAATACTAGGACTTTTTCAAGAAAGTTATAATCCAATTGGTTTACATATTGATGGTGGTTTTAATCTTAACGATTTGATTTATAAACAAAGTTTAATTCCATTAACGCCAGTTGGAAGCACTGTAATTTTTAAAAATAGATATTATGGCCAGTCTACTAATTTTACTACAGATAAAAACGAATTAGAAACAAAAGACTTAAAATACGGTCAAAATATAAGATCATCTGATCATATAGGAAAATATGGTAACAAGCCATTTGATAAGAAAATTCATAAAAAATATATTAATCATGAAAAAATTGAGAATCTTGTGGGTTTAGAAGTAGAACTTATTTATGAGTGGGAAGTTGGATCAATGTTAATTTTCGATAGGACAAACCTTCATTGTTCCTCTTCAGTTATTGAAGGAAAGAAAATAGGTCTTACAACTTTTACAAAAAAGTAGTTTGACTATAATATGTCTAAAAAACTGTTTTCAAAATTTACTAGAAGCTTAGCGAAAATAATTTTACCTTTACTTTTCAAAATATTTATCAAACTTAAGATAAATCGAAGAGTAATAAATTATTTAAATGAGAAAAGCTATTTCAGTAATAATATTCACAATTTTAACATGATAATAAAAGATCTTCTTAAAGATAAAAAAATTATCTCTCTTGATGTAGGAGCGCAAGGAGGTTTTAATTCAGACAATTTCTTTCATAAAAGATATGAGCCATTTTTTGAAGATATTTTATTGGAACCTATAAAGTCAGAATTTGAAAAGATGCCTAAAAAAGAATATTCAATATGTAAAGGCTTGTGGAGCTCTAAAAAGGTAAAAGATCTTTATATTTTAGACAATAGATTAGGTAGTTCTTCTATGTATAAAATAGAAAATAAAAACTTTGATTTGCATAATATTAAAAAAAAAAATTACGATGATTTTAAGATAACTCGAACAATTCAAGTAGAATGTGATACTTTAGAAAATGTACTTAGTGAGCTTAATATTAAAAGTCTTGATTATCTTAAAATCGATACTCAAGGAGCAGAGTTTGAAATACTTCAAGGACTTGGAAAATATAGGCCACTACTTATTAAAGTAGAAGCTCACATTTTTTCTATGTATAGAGATGTTCCAAGCTGGAACAATCTAATTAATAATTTGTACAAATTTAATTATGTAACTATAGATTGGAAGGAAATTGGAAGCCATTCAACTAGAGTCCCAGCAGAGATGGATATGATTTTCATTCAAAATTTTAATAATGATGAGGGAAAAAAAATAATTTTAAACTCGAAGGAAAAATTTATTAGTTTAATGTTAATATTTGGCCAATTAAGTTTATTAAAAATTATAATACAAAGATTAGGTCTGGATTATGAAAAGTTAAAACCTTTTGAGGACAAATATTTTAATTGATGGCTATTTACGATTGTTTCCAATATTTTAATGAGGATCATATTCTTGATTTAAGATTTAATATATTAAATGAGCATGTTGATTATTTTGTAATTTCAGAATCAACTAAAACACATCAAGGTAAAAGTAAAAAGATTAATTTCGATATTAACAAATTTAGAAAATTTAAAGACAAAATAAAATTTGTTATTGCTGAATACGATAAAGAAATTCTTTTCGATCAGCATACTGGAGGAGAGTCTCCTATAGAACAACATCAAAGAAATTTTTTAATTAACGGAATTAAAGATGCATCTCCCGAAGACTTAATTATTCTGTCGGACTCTGATGAAATACCTGATCTAAGAAAATTACACAAAATAAATAAAGATAAAAAATATATCGCCTTTTCACAAAAAATGTATATGTATAAAATCAATATTCAAAACATTGAAGAAAGCAACTGGATCGGTTCTAAAATTACAAAAAAAAAATATATTAAATCTATGCAACTATTAAGAAATTTAAAATTTAAGAATTATCCTTTTTGGCGATTAGATAAAAGGGATTTACAAATAATTGAAGGCGGATGGCATTTCTCCTATCTACAATCTCCAGAGGAGATTTTAAACAAGATAAAATCATTTTCTCATGGTGAATTTAATAATGGCTCAATCAGTGAAAAAGAAATTGAGGAAAAGATATTAAAAAATGAGGATATTTTTAATAGAGGTTTTACATTAAAAAAAACTGAAATAGATGAGAGCTATCCAAATTATATTATTCAAAATAAATCAAAATATTCAAAATGGATTATATAATTCTTGGTGCGCCGGATAGGAGTCGAACCCATAACCTCCGGAGCCGAAATCCGGCGCTCTATCCAGTTGAAGCTACCGGCGCAGTATTATGTACTTAAAATAAATTTATGTATAAAACAATAAAATTTTCAATTTCAAAAAGCAATACTAGCAAGAGAGCAGATGTTTATTTATCGGAGAAAATGAGTGAATTTACTCGCTCTTACATTAAAAAGATTATCGGATTGAGTAAATTTAAAATAAATAATCGTATTGTAACGACTCCATCAACACGACTAAAATATAATGATAAGTTAGAAATAAATATCGCTCAAAGTAATCAAATTAAACTTACTCCAAACAAAATTAACTTAAATATAATTTACGAAGATAAAGACATTATAGTGATTAATAAACCTAAAGGGATGGTTGTACATCCAGGTGCTGGAAATTATGAAAATACGTTGGCAAACGCATTAGCGTATAAATTTAAAGATAATTTATCAAATATTAATGGCATTTTACGACCTGGCATAGTTCACAGGATAGATAAGGAAACAAGTGGATTGCTAGTTATTGCAAAAAATAATAAAGCTCACTCTAATCTCGGAAAACAGTTTAGCGAGCATTCTATCAAAAGAAGATATCAATGTTTAATTTGGGGGGTTATAAGGCCAAT
>CACGLS010000022.1 GCA_902573985.1 uncultured Pelagibacteraceae bacterium
AACAGTATCCAGCATTGCTTCAGCATACACTCTTATTTCGTATTGAGCATGACTATCAGCTCTTAAAAATAAAAAGTTTAAGAGATTTAATAAATCTGTTTTCCAATACCACTGGGTGTATGAATTCAATGTTAAATTCATTCTTGCAAGTTCTCTAGCTAGACCAGCTTTACTTTCATCTATCGTTGATCCATCATATCTCTCATTAAGCATTTTTTCATAATTATCATATGTTCTTGAGGCGTCATCTTTAAGTATTTTTAAAACTTCATCAGCTTGCTCCCCGGTTATTAAATCACCTCTACCTTGTCGATTTGAAGTTGATTGAGCTGAAAGTTGATCTTTTGTAGGAATATAAAACTCTTTATCTAAAATTGAATATCTTGCAGAATATTCATTTACATTAGCAGTCCTATGTCTAATCCACTGGCGAGCGATAAAAATTGGAAGTTTGACATGATATTTTATTTCACACATTTCAAATGGTGTTGAGTGCCAATGTCTCATTAAATATTTAATTAAGCCTTCATCTGTAGAAACTTTTTTTGTTCCTTTGCCATATGAAACTCTAGCTGATTGTACAATAGAACTATCATCACCCATATAATCAACCACTCTTACAAATCCATGATCCAAAACGGGAATCGCTTCATAAAGGATTTTTTCTAATTCAGGAGAAGTAACTCTTTTTGTAGTGTTTTTTTGAGCTTGTTGATCGGCAATTTCTTGCTTTTGTTCTTTAGTAAGTTTCATTTTGAATTAATTATTGAATCTCTACAAAAGAGTTTTATATTAATAGTGTTGGTTTTCCAACTATGACGATAAACGAATTTCGTAATAAACATCACGGACGTGGGGGCAGTACCCACCACCTCCACCATTTACAACTTACGGGGGTGAATTAGGATCGACGGGTGTCTAAAGGCTGTTCTTTCGTTCGAGATGGTTCCGACGTAACGGACCAATTTATAATTGCAAATCAAAAATTTGCACTTGCAGCTTAATTAACCTAGTTAATTAAGTAACGGGGTTTGGGGCACCTGGCAACAGAACGCCCCTGCGTATTGGCGTTTAAAGTTAGGTTTTTTTATGAAGAATTTAATTTCAAAAAGATCAAAAGAGTTATCCAAAAAAATGATAAAATCTATTTGTATTTTAAAAAATACATTTTGGAAATACGGCTTAGAATCGCAATTAAAATGGTTTAAAAAATATATAAAACCTGAGGATATTCATAATATGATAATTCAAAATGACAGGTTAATTGGTTATACTTGTTTACGATATCAAAAAGCAAAAGCTACATCTTTTCGCAACTATCTTTTATTTGATACATTAATAATAGAAAAATCATTTAGAAATAAAAAATTATCTTATGCTTTAATGAATTTAAATTTAAAAAAAATAAAAAAAGAAAAAAAAGTGTCTTTTTTAAAATGTAATGACAAACTAGTAGAGTTTTATAGTAAATTTAAATGGATTAAACTTAAAAAAAAGAACTTTAAGATCGTAAATGGGCATTGCAAAAATGGCATGATTTACAATTTAAAAATCAAAAACAATCTTGAATTTTTTAATTTTTGGATCTATTAAGATATAAAATTTATGAAAATTATCTTAGTTATGGGCTTGCCAGGTTCTGGCAAGACAACATTAGCTTCAAAACTTGTTCCAATGTTAAAAGCTAAATGGTTAAATGCAGATAAAGTAAGGGCTGAAGCAAATGATTGGGATTTTTCAGTAGAGGGTAGACTTCGTCAATCCAAAAGAATGAGAGATAAAGCAATACATTTCAAAAATAAGGGTCATTTTGTTATTGCTGATTTTGTTTGTCCGACCCCTGACGCAAGGAAAATTTTTAATGCAGATTTACTTATATTGATGGATACTATCAAGGAAGGCAGATTCGAAGACACAAATAAAATATTTATTAAGCCCGATAATTATTTTGTGAGAGTCACAGAAAAAAATTCTGAATTTTGGGCTAAAAAAATATACGATAAAATTCTTAAATTAGACCTTAAAAATGAAAAAAAATAAATTTTTATATAAAAAGTTAGGACCATTGTTAGGAAAATTTTTTGATAAATTATTTTTTACCGATTTTAGCAAAAGAGCATCAAATTATTATCATTTATATGATCAGAATGATTACAGCTTTAATAAAAATGAATACTGTTTTATTCATGTCCCGAGGACAGGAGGATGGTCTTTTAGAAATTATTATGAAGAGTACAAATTACCTTTTTTTGTAAATAAAAAAAACGGCCATCACAACCCTATTTCACTTTTGTGCCCACCCGGCGAATATAAATACGTTACAATAATTAGAGATCCAGTTGATAGAGTAAGATCACACTATCAAATGTTTTTAGAGGCAAAAAACTTAAGCGCGAGTAGAGGCTTAATAAATTTTTTAAGATATAGTAGTGAGGTTAAAAATCTTTATTGCCAATATTTTTCAGGTTTAATTGGAGAAAAAGTTGATGGAAGAATTTTTGATATTGCATTAAGAAATCTTAAAAATTTTTATGATATTTTAATCTTTGAAAACTATGATGATGACGCAAAAAATTTTTTTCAAAAATTCAATGTAATAAATTTTGAAAAAAAATTTCATGCAAATAAATCCTCTGATTTCAAATTAGAGAAAAATTTAGAGGAAGCTATTAAACTTTATAATTATTGGGATATAAAACTTTATGAGGAAGTTTTAAGTTTAAAAAATAAAATTATTTAGACATTTTCTTTTTTTAAAATAAATATTTATCAACGATATAAAGTAACATTCCTATAGCAACTCCTAATAGTATCCAATAATAATTATTTTTCATCATAAGACGAATTTATTTAAGTTAGGTTTAAAGTAATTTGGACCTTTCATTACTTTCCCTTTTTCATTGTAAATTGGTTTACCATCTTCACCAAGCTTGCTCATATTAGAATTTTGCACTTCCTTAAAGCATTTATCTAAATCGATACCAAAAGCATGTCCTGCACCATAAGTTACATATAAAATATCGGTTAAAGCATCTGCTACTTCTTTGATGTCTTTTTTATTTATTGCTTCTTTAAGTTCCAACAGTTCTTCTTCTATCAAATCAAAACGTAATGATGAAATTCTATCGTTTGGAAACTCCGCTTTTTCTTTAACTTCCTGACCGAATTTTTTCATAAATTTTTTTACACTTTCAAAGTTGCTCATTATTTTTATGTCCTTTATGTTTTATTAATGTCTAATTAGGGTGTATTATATCAAAGAATCATAAATGAAATACAGAACTGAATTTGATAGTATTGGGAAAATTAAAGTGCCTGGTGATAAGTATTGGGGAGCTTCTACGGAACGATCAAATAAATATTTCAATATTGGTGATTTTTTAGTCAGGCCTCTAGTTATCCACTCAATCGCAATTATTAAAAAAGCTGCTGCTATAGTAAACACACGAAATAAAGACCTAGATGTAAGATTAAGTAAATATATAATTAAAGCATCAGATGAAGTTTCAAAAGGCAAACACGATAAACATTTTCCCTTAAAAGTTTGGCAAACAGGTTCTGGTACACAAACTAATATGAACGTTAATGAAGTGATAGCTAATAGAGCAATACAAATGATGGGAGGTAAAATGGGTACTAAAAAGCCAATCCATCCAAATGATCATGTAAATAAATCACAATCAACTAACGATGTTTTTCCAACAGCAATGCACATTGCAATTGCTTTGAAAACAAGGGAAAAACTAATACCCTCTCTAAAACTTTTAGAAAAAGAATTATTAAAAAAGTCAAAACAATTTAATAAAATTGTAAAGGTTGGTAGAACCCATTTACAAGATGCTACGCCACTAACTTTAGGACAAGAATTTTCAGGCTACCATGCTCAATTAAAAAAATGCATTGTTAGAATTGAATCAGCAATAAAAGAGATTTATTATTTAGCTCAAGGCGGAACAGCTGTAGGAACTGGTTTAAATACAAAAAAAAACTTCGATAAAAAGATCATAAAAGAAATAAGTAAAATTACAAAACTTCCATTTAAACCTTCAACAAATAAGTTTGCTGCGCTAGCCGCCCATGATGAAATTGTAAATTTTTCGGGAACATTAAATACTACTGCGGTTTGTTTAATGAAGATTGCAAATGATATAAGATTTTTAGGATCTGGTCCTAGAGCTGGGTATGGTGAACTTATATTACCTTCAAATGAACCTGGTTCATCAATTATGCCGGGCAAAATTAATCCAACGCAGTCTGAAGCAGTCACAATGGTATGTGTTAAAGTTATTGGAAACCATAATGGAATAACGATGGCTGGTTCTCATGGACATTTTGAATTAAATGTCTTCAAACCGTTAATTATTCATAATATTTTGCAATCTATTGAAATCATGAGTGATTCAGCAAAAACTTTTGCTTTGTATTGTGTTAGAGGAATTAAAGCAGATAAAAAACGAATTAAGTTCCTTTTAGAAAACTCATTGATGTTAGTCACAGCTTTGGCTCCGAAGATAGGGTATGACAAAGCGGCCTATATTGCAAAAAGAGCTCATAAAAATGGAACCACATTGAAACATGAAGTTATTAAATCAGGCCTTATTAGCGAAAGAGAGTACGACAAGATTATGAGCCCTATTAAAATGACTAGACCAAAATAAACTAAGAGACTTCATTAATGAAGCTTTTAATTTTTAACAAATCAAAAATATTTACAAAATTTTTATCAAAGAGAATATTTTCAAATAAATTTTTAAAAAAATTTAGGTCCTCTTTTGTAGCAATATAATCTTGGTTTATTTTGATTGACTCAAAATTTATCTTATTATTTAAAATATTTAAATTTCCTTTTACATTTAAATTAAAAGACTCGTTTTTCACTTTATATTTAATATCAAACTTTTTTAAAAGTTTTTTTTTGTCTTGAGATGATAGGTTACAATTAAAACTTGTAATAGGGTATTCCTCCAATAAATTTGTTTTACTTTTACAATTAAATTCACTGTCAGAAATTAAAAAACTTTTTTCAATATTTAACCTTCCATATGCTAAATTTATTTTCATATTCAAGTTATCTACGATACTTCTACTGAATTTTTTTATATTAAAGTCAATATTGGTATTAATATTAATTTTCTTAAATATATCTTTGAAATTTAAAACCGACTCTAAATTTACGTTTTTAATTAATTTATTATTTAAATTGACTATTTGCGTGTCAAGATTAATTTCAAAAAAAGGATTTAATAAAACTTCTCCCTCACTATTAAAGGATAAATTTTTTTCTCTAAAATAAAAATTTTCAATTTTTATTAATTCTTGATCATAATTGAAATCTGATTTTATCTTTGCCTTTAAGATCTTACCTTTTATATTACCAATCTTTTTAATTTGATTGATATCAGAAAAATTGAGAGATATTAATATCCCAGTTTCTAAGAGCTTGAAATCAATTTTTTTTGGATTTTTTTTTAAATCTATTTTAAACTTTTTATCAAAAACTTTACCTTCAATTTTATTTTGATTATATCCATAATTTGAATAATTTATATTATTGAGTTTAAGTAAGGTGTTATCCGAATTCTTTGTTAATAAACTTAAATTTCTAATTTGAATTTTTTTTTTAATATTAAAAATATACTCATATAAATCTTTCAGATTAAATAAATCAATAGAAATTGAATTTTTGTCTAATTTAATTTTATTGGAGTCAAAATTTTTATAGTCATAAATAGTTGTAAGTTTAGGATAAATGATTAATTTTTTTGTAACTACATTTATGTTACTAGTATTAAGTTTCGCAACCACATCATTTAATTCTAGTTTTGCCAGGGGAAAAGGGTAAAATTTTATACTCTCTGTTTTTACTATTTTAAGATTATAATTTTTCTCTAAATGAGATTTAATTGCAACGTGTCTCTTATCATAATCAAAAAACGTAGGTGTCACTTTAAAAGTAACAAGAGAAATAAAGGAAATTAGCAAAAGATATCTAAGAAAAAAAACAAATTTTAAGAATTTTGGGAATTTATTGTTAATTAACTTGTAAATTTTATTTAACATTTTTTTATTTTTGCAACTAGTATATAAATGAATTTTCTCTCTTATGAATAACATAGTTAACTTAATTGAAAACCTTAACAAAGAACAAAAAGAAGCAGTTCTTAGCACGGAAGGTCCTAATTTGATTGTTGCAGGAGCAGGCTCAGGAAAAACAAGAGTTTTAACTACAAGACTAATTCATATTATTAATGAGAAAAAAGCTTGGCCCAACCAAATACTTTGCGTAACTTTCACAAATAAAGCTGCAAAAGAAATGCAAAACAGGGTAATGGAATATGTAAAAGGCAGTTCTAATGCAGTACCTTGGTTAGGAACTTTTCACTCGATTAGTGTAAAATTTTTGAGAAGGCATGCTGAGGCTTTAGGTTACAAAAGTAATTTTACTATTCTTGATACTGATGATCAAAAAAAACTGATTAGAAATATTGTTAAAGGTGAGGATTTGGATGCTAAAAAATTTTCCCCGCAGTTGATTATGTATCATATTGATCAATGGAAGAATAAAGGTTTGCTGCCAAATGAAGTAAAGATTGAAAAAGCAGGTTCGATTATTAGGTCAATATTAAAGGTTTACAAAATATACCAAGAAAAAAATAAAGATTTAAATGCATTTGATTTTGGTGATTTAATCTTGTTCTGCGTAAAGCTCTTTGAAGAGCATAGCGATATTAGAGAAATATATCAGAAGAATTTTAAATACATTTTAGTTGATGAGTTTCAAGATACTAATTTTATTCAAAATAAGTGGTTAAATTTATTAGTAAACGAAAATGAAAATATTTGCTGTGTTGGTGACGACGATCAATCGATTTACAGTTGGAGAGGTGCTGAAATAAAAAACTTTCTCACTTTTGATAAAATTTATAAAAATTGTAAAGTATTTAAATTAGAA
>CACGLS010000023.1 GCA_902573985.1 uncultured Pelagibacteraceae bacterium
ATTTTTGCACTTGAAGCTATGAAAGAATATTTAAAGAAATGAAAATTGAAAAAAAACTAATAAAAGAATTAGTTGAACATCTTAAAGAATTTAATTTGACTGAATTAGAATATCAAGACGGCTCAACTAAAATAAAAGTATCTAAGGCATCTAAAACATTGGAGGCTTCTAAAGGAAGCGCTGTAGTTTCACAAAACAAAGCTGTTTTAAAAACATCTAATGATGAAGATGGTATAAGAGTTAAATCCCCGATAATAGGAACAGCATATTTAGCCCCTGAGCCAGGTGCAAAAAAATTTGTAAAAATTGGTGACAAAGTCAAAAAAGGTCAAACTGTGATGATTGTTGAAGCAATGAAAACCATGAATCATGTCCCGTCAACAGATGATGGTGAGGTCATAAAAATTTTAGTCAATGATGGTCAGCCTGTAGAATTTGGACAAACTTTAGTTTTACTAAAATAAATCATATGTTTAAAAAAGTTCTTATAGCTAATAGAGGTGAGATAGCTGTAAGAATAATAAGAGCTTGTAAAGAATGGGGAATAGGAACTGTAGCTGTTCATTCAGATGTGGATGCGGAGTCTATGCATGTTAGACTGGCTGATGAAAGTGTTTGTATAGGATCACATCAGCCACAAAATAGCTATTTAAATATTTCCTCAATTATGTCTGCTGTAGATTTAACTGGTGCAGAGGCTATTCATCCTGGTTATGGTTTTTTATCAGAAAATGCTAAATTTTCAGAAATTGTAAATAAACACGGGATAAAATTTATAGGGCCTAGTGCAGATATAATTTCAAAAATGGGAGATAAAATTGAAGCAAAAAAAATTGCAAAAAAATACGGTCTTCCGATTATAGAAGGGTCGGATGGAGGAGTGAATAACTTTTCCGAAGCGAAATTAATATGTAAAAAAATTGGGTATCCTGTTTTGATAAAAGCTGCTGGTGGTGGTGGTGGAAAAGGTATGAAAATTGTAGAAGAAGAAGAAAAGTTAGAAAGTTTATTTCTTTTAGCTAAAGCTGAGGCAAAAAAATTTTTTGGAAATGACGAGTTGTATATAGAAAAATATTTTAAAAATCCAAGACATATTGAAGTTCAAATCATGTCAGGTAATAATAGAACTGTTCATTTAGGTGAAAGAGATTGCTCAGTACAAAGAAGGCATCAAAAATTAATTGAAGAAACACCGAGTCCTGTTTTAACTGAAGAGCAAAGAAAAGATCTTTTAGAAAAAACAGTTAAAATGGTAGAGCAAATTAATTATGAAGGTGCTGGTACGGTAGAATTTATTTACGAAAATGGTAAATTCTTTTTTTTAGAAATGAATACAAGAGTTCAAGTAGAACATCCTGTTACTGAAGTTCAGACAGGAATTGATATCGTGAAGGAACAAATTTGGATTGCTTTTTCTGGTCAGACTGCGCTAAGACAAAGTGATATTAATCCAAGAGGGCACTCTATAGAATGTAGGATTAATGCAGAGAACCCTGCTCTAGACTTTCAACCAAGTCCAGGAATTATAAGTGTTTGTCACCAACCATCAGGATTTAGAACAAGAGTCGATGGAGCTGTATTTCAGGGATGCAAGATTACGCCTTATTATGATAGTTTAATAGCTAAAGTTATTTGTAAAGGAAGAAACCGAACCGAGGCAATTCAAAGAACTTTGAGATCCTTAGATGAGTTTGTTTTAGAGGGAATAACTACAACAATAGATTTACATAAAAAAATTCTAAATCACGAAAAATTTAAAAAATCTGAATTTGATACAAATTGGCTTAGCAAAGAAAAATTTTATTAAACTTTGTAACAATTTAATAATTGTAAATCATAAATTGCATGATCAAAAGGTGTTAAATTTGGATCAGACGCAAAAGTCCAACCATTGAAAATAAAAACTTTTTCATTCTCATTTTTTGATAAATCTTTAACTTGCATATATGCTACATCTGTTATTCGATTATTGACCGAAACCTTTCCACATTTAAGTATTTTTATTTCAAGAGGGCCAAACTTTTTCTCTTCCTCTAGATTTACAATGATCTGTGATGTTTTTGCAGTAATTTTATCAAGACCTATTAGGATGGCATGAGATGATTTTGATTTCTGATTATCATTCTTTTTTTTTATTTTAAAATTATTTTTTTGAGATTTTTCATTTTCATCTATTATTTCATCAAAACTTGGTTTTATTTTATCTAAATTTATTAAAGGAGAACTTAAAATTTTTTCTTCAGAAAAAACTTTTGATTGGCTAAAAATGAGAAGCAGAAAAAATAAATTAATTACTTTTCCAAGTGTCATATTTTTTATCGATCCTATCTTTTTTAATACTTACAGGTCTATATTTTTCTTTAGTTCCAGTTTTATTTGCTTTATGTTTTTTTTGCCATAAATATTTTTTTGAATCATTTTTATCTAATGGAATTTTGTCTATAGTATGATGAATCCACAAATACCAATCGGAGGTTATTTTTGTAGCTTCTATACCGCCAGAATATATAACCCACCTCTCATCTTTTTTATTCTTATAATATCTATTCCCAAATTCGTCTTTTCCAACTAATTTTCCTGACATTAAAGTCTTGATCCAGGTGCCAACAGTTTGGCTATTCCACCAAGTAAAAATAATTTTTAAAAAATTCATAATTTTAAATCCACACAATTTCAAATTGTATTATAAAATAATAGACAGTTTTTAAATATATATATATCTACAATGGTGAGGATTCCAATAAAATATGAAAAAATTTATAGTCGAAACTTATTATACGTGTACTTTTAAAACTGTCCATTCACTCAATGACCTCAATGAGTCGGAGTTATCTAAAATTGACTCAAGGACTGATGGTGACGTTGAAGTAATTGATGTAAAATTGAATAATAGGAAAACAAAAAAACTTGGTGATAAAAGTTCTAAGGAACCAAATATAAACAAAACGACTGAATTGATTGATCAAAAAATTACCAAAAAAGTAAATAATTCTAATACAAATATTACAAGTAAAATTACAAATAATAGCAAAATAAAAAATCAGGCGAGATTTAAAATGCCAGATCGAAGAAAAGGTTATATTCAAAAAGCACAAATAGGAGATCATAAAGTTTACCTTCATACTGGCGAGTATGATGATGGAAAAATTGGTGAAATATTTATCGATACGAATAAAGAAGGTGAACTAGTAAAAGCAATGATGAATAACTTTGCAATTGCAATATCACTTGGCTTACAATATGGCGTTCCATTGGAGGAGTATGTTGACGCCTTTATCGATACAAAATTTGAACCATCAGGAAACGTTTTAGGGAATGACAGAATATTAAGCGCATCATCAATTTTAGATTACGTTTTTAGAGAATTGGCAATTTCATACCTTGGTAAAGAAGAATTGGCTCATACACCTTCAATAGCTATAACAAAAGATATCAACAATCAGAAAGCAGACAATAAATTCCTCAACATTGTTAAAAATATTACGTCCAAAGGTTTTGTGAGAAGCAATTTAGAAGAAAAATTAGTAGATTTGTCGGACGTTAGAATAAATCTTAAAACAAAAAATTAATCCTTTTTTTTATCAATTTTTATACCTAGTTCTTTTAGCTGGTTATTGTTAACTTCTGAAGGAGCTGACATCATGAGGTCCTGGGCATTTTGATTCATTGGAAATAAAGTAATCTCTCTGATATTTTGCTTACCAGCTAATAACATAACTATCCTATCAATACCTGGCGCTATTCCACCATGTGGCGGTGCACCAAAATTTAAAGCATTGATCATCCCACTAAATTTTTTTTCTACTGTGTTTTTATCATAACCTGCAATAGAAAATAATTTATACATAAGCTCAGGCAAATGATTTCTAATAGCTCCAGAGGATAGCTCTATTCCATTGCACACTATATCGTATTGGAAAGCTTTTATTTCCAATGGGTTTTTTAAATTTAGTTTCGAGATTTCTCCTTGAGGCATAGAAAAAGGATTATGACTGAAAATAATTTTATTTGTTTTTTCATCTAATTCAAACATTGGATAATCTATAACCCAGCAGAAAGCAAACTTGGTTTTATCAATTATATTTAATTCTTCAGCAATTTTATTTCTAGCAGCACCAAGTAGCTTTTCTATTTCTTTTTGCTTGCCACATGCTAAGAAAACACTATCTCCAATTTCAGCATCGCATTTTTCCATAATTTTTTTTAATGCATTCTCTCCAAAAAATTTACCTACTGGGCCTTTTCCAGTAATTATATCATTTTTTTCAAAAGTAAAATAAGCTAATCCTGAGCCTCCATTATCTTTTGCCCATTTATCAATATTGTCAAAAAAACTTCGGGGCTTATCTTTTGTGTTTTTAGTGATAATTGCTTTTGCTACGCTTCCAGATTTAACTAGTTTTTTGAATATATCAAATTTAACATCTTCACGACTAAATATTTCTGTTACATCATTAATTAATAAAGGGTTTCTCAAGTCAGGCTTATCCGTACCATACTTAGACATAGCAACTTCAAAAGGTATTCTTGGAAATTTCTCTTGGAGGATTTTTTTTGATGAAAATTTTTTAAATAAATTTACCATTAATTTCTCAACAACTTCAAATACATCTTCTTGTTCAACAAATGACATCTCTAAATCTAATTGATAGAACTCTCCAGGACTCCTATCTGCTCTAGCATCTTCGTCTCTAAAACATGGAGCTATTTGAAAATATTTATCGAATCCAGATATCATAATGAGCTGTTTAAATTGTTGCGGAGCTTGTGGAAGGGCATAAAACTTACCTGGGCTTAATCTACTTGGAACTAAAAAATCTCTTGCACCTTCAGGACTTGAAGAAGTCAAAATAGGTGTTTGATACTCCAAGAATCCAAGTTTTAACATTTCCGACCTAATAAAAGAAATAACTTCCGACCTTAAAATTATATTATTATGCATTTCTTCTCGTCTAAGATCGAGAAATCTGTACTTAAGTCTAATGTCCTCAGGGTAATCCTGTTCACCAAAAACTGGAATAGGCAACTCTTTTGCATTTGATAAAATTTCTAAGGTATCAATCTTGACTTCAATCATACCAGTTTTCAATTCAATGTTCTCTGTACCTGGTGATCTTTTTACAACTTTTCCTTTTACTTTTAGAACAGACTCAGGTTTGATTTTTTCTAAAATTTTAAAAAAATTATTTTTATTTTCTATTACACATTGTGTGATGCCATAGTGATCTCTGATGTCAGCAAATAATAGATTTCCATGATCTCTTTTTCTGTGAAGCCATCCAGATAATAAAACCTCTTTGTTAATCTCTTTTGTGCTTAATTCAGAGCAGTTATGAGTTCTGTATTTATTCATTGATTTAATGCTTTTTTTATTAAATTAATATTAATTGATTTTCCAGAAGATAAAGACAACTCATCAATATCTTTAATAAATTTAAACACTTTTTCATATGATCTATCAATATTTTTAATGATGTATGCTGAAATTTTTGGATCAAGATTTATCTGCTTATCAGAAAAAGATTTGGAAATAATTACTTGCAACAAATCATCTGTCGGTAAATCTATGCCTATAAAAACAAAACTATTAACTCTAGATCTTAAATCCTTGAGATCAAAAATTTTTTTTTTGAGAGGGACTCTACTATTTATTACAATATAATTATCTATCTGTTTTGATTCATTTAAAATTGAATATAACAAATCTTCATTTACCCTGGCTTCAAAATTTTCAATTATCAAACATTCAAATTTGCTTAATTGGTTAACTAAATCATCACAAATTTTAGTTGCATCAATTATTTTTACTTTAGAAATTTTTTTTTCTAAAATTTTACATAAATGTGTTTTTCCAGAACCGGAGCCCCCAAATACGTTAAGCCATTTTCCCGGCCAGTTGGGCCAACTTTCTATAAGTTTATAAGCAGAAAAATTGTTGCTAGAAACATAAAAATCTTGTTCAAAGTATTTTGTTTTAAATGGAAATTTAAAAACTAATTGATTCATTAAATTACTTTTAATCTCCACTCATCTCCTGTCAATTCTAAAATGATTTTTTGTTTTTCTAATTGTTTGATAATTTTATCCAATTTGCCTAAATACTTTATCTTTATTAGAACATGCTTATTATTTAATTCCTGAACGAATATATTATCTATGAGATCAATATTTTTAAGTCTTTTATTTAGTTCGACTAAATTATCATTTTTACTCATTAGAAGCTTCGTATTTAAAAATGATGGAGTT
>CACGLS010000024.1 GCA_902573985.1 uncultured Pelagibacteraceae bacterium
GCTAGTTTTTGATATAATTTTTTTGGACTTGGTCCTCCTGTTAACACAAAACTTAGTCTACCTCCTTGGGCTTTTTTTTTATCAGATTCTTTTTTTAAAGTTTTGATAAATTCAGCAATAAGCGAAATTTCATTTCTTTTTTTGATAAATTTCATAATATTTTTAATTTAAGGTATATTGTGACTTGGAAAATTTGTAATAGCAATATATATATACCGTGAGTTGTATATGAAAAAATGGAACATAAATAGTTGGACCAAATTCCCTGCTAAACATTTACCTGTTTATCATGATAAAGGTGAACTTGATTTAGTTTTAAGTAAAATTAAAAAGTACCCACCACTTGTTTTTGCAGGTGAGTCTAGGTCTCTTAAAAAAGCCCTTGCTGATGTAGCTGAAGGGAAAGCATTTTTATTACAAGGTGGGGATTGTGCTGAAAGTTTTGCTGAATTTCATCCTGATAATATAAGAGATACATTTAAAGTTCTTTTACAAATGTCATTAGTCCTTACAGCATCTGCTTCGATGCCAGTTGTAAAAGTTGGAAGAATTGCTGGTCAGTTTTCAAAACCAAGAAGTGCACCTACCGAAAAAAAAGATGGTAAAGAATTACCAAGTTATTTAGGTGATAACATTAATGGAATGGAATTTACAGAAAAAGCTAGGATACCAGATGCTAAAAGATTATTCAGAGCATACTCTCAGTCTGCATCAACGTTAAATTTATTAAGAGCTTTTTCACAAGGTGGATTTGCTGACTTAAGACAAGTTCATTTATGGAATTTAGGATTTATAAAAGATAAGACTAAAGGAAAGTATAAAGAAATAGAAGACAAGATAAGTGATGCACTTGCTTTTATGGAAGCATGCGGGATCAATTCTGATAACAATCGAAGACTAAGGTCTGTTAATTTTTATACTTCTCATGAAGCTTTACTATTACCTTTCGAAGAGTCTATGACAAGAGTAGACTCCACTACAGGTGAATATCACGATACTTCCGCACATTTTGTTTGGATAGGAGATAGAACAAGACAACCTGACGGAGCGCATGTGGAGTTTTGTAGAGGAATTAAAAACCCTATTGGTCTTAAATGTGGACCTACCTTAAAACCAGAGGAACTTGTGAATCTTTGCAATATCTTAAACCCAGATAATGAACCAGGTAGATTGACATTGATATCAAGATTTGGAGCTGACAATGTAGAAAAATATTTACCTAAATTAATTAAAACTATTAAAAAAGAAGGATTGAAAGTAGTTTGGTCATGTGATCCTATGCACGGCAATACAATCAAAGCAGCGACAGGATTTAAAACAAGAACTTTTGAAAGTGTACTTAAAGAAGTTAAAAATTTCTTTGCAGTAAGTCATGCAGAGGGTAGCTACGCTGGCGGTTTACATGTTGAAATGACTGGTCAAGATGTGACAGAGTGTACTGGTGGAGCTCAAAAAATATCTGAAAACGATTTATCAAACAGATATAGAACACATTGTGATCCTAGATTAAATGCAGATCAAGCTTTAGAATTAGCTTTCTTAATTTCTGAGGAAATCAAGAAAAATTCAAAAATATCTAATAAAATTATTCAAGCCGCGTCTTAATAATTATTGTAATTATTAAGACCAAACCTTAAAAGAGAGGTAAGGTACTAATTATGGATGTAAAAAAAAGAGCTGAAATAATAATAGAATGGATAAATAATTATTGCGATTCGGCATCAAACAAGCCCGAAGCATTAGTTGTTGGAATTTCAGGCGGAGTTGACTCTTCTGTTGTTAGTACTTTATGTGCAAATACTGGTAAAAAAACTATTGTGTTAACAATGCCAATTAAACAAATTAAGTCACAACATGACTTAAGTCTTTCACATGCTAAATGGTTAAAACAAAAGTACAAAAATGTTGAGCACCATTTATTAGAGATGGACAAAATCTTCACTTCTTTTTCTCAAGTTTTAAATAAATTTGATAATGAGCATGGTTACGCTAACTCAAGAGCGAGATTAAGAATGGCAACTTTATATCAAGTAGCAGCAGCTAATAATGGAATAGTTGTTGGAACAGGTAATAAAGTTGAGGACTTTGGCGTTGGTTTCTATACTAAATATGGTGATGGTGGAGTTGATATATCACCAATAGCTGACTGTACTAAAACACAAGTCTGGGAGCTTGGAAGACATCTTGGAGTAAATGAAAAAATTATAAATACTCCTCCGACAGATGGACTCTGGGATGACGGCAGAAGCGATGTTCAACAACTTGGAATGAGCTATGAAGATTTGGAGAAAGCTATGACAAATAAAGATGACCCAAATTATCAAAAATATTTAGAAATAAGAGAAAAAAATTTACACAAAATGAACCCGATACCAGTTTGCAAATTTAATGAGTAATCTTCAATTAACTAATTCTCTCACAAGAAAAAAAGAAATTTTTAAACCAATCGACCCAAAAAAAATTTCTTTATATGCTTGTGGGCCTACGGTTTATGATAGCCCCCATGTCGGTAATGCTCGAAGTTTAGTAGTGTTTGATGTTTTGTATCGAGTGTTAAAGGTTCTTTATGGATCTAATGTTACTTATGTAAGAAATATAACCGACGTAGATGATAAGATAATTGAAGCATCTAAGAAAAAAGAAATAGGCATCGATGAAATTACAAATAAAGTTACAAAAATTTTTCAAGAAAATTGTAAAAGTCTTAATTGTTTGAAGCCGTCGGTAGAACCCAAAGCCACTGACCATATCAAAGGAATGGTCGAAATGACATCTTCACTAATTTCAAAAGGATTTGCTTATGAAATTAAAGGACATGTTTATTTTGATGTGAGTGCATTCAAAGATTACGGAAGATTATCAAATAAAAATCTAGATGAATTAAAGGCAGGAACAAGAATAGAAATTTCAGATCTTAAAAAAAATCCAATGGATTTTGTTTTATGGAAACCTTCAAATAATGATGACCCAGGATGGGAATCACCTTGGGGTAGAGGAAGACCAGGCTGGCATTTGGAGTGTTCAGTTATGAGTGAAAAATATTTGGGTAAAAATTTTGATATACACGGCGGCGGTCTTGATTTAATTTTTCCACATCATGAAAATGAGATCGCTCAGTCCTGTTGTAATAATAATACTAAAAATTTTGCTAATTACTGGGTTCATAATGGATTTGTAACTATTAACAGAGAAAAAATGTCAAAATCTCTTGGAAATATAATTACAATTTCAGATGCGGTAAAAAAGTACTCTGGCCAAGTAGTAAGATTAGCTCTTTTAAGTGCGCATTATAGTCAACCACTAGATTGGAACGATAATCTTTTAAATAATCAAGAGAGCACACTTGACAAATGGTATGCTCAGTATTCCGATCAAAATAAAAAAGTTTCTAAAATTGACAAAATATTATTGGATGATTTAAACACTCCAGGATACATAGCAAAAATACATGAGCTTTATAATGCTGCAAGCAAAGGTGATGAAGAAAAAAAAATACAGTTTAATCAAGCCTGTAAATTAATTGGTCTCTTTGATTTAAGCAGAGCGGAGTGGGAAAGCTCAAAAAAGAAAAAAATTAATATATCTGAAAGTTATATAATGAACAAATTAGAGGAAAGAACAAAAGCGAAAAAAAATGGTGATTTTACCCTTGCTGATAAAATAAGAGAAGAATTATTTTCAAAAGGTATAATGATAGAAGATCAAAAAGGAAAAACAATTTGGAAAGTAAAATGAATAAAGAAAAAATTTATATTTTTGATACAACGCTAAGAGATGGAGCGCAAACCGAGGGTGTTGACTTCACAATAGAGGACAAGAATAAGATTGCAAAAGTTTTATCTGACATTGGAGTTGATTATATAGAGGGAGGTTGGCCTGGAGCTAATCCGGTAGATACAAAATTTTTTTCAACACCCCCTAAAATGAGTCACTCACTATTTACTGCATTTGGCATGACTAAAAAAACTGGAAGGAGTGCTAATAATGACCCTGGATTGGCATCATTAATAAACGCAAATACACCCGCAGTTTGTGTAGTTGGAAAATCTTGGGATTTTCATGTCAAAGTTGCCTTAGGAATAAAAAATGAGGAAAACTTAGAAAATATAAGAGAGACCGCAAAACATTTTGTTAAAAATAAAAAAGAGTTCTTGTTTGATGCAGAGCATTTTTTTGATGGTTATAAAGCTAACCCTGAATACGCACTTAATTGTTTGCGACATGCTTATGACAATGGAGCTAGATGGGTTGTTTTGTGTGATACCAACGGAGGCACTTTACCTAATGAAATTAGGGAAATTGTTTTAAAAGTTTCAAAAGTAATTCCTGGCAAAAATCTTGGTATACATGCACATAATGATACTGAAAATGCAGTCGCAAATTCTTTAGCAGCAATAGAAAGTGGAGCAAGACAAATTCAAGGAACAATAAACGGATTAGGTGAGAGATGTGGTAATGCAAATTTGATGTCAATTATACCAAACTTATGTCTTAAAAAGTCTTTTAGTGACAGGTTTGAAATAAATATAAAAAAAGAAAAATTATCTTCTTTAACAGAATGTTCAAGGTTATTAGACGAAATATTAAATAGAAAACCTAATAAAAATATGCCATACGTGGGAGCTTCAGCATTTTCACATAAAGGCGGCCTCCATGTTTCGGCAGTTAAAAAAGATCCTAAAACTTATGAACACATAGACCCAAAATTAATAGGAAATCATAGAAATATTATAGTTTCTAATCAATCAGGAAGATCAAATATCTTATCTAGACTTGAAAAATATGGAGTAAAGATTAATTCTAAAGATCAAAAAGTTCAAAAAATATTAGATGAGGTTAAAGATAGAGAGTTCAGTGGCTATTCGTATGATGGAGCTGATGCATCATTTGAATTATTAGCTAATAGATTATTAGGAAAAGTTCCTGAATATTTAAAAGTTAAAAGTTATGATGTTAATGTTTCTAAAGAGAGAGAAATAATTACTAAAGCAAGAGTAGTTTTTCTAATCGATGGTAAGGAAATAGAATGTTATGGTGAGGGAAATGGACCAGTAAATGCTTTGGATAATGCGATAAGATCAAATTTTAAAAAAGTCACAAAGTATTATAATTTTTTTGCTGATCTAAAATTACTTGACTATAAAGTTAGAATTTTGAACACAGGCACAGAAGCAACCACGAGAGTTTTAATTGAAAGCACAGATAAATCTGGAGTTAGTTGGTTTACCGTAGGTGTTTCACCAAACATAATTGAAGCCTCATTCAAAGCATTAATCGATAGTCTAGATTATAAACTTTATAAAGAAAAAGCGCCCGCGAATTTACATGAAAAATAAATTTGGGTTTATATTAATTAAACCTCAATTAGGCGAAAATATTGGCGCATGCGCAAGATCTATGAAAAATTTCGGTTTTAGTAAATTAAATATTGTTTCACCAAAGTTTTCATTCCCAAATCATAAGACAAAAACCACTTCTGTTGGAGCATACGATATAATTAACAAAGCCAAAGTTTTTAAAAACACTAATGATGCTATAAACGAGTTTGATATAATT
>CACGLS010000025.1 GCA_902573985.1 uncultured Pelagibacteraceae bacterium
AAATTGAAAGAAGAGCAGATATTCTCTCTTTATCATTAAAATATAAAGGTGAAATTGGCTTAATCAACTCGGTTTTAAAGTATCCTAATTTGTTTTCATTTTTAGAATTATGTACAACAAATAGCTTATTAGATATTTGCAAATAATTTCTTACTTTCCGTGAGGTTCCACCATAAACAACGCCTGAAATACGACCTTTTGATTTTGAAAAAATATTAATAATATTTGCATTTTCTCTAAATTTTCTTTTTGATAGTAAATAGCACTCATCTTCCCAGTTCATATATTTAAAATTTTGATTAATTTTTCAGCTGCATTTTGTTGTGCATTTTTTTTCGATGATCCTACTCCAATAATCTTTTTTGACTCAGGAATCTCTACCACAGTTCTGAAAATAGGATTGTGTTGAGGTCCAGTTTTTTTAAAAAAAGTATACTTAGGTAATCTCTTAAATTTTTTTAAGCTATATTCTTGTAATTTAGTTTTTGAATCTATTTGAGTTACAATAGACTTTTCTAAAAAAGATTCCCAAAAGTTATATATAAATTTTTCTGATGACTTTAAACCTCCATCTATATATATTGCACCTACTATAGCTTCTAAGCTGTCGCTTATGATTTTATCAGCTGATCTATCCAAATTTATATGTGATGCACCTAGGTAAATAAATTTTTTTAGACTTAACTTACTAGCAATATTTGTGCATGTTTTTTTATTTACTAAATTTGCAAATTTTTTATCAATAATACCCTCATTTTCATCAGGAAATTTCTCTAAAAGTTTTTTTGAAATTACCAAACCCAAAACTCTATCGCCAAGAAACTCTAGTTTTTCATTATTTGTATTTCTATTGAAGCTTTTATGAGTTAATGCCCTTTGTAATAAACTTTTATCTTTAAATTTATAATTAAGAATTTCCTCTAAATTTTTTAAAGATTTATTCATTTTAATTCTTTAAATGTTCTTTCAAGTCTAAATGAGTCTTTTATATTCCAAAATTTTAATAAACTATTAATATTAGTATCATTAGAGAAAAAAATGATTTTTGCTTTTCCTACTAAATTTAAATTTTTAACATAACCAACATCGTCTAAGAATCTACTATCTTTTGAACAATCTCGATTGTCACCCATCAAAAAAAAATGGCCATCGGGAACTTTATATTTAATTGTATTCCTTAAAGTGCCGTTTTTGTTATACACAGCTATATGTTTGACACCATTTGGTAAAGTTTCGATGAAGCTTTTTGTTTCTAATAAAAAATTTCCACATCTTATTTTTATAGACGTATTAGTATTTTCTCTAATTATCTTTTTATTATTTATAAAAATATCACCATCAATAAATTGAATCTCATCACCTGGTAAGCCAATTAATCTTTTTATATAATCCGTTCTGTTATCAGCAGGAGTTTTAAAAACAACTAAGTCTCCTTGTTTTGGTTCTCGAAAAAAAAACCGACTATTAGAAAAATTTGGACTAAATGGGAAAGAGTGTTTACTGTAACCGTAAGAAAATTTAGAAACAAATATCCTGTCACCAACTAATAACGAGGGTTCCATAGAGGATGATGGTATATAAAAAGGTTGAATAATCAGAGATCTTATAAGAACTGCAATTAAAAGAGCGCCTATTAATGTTTTAATATTATCTAATATTATATGTTTTAATTTTTTATTTTTCATTTTAAAATTGTAACAAATGCTACTGCATATTTTTCTTCATCAGATAACGAAAGTAAAACCCTAAATTTTTTAGTCAATTTTTTTTCTACAATTTTTTTTGAGTTTTTGGTAAGTTTAATAAAAGGTTTTCCTGAAGGTTTGTTTGAAATTACAATTTCATTAAAATTGATCCCCTTAGATATTCCAGTTCCTAAGGCTTTTGCAAATGCTTCTTTAGCCGCGAATCTTTTTGCAAAACAATTTATGAACTTTTTCTTTTTTTTACAATAAAATATCTCATCTTTATTAAATAGTCTTTGTAATGATTTTTTATTATTTAAAAATTTTTCGATTCTACTAACTTTAATTATATCAGTACCAACTCCAAATATTTTCATTGTCTGATGATTTTTTTAAACTTTTTAATTGTTTTTGACATTCCTAAAAAAATTGACTCTCCTACTAGAAAATGTCCTATATTAAATTCTGAAATCCCTGAAATTTTAGATAAAATTTTCGCTGACTCATAAGTAAGTCCATGCCCAGCGTGTACTTCTAAACCTAAATTATTTCCTATATCTACTATGTTTGCTATTTTTTTAAGTTCAGATTTATAATTTTTTTTTTTATTTACTAAATTGCAAAATTTTCCAGTATGGATTTCTACGCAATTTGCACCTAAAAGATTTGAGTCTTTTATATCTTTTTCACTGGGTTCAATAAAAAGACTAATTCTAGATTTGTTTTTTTTTAATTTATGAATAATTTTTTTTAAAAATTTCTTATTGTGATTTAAATTCAAACCACCTTCTGTTGTAATTTCTTGTCGTTTTTCGGGTACTATACATATAAATGGTGGTTTCCTTTTCAAGGCAATTTTCATCATTTCTTGAGTTGCTGCTATTTCAAGATTTAAAGGTATTCTTAATTTAGATTTAATTTGTTTAAGATCTAGTTCGTTTATATGTCTCCTATCCTCTCTTAAATGTATTGTAACAGAGTCCGCTCCACTTTTTTCTGCTAATAAAGCAGCTTTCAAAGGGCTTGGATAAATCTCACCTCTTGCATTTCTTACAGTAGCTACATGGTCAATGTTTACACCAAGTCTTATTTTTTTCATTAAAGATTTCTACTTCCAAGTTTTATTGGTTTAGTGTTAGACAAATTTTTAGGTAAATTATCTTTTGTATAAGTTGGAATATTTAGCTGAATTTGTGAGACAATTTTATCTTTAATTTCAGATTTTCCATTAGATCTATCTATAATACAGGCATATCCTGCTATTATCGCGTTATTTTCTAAAACTAATTTTGAACATTCTAAACTTGACTTACCAGTTGTAATTACATCTTCGATTATTAAAACTTTTTGATTTTTTTTTATTTTAAAATCCCTTCTCAATTTAAACTCACCATTAACTCTCTCGGAGAAAATAGTTTCCTTTTTTAATATTCTACCTATTTCGTAACCAACAACAATTCCTCCAATTGCTGGAGACAAAATTAAATCAAAA
>CACGLS010000026.1 GCA_902573985.1 uncultured Pelagibacteraceae bacterium
TCAATTGTAAACTCCTGGAAAATTAAGATAAATTTTTTAATTTTTTCTATTAATGTTAAATTTTTATTTATGTTTTCAATTATAAGTTTAATTTTTTCTTTATTAATTCCCTTTTCACTAACAATTAACGCAACTAGATAATTTTTTTTATCTCCGTAAACAAAAGATTGTTTAATGTTTTCATTTAAACACAAAATATTTTCTATTTTGCTCGGAGAAATATTGTCTCCACCAAGATTTACAATAATATCTTTTTTTCTATCTGTAATTTTTAAATAGTTATTATTGTCAAATTCTCCTATATCACCTGTATGTAACCATCCTTCTTTAATTACTTTTTCAGTCTCTTCTTTTAAATTCCAATATCCCAGCATTACGTTTTCACCCTTAATAAGAATTTCTCCATCTTCAGCAATTCTTACTTTATTAGTTCTGAAAGGAGGACCTACTGTATCGACCTTAACTAAATCTGGTAAATTACAACTTACGACTGGAGAGGCTTCGGTTAGGCCATATCCTTGTAGCGTGGGTAAACCAACAGAATTTAAAAACTCTCCAATATTTTGATCTAAAGCCCCTCCCCCAGATACGAAGGCTTGGAGATTGCCACCAAACTGATTTCTGATTTTTTTTCTTACTAATTTTTCACATAAAAAATTTGTGATTTTTTCACCAAATTTCAATTCCTTTTTTTTGAGTGTTTTTTTACCCAAAATTAAAGTCTGATTTATTAGTTTTCTTTTTAACCCGGATTGCTTCTCAAAATTCATATTTATTTTTGTAAAAAGATTTTGGTAAAATCTAGGAACAGCTGTCATGATTGTTGGTTTTGCAATTCCCATATTAGAAATCAGTTTTTCTAAACTTTCGGCATAAAAAACTTTTGCCCCAACTATGATTTGTATGAATTGAACTGTGTGCTCGTAAGAATGTGATAAAGGTAACCAAGTCAAAAATATTGGATCTTTTTTTTTAGTTAAAATTTCTAATAACTCAACTGCCCCTTCACAGTTTGACAGAATACCGCCATGACTTAAAACAACTCCTTTAGGATTTCCTGATGTACCTGAGGTGTAAACTATACAAGCAGGCATATTTCGTTTTAAATCTTTATTTACTATTTTTTCATTTATTTCTTCATTTAAAATTTCTTTGATTAACAAACTATCAGTATCTATTTTTTCAAAAGATATTATTTTCTTAACATCGCTATTAATAAATTTTTTAATTTTATTGAATTGATCTTGATTTGATACAAATATTAATGAAGGCTTACAATCATTTAAAATATATTCATAATCGTTTGCAGAATAAGTTGTAAAAATAGGAACTGAAATACCGCCTGCATTCATAATAGCAATATCGGTCATTAACCAATATGGTCTATTCTCGGAAAGTATTAAACATCTATCACCTTGTTTTATTAACGATTTAATTTTTGCAGTAAGTTTATAAATTCTTTCAGTTACATCTTCCCAATTATAGGTTTGTTTGTCAGGTTTAAGCCATTTTAAAAATGGTCTTTTGCCCTCAACTTCTTCTGTCTTTTTAAAGTAAAGTTCAACTAAACTATTTAATTTACTTATATCCATAACTTGGTGGGCGAAGAGAGACTCGAACTCTCAAGGTATTGCTACCACCGGATTTTGAGTCCGGCGCGTCTACCAGTTCCACCATTCGCCCTTTTTTTCTAATAATCTAATTGATTTTTCTTACTATGAGAACAAAAATAATAGAGGTACAAAACATTATTAAAGCGTACGCTGCTGTTGGTACCATGAATACAATTTCATCAAATAACTGTGTTGTTACAAACACTGCTAAAGTTCCGTTTTGTAAGCCACATTCCAATGAAATGCATTTTCTTTGCGCAATTCCTGATGTCCAGAATTTTGCAACATAATATCCAACAAAAATCATAGTCATATTTAAAATGAAAGCTATTAGACCTGCTCTAGTTATATAAGAAACAATCCTATCCCATTCCTCTACCCAAATTGCAATAAATACTATTAAGAATAAAATTACTGATAATCTTTGAATAATTAGAGTTTTGGAAATAATAAAATTAGTCATTAAACTTCTTACAATCATTCCAAAAATAACAGGAACAGTTACTACAAAAAACATTTTCAATGCTATATTAAGCATTGATATATTTTTTGCTGTTTCAATCCCTAAATATGCAGCCGAATTAAAGACTATAAATGGAACAATCAAAATACTTAATAAACTTACAATCGCTGTCAAACTGACTGATAGAGCAACATCTCCATCGGCAAACTTAGTAAGAATATTTGAGGTTACTCCTCCTGGTGCTGCAGCTATTACCATAACTCCTAAAGCTATTTCTGGTGGAAGTAAAATAATATTAATTAAAATAAAAGCAATTATTGGAAGCAAAATAACCTGACATACAAAACCTACTAAGAAGTCTCTTGGATTTTTTAAGACCCTTGTAAAATCCCCAATCGTTAAGCCAAGACCTAAACCGAACATTATTATGGCAAGACAAACGGGTGCTATCGTAGTTACGATTTCCATAATTTTATAAGCTCCTATTCTACTTTAAAGGAAGAGTTTTTCATGAGGTCAAAAATTACAGTTACAAAACCAGATTTATGCTTTTGGTTATGCATGTAGTTTTCTTCAAAGGATTTGATATTTTTAGGAGATGGTAAAAGCATATATTCAAGCTTTTTATTTTTTGTAACTAATTTTTGCTTAACAAGATATTTTAATTTTCTAATTACTGTAGCTCTTGGGATATTTGAAATTTCAGATATAGAAGATGCATTTATTCCATTTTTAGGAGTATGTCTTAAAAGATGCAAATATAAGTCTGCATAAGTTCTTGGGTCCTCTACAACTCTATTTTTTACTTGTTTTGAATAATCGGTAAATTGAGAAATACCTATTGCGCCCCATACATTCCACGTTTCTAAATCACCATAAAAAGATCTATGCCTGACTAAAAATGGAATTTGGAGCCTAAACCAATGTTGCCAGCATATTGTAAAATATTTATCAATAAATGCCT
>CACGLS010000027.1 GCA_902573985.1 uncultured Pelagibacteraceae bacterium
TTAAATCTGGATAAAGTTCCATGCAGAGAAGAGAATATGACAGCATATGAAATGATGCTATCTGAAAGCCAAGAAAGGATGCTTATTATTTTAGAGGATGGAAAAGAACAAGGTGCAAAAAAAATATTCGAAAAATGGGATTTAGATTTTATTATAATCGGAAAAACTACAAACACCAATAATCTTACATTAAAATATGAAAATAAAATACTGGGAGAGATACCCATTGAGGCATTATCAACAAAGGCACCTATATATAATAGAAAATGGATTAAAAAAAAGACTAAAAAAAAACAATTGAATTTAAAAGATTTAAAGAGAGTAAAAATTGAAGATGCTTTGATAAAGATTTTATCGAGCCCAAATCATTCAAATAAGAGTTGGATTACAAATCAATATGATCAAAGTGTAATGTGTGATACTGCTCAAAAATCTGGGTCTGATGCAGCAATTATAAGAATCCACAATAAGAATAAAGCAATAGCAGTCTCGGTGGACTCGTCAGCTAATTATTGCAAATCTGATCCTTTTACAGGTGGTAAGCAAATCGTTTGCGAAAATTGGAGAAATTTAATAGCTGTAGGAGCAAAGCCTTTGGCCATTACAAACTGTTTAAATTTTGGTAACCCTGAAAATGTTGAAGTTATGGGAGAGTTTGCAGAAAGTTTACAAGGAATCAAGAAAGCTTGTGAGTTTTTAAATTATCCTGTCGTCTCAGGTAATGTATCATTTTATAACGGAACAAATAAAAAAAATATTTATCCAACTCCAGTAATTGGTGGTGTAGGTTTGATTAGAAAATTAACAAAACCGATTAGCCATAGTTTCAAAAGTGATAAAAGTAATATAATCTTAATAGGAAAAACTTTTGGTCACCTTGGACAAAGCTGTTTTTTGAAGGAAAATTATTCAATAACAGAGGGAATGCCTCCAGAAGTAAATCTTTTAAATGAACGAAATAATGGTGAGTGTTTATTAAATTTAATAGAAAAAAATTTAATAATGTCGTCTCATGATTTATCTAATGGTGGATTGATAACTGCTATTTCTGAAATGATAATTTCATCAAATTTAGGAGCAAAAATATATAAGCCAAAAAATTTAACTAATTTGTTCACTTATTTTTTTGGGGAGGACCAGGCTAGATATATAATAGAGGTCGAATCAAAAAATCTATTAAAAGTTGAGAAAATTATGAAAGAAAATAATATTTATCATGAAAAAATAGGTTTTACACAAGAACAATTCTTTGAAATTGAAGGTGAATTAAGAATTAACACTAAAGATTTGATTAAAATTAATAATCAATGGTATAATAATTATTAATGCCATTACCTGTTGATGAAATAAAAAAATTAATTAAGGATGCAATACCTGATGCTTCAATTGAGATTAAAGATTTAATAGGAGATAAAAATCATTATTCAGCAACTATAAAATCATCTCAATTTAATAATATGACTAAAATTGAGCAACACAAACTTGTTTATAAATCTTTAAAAGGAAAAATGGGTAATGAATTACATGCTTTAGCACTTACTACAGAGGGAAAATAATGGAAATGAAAGAAAAAATTACTAATTTAATAAATGAAAATGATGTTTGTTTGTTTATGAAAGGTACACCTGACTCTCCACAATGCGGGTTTTCAATGACAGTTTCAAATCTTCTGAAGCATTTAAAGGTAGGTTTCCAGGGAGTAAATGTTTTGGAAGACGAAAATTTGAGACAAGGGATAAAAGATTTTAGTGATTGGCCAACTATACCGCAACTTTATATAAAAGGTGAATTTATAGGAGGTTGCGACATTGTAAAAGAATTATTTGAAAAAGGTGAATTGAAAAAGCTTTTAACAGAAAAAAAAATAATTTAAGATTATCTAGAATAGTATTCAATAACCAAATTAGGCTCCATAACGACGGGGTAAGGAACTTCTGAAAACTTTGGTTTTCTTACAAGTTTAACTGTTTTATTCTTGTCATCTAACTGAATATATTCCGGAACGTCTCTCTCCTTGCTTTGTAAAGAACCATCTATAACCGTCAAATTTTTAGACTTTTCTCTTACTTCTATTAAATCTGTGTCCTTGACTAGATAACTTGAGATATTTACTCTTTTTTTATTTACTTTTATGTGACCGTGATTAATCATTTGCCTTGCTGAAAAAACAGTAGGTGCAAATTTTGCCCGATAAACTACGGTATCAAGTCTACTTTCCAATAAAGCAATTAAATTTTCAGTAGTGTCACCTTTTTTAGATAAAGCTTTTCTGTATATGTTTCTAAATTGTCTTTCGTTTATATTTCCATAATAAGCTTTTAGTTTTTGTTTTGCTTGTAGTTGAACTCCGAAATCTGTGGGTTTACCTTTTTTATTCTGACCATGTTGACCAGGAGGATATGCCCTGGAGTTAAAAGGGCTTTTTGGTCTACCCCAAATATTTGCTTTTAATCTTCGATCAACTTTATGTTTTGATTTTAGTCTTTTAGTCATATTTTGTTGTTGAGTGTTTATAAGGTTTCAAAAACATTTGTCAATTAAGGTTTAATGATTTTTTTTGCTTAAGGAGCTTATAATACTTGATAAAATCCTCAATTCCTTGTCGTTTGGTTCCAATCTATAAATTAGACTGTTTATGTTTAGTATCATAGCTTGTTTTTTCTCATGCGGTAAGAAAAAATTTTTAGCATCTAGTAAATTTACCAAATGATTTACTACTGATGATAATTTTGATTTAGAGGATATTTTAACACCGCTTCTTTTATTATTAAATTTACCAATATTAAAAATCTTAAAAATTTCATAACAAATTACCGTTACAGAATGTGAAAGGTTTA
>CACGLS010000028.1 GCA_902573985.1 uncultured Pelagibacteraceae bacterium
GGATATCCAGCGATTAAACCACCATGGGGCGCTATCACAGCTTTAAATTTAAATAGTGGAAAAATTATTTGGCAAAAACCTTTTGGCACTATTAAAGAATTAGAAAAGAGAAATATATTTAATACAGGATCAAGCAATAGAGCTGGCATCACTGCGACAGCTGGAAATTTAATATTTGCATCTGGTACAGATGACAATTTATTCCGAGTTTATGATAGTTTAACTGGTGATGAATTATGGAGTTTCAAGTTGGATGCTCCTGGTTCAGCACCACCTACAATTTTCACAATTGATAATAAACAATACATCTTGGTTCCAGCATACGAAAAATCTGGAAACAAAGTTTATTGTTTTACTTTAAAATAAGATTTCTTTTAAATAATGAAGATATATTGCCATTAAAAAATAATTTATAACTTTTTATTAATAGATTTAAACCAAGACTACATAAAGGTTAGCTTTGAGGAAATAGCAAGAAATATTATAATTGATTATTTTCTTGCTCAATAATAAATTCTTCATTAAATATCCATGAAAACAACTTTTACCCTCGTGGTGAAATTGGTAGACACAAAGGACTTAAAAAACCTAGTTTAGAGATATTTTATAGTCTCACACAGTCTTATACAGTCTTAAATCGCATTAAATCCTACACTTTAAGAAAATCTTAAATTATTTTTATTGGAAAATATGAATAATAAATTCATTCAAACTAGACGTAGACTAGACGTTAGAGAGATAGAATAATTTATTATATAACTTTAATGATTCTAAAATATAATCAAAAAACATGTGCTATTTCAAAATAAATAATAGACGTTACACTGGAAGTAAATTTAAACTTCTAAATTGGATAAAAAGTACTATTGAAGATGAAGCAAAAAAAAATGATTCTTTTTGTGATCTTTTTGCAGGAACTGGTTGCGTTGCAGAAAAGTTTACAGATAAAAAGAAACTAATTATTAATGATCTTTTATTTTCAAATAATATTATTTACAAAGCTTTTTTTGACTCAAAAAATTTTAACAAAAAAAAGATAATTGAAATTTCAAAAAAATATAAAGCTTTAAACTTAAAGAAAATTCCTAGTAATTATTTTGACAAAAACTTTGGGGGAAAATTTTTTAGTTTAAATGATGCAAAACTTATAGGTTTTTTAAGAGATAAAATAGATAATGAAAATTGCAACAATAATGAAAAAAATATTTTACTAACATCTCTTTTATACTCTGCAGATAAGTCAGCAAATACAGTTGGGCATTACGATGCATTTAGAAAAAAAATTAAGATAAAAGATAAATTCATGTTTAAACTAATTGAGCCAATTAAACATACTTCAAAAATTCAAATTTTTAGAGAAGATGCAAATGAGCTAGTAAAGAAAATAAAATTTGATATTTGTTATATAGATCCACCATACAACTCAAGACAGTATAGTAGATTTTATCATGTTTTAGAAAACTTAGTGCAATGGAAAAAACCAAAATTATTCGGTGAAGCATTGAAACCAGAACCAGAAAATATGAGTGAATATTGCAAAACAAAAGCACCTGAAAAATTTCAAGAATTAATTACTAATATTAATTCTAATTATATTGTCGTATCTTATAATAATACATACAAATCAAAAAGCTCATCATCAAAAAATAAAATTACTTTAGATCAAATTTTAAGCACAATGAAAAAAAAAGGTAGGACTAAAATATTTAAAAAAAGTCACAATTATTTCAATGCAGGAAAAACAAATTTTGATAACCATTATGAATATTTATTTATTACAAAAATATGAAGACTAATAATTTTAGATCTCCATTATTTTACATGGGAGATAAATTCAAACTTCTTGATCAACTTAAAGATAAATTTCCTAAAAAAATCAATAATTTTGTTGAGCCATTTACCGGTGGTGGTAGTGTATTTCTTAATATTAATGCAAATAAATATTTTTTAAATGATAGGGATAAGTATTTAGTAGGTCTTCATAAACATTTAATAAAATCTAGTAAATCACCAGATATTTTTTTTAAAAAAGTTAAAAACACTTTAGAAAAATATGAATTATCTAGATCTTATGAAGAAGATATTATTCCTAAAAATCTTAGAAAAAAATTTATTAAAACTTACTATGCTCAATTCAATAAGCAGGGATATACAAAATTAAAGAATGATTTTAATAATAATACTAAAATAGATTACTTGTCTTTGTATATATTACTGATTTTAGGTTTTAATAGAATATTAAGATTTAATTCAAATGGTAAATTTAACTTACCAGTTGGTAATGTTGATTTTAATAAAAATACTGTAACTGCTTTGAATAATTATTTTAAAGTTATCAAAAATAAAAAAGTAAAGTTCTATAATCAAGATTATAAAAAATTTCTTAGTAAAATAAATTTTAGAAAATATGATTTTTTATATTGCGATCCTCCATATTTAATCACAGCTGGAGAGTACAACAAGTATTGGAATGAAAATGAAGAAATTGAACTTCTTAAAAAACTTGACGAATTAAATAAAAGAAAAGTAAAATGGGCACTTTCGAACGTGATAGAATATAGAGGAAAGAAAAACAAAATCTTAACAGACTGGTCAAAAAAATATGAAAGCTTTAATATAAAAAGTAATTATATAAGCTTCAATGATAATACAATTAAAACTTTTAAAGAAGTATTAATCTATAATTATGAGAAATGATGATACAAAAAAAAAACGAGAAC
>CACGLS010000029.1 GCA_902573985.1 uncultured Pelagibacteraceae bacterium
AATTATATTTGCTGCAATATTTTCTGAAATATTTTGAATAGAAGATATAGAATTTTTCTTAAGCTCGGCAATTTCTATTTGTGCTTTTGAAATTTCTTTTTCGATCTCTTTATCCATAGCCTCTTTTTTAATTTTAATAGTTTTGTCTAATATACTTTTTGAATCAAAATGTATTTTAGAAACTTCTTTTTTAGCATTTTCTAAAATGACTTCGTACTCTTTTAATCTTGCTTCAGACTGATCTTTAAATCTATTTGCATTTTCTATATCCTCTTTAATTTTATTTTCTCTATCATCTAAGTTGCTTTTAATTTTAGGTAAATAAAATTTTGAAATTGAAACGTAAAGTATTGTAAAAACCAAAACCAACCAAAACGCTTGTGAAGCCCAATAAGTTGTATCCAACTGAGGCATCCCAGCCTCAGCTGCATACAAATCGTGGTTCAAAGCTACAAAAGCTACTAATAACCCTATAAAACTTTTCATATTTGATTTACTAAAAAGCAAATAAAATAATTAAAGCTACAACAAGCCCGAATAATCCTGTCGCCTCTGCTAAAGCAAATCCCAATAACAAGTTAGGGAATTGTTTTTGAGCTGCAGATGGATTCCTCATTGCGCCAGAAAGATAGTTACCGAAAATAATTCCGATACCAACTCCAGCTCCAGCCAATGCGATTGCAGCAAGACCTGCTCCAATCATTTTTGCCGCTTCTAACTCCATTTTTCCTCCTTTTTTTTAATGGTGTAAATTTAATGCATCATTTAAATAGATGCAGGTTAAAATTGCAAAAACATAAGCTTGTAGAAACGCAACTAGAATTTCCAAGCCTGTTAATGCAACTGAAAAACTAAGTGGTAACCATCCACCCAATATTCCTAAACTAACTACAAAACCGCCAAATACTTTTAACATTGTATGACCAGCCATCATATTTGCAAATAATCGAACAGATAAACTTACTGGTCTACTTAAATAAGAGATAATTTCTATAATGGTAATTAAAGGTAAAAGTACAACTGGTACACCACTAGGTACAAAAATACTCAAATATTTGAAACCGTGCTTTAAAAAACCAATTATAGTAACTGCTACAAATATAAAAACAGCCATTATAAGAGTTACAATGATGTGGCTTGTAACAGTGAACGAGTAGGGAAGCATACCAACCATATTACAAAATAACACAAACATGAAAAGACTAAATATAAACGGAAAGTAAGGTTTCGCTTTTGAACCTGCGGTATCACTTATCATCTTAGCTACAAAGCTATAAGATATCTCAGCAATTAATTGAATTTTATCTGGAATAATTTTTTTTTCTTTGGAACCTAAAAATAAAAACAATAGAATAATAAAGGCACTTATTACCATAAACAAACTTGCATTTGTGAAAGATAAATCAATACCTGCAATTTTGATTTCAGGTCCAATTCTGTGGACAGCGAACTGTTGCATCGGATTGCTTGCCATATAATCTTTTTAGTCCTCTCTCTGCATTCTGTTAGCGGCCCTAATGACGTTAAGCATACCTGCCGCTGCTCCCAAAAAAAAGAAAATTACTATTAACCATGGTTTAGTATCAAACCAGCTATCTAAAATAAACCCAATAATTGTCCCAACTGTTACAGCAGCAACCAGTTCAGTACCTAATTTAAAGGCATTGCCCATAAAAGATCCTCTTTTTTCAACATCATTGTCTAATTTTTTTTTTATTTTAGACTTTGCAATTTTAAGGCGAGTTTTAAAGTCATCAGGCATTGTCATTATAATTTTTAGGCTACTAATTCCTCAGCTCTTTGTAAGTCTACGGAAACCAATTGACTTACACCTTGTTCTGCCATTGTTACACCGTACAATCTATCCATTCTAGACATTGTTAGAGCATGGTGAGTAATAATTATAAATTTTGTGTTTGTAATTTTTGTTAAATCATCTAAAAGTCCGCAAAATCTTGTTACGTTTGCATCATCTAATGGAGCATCGACTTCATCTAAAACACAAATTGGAGATGGATTCACTAAAAAAACTGCAAAGACCAAAGATAATGCAGTCAATGCTTGTTCTCCACCAGACAAAAGAGTGATAGATTGAAGTCTTTTTCCAGGTGGCGAAACAAACATTTCTAAGCCCGCTTCGAGGGGATCGTCCGAATCAACTAGCTCAATTTTCGCTGCACCTCCATTAAAGAGCTTAGTATAAACTTCATTAAATTTCCTGTTAACTTTAGTGTAGGCATCCAATAAACGTTCTCTTCCTTTTTGATTAAGTTCATTAATACTAGTTTTTAATTTAACTATTGCTGAATAAAGATCAGCTCTATCGTCTTCCATTTTTTTTATCTCTGTTTCATATTTTTTGGTTTCTTCATCGGCCCTAAGATTCACTGAGCCAAGTGAGTCTCTTTGTTTTTTTGTTCTTTCGATTTTTTCGGTCTGCTCTTCTATGCTTGGTAAATTCTCTAGTTCGATATTATTTAGATCTGATTGAGGTAAAATTGCTGTTTCGTTATCAATATTTAATTCATTTTTTACAGAATAAAGTAAATCTTTTTTTCTATTTTCTATACCTTCGATTGTTGCCTCATTTCGAGCTTTATTCTCTTTAAGCT
>CACGLS010000030.1 GCA_902573985.1 uncultured Pelagibacteraceae bacterium
GCAACTTGATAACTTACCAATGTGCTTGAAAAACTAAAATTATATAAACCATGCATACCCACTGGAATGAAAAGTGCTAAAAATAAGTTTAAATAATTGTGTTTTTTTTCAAATATACTTTGGGAAATTAAAAATCCCATTATGATTCCACATAACGCGTGCATTGGTATTGCTGTAAAAGCCCTCACTAAAGCAATATCAAATGAAGGATCCTTCTCAAAATATAAAACGTAATCAATATTTTCATACGCTGCAAATCCTAGAGATGCCGCTATTCCGTAAATCACTCCATCCATTGGCTCGTCAAAGGCTGTTTTACGAGTACAATAAAAAATAATTACACAAGCTTTAAAAAACTCTTCAACAAAAGCTGCTCTAATAAAATTTTGAAAAAATAAGTAAGTCTCACCTTTAAAATATTCTTTACTATAATCATCCAATAATGGAATAACTATATCTATAGCTAAAATAGTAGCGCATCCAAAAAGAAATGTTTTAAAAACTATTCTTGGCGGTTCTGGAAATTGATCTTGTTTGTAAGCATACAAGACTAAAACTACGGCTGGTAATATTGCAGCCAATAAGTACAAAAAGTACATTTTATTTTTTTCTTCTACGTCTTTTTACTGATGGTGAGGAAGTATTTGGTGAACTTTCTTTTCCACTTAAGAATTTCCCTAAAAAAGCTAATGGCGCTAATAATATCCACCAGAATTTAAGTAATTTAGCAAGTAAACCTGTTTTAGCCAAAGCTTTTACACCTAACGATCCTGCTACTAACCCACCTATTCCAGCGGCAGCGATTTTGTCACCAGGTTTATAATCAGAGTGTTTAAATCCCTCTTGGAAAATAACTCCATTAACAAAATCTTTAGAAAATTCAGATTCTTCTTTAAAATTTAAATCTTCTCGATAATTAATTACAAATGCGCTTTCTAAATGACCTTTTTTCCCTAGAATTAAATTTTTTGACTCCATAGTTTCTATTCCCGAATTCCAAGTAACCTTGTACGAATAACTTACTGAATTATTTTCTTTATTAAGAGTTGGCTTGAATATCCAATCTATTTTAGTGGTGTAGTCTAAATTTATCTTTTTTAAATATTCTGCATTACTTTTTGCTGTTTCATTCATCTGTTTTAAAAAATTAGTAGAGTTTACCTTTTCCCAATCATCCAATTTAATATAACCCTCATCAACATAATCTAAATATATAGTGTAACCAACACCTCTTATTAACATTACAGATTCCTTTTCTGCAGCAAGACCTGTATTCCACCAGTTATATTGGTTTATATCTTTAAAATTATCTAAATAGATTTCTTCCTCTAAAATTAAGATACTAGCATTTGCTTTTTTAATTTCTTTAGAATGTTCTTTTTGCTCTAAATTTTTCCAATTAAGTGTTTCAACCTTTTTAGACCATTGTTCATCATCAGTGATTTTTTTTTGTTCAACAGCAAAACTATTTGTGTAAAAAAATATTATTAATAATAATGATGGAATAAATTTCATTATCAGGATTAAATTTTATTTCCAGTCAGCTTTTAAAAGCGCTCCACCGATTAAGCCTATTATGATAGGACTGAATCTGGAAATACCATCTGGTAAAAATGGAGTAAGGTTATATCCTAAATATGATAAGCCGAAGTCTGCTATAGCGAATATAATTAATATCCCGCCTATACCTTGCATTATTGATTTCATACTCCACGCTCTCAAAAAATTTAATAAAATTCAAGAAAAATTTCGATTATATTTGTTGGATTTTAATCAATATTTGAAATAAATTCTTAATAAAAATGCAAAAAAGAAAAAAACAAAATTATATTAGTAATTTTTGGAATGGAAATGAGTCATTAGGAACAAGTTTTTGGGTAGTTTATTTTATTGGAGGAACAATTTTAAGCCTTCCTGCATTTGTGCTTCCTGAAACTAGTTCTGCTATATTTATATTTGTTCCTTTACAATTTATTTACCTTATATGGGCAATGGTAGGTACATGGAGATCTGCATCAAAATTCAAACCAAAAAAAAACCAATGGGCTTGGGGTACAATAGCGCAAGTTTATATAGTGCTATCAGTTTTGAGAATGTTAATTAGACTAGCTACAACTTTAAATTAATTTTTATTACCGTCATCTTTATTAGATGATTGGTCTGTATTTTCTGATTGAGGTTCTTCTTGAGTAGTTTCTGTTGGTGTTTCCTCTTGAACTGGTTGTTCAGGTTCTGGCTGCGGTTCAGGATTTGGTTCCTGTGATTGAGCTCTTGCAATATCTGCTGCACTTTGTGGAGCTGGCTCTCTTCTCATAAAGAAATATATTCCAGCAGCAATAACTGCGATAGCACCTAGAATGTACAACATGATGTTTACAATACTTAATCCTTCTTTTTC
>CACGLS010000031.1 GCA_902573985.1 uncultured Pelagibacteraceae bacterium
TTTCGATCATCTTATTTTTAATATTTTTGATTTTAGGTGTTTGAGTAATAATATTAATATCAATATTATTTATAAAGAAACCTTTTAACTTTATCTTATCTAGTACTTGTTTAAGTAAAATAGTTGATCTAATATTTTTAAATTTTTTACTTTTATCCGAAAACATTTGACCAATATCCCCCATCTGGCATGCTCCTAAAATTGCATCAGTGATAGAGTGTAAAACAGGATCACCATCTGAATGTCCTAGTGTTCCTACTTTAGACTTAATTTTTAAACCAGCTAAAAAAAGTTTTCTTTTTGCAACAAGTCTATGAACATCAAATCCTATTCCCACACTTTGTTTGGATTTATAAATTTTTTTCAGAATTTCAAGATCTGATTTATCAGTAATTTTAAAATTATTCTTTTCACCTTCAATGAATTTTACTTTGTTTAAATCCATATACAAAGAAATATCATCATCTTTATATCTATTATAATTAGTTTTATGTAAAAGATAAATATCCTTTAAATTAAAAGCTTGAGGAGTTTGAGTTAAAAATAAATTATCTCTTTTTTTTCCGATGATATATTCATTTTTACTTGTTTCTATAATTTGTTTTACTGCATCTTGAATTTTTATTTTAGGTATTACTGCTCTTGCATTTTTCATATTTTTCAAAATAGAGCTTATTAGTTTTGTTGAAAAGTTAGGCCTAGCAACATCATGTATCAAAACCTTAGAAGACACTCTCTGTTTTATTAAATATTTTAAAGCGTTAAAAGTAGACTGTTGTCTGGTTCTTCCCCCAGTTATTAACTTGGTATTCTTTAGCTTAAGTAATTTTACTCGTTTAGAGTCCTTTTTGTTATATACAAGTACAATTTTTTTGATCTGTTTAAATTTGCTTAATTTATTTAGATTTATCTCAACTAATGATTTGCCTGCTATTTTTTGATAGGGTTTGCCAATATTAGACCTAAATCTATGACTATTACCTCCAGCTAGAATTATTAAATTAAAACTCATGGTATAAACTTATATTATATTTATAAAGATATTTAGTAGTTATTTAAGATGTTTAAAATTATTAAAAATTTCAACTGGATTATTTTATCCTCATTTTTATGCATATTTATGGGGATTATAACGTTTCTTACTTTTATAAACGAAGGTTTCGTTCAATTAACGGATAAAAATTTACAAACACTATTAATAATTGATATTTTTTTATTGCTAATTTTTTTTGGATTAATTTTTAAAAATTTCTATAGATTTTATTATACAGGTAAAAAAAATAAAAAAGGCGCTCAGACAAATCTTAAGTATATTTCTATATTCTCCTTATTTACAGTTATACCCTCTTTAATTGTTGCTATATTTTCATTATTTATTTTTAATTTTGGAATTCAAAATTATTTTGATAAACAAATCACAAAAGCTGTAAATAACTCATTTGATGTAGCAAAGAACTATTTGGACGAAAGTAAGGAAAATGTTTTATCTGATGTTATTTTAATGAGCGTTGGTTTAAATAGAGCATCTAGCGATTACTATTCCAATCCCAATCGTTTTAGAAATATAATGCGTGCTGAGAAATTACTCAGAAGAATAGACGACGTCTATCTAGTAGATAGCCTTGGAAATATACTTTTATCCGATGTTACAGATATCACTGAGGAATTTGTAATCCCTTCAGATGAAGATTACTCACAAGTTTTGGAGGGAAAACCAGTTTTTGTTTCAAACAATCTTGAAAATAAAACCTCTGTAATGACTAAATTGTCTTCATTAGTAGATACATATCTTTATATTTCCAGAAATATTGACCCAGAAATTTTAAGATATCTTAATGAAACTGAAGAAGCAGTAAGTTTTTATTACTCTGTTGAAAATAGCCAGACTGGTATTAAAATAACTTTTGCAATAATTTATATCATTGTAGTAACTTTACTTTTATTCCTTTCAACATCTATTGCAATTACTTTTGCTTCTAGATTAACTAAACCAATAGTAAATTTAATTAATGCTTCGGACTCAATAAGTAAGGGCGCGCTTGATGTTAAAGTTCCTGAGATGGAAACCGATGAAGAATTAAAGCAACTAAATAAAAATTTTAATTCAATGATTGAAAGGTTAAAAGAACAGCAGAACAGATTATTAATAAATGAAAGATATGAAGCATGGGAAACTGTTGCAAGAAAATTAGCTCATGAGATTAAGAATCCATTAACACCTATTCAATTATCTATTGATAGTTTAAGAGAAAAATATAAAAATAAAATTAATCAAGGTCAAGAGTTCGAAAAATACTTAGAAACAATTAATAGACAAATTAAAGATATTGAAAATTTAGTAAATGAATTTTCTAATTTCGCAAGAA
>CACGLS010000032.1 GCA_902573985.1 uncultured Pelagibacteraceae bacterium
GAAGATTTTAGGAAATTCATTAATGATGATTATGGTGATAAATATTTGCCAGAGGCACCGAATAGCTATACTGGAAAAAAAGCAAAGAACGCTCAAGAAGCTCATGAAGCAATTAGACCAACTAATATAAGTAGAAAACCCTCTGACATCAAAAAATATGTAAATGAAGATCAATTTAAACTCTATGAATTAATTTGGAGTAGAGCCTTATCATCTCAAATGTCACCAGCAGAATTTGATAGAAATACGATAATTATTTCGTCAATTGATAATAAAATTAACTTTAGAGCTAGCGGTTCAGTAGTAAAATTTGATGGATTTCTTAAAGTTTATCAAGTTCAAGAAACTGACGAAGATGCAAAGAATATTTTGCCTGAAGTCAAAGTTGGCGAAGAAATTAGCATACTTAAGTTACATGATGAGCAGCACTTTACAGATCCACCGCCACGTTACTCTGAAGCTAGTTTAGTAAAAAAGATGGAGGAGTTAGGCATCGGTAGACCCTCCACTTACGCTAGTATTATTTCGGTATTATCAACTAGAAATTATGTGGAATTAATTAATAAAAGGTTTAATCCAACTGATAGAGGCAAGCTAATTTCAGCTTTTTTAGAGAAATTATTCTCTAAATACGTAGATTATAATTTTACTGCGGACCTAGAAAATCAGCTAGATGAAATCACTAGTGGTAAAATTGAATGGGTTCAAGTTTTGAATAATTTTTGGAAAGATTTTTATGAAAATGTGGGAAAAGTTAAAGAAAAGAGAACTAGAGAAGTATTAGACTTATTAAATGAGAGTTTAGGGGCTTTAATTTTTGAAAGAGATGATAAAGACGCAATCGATCGAAAATGCAAGTTGTGTTCCAATGGAGAATTAAGTCTTAAAAATAGTTTTAGAGGTGGAGCTTTTATAGGTTGCTCAAATTATCCTGAATGTAAATTTACTAGACCTTTATCTAAAGCTAAAGCTGCAGCTCAATATAATTTAGCAGAGCCTAAATTACTGGGTCAAAATGAAAAAGGTAAAGATATATATTTAAAAAATGGTAGATTTGGCCCCTACTTGCAATTTGAAAAAGAAGAGGAGGAATTAGAAACAAAAAAGAAAAAAGGTAGAAAGAAAAAAAATGAGAATGATCATCTTAAAAATGTGTCAATTCCAAAAGGAATTGAAGTTGATAGTGTTGATTTGGATAAAGCTAAATATTTGTGTTCACTTCCAAAAGTTTTAGGTCAACATCCTGAAAATGGTCAAGATATAACATTAAATTCTGGAAGATTTGGCCCGTATCTTAAATGTGAAAATAAATCTGCAAGACTTGAAAATGTTGAAGATCTTTTTTCAATTGGTTTAAATAGAGCTATTACATTAATTGCTGAAGCTAAACCTGGAAGGATTTCTTCTTCACTTATTAAAGATCTTGGTGAACATCCTGAAGATAAAAAACCTGTCAGAATTATGAAAGGACAATATGGTCCTTATATAAAATATAAATCTCTAAATGCAACTATACCAGAAGAAAAAGATCCAAATGAACTTACTATGGAAGAAGCGCTTATATTAATTGAAAAAAGAAAAGAATACGATAAAACTAAAAAAAAAGGTAAAAGAAAATGAGCGTTATTGAAAACAAAATAAAAAGTTTAAATATAAAGTTACCTGAACCAAAAGCTCCAGTTGGAGCCTATGTTGCTACTAAGATAGTTGGAAAACTATTATATATCTCTGGTCAAGTATCTATCGATGAAAATACAAAACTTATAACAGGTAAGATTGGAAAAGATTTAGATTTAGATAAAGGTTATAAAGCTGCCGAAAGATGTGGTTTAAGTATTGTTGCACATGTTAAAAATGCTTGTGGAGGAGATTTAGAAAAAGTTAAATCTTGTATAAAATTAACAGGTTATGTTAATTCTACAGATGATTTTAAAGATCAGCCAAAAATTATTAATGGCGCTTCAGATATTATTGCAAAAATTTTTGATAAAAAAGGTGAACACACGCGCGCTGCTGTGAGCGTGAATAGTTTACCCCTAGGAGTTGCTGTGGAAGTTGATGCTATATTTGAACTTAATTAGTGTTAGGTCTACCAACAGAGAAGTACTTAATCTTTTTTTTTC
>CACGLS010000033.1 GCA_902573985.1 uncultured Pelagibacteraceae bacterium
ATTTCCATCTAATACCGAATATACTGTTCCGATTGTGCCTCTATGCACATGCTCCATGATTCTAGAGACAGTAGTCATTCTAGGATCGACAAGATCATCTATATTGAGTGAGTCTTGCAACAGGTTGTAATTTGACTTATTTACAATTGCTATAGTTCTTTTTTTTTGACCTGACTTTTCGGCTAAAACGCAAGCCATCATATTATTTTCATCGTCATTAGTTAAAGCTAAAACAGTTTCTGATCCCTCTAAATTTGCTTCTTTAAGTATTTCTTCATCGAGTGCATCCCCGTTGATTACAATAGACGATGATAATTCATTAGCTATTTCTTCTGCTCTAATTTTATTTTTTTCAATTATCTTAATTCTTAAATCTTGAAAATTTGTTTCTAACATCTTAGCAAGGTTTAATCCAATATTTCCACCGCCGATAATTAGCACATTCTTTGAAATTTTTTCATCATGACCAAATGCTTTTAATATCTGATTAAGTTGATCGCTGCTTACGACAACATAAACATTATCATCTTCAAGAATTTGATCGTTTTTTTTTAAGTATATAAATTTTTCTTTTCTTAAAGCTCCAACAATGTTTGCTTTAAAATCTGGAAATTTTTCAGTTAATTTTTTAAGGGGAATATTTTTAATCGGACAATTTTTTTCAATTGAAATTTCTAACATCTTTACTTTATTATTCGCAAAAGGAACATTATCGAGCGCTCCTGGCGCTTCTAATCTTCTATATAGTGATTTTGCCACCTCTAATTCTGGAGAAATTATAACATCTATAGGAATATTAGATTTATTATAAAGTTTCCCCCATTTGCCCTCTAAAAAATCTTTTGTCCTTATTCTGGCAATTTTTTTTGAAACGTTAAATAAAGAACTAGCCAACTGGCATATTATCATATTAGACTCATCGTTTCTTGTGACAGCGATAACCATGTCAGCTTTTTCAACTCCAGCATTTTCTAACACAGAGGGTAAAGTTGCTCTTCCAACAATACCTTTAACATCTTGGGTATCATTGATTTTTTTTATGTCTTCAGGAGACTGGTCAATAACAGTTACAGAATGTCCTTGCGCTGAAAGTTGTTTACTAATGGAAAAACCCACCTTTCCGGCGCCGCATATTATTATATTCATTTAGTTGATACCTTTAATTCCCAAAGATTTTAATTTTCTGTGCAAAGCGGATCTTTCCATACCAATAAAATCAGCTGTTTTAGAAATATTTCCATGATGTTTTTTAAGTTGTGTAGTAAGGTATTCTTTTTCAAAATACTCACGTGCTTCTTTAAGAGGTGATGTAAAAGACTTTTCAAGCAAATCATCTTTATTATTGTTAATTGTTGATGGTTTTAAAATATCTTCGATTAATCTATTAGTATTTTCTTTTGTATCATTTGAAGATAAAATTGTAATTCTTTCAACAAGATTCCTCAATTCCCTTACATTTCCAGGCCAATTGTAAGTATATAAATTATCATTCCTTGTGTCTATTTTTGGCTGATGAACACCATTTATCTCAGAAAGTTTTTGCATAAAATATTCAATCAGCATTGGGATATCTTCAGTTCTTGAACTTAATGAAGGTATTTCAATTGGCATTACATTTAATCTATGAAACAAGTCCTCTCTAAATTTTTTAAATTTTACTAATTCATCTAAATTTTTTGAGGTTGAAGAAATCAACCGTATATTTACGTTTATATCTTTAGACCCATTTAATCTTTTAAATTTTTGATCTATAAGAACTCTTAATACATTTGCTTGAGTTTCATAAGGTATTTCAGATACTTCATCAATCAATAATGTCCCTTTATTTGCCCGTTCTAGGGCTCCAAATGATATAGTTCCATCATCAAACTCCTCTCCAAAAAGTTCTTTTTCATAAGTGCTTTCTTTAAGTATAGATGCATTTATAATCACAAATGGTTCTTTTTCCCTCGAAGAATTTTTGTGAATTTTTCTTGCCACCAGTTCTTTTCCAGAACCAGTTGGTCCAGTAATTAAAACTCTACTTTCAGAGGTTGATAGCTTGTCTATTATCTTTCTTATCTTTGAAATCGAAGAACTTTTTCCTACTAAATCAAATGAATGAAAAAGTTT